>NZ_JBIVPT010000013.1:0-208880 GCF_044754785.1 Streptomyces sp. NPDC092952 | reverse complement strand
AATCCACACCGAACCGGAAGGCCCTCACCTGCTTCAAGATCCCTCAGCCGAGACCTCGCTCACCCGTCCACAACCTCCCGGGACAGAACACCTAGGCCCTCGTGTCCGGATCGGGCCGGCTCGCGTGCGCCGGTGCCCGATCCTGCCTCATCCTGACGAAATGTCCTGGCCTCTCCCGGAGGGGTGGACCGGGACGCCGGTGCCGTCGGACATGGCCGCCCGTCAGGTCGTCGGGGCCGGCGGATCCGGTCAAAGCCACGGCGCCCGCGCCCGCGGATCCCGGCCTTTTCATCTCTCATCTATTGACTGAATTTTCAGTCAATGCCACAGTGACTCCACCGTGCCCGGCTGTTCCACACCGCACAGCCGCCGAGAGGCCCGGATCGAGGGCGTCCCCGCTCTTCCGCTGCCGCCCGTGGCGGAACGGCCCCGCCCGCCTGCCCGGCACCGCGTCTGCGGGGCCGGACGCCCCGCGCCGCATCGTTCGACCCATCACCCTGGAGGCACCCGCATGACACGCGCATTCGATGTCGTCGAGACAGGCATCGCGGACCTGCGCGCGGCGCTGGAGAAGGGGGAGACCACCGCGGTCGGCCTGCTCGACGCCTACCTCGCCCGGATCGAGGCCTACGACCGGCCCGGCACCGCCACCGCGCTCAACTCTCTCGTCGTGATGAATCCCGGCGCCCGCGCGGACGCCGAGGCGTCCGACGTCCGCCGCGCCCGGGGCCGGGCCCTCGGTCCGCTCGACGGCATCCCCTACACCGCCAAGGACAGCTACCTCGCCAAGGGGCTGACCGCCGCCGCCGGTTCGCCCGCGTTCGAGCACCTCGTCGCCCAGCGCGACGCCTTCGCCATCGAGCGGCTGCGTGCCGCGGGGGCCGTGCTCATCGGCCTGACCAACATGCCCCCGATGGCCAACGGCGGCATGCAGCGCGGCGTCTACGGCCGCGCCGAAAGCCCGTACAGCGCCGACTGGCTCACCAGCGCCTACGGCTCCGGCTCCTCCAACGGTTCGGGCACCGCCACCGCCGCCTCGTTCGGTGCGTTCGGCCTCGGCGAGGAGACCTGGTCCTCGGGCCGGGCGCCCGCGTCGAACAACGCGCTGTGCGCCTACACCCCCAGCCGCGGCGTGATCTCGGTGCGCGGCAACTGGCCGCTCGTGCCGACCATGGACGTGGTGGTCCCTCACACCCGCACCATGGCCGACCTCCTGGAACTCCTCGACGTCATCGTCGCCGACGACCCGGAAACACGCGGTGACCTGTGGCGGTCCCAGCCCTGGGTGCCGCTTCCCGCGCCCTCCCGGGTGCGCCCGGCCTCGTATCCGGAGCTGGCCCCCGCGGACGGGGCAGCGGCGCGCGCGGCGCTCGCCGGCAAGCGCGTCGGCGTGCCCGGGATGTACATCAACGCCGACCCCGATGCCGGGACCGGACGCGGCGGCATCGGCGGCCAGACCGGGCAGCGCATCGACACGCGCGCCTCGGTCATCGCCCTGTGGCAGGCCGCCCGCCGTGACCTGGAGGCCGCCGGAGCCGAGGTCGTCGAGGTCGACTTCCCCGTGGTGACCAACTACGAGTCCGACCGTCCCGGAGCCCCGTCCCTGCGGACCCGGGGCCTGGTCGGCCACGACTTCCTCACCTGCGAGGCGCTGGACCTGCCGGCCTGGGCCTGGGACGACTTCCTGCGTGCCAACGCCGACCCCGCGCTCCCGTCCCTCGCCGACGTCGACGGCGAACGGATCTGGCCCAAGCACCCCGGCGAACTGCCGGACCGCTACGCCGGATTCGACGACGCGGTCGCCGACTACCCCGGGCTGGTGCGCGACCGTCCGTACGGCTCGCTCACCGGGATCCCTCATCTGGAGCAGGGGCTCCGCGGGCTCGAGGAGACCCGCAGGGTCGACCTGGAGGCGTGGATGGACGGACTGGGCCTCCAGGCCGTGGTGTTCCCCGCGGTCGCCGATGTCGGTCCGGCCGACATGGACGTGAACGAGGCGTCCGCCGACCTCGGGTGGCGCAACGGCGTGTGGGTCGCGAACGGCAATCTCGTACCCCGGCACCTCGGCATCCCGACCGTGACCGTGCCGATGGGCACCATGACCGACACCGGCATGCCCGTGGGGCTGACCTTCGCGGGCCGTGCCTACGACGACAACGCGCTGCTCCGGCTCGCCGCCGCCTTCGAGGCGACCGGGCGTCGCCGCGCGGAGCCGCCGCGCACCCCGCGGCTCCCGGTCGGCGGCCGGACCGACGGCACACCCTGAGCCCCGGCCCCGGCGCGTCCCCGGACAGCGGTGACGCGGCCCGGCCCCCGCATCGCCGAGCGGCGATTCTCTCGACGACCCATCTCTTGACTGAATTTTCAGTTGAGAGGAAGATTCCCACACCCCTCGTATGCGTCCTGTGGCCCGAACCGGCCCTGTGCCCGGTCGACGGCCGCCGACGAGTACGTCTGGCAAGAAGAAATGAGACGTGATGACTGCATTCCGTATGCCTGCCGAGTGGTCCGAGCACGAGGGGTGCCTGATGGCATGGCCCACCCGCCCGGATCTGTGGGGTGGCGTGCTGAACGAGGTCAAGGAGGAGTACGCGGACGTCGCCCGGGCCATCGGCGCCTTCGAGCCGGTCACGATGGTCGCCCCTCCCGGCCACGGCGATGACGCCCGGACCCGGTGCGGCCCGCAGGTCGACGTGGTGGAACTGCCGCTGGACGACTCGTGGTTCCGTGACTCCGCCCCGCTTTTCGTCCTCGACGGCGACGGCCACCGCGCCGGGGTGGACTTCCGCTTCAACGCCTGGGGCGGCAAGCACCACCCGTACGACGCCGACGACCGGATCAGCGCCCTGCTGCTGGAGCACCTCGGGGTGGAGCGCATCCACTCCGACATGATCCTCGAAGGGGGAGCGGTCACCGTCGACGGCGAGGGCACCCTGATCACCACCGAACAGTGCCTGCTCCACCCCAACCGCAACCCGGGCATGAGCCGGGACGGCATCGAGGCCGAGCTGAAGTCCCGGCTCGGTGTCAGCAAGGTGGTCTGGCTCCCCTACGGAGGGCTGCTCGACACCGAGACGGACGGACACGTCGACGGGGTCTGTGCCTTCGCGGCCCCCGGCAAGGTCGTCGTCTCCCTTCCCGAGGACCCCGGCCACCCCGACCACGCGCGGATGCGCGCCAACCGCGCCGTGCTGGAGGCCACCACCGACGCCCAGGGCCGGCCGCTGGAGATCATCGACGTTCCGCAGGCGGCCTTCGCCGACGTGGCCGGTGCCGAGGTCGAGGTGTCCTACCTCAACTACTACGTCGCCAACGGTGGCGTCGTCGTCCCTGTCGCCGGGGTGCCGCAGGACGAGGACGCGCTCGCGGTGATCGCGTCGGCGTACCCCGGCCGCAAGGTCGTCGGGGTGCGGGCCCCGGTGATCGCGTTCGGCGGCGGCGGGGTCCACTGCATCACCCAGCAGATCCCCGCCGCCCGCCCCCTCGCGTAGGGCCTCGTCCGGATCCTGCCGGGCTCGCATGCCCCGGTGCGCGCGCTCGCCGCGTTGTCGGGACCGACCCCGGTACCGGATGCCCCGGACGCCGCCGGGCCCGTGCTCCGGGCGGACGACGCCCACTTTCGAAACACCCCGGGCCCCCGACCCCACCGCCCGCTCCTGCCGGACCGTCCCGGCGGTCCGGCAGCCTCCCCTGTTCACGTACGGCCATCCGTACGGAAAGAGAGCGCGACGATGACCACACCCTCACCCCGCACCAGCAGACGCAGTCGCGCCGTGCCCGTCCGGCTCGCCGCCGCGACGGCCGTCCTGTCCGCCGTGGCGCTGCTCACGGCCTGCTCCGGACCACCCAGGAACGGCGAGGGCGCCTCCGGCGACGTCACCCTGTCCCGGCAGACGCCCAGGGCCAGGGGGGAGATCGACTCCTTCACCTGGGCCACCTACGCGGAGCCGCCCACGCTCGACTACACCGTCGCGTTCGACTACCCGCAGAACACGGTCCTCTCCAACGTGTGCGAGAGCCTGATGCGCTGGACACCGGCGCTCAGGACCGAGCCCGGCCTGGCGCGGAAGGCGACGAACCCCACCCCCACCACCTGGGTCTACGAGCTCCGTCCGCACGTCCGCTTCCACAACGGCGGGGAGATGACCGCCGACGACGTGGTCTTCAGCCTGGGCCGGCAGATGGATCCGCACAACGCCGCCGCGTGGGCCCAGGTGTTCCGGAACGTCGCCTCGGTCAGGAAGACCGGTCCGCTCCAGGTCACCGTCGAGCTCAAGAAGCCCGACTCCCAGTTCCCCCAGTACATGGCGACCGCCGCCGGTGTGGTGGCCTCCAAGGCCGGTGTCGAGGCGGCGGGCCGGAACTACGGCACTTCCGGCGGGCTCGACTGCACCGGCCCGTTCCGGCTCGGCACCTGGAACAAGGGCGAGTCGATCGAGCTCGACCGCTTCGACGGCTACTGGGGCACCAGGGCCAAGTCCGGCAAGGTCGTCTTCCGCTTCCTGACCGACCCCTCCGCCCGCACCAACGCCTTCCTCAGCGGGGAGGCCGACGGCGGCTACCTGATCCCCACCGAGAGCTACGACCGGCTGCGCGGCAGCAGCACCGGCACCCTGTACTTCGGCGAGGGACTGAGCACGGTCAGTGTCAACGTCACCAACATGGAGGGACCGCTCGGCGACGTCCGTGTCCGCCGTGCGCTCTCCCTGGCCCTGGACCGCACCGGTTTCGTCCGGTCCGCCCTCGGAGGCGTGGGGACCGTCACCAGCTCCCTCACCACCCGTGCCGCCTGGGCCGGTGCCTCCGAACAGGCCCGTAGGGCCGCGCTGGACGGACTGCCGCCGACCGCCCCGGACATCGAGAAGGCGAAGGCACTGGTCAAGCAGGCCGGCGCCACCGGCAGGACGCTGACCGTCGCCACCAGTTCCATCGGCCAGGACGTCTCCGTGCTCGCCACCGCCGTGCAGGCAGCGGGGACCGCGATCGGCCTGGACATCAGACTCAGGACCATCGCCCCGAACGCGTTCACCGCCCTGTTCACCGACGCCGGGGCGCGCGAGGGCATCGACATGTTCCCGCTCACCTACTACGACTCGATCACCGACCCGCTGGACCTGCTGTCGAACTTCAGGACCGGCTCGTACATGAACTTCGCCGGCTACAGCGACAAGGGGTACGACGACCTCGTCGACCGGGCGACCGCCGCCTACGACCCGGACCGGCGGATGGCGATCGAGGCGCGGCTCCAGAAGCACGCCGCCGGCCGGCTGCTGTGGATCCCGGTCGCCGAGTGGCCGACCTCGGTCTTCCTCAACAGGAGGATCACCGGAGCACCCACCACGATCTCGTACATGTACTACCCGTGGGCGGCCGACGTGGGGGCTGCCCGGTGAGCTTCACGAGATTCGCCGTACGGCGGCTGGCGGAGATGACCGCCACACTGCTCTGCGCGTCGTTCGTGGTCTTCGGCGCGATGTATCTGGCGCCGGGCAGCCCCGCGAGCTTCCTGCTCTCGGGCCGCTCCGCCTCGCCGGAGGCGCTCGCCGCGATCAACGCGCAGTACCACCTGAACGACCCCTTCCTCGTCCGGTACCTGCGCTGGCTGGGCGACATGGCACACGGCGACTTCGGGCGGTCGATCACCTACCGCACCGACGTCTCCCGGCTTCTGGCCGACCGCCTGCCCACCACGCTGCTGCTGGTCGCCATGGCGCTGGTGGTGGTCGTCGTGACCGGTCTCGTCCTCGGCCGGCTCGCGGCCGTACGCGGCGGCGCCACCGACTCCGCCGTCCTGGTCACGACCACGTTCGCCGTCGGCACCCCGTCCTTCGTCGCGGCGGTGCTGCTCCAGGGGCTGTTCGCCGTCAAGCTCGGCTGGTTCCCCAGCGGCGGAGCGGGCGACGGCTTCCTCGACAAGCTCTGGCATCTGACCCTGCCCGCCATCGCGCTCGCTCTCTACCTGATCGGCCTGCTCGCCCGGGTCACCCGCTCGGCGATGCTGGAAGCTCTCGACGGCGAACACGTCACCGTGGCCCGGAGCCGGGGAGTGCCGGAGCGACAGGTCATCCGCCGCCATGTGTTCCGCAACTCGCTGGGCACCGTACTGACCACCGGCGGTCTGATCGTCTCGACGCTGCTGGTCTGCACGGTCCTGGTGGAGAGCGCCTTCAGCGTCGGCGGCATCGGGCAGCTCCTCGAACTGTCCACCACGACCAAGGACTTCCCGACCGTCCAGGCCGTCTCCCTGATCATCGTGGCCCTGTTCATGACCGTGAACCTCGCCGTCGACCTGCTGATGCCGCTGGTCGACCCGCGGATCGCCCTCGGATCGAGGAGGTCCGCCGCATGACCGCCGTCCTCACCCGCCGACCCGGCCTCGCCCGGATCCGCTCGGCCGGATCACCGCTCCATCTCTGCTGTCTGGGGTTCGCGGTCCTCGTCGTCGCCGGAGCGATGCTCGCCGGTGTGCTGGCACCGCACGATCCCAACGCCGTCGACCTGGGCAACGCGCTCGCGGGCCCCTCCGGCGATCATCCGCTCGGTGCGGACGTGGCGGGCCGGGACACCCTCTCCCGTCTTCTGACCGGCGCGCGCGCTTCCCTGCTGGGCCCGCTCGGGGTGATCGTCTTCTCCACCGTCGCGGGCGTCGTCGTCGGAACGGCCGCGGCCTGGAGAGGCGGCTGGCTGGACTCCGTGCTCTCGCGCAGCACCGAACTGGTCTTCGCCTTCCCCGGGATGCTGCTGGCGATCCTCATCGTCTCGATCTACGGGGAAGGGCTGCTCGCCCCGGTCATCGCACTCGCGATCGCCTACCTGCCCTACGTCGGCCGGCTGACCCGCTCACTGGTCCTGGCCGAACGCGAACGCCCCTACGTCAGCGCCTACCGGGTCCAGGGCCACTCCGGCCTCCAGATCTGTCTGCGCCACATCCTGCCCAACGTCGCCCCCGTCGTCCTCGCCCAGTCCGCCGTCAACTTCGGCTACGCCCTGATGGATCTCGCGGGCCTCTCCTTCCTCGGACTCGGCATCCCCGCGCTCACCCCCGACTGGGGCCGCATGGTCTTCGACGGGCAGGCCGCCATCCAGCGCGGCTACCCGCTGTCCGCGATCCTGCCCTGCGTGCTCATCGTGCTGACCGTCGTCGCGTTCAACGTGGTGGGGGAACGCTGGGCCGACCGCGTCGCCCGGAGGGACCGATGAACACACTCGACATCCAGGGGCTGCGGATCACGCTGCCCGGCACCGCCCGCCCGGTCCTCGACGGCATCGACCTCACCGTCGACGCCGGTGAGACGGTCGCACTCGTCGGCGAGTCCGGCTCCGGAAAGACACTCACCTCACGCAGCGCGCTGGGGCTGCTGCCACCGGCCGCCGTCGCCGAGGGCACCGTCCGGGTCGACGGACGGGACGTGCTCACCATGGACGCCGGGCAACTGCGCGCCCTGCGCACCGGCACGGTCGCCATGATCTTCCAGGACCCGCGCGCCGCCATCAACCCGCTGCGCCGCGTCGGCGACTTCCTCACCGAGAGCGTGCGGCTGACCGGGGCCATGAGCCGGGCGGACGCCACGACCCGGGCCGGTGAACTCCTGGAGGCGGTGGGTCTGGACGCCTCCGCCCTGCACAAGTACCCCGGCCAGGTGTCCGGCGGCATGCTCCAGCGCGTCATGATCGCCGCCGCCCTCATGGGAGACCCGGCGCTGCTGCTCGCCGACGAACCCACCACCGCGCTGGACGTCACCACCCAGGCCGAGGTCGTTGCCCTGCTGAGCCGACTGCGCGAACGCTTCGGCACTGGACTGCTGTTCGTCACCCACGACCTCGACCTCGCCGCGGCGATCAGCGACCGTGTCTACGTCATGTACGCGGGACGGATCGCCGAGAGCGGCCCCGCGGAAGTCCTCTTCGCGCGGCCCCGCCACCCGTACACGGCCGCCCTGCTCGCCTCCACCCCCCGGATGAATGGTCCCCGGGGGCGGCTCGCCGCCATCGACGGCCGGCCCCCCGACCTCCGCGAGGCACTGAACGGCTGCGCCTTCGCCGCCCGATGTCCCCTCGCGACGGAACTCTGCGAGCGGGACGCACCGCGCGCGCTGCCCGCCCCGGGCGGACCGGAACACCACGCCGCCTGCCACCACAGCGACCGGCTCGAAGGGAGTGCCGTCGATGCCTGAGAACGTACTGGCCGTCAGGGGCCTGCGACGGACCTACGGCGCCGTACGCGCCGTGGACGACGTGTCCTTCACCCTGCCGGAAGGAGGATCCCTCGGCATCGTGGGCGAGTCCGGCTCCGGCAAGACCACCACCGCCCGGATCGTCGTCGGCCTGGAACGGGCCGACGAGGGCGAGGTCCTGGTGCGCGGCCGGCCCCGCGCCGGGCGGGAGCGTGGTGCCGGGCGGGGGCGGGCCGGGCGTCTGGCCCGAGCCCGCGAGGTCCAGATGGTCTTCCAGGATCCCTACCTCTCCCTCGATCCGAGGACGAGCGTCGCGGCGGTTCTCCGCGAGACGCTGCGGCTCCACTTTCCCGGGCACGCCCCGGAGAAGCGCGTACGCGAACTCCTCGACCAGGTGGGCCTCGGGACCCGCGCCGCCGAGGCGCTGCCGCGTCAGCTCTCCGGCGGACAGCGCCAGCGGGTGGCCATCGCCCGCGCCCTGGCCGTCGAGCCCGCCGTACTCGTCCTGGACGAAGCGGTTGCCGCGCTGGACGTGTCGGTGCAGGCGCAGATCCTCAACCTCCTGGCCGACATCCGGGAGCAGACCTCGATCGGATACCTCTTCATCACCCACGACCTGGGCGTGGTCCGGTGCGTCACCGACGAGATCGTCGTCATGCGCCACGGTGCCGTCGTCGAGGCGGGCCCCACGGCCGAGGTGCTCGCCGCGCCCCGGCACCCCTACACGCGGCTCCTCCTGGAGTCCGTACCCCGCCCCGGCTGGGACCCGGAAGCGATCTCGGCCGCCCGCCGGGCGCTGCGGCCGGCCACGACCGGCTCAGGCGCCGGCCGCGAGCGTGCGGACGAGGGTCCGCAGGACCGGGCCGGTGTCGACCCCGGCGTCCAGTGACTCCGCGGCGGCGAGGCCGTCCACGGCGGCTGCGACGGCCTCGCCCAATGGCCGGGGATCGAGGTGCCCGCCCCGCTCGTCGGCCAGGACCTTGAAGAGGTCGACGAAAGCGGTGCGCCAGCGCCGGTACTCGGCTGCAAGGGATTCCCGCACCCGGTCGTCGTTCAGGGCATGCCAGTGCAGAGCCGAGTGCAGGTGCGCGAGATCCGTTCCCTCGGGGCGGCCGAGCAGGTCGACCACGCGCTCGGCGCGCTCGGCGAACGTGCCGGGCGCGGCGACGGCCGCCTCCAGCGGGACGATCCACTCGGGGCGGATGTCCTCGACGACGGCCAGGACGAGGTCGGTGCGATCCTGGAAGTGGTAGTGGCACATACCGTGCGAAACCCCGCACAGCGCCGCCACGTTGCGCGTGGTGAAGCGCTCGCTCATCTCACCCGCCAGCAGGGTCCGCGCGGCGGCGATCAGTCGTGCGCGGGTCTGCTCCCCCTTCGCCGACACGCGCGTCCGCCCCGGTCGGGCGGGAGGAGGGGAGAGTTCCTGGGGGCCCTTCGCCGATGCTGCCATGCGGTCACTCTAACGAGCACCCCGACCGCCACCTGCGGTGTTGTGGGAACCCGGGAGATTCACCGTCCAAACTATTGACCGAGCGCTCGGTCAGTTTTAGTTTTCAGGCTCCCGCCGCGCCACGTCGGCGGGTCAGGACGACAGAGGAGATCCCTATGAACGAGCACGCAGTTGCCCATGCGCGGGGCGGGGGCATGGGCAGGCGAGGGTTCCTCGCGGCGGCGGGGCTCACCGCCGCGGGCGCGGCCCTCGCGGCGGCCGAGGGGTGGTCCTGGGCCGCGTCGCCGCGTGTCCGGACGGCTCCGGCGGGCTCCTTCGGCGTCCCGGTCGAGGACGTCCGCCACACCCGTACCTGGATGGCCTGGCCGGACAGCACCGCGATCTGGGGGCGCGGTCTGCTCAGCGGGGTCCAGGCCGACATCGCGCTGATCGCGCGGACCATCGCCAAGTACGAGCCCGTCGTCATGTGCGCCAACCCCGGCAGCGCGGCCGGCGCCCGGTCCAAGTGCGGCCCCTCGGTCACCGTCATCAGCTCCATCCCGGTCGACGACTGCTGGATGCGCGACAGCGGCCCGGTCTTCCGTACCGACGGGGCCGGCGGCCTCGACGCGGTCGGGCTCAACTTCAACGGCTGGGGCAACAAGCAGACCCACGCCAAGGACGCCCTCGTCGCCGAGCGGATCGCCGCCTACGCCGGAGTCCCGTTCACTTCCGCGGGCCTGGTCGGGGAGGGCGGCGCGATCGAGCAGGACGGCGCCGGCACCCTGATGGCGACCCGCAGCAGCCTCATCAGCACCAAGCGCAATCCCGGCAAGTCACAGGCGCAGCTCGAAACCGCCATGTGCGCCGCGTACGGGGCCTCCAAGGTGATCTGGTTCGACGGCGTGTCCGGGCAGGACATCACCGACGACCACGTCGATGCCACCTCGCGCTTCCTCGCCCCGGGGCAGGCGCTCGTCCAGATGCCCCTGGCGACGGACACCGACGTCTACGCGAAGGACGCGCGCCGGCAGTACCAGATCCTGTCCGCCTCCACCACGGCGAGCGGCGGCCCGATGTCGGTGAGCCGGCTCCAGGGCCCCGACTACAACAAGATCCGCTCCACCAACGCGGACTTCCTCGCCTCCTACGCCAACTACTACCTGTGCAACGGGGCCGTCGTCTCGGGCCAGTTCGGCGACACCAGGGCCGACGCGGCGGCCAAGGCCACGCTGGCCCAGCTCTACCCCGGCCGGGTCGTCGAACAGCTCGACATCGACCGCCTCGGCACCGGCGGCGGCGGAATCCACTGCGTCACCCAGCAGCAGCCCGTGCCGTAGCGGGTGGGCGTACGAGGGCCGGGGACGCGGGAAGGTGCCGCCGGGGCCGGCCGGAGAGGCGGACCACCGCCTGCTCCGGCCGGACCCCACCACCGCGAGGCCGCGATCTCCCAGTCGCCGAACCCCCGCACCCGTCCGAGCGCTGTGCGCCGCGGGGTTCGGCGACCGCGGTCGCCGTGACCCCGGCTCGGCGGCTCGGATAAACACTCGCCGACGGTCACCCTCGGTTACTATGCTCACTTCTTGCCGGAAGCCGGCAGCAAGGGGCGCGGCGCCGTCGGCGGTCTCCGGGGGAGTGTGAGGGCCGGCTCGCCGAACGGACCCCCCGGATTCTCCCCAGCGCCGCAGACCGGCGATCGCTGCCTCCACGCTCCGGAAAACCGTCCGTGGATTGCAAGGCTGAAGAGATGGGTGACCTGGGAAAATGTTGGAAGAGGTCGTAGCGACCCGCTACATCACGCCGCTACGTGAGGGTGGCTCGCTCCCCGGGATCGTCGAGGCCGACGATCTCGGCACGTACGTCATGAAATTCACCGGCGCCGGGCAGGGCCGCAAGACGCTCGTCGCGGAGGTGATCTGCGGACAGCTCGGCCGACGGCTCGGGCTGCGCGTCCCCACCCTCGTCCAGATGCAGCTGGACCCGGTCATCGGCCTCGCCGAGCCCGACCAGGAGGTGCAGGAGCTGCTCAAGGCCAGCGGCGGGCTCAACCTCGGGATGGACTTCCTGCCCGGCTCCATCGGCTTCGACCCGCTCGCCTACGAGGTGGACCCGCGCGAGGCCGGACGGGTCGTCTGGTTCGACGCGCTGATCAACAACGTCGACCGGTCCTGGCGCAACCCCAACATGCTGGTCTGGCACGGCGACCTGTGGCTCATCGACCACGGCGCCACCATGATCTGGCACCACAACTGGCCCGGAGCCCAGACCTCCGCCGCCAAGCCGTACAACGCCTCCGACCACGCGCTCGCCCCGTTCGCCCCCGACATCGCGGCCGCCGCCGCCGAACTGGCCCCGCTGGTCACCGAGGAACTGCTCACCGAGGTCGCCGCGGACGTCCCCGACGAATGGCTGGTGGACGAGCCCGGCTTCGCCACCACCGACGAGCTGCGCCGCGCCTACGTCGAGGCGCTGCTGCCGCGCGCCGCGACCATCCACGAACGCATCACCATGGACGGCCCCACCCCGGACCGGCCGTCGCAGGCCCCCGGCTGGCTCACCGACCACCTCACCCCCTGGCCCCACCCCACCAAGAAGAACGACAAGGACGGCCAGCGGTGAGCGAGCGCGATGTCTTCGAGTACGCCCTGCTGCGCGTGGTGCCCCGGGTGGAGCGCGGCGAGTGCTTCAACGCGGGCGTGGTGGTCTACTGCCGTGCCCGGAGCTTCGTGGCCGCCCGCACCCACCTCGACGAGACCAAGCTGAAGGCCCTGGACCCGGCCGCCGACACGACGGGCGTACGGGCAGCCCTGCACGCCGTCGAGGGCGTCTGCCTCGGCGGCACGCAGGCGGGCCAGGCCGCCCGCGACGACGCCGGCCGCCGCTTCCGGTGGCTGATCGCGCCGCGCTCCACGGTCGTCCAGCCGGGCCCCGTGCACAGCGGTCTCACGACGGACCCGGAGGCCGAGGTCGAGCGGCTGCTGGAGCTGTTGGTCCGCTGACCGGTCCGCCGGCGCGCCGCCCCGCCGCCGTCGCGCGGGTGGTGCGCCGGATGTGACATGCGCCGCGGCGGCCGCGCGCCGTTGACACCGGATGCCGCGGCTTCTAGCGTCTCCTCTGCTGAAGGTACTAAGCGGTCGCTCAGGCATCGGGAAGGTTCCGTACACGAGATCGAGATCCCGTGCCGGAGGCGCCCCGGACCCGCTGGGCGGCGATCCAAGGGCGAGGAGAACCAAGCATGTCCACCACCGAGCAGCGCGTCGCCGTAGTGACCGGAGCGGCCCGGGGCATCGGCGCCGCCACCGCGGTGCGCCTGGCGGCCGAGGGCCGCGCCGTCGCCGTACTCGACCTCGACGAGGCCGCCTGCAAGGACACCGTCGACACGATCACCGCGGCCGGGGGCAGGGCCCTCGCGGTCGGCTGCGACGTCTCGGACAGCGCCCAGGTGGAAGCCGCGGTCGCGCGGGTCGCCGCCGAGCTCGGCGCCCCGACGATCCTGGTCAACAACGCGGGCGTGCTCCGTGACAACCTGCTCTTCAAGATGAGCGAGTCCGACTGGGACACCGTGGTGAACGTCCACCTCAAGGGCGCGTTCCTGATGGCCAAGGCCGTCCAGAAGCACATGGTGGACGCCGGGTTCGGCCGGATCGTCTCGCTCTCCTCCTCCTCGGCGCTCGGCAACCGGGGCCAGGCCAACTACGCCGCCGTCAAGGCGGGCCTCCAGGGCTTCACCAAGACCCTCGCCAAGGAGCTCGGCAAGTTCGGCATCACCGCCAACGCCGTCGCCCCCGGCTTCATCGTCACCGAGATGACCGCCCAGACGGCCGCCCGGATCGGCATGGGCTTCGAGGACTTCCAGGCCGCGGCCGCCACCCAGATCCCGGTCCAGCGCGTCGGCCGCCCCGAGGACATCGCCAACGCCATCGCCTTCTTCACCGGCGACGACGCGGGCTTCGTCTCCGGCCAGGTCCTGTACGTCGCCGGCGGACCGCTCAACTGAACCCGGAGGGCTGGGACATCATGGCAGTGCAGGACAGCGGGAAGGTCGCGCTCATCACGGGCGCGAGCCGGGGCATCGGCTACGGGATCGCCGAGGCGCTGGTGGCCCGGGGCGACCGGGTGTGCATCACCGGACGCGGCGAGGAGGCGCTCCAGGAGGCCGTCCAGCGGCTCGGCGCCGACCGGGCGATCGGCGTGGCCGGGAAGGCGCACGACGCGGAGCACCGGACCGAGGCCGTCGAACGCACGATGGAGGCGTTCGGCCGGGTCGACTTCCTGGTCAACAACGCCGGTACGAATCCGGTCTTCGGGCCGATCGCGGAGCTCGACCTCGGCGTCGCCCGCAAGGTCTTCGAGACGAATGTCGTCTCCGCGCTCGGTTTCGCGCAGCTGACCTGGAAGGCGTGGCAGAAGGAGAACGGCGGGGCGATCGTCAACATCGCCTCGGTCGCCGGTATTTCCGCCTCGCCCTTTATCGGTGCGTACGGCATGAGTAAAGCGGCCATGGTCAATCTGACCCTGCAACTGGCGCACGAGTTCGCGCCGGCCGTCCGGGTCAATGCGATCGCGCCCGCGGTGGTGAAGACGAAGTTCGCCCAGGCGTTGTACGAAGGCCGGGAGGCGGAGGCCGCGGCGGCTTATCCGCTGGGCCGGCTGGGAGTTCCCGAGGACATCGGCGGCACTGCCGCGTTCCTGACCTCCAGTCAGTCGGAGTGGATGACCGGACAGACCCTGGTGGTCGACGGAGGGATCTTCCTGAACGCGGGCGTGGGCTGAGACGGCCTGAGCTGGTTTGGCCCTGATTGACTCAAGTGCCCTGCCGGGCCTGCGGATTGATCCGGCGGGGCACTGCGGTATCGTCTGCCGACCCATGGCTGATCGAGGAGCGTGCACGTGTTCTACCGGGCCAGTCTGCAGGCCGCTGCAGCCTTTGCTTCCCTTTCTCTGCTGGCCGGCTGCGGACTTCTTTCCGACAGTGGTTCGAAGGGCGAGCAGAAAATAGTCGTCGGCACCACCAGTGAACCCTCGACCCTCGATCCGGCAGCGGCGTGGGACAACTCCTGGGAGCTGATGCGGAATGTCTTCCAGACCCTGGTGAGTTTCCCGACCGGAAGCACCAAGCCCGAGCCCGATGCGGCGGAATGGTGCAGGTTCACCGATGACGCCAGCACCTCCTACCGGTGCAAGATGCGCAAGGGTCTTAAATTCTCCAACGGGGACAAGCTCGACGCCGCGGCGGTGAAGTACTCCATCGACCGGATCTCGGAGATCGCCTTCAAGAACGGCCCGGTCGGCATGCTCGGCTCGCTCGACCGTGTGGAGACGAAGGGGGACGACATCGTCGTCTTCCACCTCACCCGGCCGGACGCCACGTTCCCGTTCATTCTGGCCACGCCCGCGATGTCCCTGGTGGCCCCCAGCGACTATTCGCAGCACAAAATACGCAACGACGGAAAGGTCACGGGTTCCGGTCCGTACCTCCTCGACTCGTACAAGCCGGGTACCCGTGCCGAGCTGGTGAAGAACCCGGACTACCAGGGCTTCGCGCACCGCAAGAACGACGCGGTCACCATCCGGTACTTCAAGGAGTCCGCCCCGGTGGTCGCGGCGCTGCGGAAGAAGGAGATCGACGCGATCTACCGCGGTCTCACCGCCGAGGAGGTCGTCGGACTGGAGCGGGACCAGTCCAAGGACGGGCAGCCGCGCATCGTCGAGACCGTCGGCGCCGACATCCGCTTCCTGGTCTTCAACCCCGAGGACCCGGCGGCGGGGAACGTGGCCGTACGGCGCGCCATCGCCCAGCTCGTCGACCGCGACGCCCTGGTGGCCAAGGTGTACCAGGGGACGGCCGAACCGCTGTACTCCATGGTCCCCAAGGGCATCGCGGGCCACACCACCAGCTTCTTCGACGCGTACGGCGACCCGGACCGGGCCAAGGCGAAGCAGATCCTGTCCAAGGCGGGCATCAACAAGCCGGTCGAGCTGACGTTCTGGTACGCCACCGACCGGTACGGCTCCTCCACCGCCCCCGAGTTCGACGAGCTGAAGCGCCAGCTGGACGGCTCCGGGCTGTTCCGCATCACGCTCAGGAGCACGACCTGGACGCCCTTCCAGGAAGGCTTCACCAAGGGCGAGTACCCCGTCTTCGGCCGTGGCTGGTTCCCGGACTTCCCGGACGCGGACAACTTCATCGCCCCGTTCGTGGGCAAGCAGAGCGTCACGGGGATGCCCTACCTGAAGGACGAGATCACCAAGCAGCTGCTGCCGGAGACCCGCAGGAAGAGCGACCGGGGCGCGGTCGCCAAGCAGTTCGAGCGGGCCCAGCGGATCCTCGTCGAGGACGTGCGGCTGCTGCCGCTGTGGCAGGGAAAGCTGTACGTCGCCTCGGGCGAGGACATCGGCGGCGGCGAGCGTGCCCTGGACCCGCAGACGGTCATGCAGATGTGGGAGTTCTACCGCAAGACCAGCTGGTAGTCCGCACCGCGGGACGCGTTGTCAGTGGCCCCCGGTAGGTTCTCGGACGTACAGCTGATTTGCTTACCGGAGGTTGTTGAAGTGACCGACACCGACCTGCTGCCCGAGTCCTGGCGAGACGTCCTCGGCGAGGAGCTCCAGAAGCCCTACTTCAAGGAGCTCACCGAGTTCGTCGAGGAGGAGCGGGCCAAGGGGCCGGTCTACCCGCCGCGCGACCAGGTGTTCGCCGCCCTGGACGCCACGCCCTACGACCGGGTGAAGGTCCTCGTCCTCGGCCAGGACCCGTACCACGGCGAGGGCCAGGGCCATGGGCTGTGCTTCTCCGTGCGGCCGGGAGTGAAGACACCGCCCTCGCTGCGGAACATCTACAAGGAGATGAAGGAGGAGCTGGGCCTGCCGGTCCCGGACAACGGCTATCTGATGCCGTGGGCCGAGCAGGGCGTGCTCCTGCTCAACGCCGTGCTGACGGTCCGCGCGGGTGAGGCCAACTCGCACAAGGGCAAGGGCTGGGAGAAGTTCACCGACGCCGTGATCCGGGCCGTCGCCTCGCGGCCCGACCCGGCGGTCTTCGTGCTCTGGGGCAACTACGCCCAGAAAAAGCTCCCGCTGATCGACGAGGAGCGCCATGTGGTGGTGAAGGGGGCGCACCCCTCGCCGCTCTCGGCCAAGAAGTTCTTCGGCTCCCACCCGTTCACGCAGATCAACGAGGCGGTGGCGGCGCAGGGGCACGACGCCATCGACTGGCGCATCCCGGACCTGGGCTGAGCCCGCGTCCCGGTCCGGTCGGCTGCGGCTTTCGGCGGCCGGACCGGGACGCCCGCCCGAGCCTCAGCGGGATCGGCGGCCGCTGGCGCTAGCGTCGACCGGGAACGAACGGGGGACCGGCGCGTGTGAGGAGGCCGCGGTGGCGGAGCAGCGGGAGGCGTCCAGGGATGCCGTCATGACCAGGATCGGCCAGGCGGTCATGCTGCTGCACGGCGGCGACCGGGAAGAGGCCCGCAACCGCTTCGGTGCGCTCTGGTCGGAGATCGGTGAGGCGGGCGACGCCCTGGACCGGGCCACCCTCGCCCACTACATGGCCGACACCCAGGACGATCCCGGTGACGAACTTGCCTGGGACCTCAGGGCGTTGACCGCCGCCCAAGGGCCGGCCGGCGAGCGGGCGGCGCTGCATCCCGACGCCCCCGCACTGCGGGCCTTCTACCCCTCGCTCCACCTCAGCCTGGTGGCGGACTACCTGAAGCTGAGGCGTCCAGACGCGGCGCGGTTCCACCTGGACCGGGCGCGCGCCGCCGCCGGCACGCTCGCGGACGGGCGGGCCGACGACGGGTACGCGCAAGGGGTGCGCGCGGCGATCGCCCGGCTGGAGCTGCGGTTGCGCGAGCCCTGAGCCGGTCCGCCGACCGTGTGACCGGGCGGAGTCAGTGCCCGTAGGTGTTGTCGCAGATCCTGGACTGCGGGCTGCCCGCGGGCCAGTGCCCGTAGCCCCGGCCCAGGGCGCAGATGCCCGTACCGGGGGCCGGTGGCGGCGGGACGGGGACCGGAGCGGTCACCACGGGCGGCACGGGGACCGGGCGGGGGAGCGGACGCGTGGTGACGGGGTGCCGTTGCCGCCACGGGGCACGGGGCACGGAGCGGCGGGGCGCGGTCGGGGCACTGGTCGCGCGGGGCGGGGCGGCCGACGAGGGGCGGGGAGTGGACGGCTCGGGGACCGGCAGGGCCTCCAGCGAGTCGTGGACGGGCGGCAGCACGATCTGCGGCGACAGTCTCTGGGCGGGACCACTGCTGTGCGGCCGGGGCGGGATGTCCGGACCCGGCCCCACGGACACGCAGCCGGACAGCGTGGTGGCGGCCATGCCCACCAGGAGGCTCACGGTGATTCGGGTTCGTTGCACCTGATCAACTCTGCGGTGCGGACGGGGCCAGGGAGGGTACGGCGGCCGGGATTGCTCCGCACGTGTGACATCCGGTCGGCGTGGCGTCCATCCGGGACCGAGGATTCCGTTCAGCAGTTCGGTGAATCCCGCGCGCGGCACCACTCCTGTCCATGACGGACGGACGGGACGGACCGGCGGACGGGCCCAGCCGCGTACGGGGACGACGCCGGTCCCCGCGCCGGGCCCCGCCTTCCCCGCCGGTCGGCGGCCGCCCCGGTCCACGTATGCTGCCCCTCGCGAGGCGGACACGGCGCCGGCGGACGCCGGACAGCGAGGACAGGGAGACCCTGATGAAGGTCGGCTGCATCGGGCTCGGCGACATCGCGCGCAAGGCCTACCTGCCGGTGCTGACCAGCCTGCCCGGCGTCGAGCTGCACCTGCAGACCCGTACGCCCGCCACCCTGGCCGACGTCGCCGAGGCCCACCGGATCCCGGCCGCGCAGCGCCACGCCGACCTGGACGCGCTGATCGCGCAGGGGCTGGACGCCGCGTTCGTCCACGCCCCGACGACCGCCCACCCGCAGATCGTGGCCCGGCTGCTGGAGGCCGGCGTCGCCACCTACGTCGACAAGCCGCTGGCCTACGAGATCGCCGAGTCCAGGCGGCTGGTGGCCCTGGCCGAGGAACGCGGCACCAGCCTCACCGTCGGCTTCAACCGCAGGCTGGCCCCCGGCTACGCGGAGTGCGCCGAGCATCCGCGCGAGCTGATCCTCATGCAGAAGAACCGGGTGGGCATGGCGGAGGACCCGCGCACCATGGTGCTCGACGACTTCATCCACGTCGTCGACACCCTCCGCTTCCTGGCACCGGGGCCGGTCGAGGACACCGTCGTACGGGCCAGGGTCCGCGACGGCCTGATGCACCAGGTCGTGCTCCAGCTGTCCGGCGACGGATTCACCGCCATCGGCATGATGAACCGGCGCGGCGGCTCGACCGAGGAGCGGCTGGAGGTCTCCGGCCAGGACGCCAAGCGCGAGGTCGTCGACCTCGCCCGGATCATCGACCACCACGGGGTGCCGAGCGTACGGCGGCGCGGCGACTGGGTACCGGTGGCCCGCCAGCGCGGCATCGAGCAGTGCGTCCTGTCCTTCCTCGACGCCGTGCGCGCCGGCACGGTGCTGCACGCCGGGGACGCCCTGCTGACCCACGAACTCTGCGAGCGCGTCCTCACCGACCTGGGCCTCGGCTGAGGCCGGACCCGGTGCCGTCCGGCCCCGGGATGCGCCGGATCCGGACGGGATGCAGGCTGGGGTGACGTCCCACCGGCCTGTGGAGGTGACCTCGTGCGACCCCACGACGAGCCAAAGGGCTGGGGAGCGCTCCAGCCGCCGCCCGGCTACTACTCGGCCGACGGACGCCCGCCCGACGCGACGCAGCGCGCCCTGATCCTCGACTGGGCGGTCAACCAGCGGATAGCGGCCGGCTGGCGGGTGGAGTCCCGGTCCGAGACGCAGGTCGTCATGGTCCGGGGAGCCCCGCTCAACCATCTCCTGCACGCCCTCCTGACGGTGCTCACCTGCTTCCTCTGGGGCGCCGTCTGGCTGGTGCTGGCCGTGACCAACAAGGTCCAGCGGGTCGCGCTCACCGTCGACGCCCAGGGCCACATCGTCTCGGTCAACGGCCCCTGACCGGCCGGTCGGAGACCGTCCGCCCGCGCCCCGCGCGCGAGCGGACCGCCTCGTACCCGCAGAACAGCACCAGCACCGCCGCCGCCCCCTGGAGCGGCCAGTCGCCCAGCCGTACATAGAGCGTGCGGCCCGTCGCCAGGGGCACGTCGAACACGGCGGAGCCGCGGACCTCCGTACCGAGCGGTTTGCCGATCCGGGCGCCCGACGGGCCGTACGCCGTACTGACCCCGGTGAGGGTGGCGTGCACCATCGGCCGGCCGGTCTCGGCGGCCCGCAGCGCCCCCAGCGAGGCATGCTGCCAGGGCGCCCAGCTGTGCTGGAACGAGGAGGTCGAGGACTGGGCGACCAGCACCTGCGCCCCGTCCCGGGCGAGCCGCCGGCTCATGTCGGGGAACGCCGACTCGAAGCAGATCATCGGCCCGATCCGCAGGGTGCGCCCGCCCCCGGCCGCGGGCACCGTCATCGTGATCTGCCGGGTGCCCCGCAGCCGGTCCTCGCCCGCCGCGCGGCCCAGGGACGTGACCCAGCCGAGCACCGGCCGGGCGGGGATGTACTCGCCGAACGGCACCAGCCGCATCTTGTCGTACCGTTCCCCGGTCAGCCCGTCCGGACCCACCAGCACCGCCGACTTGAAGATCCCCGTCCGCCCCGACCGGTCGGTCTGCCGGGCGTCCTCCCCGACCAGGATGTCCGCGCCCACCCGGCGTGAGAGCGCGGCGATCCGCCCGGCGACGTCCGGCCGGCGCGCGAGATCCACCCCCGCGCTGCTCTCGCCCCACACCACCAGGTCGACGCCGCGCCCGGCCAGCGCGCCGGTCAGCCGCTCACCGGCGGCCAGCCGCCGCTCCGCGCCGAGGGGCCCGTCGAACACCCCGGGCTGCACGACGGCGATCCTCGCCACCCCCGACACCTCGGGCCGGGGAGCCCACCGCACCGCCGCCCCCACGGCCAGCCCGCACACCACGAGGGACACCCCGGCCACCGTACGGGCGGCCGGGGCCAGGAACAGCAGGGCCACGGCCGTGTTCACCGCCACCAGCACCAGGCTCACCAGCCACACGCCGCCCACCGACGCCACGCGCAGAGCGGGCCCCACCTGCCACTGGGAGGCGCCGAGCAGCCCCCAGGGACCGCCGAGCGCCTGCCAGGAACGGACCAGCTCGATCATCAGCCAGCCGCAGGGCACCAGCACGACCGCGCGGGCGGCCCCCGGGGCGGAGAGCCGCCCGCCCAGGGTCCGGCGGACCAGCAGCCCCCACGGCGCCCACAGCAGACCGAGCAGCGCGGCCAGGACCACGATGAAGACATGGAGACTCGGCATCAGCCAGTGGTGCACCGCGAGCATGTAGCCGGTGCCGCCGAGCCAGCCGTCCAGTGCCGCCCGCCGCGCCGTACCGGCCGACCGGACGAGGAGCAGCCACGGCACCAGACAGACACCGGCCAGCCACCACAGGTCCGGCTCGGGGAAGGTGAGCGCGGGCAGCGCCCCGGCGAGCAGGGCCAGACACCCCCGCCCCCAGGCCGACCGCAGCACCCGCTCCCGTCGCTCCTGTCCCCACCGCTCGCCCCGGCCGGCCGGAATCCGCATGCGGCTCCTCCCTGTTCACTCCCCGGCGAGGAGCATCCCGGCGCCGCGCCACTTCTCGTGCACGGTCACCGTACGAATACGCCAGCCGTCGGCCGTGCGCGACAGCGTGAACGCGTACCGTCCGCCGGAGACGAAGTTCGGCGTGGTGGACCGCGTCCCCGGGCCGTCCGTGCCGCCCTCGGGGGTCTCCAGCCGCATCGGGTTGAGATAGTCGGCCCGGGCCCGGGCCCCGTCGCCGCGGTACCCGTCCGGGGCCTCGATGTCGATGCGCCGGTTGACGATCAGATGCTGGCGTACGGGGAAGAGCCGCATCGTCTCCGCCAGCCACCGGGCCACCTCGGCCACCGGGCCCTCGATACCGCCCGCGCCCCGGTAGTCGGCCCGGCCGTCGGGGGTGAACAGGGCCAGGTAGTCGGCCCACTCACCGTCGTCCACCGCCGCCGCGTACCCCGTGAGCAGGGCGTCGACGGCGAGCCGGTCCATCAGATGGGCGAGATCCGCGCGCTGCGTCATCGGGTCAGTGTCCGCCCGCCCGCCGAAGAGGCCAAGAGGCGTGCACGGACGACCGGACGCAGCGGTCAGCACGGCACGACGGCGACCGGACCGAGCGCGTGCGTGAGCGTGGTCTGCGCGACGGGGGAGAGCCCGAGCCCGAGGGACTCGCCTCCCCGGCGCCGCCCGATCACGGTGAGCGCCGCAGTGGCCGACGCCGTGACCAGGGTGCGCGAGGCCGAACCGCTGACCGGCTCCCGTACGGTCTCGACCTGCGGGTACTTCTCGCGCCAGCCCGCGGTGAGTTCCGCGAGGGTCCGCGCGGCGGCGTCGGCCGCGGCGTCCCGGTCGAAGACGGGGCCGCCGGAGACCATGGAGGAGAACATCGTCCAGCCGTGCACGATCCGCAGCCGCGCGCCGGGCCGGGACGCGGCGGTCCCGAAGGCGAACTCCAGCACCGCCTCGCTGCTCTCGTCGGCGGCCACCCCCGCGACGATGTCGCGATGCGCTTCCTCGTCCACCGGTGTCTCCTCCTCGGCCCGGGCGGAGTGGACGACGACGACCGGGCAGTCCGCCATCGAGGCGGCCGCCAGGCTGTTGGAGCCCAGCAGCAGGGAGCGGAAACCGCCCAGCCCGCGCGAGCCGACGACGATCAGCGAGGCGTTGTGGCTGAGCGAGGAGAGCGCCGCCGAGGGGTAGTCCAGCGGTGTCAGCGTCGACGGGCTCAGCTCCGGGGCGATCCGGGCCACCTGCCGTACGGACCGGGCGAGCAGTTCCTCAGCCTCGCGGCGCCGGGCGTCCCGCTCGGCGGGATGGTCCGGCGTCAGGGCGTGCACGACGGTGAGCCCGAGCCCCCGGCGCGCGGCTTCACGGGCGGCCCAGTCGAGTGCTTCGTCGCTGTGCGACGAGCCGTCGACCGCGGCGATCACGGGGCGGTCGGTGCTGGTCATGGTGTCCCTCCAGATTCCGGCGGTGCGTGTCCAAGACTGGTCGGCGCGGACACGGTGCGGCAGGGCCTTTCGACCCTATCCGCCCGGAAGATCCCGGGACCACCGCAACCCGCGTCCCCAGCGGATTTCTGGAGGTGGTCCAGGGGCTGACGAGGGTGACGTGGCGGTGGCGGCCGCGTCGGGTGGTCCGGGCCGAGGCCGTGCTCGAGCACGACCGCCGCACCAGGCCGGCGACCGGGCCACCGGTCGGCAGGTTCGCCGTCCAGGCCGCGCCGACGGATGCGGCACGCTCTGCCACATAGCCCTGCGCTCTTTGCCAAGGACGGTGCCGGATTTCCTCCGATGATGACCGGGCCCACTTCGAACGGGCGGAGCGCCACGGCGCGAATCCACAAGGAGGAACACGATGAAACCAGTACGGCATCTCGTCGGAGGGTTACTCGGCTCGATCACCCTTGTCATCGGCCTGGCGGGCAACAGCCAGGCGGACTCGGGCGACTTCACCCTCAAGAACGCGAACTCCGGTAGATGCCTCTCCGTCCCTGGGACATCGACGGATTTCGCGTATCTCAACCAGTTCAGCTGCAACAACTACGCCGACCAGTTCTGGTACTGGGAGGCCGGCCTCTATGACGAAGACGGAAATGTCTGGTATAAGATCGTCAACCGGCACAGCGGGCTCTGCCTCTCGGTCGACGGGGCATCCATGGATGACTACGCCAGAGTGACGCAGTACCCATGCGGTGGCTACTTCGACCAGTACTGGCGGGAGGGGCCCTACGACGCTCTCACCAAGGGTTACCAGATCAAGAACTTCAACAGCGGCAATTGCCTCGCGGTCCAGGACGGAAGCACTGCCGAGGCCGCGCCGGTCATCCAGTTCCGCTGCGGCAGCTGGAAGGACCACTACTGGCTGATTCACTGACAGCGGCCCAAGATCCACCGACGGGTACCAGGGCCTGCCGAGATCGCGGCCGGAAGGCTGTGAGCCGCCGCGCGTTCCGTGAGCCGGGCAGTGTCCAGGACGATGTGTCGGCCCTGACCGAACAGGTATGCCTTCAGCGCCTCGTAGTGGACCGGCGCGGGCGCGGCGCTGGAGGCAGCCCGGTACACCGGTGAGAGAAGCGCGGGTCAAAGACGGCTCGATACGCGCCGTTCCGGAATTGCCACGGGCGACCGGTCCTCCGGTAGGCGGGCCCGGAAAGGATGCCGCCGCGCGTACATCGAACGATCAGCCTGCTGTGTGAGGGGGAGGCATGGACGCTTCGGAGTTGGCGGCCGCAGCCGTCGGCCGATTTCCGGCGGTCGTGACCGGTGCGGCGGGAAACGCGCTCGGTCGGAGCGGAGGAGACGCTGTCGCCGAGCTCGTCCGCGCCCGCCTGGGTGGGAACCCGCGCGGGGAATCGGCGCTACGGGAGCAGGCCCCGAATTGTGAGAGTGAGGGGCCGTGGCTCCGGGCGGGTGCCGATGGCGGGCATGGCCTGCTACGAGCCGGGTGAGCGATCCTGGCTGACCTAAGCGATCTGCGAGTACCGCGGCTGCAAGGGCATACCGGAGGGCTTCGGCCGACACGACGTCCGCGACCTGGTCACCCGCGCCCGACCTCGGCCGGACCACCCCAGCCGTGAAACGCAAGCCCAAGATGTTGCAGTACCACCCCGAAGCGATCGACGGCTGCCTCGCGGGCACCGGTACGGCCCTCTGACTGAAGCCGCGCGGTCAGGAACAGTCTGAGCGGTAGGCGAAGGGCCTGTCCGGGCAGCTGGTGCATTCGAACAGGTAGATGCCGCCCATGTCGCCGAGCATGAGCCCAGGCGGGCATTGGATCTCGGTGCGTTGTCCGTAAGGAAGGTCCCAGATGGTCCCCGTGGCCGGGGTGTCCTCGATGGGCAGCCACGTGCGCCAGCTCTCGCCGTCGAACTCGGAACTGTTGATCGTCAGGAGATGCTCCATGCGCACACTGCATGCAGGGCACGTCGGCCAGTTGGGCTCCTGCGTCCACGTCGGGTACCCGCCGACCTTGACACCGTCCGACACGGAGAGGTGGTACCAGTAGGACCAGCCGGTTTCCTCCTCCAGTTGTTCGAACCTGGCTTCGAGCGCGTCGGCGACCTCGTCCGGGAGGTCCCAGTTCGGGTAGTCGGCAACGGGCTCAGGGTGCAGGACGCACGGGTTCGGAAGGTAACTGTTGTCAGGGCCGGTCGGGCAGGGCGGGTCGGCCGGCCGCAGGTCGCTCAGGGAGCTGTGCCGCCAGTACATCTCGGGGCGGGGAACGTAACCGTCCTCATGGTCGAAGGGGCACCAGAGCACCTGCAGCAGATCGGCGGTGCTGGGGAAGGCCAGGTCGGGCACATCGGACGCGAACAGCTGGAGGACCGGGACGAGCGGGATCGGTCCCTGGGCAGGAGGGGAGAATGCCGTGCGTGGGTGGTCGTCCTCGCAGTGGGGCCAGGGCTCCGAGAGCGGCCAGAGCACGGGCCCACCGAGCGAACTCTCCCGCGCGCTCGGATTGCCGGGGCGCGGATGCAGACGAACGGCCGTCTTCCGGTAGTCGGCCACCTCCGGGAACAGCGTCTCGACATCGAGCGGACGTGGCGGGGTGGTGCGAGCCATCGGACGTGCTCCTCACAGACCAAAGCGCTGGCGCGGCCACGACCGAGGCCGCGGTGGGCTGAGAGTAGCCGCACGGCCCGTCGGACCCACCAGCAGGCCCCGTTCTCGGCCACGGGGCACTTCGCGGTCAGCTCCGCCAACACCCGACATCACGAGTCCACGTTCATGAGCCGGTCAAGGACTTCCCTGGGGCGAAGCTCCAGCCGGCGGAGGCTGGATCGGCATAATCACGACATGGGCAAGGACATCCAGGGGTTCATCGAGTGCCGCCGCGACCATCGAGGCCATGAGACGGATTCGTTCTGGCACGCCGCCATCGACCTGGACCATCTGAAGGTGCCGAGGAACTACGACGCCTTCGGCTCCCTCTTCGGCGTCTGCGACAACGAGCAGTTCGTGCCGGTGGCTCCTGTCCGCGGACTGCCCGCCGACGCTTCGAACCGCGTTCGCGACGGCCATCGAACGACAGCCGGGCGAAGTGCCAGCTGGATCAGCTGGGCAGAGCTCGGACGGGTCGACTGGGACGAGGAGTCCGCCGGGCCCGATGCCTATGTCCGCGAGTACTGCCGTGATCCGCAAGGCGACTGGCAGTTCCTCCAGCGGCACTGTTCCGCTCCTCGCCGATTCGTCGGCCTCTGCGGACAGTCGGCTCACATCGCGGCCCGGCCCAGTGAGCACTTCCCGGAGGGCTCCCAGTGGATCGATGGGGACCGGATGTTCCGTGTCGAACGCCTCAGGCGCCGCGACGCCGTGCCCGACGAAGAGTGGGGACCCGTCTGGACCGTCATGCGCACCCTCGCCGAACTGCACGGTGACGACGAGGTCAGGCTGGTCGTCTGGTTCGACGACTGACGCCACCCCACGGCCCGGACGAGGATCCCGGCGATGTGCCGCGCGGCGAGACGGACCGTGACCGCCCTGTCGCACGGCAGGGGGCCGGTCCCGGAGCGACCGGACCCCTGCGATTGTCAGTGCCGGGTGCGATCCTGCCCCCATGGACGAGCTGATGCGGCAGCGGCGCGTGTACGGCGCCGACCACGACGACCCCGATCCGGGGCCCCGGCCGGGGCATGTCTACCGGGAACTGGTGGGCGGCCCGCTCGACGGCCTGCTGCTCGACGTGACGGGGTGGACGGACCGGGAACTGCGCGAGGGCGCGGCGCTGACCACCGAGATCGGGCGTTTCGGCCCCGGCGGCAAAGCGGAGTACGGGCCCAGGGACAGCGACCCCGACCGCTGGGACTGGCGGGGTGACACCCCCTGAGCGCGGTTCGCCGGGCCTGATCGGCCGAACCGCTCGATACTGGAGGCATGGCGCAGAAGACGTTCCGATCGCGGGAGCCGTCGACCCTGACCGTCAAGGGGCGGAGCGTACGCATCCGCACCATCGGGGTCGTGGTGCTCGCGGCCCTCGCGATCTGGTTCATCGCGGCGAACACCGGCTCGGTCGCGATCCGGCTCTGGATCCCGTCGGTCACCCTGCCGCTCTGGGCGGTACTGGCGGTGACGCTCCTCGTCGGCCTGGGCATGGGCGGATACCTGTTCCGCCGCCGTACCAAGCGCTGACCCCGGGGCACCGAGCCCCCGGGGTCGCACACGTCCGCCGTACGAGGCCGGAGCCAGGTCGCCCAGCCAGTGGCTCGTCACGCAGCCTTGGTCGGGTAATGCGTCCAGGCGCGGATGGGTGAGTCAGGGCCGAAGTTGGTCTTCGGTTCAGCGCGGCGTTGCGCCAGCGGATGTAAGCGGCGATGGCGGCGTTCCGTTCGTCGTGGCTGCGATGGTCGGTGCCGTTGAGTGCGAAGTAGCGCAGGGCCGCGAACTCGGCCTCGATCCAGTTCAGCCGGGATCCGTAGGTCGGCAGGAAGACCCGTTCGACCTGGTGGCCGGTCGCCCAGGCGCGGACGTTTGCATGCTTGTGCGGGGAGAAGTTGTCCACCACCACATACAGCTTCTCTCCGGGCCAGCGGGAGCGCAGACTCTTGAGGAGGTCGAGGAACTCGCGCCAGCGCTTGCGCAGGCGGATGCGGTAGTACAGCTTGCCGGTGGCTGGATCGAGGGCGGCGAGCATGTGCCTCGCGCCGCTTGTGCGGTTGTAGGTGGCTCGCAGTCGGCGCGGACGCCTCACCGGTCCCCACGCCTTGCCCTTGCGGGGCATCAGGTTTAGCGGCCCGAACTCATCGACGCATATCACCCGTCCGTCGGCGGGCGGAGTGTCGTACAGCGCCAGGATGCGGTGCATCTTGGCGATGAACTCCGGGTCGGTGGACGCCTTCCAGGTAGTGGTGGTCTTCCAGGAGACCTTGCCCTCGCGCAGGATCCGGCGCAGGGTCTCCCGGCTGATGGCCGCGGTCGTCCTCTGCTTGATGAGGTGGTCGGCGAGCTTGCTCAGGCTCCAGGCGGAGAACGCGGTGATCCTCCAGCCGGCAGGGGACGTCCGGGCGATCAGACAGATGTGCTCGCGCACCTGGTCGCTGATCGTCTTGGGGTGTCCCCCGCTCCATTTTGGGTCCAGCGCGTCGAACCCCCGCTCGTTGAAGGCGTGGATGACATCACGGACGTGGTCTTCGCCGACCCGCATGAGCGTGGTGATGTCCTTGACCGTCTGGCCTTGGGCGGACATCAGCACCACGAACGCCCGGCGGAGTTTCGCTGGGTTCTTCGCGGTCCGGGTGATCCGATGCAACTTCCGGCCCTCGTCCACCGTGACGGGCCGGACGAACACACTCGGTCTACGTCCCACGGCCACCTCCAAGACCAGGTCTTGGAGACAGTCCGCTGATCGACGAGCAGTGGGTCGATTGCCCGGCCAAGGCCGCCTGACGAGCCGCCAGTAGGCCGGAGGCCGTCACTCCGACGCCGGTGTGGTGATCCGCTTTGCGAACCAGTGGTGGGCATAGGGCTCGTCGTTGAAGGCGGCGACCTCCTGGAAGCCACAGGAGTGGTAGAGACCGATCGCCGCGGTGAGCGCCTTGTTGGTGTCCAGGTGCAGTACGTCGCAGCCCTGCTGGGCAGCTCGATTCTCCAGCTCTGCCAGGAACCGGCGGCCGAGCCCGAGGCCCCGGGTGCGGGGCGCGACCCACATGCGTTTGATCTCGGCCGGGTCGCCGGGGGGCAGCTTCAGGCCGACGCAGCCAACGGGTTCGCCGTGCAGCCGGGCTACCAGGAACAGGCCGTGCGGTGGCCGGAGTTCGCCCGCGTCCGGCAGCAGGCTCCGTGCGGGGTCGAAGCCGGTCTCGAAGCATTCTTGCAGCTCGGTGAAGTAGGACCGCAGGCAGTACTGGGCATCGGGGTGGTCCGGGGCAACCGTGTCCAGCGTGACCGTCGCGGCGGTCAGCAACCGGTCGACCTCGGTCATGGCGGCGACCAGCCGGGCGCGCTGGGCAGAGTTGAGCGGCTCCAGGAGAGAGCTGGCCAGCTCGTCACTGCGGCCGTCGAGCACGGCGCGCTCAGCGCGACCAGCATCGGTGAGCCGGACGGTGCGCACCCGTCTGTCCCGGGGCTGCGGCTCCACCGTCACCAGGCCGTCGGTCTCCAGGGATCGCAGCAGTCGGCTGACGTACCCGGAGTCGAGCGCGAGGCGCTCGCGCAGCTGCCGTACGTCCTGGCCCTCCTCGCCGATCTCCCAGAGCAGCCGGGCTTCACCGATGGGCCGGTCGCGGCCCAGGTAGTGGTCGTGGAGCACGCCCACGCGTTCGGCGACGGTGCGGTTGAACCGCCGCACCCAGTCGATCTGCACAGCATCCATTCTCTGACTCTAGTCAGAGAACCGTGTGCGGAGCCAGAGAAGGGCTTCAGCTTTCACCGAGACGTTGGCCGACATTCGGAAGACGGACGCCGGACCGCAGGTCCATTACCGGGTCGACGATGCGAGCCGAGCCACTAGGGCGTGTTTCGAAAGTGGCGTGGTCTGCCCGGAGGGCAGGTCCGGGGGTGTCCGGTGCGTGCGATCGCAAGGCGGAGGGTCGCCCCGATACTGGATGTATCGGGGTGATCCCGACAACGCGGCGAGTGTGCGTGCCGGGCGCCCCCGGGCAGACGGGACTTTCGAAACACGCCCTAGGTGTGTTGTTCGGGCAGGTCGGGGACGCGGCTGGCGGGTGGTTTGCCTTTGAGCGCGGTGTGTCCGCGGTGGTGATTGTCGGTGTGTAGCCAGTGGGGGAAGGCGTCGCGTCGTTCCTGCTCGCTGCGGTAGGGGCGGGCGTAGGCTCATTCGTCGAGCAGGGTGCGGTTGAAGCGTTCGACCTTGCCGTTGGTCTGCGGCCGGTAGGGCCGGGTGCGCTTGTGGCTGATCCCGGCGGCGGTGAGCAGGTCGCGCCAGTCGCGTGAGCGGTAGCAGGAGCCGTTGTCGGTCAGTACCCGCTCAACGGTGATTCCGGCCTGGGCGAAGAAGGTGTGGGCCCGCTGCCAGAAGCCGGTTGCGGTCTGCTTCTTCTCGTCGGTGTGGAGGTAGCTGTAGCCGACGCCGGAGCGGGTCTTGCGGCCCGCTTGACGGCCCAGAGCCTTGTGGCCGCCGCCGTCGGGGATGTTGCCGAGCTTCTTGATGTCCACGTGGACGAGTTCGCCCGGCCTGTCGCGTTCATAGTGGCGTATCGGCTGGCCGGTCGCGCGGTCCAGGTGGACAAGCCGGGCCAGACGGCAACGGGTCAGTACACGGTGCACGGTGGAGGGGACGAGCCGAAGCAGACCCGCGATGCGAGCCGGTCCCCAGCGACGCAGGACGCGGACTTTGATGGTCCGTCGCTCGGTGCGGGTCGGCGTCCGCCGTGGACTGTGATGCGGGCGGCTGGAGCGGTCGGTCATGCCCGCCTCGCCGAGTGCCCGGTAGCCGTCGGCCCACCGCTGGGCCGTTGTCGGCGAGACCTGGAAACGTTCCGGGGCCCGGCGAAGAGTCCAGCCGTCCTCGACCACGCAGCGGGCCAGACGCAGGCGGCCGGTCTCGGCCAGGGGTGCATTACGGTGGGGCACGAGGGCCTTTCTGTTGGTGTGGACGTCGCAATCCACACCGAACCGGAAGGCCCTCACCCATTCAAGATCCCCCAGCCGAGACCTGGCTCGCCTGTCCACAACCTTCCCGGACAGAACAGCGGTACGGCCCGATGACGTTGGTGCGCCGGAAGACCTCGACGAACCCCCGGTCGACCTGGATGTACAGACGGTCGGGCTGGAAGACCTTCAGCTTGGCCGCTTCCGACTCAGACCACCCTCCGGCCGGCGAGTGCGGCCACCTCGGTGAAGTACGCGCGGAACAACGGCTCGTCGCCGGGCGGTACCCGGAACGCGGGCGAGGTGCTGTACCAGAAGGCGGCCGGGTCGGTGCCGTAGAGCACGGCGCTCGGATCGCGTACGGTGCCGATGAACAACTGGCCGGGCTTGTCGGGTTTCTTGTAGTGCACCAGTGCCCCGAGCCACTGCAGCGGCACCCGGAGCTCGGATCTGCCCATGGTGAACAGTTCGAACACCCCCCGGTCCAGGCGCAGATGCAGGTTCTCGTAGTCGAACGTCAGCGGCTCCATGGCGGGAAGATAGCCCGCTTCCGGGGCGTGGTCCACGGCTCCCCGGTGGCCGGCGGCGGGTTCGAGGCGCCGGTGCCGGGCGGCATGGTGTGGGTGCTGGGCACGGAGCTGCTGGTGCCCCGGCTGGCCGGGGCGGTACGGGGCCGCCCGCACCGCCACCCCTCCGGCAGGACCGAGTCGCCGACCTGACGGCCGACTGCCCGTGCCGCCCGAAAACGCCCGGCGGGGGATTCCCCGCCGGGCGTTCGTGCGTCGGTGAGACGGCTCAGAAGAGCATCTCGCCGGCGGGGAAACTGGTGCCGATCTCGTCGCGGGCGGCGTAGCCCCCCGCTCCGTCGCACTTGTAGTAGTAGAGCTTGCCGGCGTCGTCGCGGCCGACGAGGTCGGGATGGTCGTCGTTGTTCAGGGAACCAGGGCCGATGAGGGCGGTGCCGTAGACCCCCCAGCCGGTTCCGATCTCCTTCGGGGCCGAGAGGCCGCCGGTGACCTTGTCACGCGTACGGAGCAGGAGGCGCCCCGTCTCGGCGACCGTGATCAGTTCGGGGCCCGGGGAGTCGGTCCCGACGAAGTCGCCCGCGACAATGGACCTGACGGTCTCCCAGGTGGTCAGGTCGGCGAGGAGCTCACGCGGCTTGTAGGAGTCCGCGCCGAGCCCCTTGTGGAGCCACAGTTTGTCTGCCCTGCGGGTGATCAGGTCGGCGGTGCCGTCTGCGTCCCAGTCGCCCGCGGCGACGAGCAGGTCGTCGTTCTCGAAGCCGGATCCGGCCAGGGTGCGGCCGGCCCCGCCGGAGTACGAGCCGTCCGCGCCTTCCCGGTAGTGCCAGAGCCGGCCCGCGCTGTCGATGGCCACCAGGGTCGTTCCCTGGCGGGCCACGTGCTTCATCGTCTGCCAGCCGGAGCCGACCTTGCACGGTTTGGCCAGGACGGCGCTCTTCGCGGTCGGGATGCCGGCGTAGCGGTAGAGGTTGCCGTTCACGTCACGGCGGAAGACCGCCCCCGGGTTGCTGCTGGGCGTACCGCAGTCCGTCCAGTACGCCGCGGCGCGTACGGGCAGGTGGTCCGAGACGAACCTCGTGTTGGTCGGGCTCCTGTGCGGTTCGGCCGTCACGTCGGACACCTCGCCCTTGAAGTGGGCGGAGCTGAAGAAGGTGTAGTCGATCTTCTTCTCGAGTACGCGCGGGGTGCCGTCGTTGGAGGGGGTCTCGTCGAATGCGGGGTTGTTGTACTTGGTGTACTCGCCCTGGCGGCAGGGTGAGGCGCACTTCTCGCGTGTGTCGCCCTCGGTCATGGTTCCGGAGGATCCGGACTCGTCCGACGCGATGTCGTAGAAGTAGTCCATGACGTCGTTCTGGGGGGACGAGTTGAAGTCTCCGCCGAGGATGACGGGGATTCCTTCCGCCTCCCATGCCTTGACCTGGTTGGAGAGTTTGACGGCCTCCTGTTGCATGACCGTCCACCCGTTGCCTGCGGTCCCGGCGTTGGGGTTACCCCAGTAGAGGTGCACCGAGCACGACCAGGTGAGCCGGTTCTGTACCCACGCCTTGATACAAGGGGTCCTGATGTTCTCCACGTAGCTGTTCGGCATGAGCGACTTGATATCTGCGTACGAATGCAGCTCGAAGTCGTGGTTGGCGTCGACGATCAGGCCCCTGACGAAGACCGCCATTCCGTAGTCCGACACGACGCCGGTGACCGGGTCCTTGCAGTTCGGGCCGAGGTCGGCCGCGTTCTTCGTCGGGACCCAGTTGCCCGTGTATCCCTTGGGCTTGAGCGAGGATTCGAGATCCGTGTACTGGTACTTGCACACCTCGACGAGGAAGACGAAGTCGGGGTTCCAGCCGCTGCCCGTCGTCTCGTCGAGGAGGGCCGCGTAGCGGTCCTCGTTGCCGGCGACGCTGACATCGCATCCGCCGGTACCGCCGCTCCCGCACATGTTGTAGGTCAGGGTCCTGACCGGTGGCGCCGAGGACGGGCTCACCGTGTCCGCCTGGGCTGGAGGAGCTGCCAGCAGGAGGCTCATGCCCAGCAAGGCCATGAGCCCCACTATGGCGCGGAAAAGTCTTGCCTGTTGCATGCGGTTTCCCCCATGGGAGCTACTGGCCGGAAGCCAGAAGGGTAACGTCCGGCTCTGCGGGCGGAGCGGAACTGGTGTGGGTTCGGGCGGAGGACCGTCGCCGTGGCTCGACCGCTCCGGAAACCGCACCGAATTCCTTCGGGAAGCACTCGAACGGATCGCCCGCGGCGACCTCCCCCACCACCGCCGCCCCGTCCTCGAACAGTGCGATGAATTCCCGTTCGCTACCACCTACCGGGGCGCCGCGGAGCCCCTGTCCGAGCCTGCGGCACCCAACCCTCACTTCCGACGTCACAGGCCAGGACATCACGAATCACGCCGACACAAACGACTGTCGCTGCCGCGCCCGAGGTCAGGCACTCCTCCCTTTCACTGGCCGCAGGCGGCCAGCGGGGCGAAAGCCCTCAGAGGATCCACAGTGGACCTGAGCCCGGTTCGCGATCAGAAGATCGCGATCGGATTGACCGCGAGCCCCGTGGTGCCCGTGATGCGAGGCGGCGCGAGGACGAGCATGAAGCTCCACCGCTGCAGGGAGGCACACAGGTCGGCGAGGTCGTCGAGGTTGGCGGCGTCCACCAGAGGCAGACCGAGCCGTGCCAGTGCGACCTGGTGCATCGGCATCGGGAAGCTTGGTGGGCGGGCGTCGCTGATGTCACCGATATAGAGAGCTGCACCGTGTTCGTCCAGCCACTCGACGGCGCTGAGGTCCAGCCCTGGCACGGGCTGCGTCATGGGCTGGTTCACGTCCCAGCCACCGCGGACGACGATCGCGTCGCCTGGGTGCACCGACGTCCCTGCTCGGTCGAGCGCCGCATTGAGATCTGTTCCGCTGACACGGTGGTCCGCCTCGAGACTCCCGTGATCGGGGGCCAGGTCCAGGAGAATGCCCCGTGTGACGATGCCCCCGGCGGCGTGGTCGGCGGAAGCATGACGTACCCCGGTCGGCGTGATGGCGTCCTGAACCGGGACGCCTGGATAGACCTTGTCGGCAACGGGGATGTGAGAGAGCGCGTCGAAGTGCGTGAGTCCGGCGTTGTGCGTGTTGATGAGCAAGGAGTCCGTGAGGGCCACGGGCCGGGCTCCATTGAAGTTCACGACCCGCATGACGGGCGCAGGCATCGTGGCGGGACTTCCGACGGGTGCGAGGCCGGTGGTGAGCGGTACGGGGGTGGTCGGACGTGCGAGGCTCACGGAGGTCGCGTCGTGCACCTCGGCGGCGGCGCGTGACCGTGCCGCGTCGTCGATCAGGTTGAGCGCACCGATCTCGTCGGCGTCACCCCAGCGTCCCCAGTTGAGGGGCAGATCGTTCTCGGTCATCCGAGTCTCCTTCCTTGGCTCTGTCGTCGCCGCAGCATCTTGCTGCGGCGAAGCCCTACCGCACCCGCCCGTCCTGCGTGCTCCCTGCTACACGGAGGGCGGTGTCCGTCGATCACGCGCGTGCCGGCTTCGACGTGTGGAGGCTCGTCAGCCGGTTCAGGGCAGCGTGGAGACTGAGGCCTCCGGTGCCACGGGCGCTGAGGTAGCCGTCGGGACGGACGAGGATCCAGTCCCCGTCGTTCGCGGCCAGTGTGTCCCGGACCCGGCCGTCGGGGTCCCACACACCGTGGTCGTCGTCCGGGCGTTCCTGGCTGACCGTCACGATGTCCATCCAGGCCGGCAGCGACCCGGTCGCGGTGGTGACGTGATCCTTTCCGGTGGTGTCCTTGCTGCCCGGGAAAACGAGCAGGTGCCAGTCGGGCGTCCTGAGTTCCGCACGCAGGGCCGTCCAGCCGGGGGACTGGGCGTCGGCCGCCGAGAGCTGCGTGAGCCGCTCGCCGGGTCGTGGGCCTTCACCCGGCTCGTTGCCGGGTACCGTCAGCGGGCTGTCGGGGTAGGCGATGGCCAGCCCCGACATGTTGCGGATGAGCCGGCGCATGAAGCCGCGATCGGTCTCCCGGGGGTCCCCGGTGTGCTCGGTGGTGCCGTCGACCATGGCCGTGTTCATGACCTCGCCGGTGGAGGCGAGCAGGGCCTGGCCGATGGGGACGCGCTCGGCGTCGTAGGTGTCGAGCAGCGTGGCGTCGGCGTGGCCGTGAAGGACCATGGCCAGCTTCCATGCCAGGTTGTACGCGTCCTGGATGCCGGTGTTGAGGCCCTGTCCGGACGCCGGGGAGTGGACGTGAGCAGCGTCGCCCGAGACGAAGCACCGCCCGACGTGCATTGCGGGGACCGCGCGCTGCTGGATGGTGAACTTCGACGTCCAGGTGGGAGTGTCCACGACGGTGGCGCGCCCCAGAGCCTGCGACAGCTTGGCGCTGAACTGGCGGGCGATCTGCTCGGGTTGCTCGGCATCTCCTTCGCCGGTCGTGTCCAGCAGCCGCCACTTTCCCGGTTCCGGGAAGGGGAACAGCATCAGCGCGCCGCCCTGCGGGAACAGCCAGTGCACGCCGTCGATGTCCATATCGGTGTGCACGATCGCATCTGCGATCAGCCACGTGTGGGCGGATTCGCCCTCCAACGGGAGCTGGAGGGTCTTGCGGACGGCCGAGTGCCCGCCGTCACAGCCCCACAAGTACCGTGCGCGCACGGTCTCCACGGCCGCTTCGGCGCCGGCGCCGAAGCGCAGCACGGCCGTGACGGCGGCCCCGTCCTGCTGGAACGACTCCAGCTTCGTGTTCCACTCCACCGCGACGCCTGCCGACGCGGCATGCGCGCGCAGGACGCGCTCGATGATCACCTGGTCGACGTTGAACATGTACGGGAAGCGCGTCGGCAGACCGGCGAAATCGAAATCGAGCCGGTTCGGACGGCCGCCCTGATGGCGGATGAACGCGTTGACCCTCGTTCCGTGCGGCGCTACCTCGCCGAGAATCCCAAGCTGGTCGTAGATCTCCAGGCTCCGGGCGTGGGAACCCAGCGCACGGCTGGTCGTCGCCGGACCCGTTGCGGCATCCACCAGGCGGACCGACACCCCCGACCGTGCCAGCCGTGATGCCGCCATCAGTCCGACTGGACCAGCCCCTGCCACGAGGACATCGACGTCATGGTCTGTCATGCGACGCTCCCTGTGTAAGCTTAGCTGACACAGGGATTTTATCGCACGACCAAGGAGGCCCGCGAACCATGACGGCCGAGGATTGCCCTGACACATACCTGCCGCTGCCCGTACTCCTGCAGCGAGGTGCCCGCTGGTTCTCCGATGAGCTCGTGTCGCGCTTGGAGGCTGCGGAAGTGGCCCCTGTGACACCGGCGCACACGACCGTGCTCGCGCACCTCCGACACGACGGGTCCCTGAGCATCGCCGAACTGGCCCGCCGCGCTGGTGTCACCCGCCAGACGATGCACCGCGCGGTCACGCAGCTCATCGACGAAGGTCTCCTGACCAGCACGCCGGGGCCCGGATTTCCTCGTAGCACCCTCATCCGGTTGACCGACGCCGGATGTCGGCGCCGTGACGTCGCCCTGGGCATTCTTCGTGGTCTGGAAGAGGAACTCGCCGGCCGACTGGGGCCCGCGACCGTGGCGGAGCTTCGCGACGCCCTGACGCGAGCGTGGCCCTGCTGAAGCTCGCCCACGCCACCGACGTCACCTGCGACGATGCCCACCGGAGGCCGCGCAGCGGACGTTCCGGCGCACACCGCGCACGTCCGCCCCGGACGCCCCGGCCGACGAGAGCCGCGCCGGTATGGCAGAACCGCCGCGCCGAGGCCCGGGCGTAGGCCCCCGACCGCGTCGGAACCGTCCTGCCGGGCCGTCGCCCCGTTCTGAACCCGACGATCGATGCCGGAGCGGTCCACGCCGGCCACTCCTTCCCGGTCGGCCGGCGTGAGGCCCCAGAGCATGGTGCCGCCGATCCCGCGAGATGTGGTCCCCGGCCACGGACAGGGCAGGATCCGCCGATCTCACGAAACCGCCCGACGCCGACCTGCGTCGCCAGCAGATGCGTGAAATTGTTCCGCGGCCCGAAGGCCAGCCGACCTCACCCGGGGCGAACGAACCGGCCGTCCGCCCCGGCGAGGGGCAGGGGGTTCAGCTGTCCACGCGGCGTCCGGCGAGCCAGGTGACCATCTCAGGGTCGTGGTGGTCGAAGAACAGGGAGCTGCCGGTGTCGAGTGTGGCGATCTGGGCCATCTGCTCGTCGGTGAGCTCGAAGTCGAAGACGTCGATGTTCTCGGCCATGCGCTCGGCGCGGACGGACTTGGGGATGGCGATGACGCCGCGCTGGGTGAGCCAGCGCAGGACGACCTGGGCGACGGACTTGTCGTACGCCTTGCCGATCTCGGTGAGGAGCGGGTTGTGGAACAGGTCGTTCTTGCCTTCGGCGAAGCCGCCCCAGGACTGGATCTGCACGCCGTGTTCGCGCATGAGGTCCTGGTAGTCGGCGCGCTGGAAGAAGGGATGGGTCTCGATCTGGTTGACCTGCGGGGTGATCTCGTTGTTGATGATCAGGTCGATCAGCCGGTCGGGGTAGAAGTTGGCGACGCCGATCGCCTTCGCCGCGCCTTCCCGGTTGAGGGCTTCCATGGCGCGCCATTGGCCGTAGACGTCGCCGAAGGGCTGGTGCATCAGGTACAGGTCGAGGTGGTCCAGGCCCAGCTTGGTCAGGGACGTCTCGAACGCGCGGCGGGTGTTGTCCTGGGCGGGGGCGTTCTGGACCCACAGCTTGGTGGTGACGAAGAGTTCCTCGCGCGGGATGCCGCTGGAGGCGATGGCGCGGCCTACGGCTTCTTCGTTGCCGTAGGCGGCGGCCGTGTCCAGCAGGCGGTAGCCGGTGGCCAGGGCCTCGGAGACGGCGCGCTCGGTGTCCTCGGCGGGGATCTGGTAGACGCCGAAGCCGAGGAGCGGCATCTCGATGCCGTTGTTGAGGGTGACGGTCTGCATGTGCGGGGTGTCCTTCACGGTGTGGGGGAGGGTGGTCAGGGGCGGAGGAGGGCCTTGAGGACCCGGCGGTCAGCCATGGCCCGGTAGGCGTCCGGTGCCCGGTCGAGGGGGAAGGTCCGGTCGAAGACGAGGCCGGGGGTGATGGTGCCGTCCAGGACGTCGGCCAGCAGCTGCTCGACGTAAGCGCGGGCGGGGCTGGCGCCGCCGGTCAGGGTGATGTTGCGCATGAACTCGGGCGGGCCGATCGGGCCCCGCTCGTACTGGGGGACGCCCAGGCGGCTGATGGTGCCGCCGTCCAGGACCGCGCCGAGCGCGGTGTCGAGGGCCTCGCGGGTGCCGACGGCTTCGATGACCTTGTCCACGCCGCCGGTCAGCTCGCGGATCCGGGCAACACCCTCCTCGCCGCGCTCGGCGACCACGTCGGTGGCACCGAACTCACGGCCCAGGCCGGTGCGGGCTTCGTGGCGGCCGGCGAGCACGATCCGCTCGGCGCCGAGCCGCTTGGCAGCGATCACCGCGCATAGGCCGACCGCTCCGTCCCCGACCACCAGCACCACATCTCCGCGGCCGACACCGGCGGTGACGGCGCCGTGGTGGCCGGTGGTCATCACGTCGGAGAGCGCGAGCAGCGAGGGCAGCAACGCGGAGTCGACCGCCACCGGCAGCTTCACCAGGGTGCCCTCGGCATGCGGAACGCGAACGGCTTCGCCCTGGCCGCCGTCGACTCCGTCGAAGCCGTACCGGCCGCCGTTGCGGCAGGAGATGTGCAGGCCCTTGGCGCAGTAGTCGCAGGTGTTGTCGCTGTAGGTGAACGGGGCGACGACCAGGTCACCGGTCTTCAGTCCGGTCACGGCCGCGCCGGTGTCCTCGACGACGCCGAGGAACTCGTGCCCCATGGGGCGGCCGGTGTCGGTGGCGGGCATCGAGGCGTAGGGCCACAGGTCGCTGCCGCAGACGCAGGAGGCGAGGACGCGCACCACGGTGTCGGTGGGCTGGACGATCTTCGGGTCGGGCCGGTGCTCGACGCGGACGTCACCGGCTCCGTACATCACTGCTGCACGCATCGGAGGTACTGCTCCAAACGGGGGTCGTGCCGGGGGCCGGGGGTCAGCGTTCGAGCATCCGGGCCTGGGCTTCGGTGTGGGTGTCGCCGGCGGCGGGCGGCAGGCCGGAGAGCCGGTCGAGCTGCTCGGCGGTGAGCGTGACCCGGTCGGCGGCGGTGTTCTCCTCGACCCGGCTGACGCGCTTGGTGCCGGGGATGGGGGCGATGTCGTCGCCCTGGGCGAGCAACCAGGCCAGGGCCACCTGCCCGGGCGTGGCACCGGCTTCGTCGGCCAGGGCCTTCACCTGGTCGGCCAGCGCCAGGTTGTGCTGGAAGTTCTCGCCCGTGAAGCGCGGGTTGTCGCGGCGGAAATCGTTCTCGTCGAACTGGTCCGTGGAGCGCACAGTGCCGGTCAGGAAGCCGCGGCCCAGCGGGGAGAACGGCACGAGGCCGATGTTCAGCTCCCGCAGGGCGGGCAGGACGCGGTCCTCGACTCCCCGGGTGAACAGGGAGTACTCGGACTGAACCGCGGTGACGGGCTGGACGGCGTGGGCCCGGCGGATGGTGTCGGGGCCGGCCTCGGAGAGCCCGAAGGCGCGGACCTTGCCCTCGGCGATCAGTTCGCCCACGGCGCCGGCGGTCTCCTCGATCGGCGTGTTCGGGTCGACGCGGTGCTGGTAGTACAGGTCGATGTGGTCGGTGCCCAGCCGCTTCAGGGACCCCTCGACCGCGGTGCGGATGTTCGCCGGGCCGGAGTCCAGGTTCCACGCGCCGTCGCCGGCGTGCGAGACCAGGCCGAACTTGGTGGCCAGCACCACCTTGTCCCGCCGGCCCTTCAGCGCCCGCCCGAGCAGCTCCTCGTTGGTGTAGGGGCCGTAGATCTCGGCGGTGTCGATCAGCGTGACGCCCAGCTCCAGGGCCCGGTGCACGGCCCGGATCGACTCCGCGTCATCGGTGCCCGAGCCGGTGTAGCCGTGGGACATGCCCATCGCCCCCAGCCCGATCCGGGAGACCTCCAGGTCACGCAGGTTGATGTACCGCATCTCGCCCTCTTCCGATCAAGGTGTCGCCCGGTCTTCCTTGACTCTTGCCCGGCCCGGCAGACCGTGCCCGTCGAAGTCAGGGCGGGAGCGAAGAAGCCGGCGCCTTCCTCATTCACCTTCGCCCGGATCACGCGCGTGTGGCAGGGCGGGCTCTTCAGGGGTAACGACAGGGCCCCCCTCCCGTCGGCAGCGCGGCCGCCCGCCGGGTGAAACTGGATTCATGGCATCCCAGAGCGCGAACAGCGAGGGCGCCGAGCTGGGCCGCTTCCTGCGCGCCCGCCGCACCCAGACCAGCCCCGAACACGTCGGCCTCACCGTCGGCGCCGGCATCCGCCGCACCCCCGGCCTGCGCCGAGAGGAACTGGCCACGCTCGCCGGCATCAGCATCGACTACTACGTACGCCTGGAACGCGGCAAGGAGACCCGCCCCAGCCCCGCCGTCCTCGACTCCCTCGCCCGCGCCCTGCACATGGACGACCAGGAACACCAGCACCTGCGCGAGCTCGCCGCCCGCGCCGCCCGCTACGCCCCCGAACCGCCCCCGGCCCCCAGCCGCACCGTGCGCCCCCACCTGAAACTGCTGCTGGAATCACTACGCCCGAACCCCGCCTACGTCATCAGCCGCAGCATGGACATGCTGGCCTGGAACCCCGGCGGCCTCGCCCTGTACGCGGGCCTGGACGACTGGCCGGCCAAACACCGCAACCTCGCCCGCTACCTCTTCCTCCACCCGGCCTCGCGCACCCTGTTCACCGACTGGGACCGCCAGATCACCGCCTGCGCCGCCCGCCTCCGCGCCACCGCCGGCACCGCCCCCGACGCCCCGGACCTGACCAACCTCGTTGGCGAGCTCCTCCTCAAAAGCCCCGACTTCGCCCGGCTGTGGGAACGCTACGAGGTCACCGGCCGCAAACCCGCACAGAAGACCTTCCACCACCCCCTCGTCGGCACCCTCACCCTCACTTCCCAGTCCATGCAGCTGGAAGGCACTCCCGGACAGCGCATCGGCGTCTACACCGCCGAACCCGGCACCCCCGACCACGACGCCCTGCTCCTGCTCGACATGACCGCGCCCGCAGCCGCGCCCCACCAGGAAGTCCCGCACGCATCACCCTGACCGCTGTTCTCACAACCTACTGATCAGCAATCAGACTGCTACGAAGACCAGCCGCGCCAGCAACCACTGGATCAGCGCCGCGATGCGCGGGCAGGACGCGACGCTGGAACGGCTCCGCGTCGACCGCCAACTCGAAGAGGCCCTGACCTACGGGCCCGACCCGCTCCACCTCGCCGAGGTGTTCGGGCTCGGCGAGAAGACCGCAATGCGCTGCGCGGACTCCGTACGGACGCTGTTGCACCAGGCCGCTGAACAGCCACTTCAGTGAAGTCTGCTTGACCGGTCCATGCCTTTGCCGAGGAGGAGCACGCGAGGCACGGTCAGCATCCGGGGCCGATCGGCGGAGACGACGCCAGGGCGAGGGCAGCGTTCCGCAGCTGGGTCGCCCACGTCTGCTGGTCAAGCCCCAGCGTGTACTCGGTGCAGCAATCGCATTGCGGGATCAGCGCCACGAACGATTGCTCCGCCGCGGTCTCGGCCTCCGTCTCCCACCAGTCGTCCGTCGCCAGGTCAGCGGGAGCTGTCTCTCCATCGATGAGCCTCGCCGCCATCCGGCGCAGAGCGTGGCGCCGTGCCAGGCCCCGATCCGGCAACCCGATCCCGGACTCGGCAAGTGCTTGCTCGAACGCGTCGCGAATATCGCGGGCATCCGCATTGCGAGGCCAACCGGCGAGCTCGCACAATGCCGGGGTGCCCAGTCCCGCTGCGAGCGCCTCAGCAGCGATCATCGGCAGATCCTCCGGGCGTATCTCATCCGCCTGATAACGGCACGCCACCTCACCCAGAGACGTGAGCCCACTCTGCACAGAGGTTTCCGGTTCCGGTGCCGTTCCTTCTGCTCTCATGATCCCTACGGTGTCAGCACCGTTGCCAGGGAAGGCACCCAGGGGCGGGCCCTCTCTGCGCCCACCCCGCGTGTTCGCCTGAACCAGGGCCGAACCCACGAAAACACGACCGTCCCTCCGCGGATTCCCTCAAAAAGTCCTTCAGTTTCCGCGAACTCGCGGGCCTCAGGGGAACTCACGGGATGTCGCACAGACCGTTGACCGTTCGGTTCACTGCCACGGAGGCGTCGGCGCACCGTCCGGGTCCAGTCCATGCGGATACAGCCTTGCCGGCATGCGATTCGGTACGCGGTCCAGGTAGGGATATTCGCGGGCCGGCCTCTCGGCACCTTCCCGGTCCCCGGCCACTTCGGGGGTTGATACTGGCGGGCTCGCGTATTCAACTGTCGCGAGTTGAGGCTGCTGCTGAGCGCGGTGGTGACTTTCCGTGATCTCCAGCAGGTTCCCGTGCTGTGGGGCCGGGGGTTTCCTGCGGCCCGGGCGGCGACGATGATGTAGGCCATGATCGTCGCAGCCACCCAGTTCGCCCCGATCCCCGGGGACATCGACGCCAATGTCCGTACCATCGCCGGGCTGATCCGGGCCGCCGGGGCCGACGGCGCCCGCGTGGTCGTCTTCGCCGAGCTCGCCGTGACCGGCTACGAGCCGACGCTGATCCGGGGCATCCCCAACCTCGTCCTCACCGAGGACGACGCCCGCCTCGAACCCGTACGGGAGGCGTGCCGCGCCGTCTCGGCGGCGGCGGTCGTCAACGGTCCCGTGCACACGGCGGAGGGCCGGCCCACGGTCACCTCGCTCGTCATCGGTCCGGATGGCGGACTCCTCACCCGGTACGACAAGCAGCACCTGTACGGCGTCGAGCACGAGGTCTTCGCAGCGGGCGGCCGGGACGGCCGCTTCGAGCTGGAGGGCACCCGGTTCGCGCTGGCCACGTGCTACGACAACCGCTTCCCGGAGCTCGCCGAGCGGGCCGCCGCCGACGGCTGCACGGTCTATCTGGCGAGCTCGGTGCTCTCCGCCGACAACGACTCGTTCGAGAAGGTCTATCCGGTGCGGGCCCGGGAGTTCGGTCTCCACGTGGCGCTCGGCAACGTCCTCGGCAACAACGAGGACGGCGTGGGCTGCGGCGCCGCCGGCGCCTGGGGGCCGGACGGTGAACGGACCGCCGACGCTGGTACCGAGGTGCCGGGCCACGTGCTCGCCGAGGTCGGCTGAACCGGCGGTGATCGACTGGTGAGCTCGCCTGCTGAGGTGTCGTGTATTCCAGCTCGGAGCGCCTCGATCGGTCACTTTGCGTCCTGCGGGCGGTGTCCAGGGTCCGGCCCGGAGTAAGTATGTTCGCCCGATGGCGCGTTCGAAGCGCTTCGGGAGGGGAGAGTGCCGGTGGACGTCGTCGCGATTATGGAAGCACTGGCTGAACAGGGCGTAACGGTGCTGTTCAAGGCCGACGCTGAGCGGATGGCAGAGAGGAGCAAGCCTTGGACCTTCGTCGCCAGTGGAGCGCCGTTGCGCGAGAACGTCCTTGTGCGAACCGATGCCGCGTCTGTGGAGCAATGCCTCGCAGTGTGCTTGCCCCGCCTGCGTGAGCTGGGCTTTTCGTTCCCTGTGTGAAAGAGCAGGTGTGACCGAACCGCCGCCCTTGATGTCAGTGCCGGCTGCTTGCATGAGCCCATGGACACTGTGCACACGACCGCCGCCCTCCTCCCGGACCCCGCCGAGCTCCGCGCGTACCTGCGTGCGCTGGCCGTGCTGGACCAGGCGATCTGCCGCGACCCGCGGTTCTCCCGCTACTCCTTCTCCACCGCCTGGGGGCCGGGGACGGAGGCGGCCCTGATGGACAACGGCTCGGGTGACGACTTCTCCGTCCTCTTCGCCCCGGCCGGTGTGCTCGTCCGCGGCTTCGACCACGAGTCGGAGATGAGCCCGTACGCCACGGACGACGAACAGGTCTGGCCCGGTGTCATCGACGAGGTGCCCGCCGCGCTGCGCCCGCTCCTGGACGACCCGGCCTTCGTCGACGAGGGCCTCGGCGCCCCGCGGGTCACCGCCTGCCTGTGGTGGGAGACCGGCGGCAGCGACTGGCGCACCGGCTCGGGCATCGAGTTCCCCTCGGGCAGCCCGGACCCGGACGGCTCCGGGCACCTCTTCCGCCTCCTCACCGACCGCTCCCCCGAGGCCGTCCAGGCGCACTTCGAGGAGGACTACGGGCGGCCCGTCCCCCTCGACACCGTCCGGCACGTCCTCGCGGGCCACCCCCTGACCCCCGAAGCCGCCCGCGGCCTCAACCCGGCCGCCCTCTCCGACGAGGCCCTGCTCCGCCGGATCGCCGCCGACCCCGAGGTCGAGGCGTACCTCGCCTGCGACGGTGAGTTCGACCTCACGCGGACCGACCCCATCGAGTCGATCGCCCTGCCGGCCGGTCTCCCGGTGGAGCCCGTGGCCGGCTGCAACGCGGGAGGCACCCACTACTTCTGCGGCCCGGCCGGCTCCGACCGCGTCCGCCCCGTCGTCTACACCGACTCCGAGGGCCAGGCTTCCCTCATCGCGGAGTCCCTCGCCGAGGCCCTGACCCTGGCCATCGTCCTCCCCTCCTGGCACGACGCCCTGGCCGGCTTCCGTCCCCCCGCGCTCAGCGCCGACTACCTTGAGGACAACCCGGACCACTCCGAGCTCCGCGACCGCCTCCTCGCCGCCCTCCGCCTCCCCCCGGCCACCGAGCCCGAGGTCCTGGCCCGCCTCCTCACCACAGCCGCCCGCACCGTCCCGGACGGCTTCCTCCCTTCGGTCGAGGGCGAGGAGGACGCGGCCTTCGAACCGATGCTCCGTCTGCCGGCCGAGTAGGACAGCCCCGCCGCGCGCCGCCTTCCGGAACCGACGCACCGCTACGGCGAAGCCATGACCGCACTGCCCGACTGGATGCGCCCGCCCCGTGCGGAGGGCTGTTCGCGCAGGACGCGGACCGCCTCCCCGAGGTTCGGCCCGGCGCATGCCGGATCTTCGACAGGAGACTTTGGGGTGATCGATCTCAAGGACGTGGAGGGATGGGTCGTCACCGGGCATCAGTCACCGACGGCGGGGCCATTTCGGTACCGGGCCGGTTCAACAGTTTGGAAACAGCTACTCAAAGAGCATTTTATCCTGAAGTGGGTCTTTCCTTGAACTTCGGGTGGCGGGCCGTTTCGGGTTGGCTGAGGTAGGGGTCGTCCGTTGTGGCAGGTGGGGTGGTTAACGGCTTTCGGTGGTCCGTTTCGGTCCCTTCGCTCCTGTCTGATCCCAACACGCCCCCGGTCACACCTGTTTGCGCCCTGTGGCGGGATGGCGGGCATCGGTACTACAGAAACATGCCTCGCAAGCAGCGGCCGTATCCGAGTGACCTGTCCGATGCCCGATGGGAACTGCTGGAACCGACGCTGGCAGCCTGGCGGACTGAGCGGAGAGGGAAGGGCCTGGACATCGGCCGTCCACCCGAACACGACCTGCGTCGAATCATGGACGCCATCCTCTACGTCGACCGCACCGGAATCCCGTGGAGGTATCTGCCGCACGACTTTGCCCCGTGGGAAACCGTCTACGGATACTTTGCCGCCTGGCAGAAGGACGGGGTCTTCGAGCAGCTCAACAGCCTCCTCCGCCGGCTCGTTAGGGAAGCTGAGGGCCGGGACGCCGAGCCGAGCGCCTGCGTCCTGGACGCCCAGAGCATCAAGACCTCCGCGAACGTGCCCGCGTCAGGCCAGGGCATCGACGCGGGCAAGAAGATCGCAGGCCGCAAGCGCCACATCGGCGTCGACACCCTCGGCCTCCTCCTCGCCGTACTGGTCACCGCCGCTAGTGTCTCCGACAACGTCGGCGGCATCCACGTGCTCTCGAACATTGCCGCAGACCACCCCCGCATCACCAAGGCTTGGGCTGACACCGGCTACCGCACCAAGGTCATCGAGCACGGCGCCCGCCTCGGCATCGACGTCGAAGTTACCCGCCGTGACCCTGCCCAGAAGGGTTTCAAGGTGATTCCGCGGCGGTGGATCGTCGAGCGGACCTTCGGATGGCTCATGCATCACCGCCGCCTCGCCCGCGACTACGAGACCCATCCGCACCGCTCCGAAGCCATGATCATGGTGGCGATGGTCGACCTCATGAGCCGCAGGCTCACCCAAGAGTCGACTCCCAACTGGAAGGACTCATAGCCGCCGGACCACACTGACCCGCGCGTCCGTACCTCTCATCGCCTGCGGCCAGCGGCCGTCGATGACACCCGCCGCTTCCCGGCAGGCGCCACAGGCGTCCTCCCGTTCCGGCAGCCACCAGTGGTCGGACGGCGACATCCCAGTTTCCTGAATACCGCACAGTGTCCTGTCGAAGATGCCGAAGGCGTGAGAGGCACCAGTGGGAAGGCCGTTCGCGATGGCCCTCTCCCAGCGCATCTCCATCGGCAGGTATGGCGGTCGCGAGATCTCGAACCACTCGCCGCCCACATGGGTGGCAGCATGGCACCAGGAACAGGACCAGGTCTCCTCTTCCCAAGCCGTCGGCGGCACCGGCCACCGCCACATCGCCTGACCACACACATCACACTCCACAGGCGGATCCTCACACGTCGGCACGGTCCGCCCCAAGCGGCGACAACGCGCCAGTTACCAAACACCCCCGCCAGGATGAAACGCTCTTTGAGGGCTGTCCGGTAATCCCTGGCGGGCGTGCGACGACAGTCATGGCACCTCGCCGCGTTGTCGGGACGCCCGAATACATCCAGTATTCGGGCGTCCCTCCGCCTTGCGATGCACCGCGTCTGACGCCGCACGCTGATCCACCAGGGATTACGGGACAGCCCTTAGGGTCTGCCGATCATCAAGGTGTTGCTTTCAGAGCTGGGGCTCGTTGGTGTCGTATGCGCATCCCCGACGAGACTCGTGATCAACTTGCTGTGAAGTTCGCGGTGTTGTTCCCACACCTGGACGAACGACAGCGGCGACTGCTGATGGCCGCGGAGGCCCGAGGACTGGGCCATGGCGGCATTCGAGCCGTGGCCCGGGCGGCCGGGGCGAGCGGGACAACGGTTCGCAAGGGCATGTCCGACCTGGAGGCGGGCCAGTTCCTGACCGGGCGGGTGCGGCGGCCGGGCGGTGGACGCAAACGCGTCACGGAGCTCGACCCTGGACTGCGGGGTGCCCTGTTGAGCCTGGTCGAGCCGGACGAACGTGGTGATCCGATGTCGCCGTTGCGGTGGACGACGAAGTCGACCCGCACGCTGGCGGCCGAGCTGACCCGTCAGGGTCACCGGGTCGGTGCGGACACCGTCGCCGGCCTGCTACGGCAGGAGGGGTTCCGGCTGCAGGCCAACGCCAAGACACTCGAGGGCAGCCAGCATGCCGACCGGGATGCCCAGTTCCGCTACCTCAACGAGCAGGCACGCGATCACCGGGATGCCGGCCAGCCGGTGATCAGCGTGGACACCAAGAAGAAAGAGCTGGTCGGCGACTTCCGCAACCATGGCCGTTCCTGGCGGCCCACGGGCGATCCGGTGCCGGTCCGCGTCCACGACTTCGCCGATCAGCAGCTGGGCAAGGCCATCCCTTACGGCATCTACGACCTGGCGGCCAACACCGGCTGGGGCAATGTCGGCACCGACCACGACACCGCCGCGCTCGCGGTGGAGTCGATCCGACGCTGGTGGCACGACCAGGGCCGGACCGACTACCCGCAAGCTTCCCGACTGCTGATCACCGCGGATGCGGGCGGCTCCAACGGCTACCGCACCCGGGCCTGGAAACTCCACCTCGTCCGCCTGGCCGCGGAAACCGGGCTGGTCATCACGGTCTGCCACCTGCCGCCGGGCACGTCGAAGTGGAACAAGATCGAGCACCAGCTCTTCTCCCACATCACCATGAACTGGCGCGGTCGCCCGCTGACCGACCACGAAGTCATCCTCGAGTCGATCGCCGCGACCACCACCCGCACTGGACTGCGGGTGAAGGCCGAGCTGGACACCCACACCTACCCCACCGGCCTCGGTGTCGGCGACGCGGAGATGGCGGCCCTGCCGTTGACCCGGCACACCTTCCACGGCGAATGGAACTACACCCTGCACCCCCAGCCGACCCCGGCCGTCCCGGCAGCCCGCAACGGCCGGCCACCGACACCGCCGTGGAGCCCAGCCCTCCTGTCCGACCCCGAACTGACCGGGCTGGCCCCGCACCAGTTGCAGCACCTCATCCACACCCTGGAACCGGCAGGAGACACCCGGCGCGGACGCCCGCCCCGCCTCACCTTCGCCGACCAGGTCCTGGCCACCGTGCTCCACCTGCGCGTCAACCTGGCCGCGGAACCTCTTGCCGTTCTGTTCAACAGCAGCCGCACCGCCATGCACCGCACCCTGCTGAAGACCAGGAAACTGCTTGAAGCACAGGGCATCACCATCTCGCCGGCCATCACCCCACCGACCGCCCTGACAGCCCTCCGAGCCCGAGCGGCCGCCCAAAGCAGCAGCCCCAACACCAAGATCAAAGCAGCAGATTAATGATCGGCAGACCCTTAGCCGGCTACGGCAACCCCGACCGCTACACCCTCGACTTCCTCACCGCCCGCGCTGGCGGCTCGTCGAGAAGGAGCTGAGCGACGTCATCGTGACGGCCGCAGTGGCACTTGCCACCATCAGCCCGGACCCGGAGAAGGCGCTCGCCAGCCGTGTCCAGGGCCTGATTGCAGCACCACGCCATGGTCATTTCCCACTTTGCGGACGCACGCGTCCTAGTGGGTGTATCCCGCCTCTCGGGTGGGAGATGGGTGGGAGACAAGTGGGAGATCATCACGGCGTGGTGCCGCAATCAGGGGCTAGGAAATGCTGGATAGCGCTACCCGTGTGGCCCGGTTTCAGCCGCCGGACTCGCCTGCGTGCGGGCTCAGCACACCCATGCTGACCAGCACGAACAGCACGATGCCGAGGATGATCCGGTAGATCACGAACGGCATGAAGCTCTTGGTGGTGATGAACTTCATGAACCATGCGATGACCGCGTATCCGACACCGAACGCGATGATCGTGGCGAAGATCGTCGGCCCCCACGAGACATGTCCCTCGCCCGCGTCCTTCAGTTCGAAGACGCCCGAGGCGAGCACCGCCGGGATCGCGAGCAGGAAGGAGTAGCGGGCCGCGGCCTCGCGGGTGTAGCCCATCAGCAGGCCACCGCTGATGGTGGCCCCGGAGCGGGACACGCCCGGGATCAGCGCCATCGCCTGGCAGAAGCCGAAGATCAGGCCGTCCTTCACGCCGAGCTCCCGGAGCGTCTTGCGCTCCCGGGCGGCCCGGTGCCGTCCGCCGGCCTCGTCTCGGGCGGCGAGGCGGTCGGCGACACCCAGCACGACGCCCATCACGATCAGAGTGGTGGCGATCAGCCGCAGATCGCGGAACGGCCCCTCGATCTGGTCCTTGAGCGTCACGCCGAGTACACCGATCGGGATGGAGCCCACGATGACCAGCCAGCCCATCTGGGCGTCGTGGTCGCCGCGCATCGACCGGTCGACCAGCGAACGGAACCAGGCGGAGACGATCCTGACGATGTCCTTGCGGAAGTAGATGAGGACCGCCGCCTCCGTGCCGATCTGAGTGATGGCGGTGAACGCCGCACCCGGGTCGTGCCAGCCCGCGAACGCCGCGGTGAGCCGCAGATGCGCGCTGGAGGAGATCGGGAGGAACTCGGTCAGTCCCTGTACGAGGCCCAGGACGAACGATTCGAACCAGCTCATGGGGCTTTGGCCATCCCGGGGGTGATCGTGCATCGGCCGACGGCGGTGAGAGCCGTCGGCGGCGTGTGCATAGTGGTCAAATGCGGACAGGGCCGCGAAGGGCCCGTAGGTCTGCGATCGGTTGCGGGCAGGGTACCGCCCTCAGGTGAACGGAGTTCGTACGTTCCCCGACGGGCGGGTGGCGCGGCCGGTCGCCGGGCGCGGAGGGACCGGGGCGCGGCCGCTCATTCGGCGGGCAGCCGGTGCCGTCTGCGCCAGGCGACGACCACCGCCCCGATCCCCGTCAGCACGATGAAGCCCATCGCGGCCAGAAAGGCCGGGGAGGTGGGCGACGTGGCCTCGCTGCCCGCGACGACGTACGCGGCGGTGTTCGGGACCGAGCCGAGCCCGGTGGCCCCGAGGAAGGCGGGATACCCCATCCGGGAGACCGCCGCGCAGTAGTTGGCCGCCGCGAACGGCACCCCCGGGAAGAGCCGCAGCGCCAGCATCGAGCGGAACCCGTGCCGGCTCAGCTGCCCGTCCGCGGCCCTGAGCCACCGCCCGCGCAGCAGCGTGCGGAGCGCGTCCTGCCCCAGCACCCTCCCCAGGGCGAACGAGACGCCCGCACCCAGCACCGTCCCCGCCAGCGCCGCGGCCAGCCCCGCCTGCGTACCGAAGAGCGCGCCGGCGGCGACGTTGAGCAGCGGCCGGGGTACGAACGCCACGGTGCACACCCCGTACGCCACCCCGAACAGGAGCACCGCGACGGCACCCCCGCTGACCTGGGCGGGCCAGCCCGCCGTGAGCAGCCGCTGGGGTTCGAGCAGGAACATCGACGCGGCGGCGCCCAGCAGCACGGCGACGAGCAGCGAGAACCGCGACCAGGGAGAGAGCAGTGCCCTCGCGCAGCGCGTGGCGAGGCCGGTGGCGGGCCGGGTGGCGGGGGCGGGGTCGAGCATGCGGGGAGAGTAACCGACGCCGGTGAATGATCGCCGCGACGCGCCCCCGCGCACACCGGGGCGTGGAACCCGGCGCACCCCGGGCCGTCGGCCGAACTCCCTTGAAGGGAAGGTGAGGTGCGCGAAAACCGTTCGACGGCTCCCGGCCCGTCCGCCATCATCGGAGCCATGTTCCGGTACGCCTTCCCCGCAGCGCCGTCCGCAGTCGCGGACGCGCCGAAGGCTGCCGCGAACCTGGTCGTCGCAGCTGTCGCGGCAGCGTGCACCGCTGCCGCAGCGCCCTTCGGCGGCGCCCGAAGCTGACCCTCCCCCGACAGTCCGGCGGACCCCGCAAGGGGAGGGTCGGCAGGGCCCCGGGGTCTTCTCCCAGCTTCGAACAGCAAGGAATCCACCATGTCCAAGACGGCTTACGTACGCACCAAGCCGCACCTCAACATCGGCACCATGGGCCATGTCGACCACGGCAAGACCACGCTGACCGCCGCCATCACCAAGGTCCTCAGCGACCGGGGCACCGGCACCTTCGTCCCGTTCGACCGGATCGACCGGGCGCCGGAGGAGTCGAAGCGCGGCATCACCATCAACATCGCGCACGTCGAGTACGAGACCGACACCCGCCACTACGCGCACGTCGACATGCCTGGCCACGCCGACTACATCAAGAACATGGTCACCGGAGCCGCCCAGCTCGACGGGGCGATCCTGGTCGTCTCGGCGCTCGACGGGATCATGCCGCAGACCGCCGAGCACGTCCTGCTCGCCCGCCAGGTGGGCGTCGACCACATCGTCGTCGCGCTCAACAAGGCGGACGCCGTCGAGGAGGGCGACGACGCGGTGCTGACCGACCTGGTCGAGCTGGAGGTCCGCGAGCTGCTCTCCGCGCACGGCTACGGCGGCGACTCCGCGCCCGTCGTGCGGGTCTCGGGCCTCAGGGCCCTGGAGGGCGACCCGCGCTGGACCGCCGCGATCGAGGCGCTGCTGGACGCCGTCGACACGTACGTACCGATGCCGGTGCGCTACACCGACGCGCCGTTCCTGCTGTCGGTGGAGAACGTGCTGACCATCACCGGCCGGGGCACCGTCGTCACCGGAGCCGTCGAGCGCGGCACCCTCCGCACCGGCGACAAGGTGACGGTGCTCGGCGGGGAGCAGGACATCGACACGGTCGTCACCGGGTTGGAGACCTTCGGGAAGCCGATGGAGTCCGCGCAGGCCGGTGACAACGTGGCGCTGCTGCTGCGCGGGGTGGAGCGCGGCCGGGTGCGCCGGGGCCAGGTGGTCGCGGCGCCCGGGAGCGTGACGCCGAGCCGCCGGTTCACCGCGCGAGTGTACGTCCTCTCGGGGCGGGAGGGCGGCCGGACCACCCCGGTCACCACCGGCTACCGGCCGCAGTTCTACATCCGCACCGCGGACGTGGTCGGCGACATCGACCTCGGCGGGCTCGCGGTGGCGCGCCCCGGCGACACCGTCGACCTGACCGTCGAACTGGGACGTGACGTCCCGCTGGAGACCGGACTCGGCTTCGCTATCCGCGAGGGCGGCCGCACGGTCGGCGCCGGCACCGTCACCGCCCTGCTCTGAGCGGTGCGCCCGGGCCCGCCTTCCGCCGAGTGCGGGGGGCGGGCCCGCGGGGCGCACCGGATGCCGCGGCGGCCGGGCGGGCACCCCACAATGGGGGAGTGAACGACTCGATACCGGTGATCCGGAACGTGGACCAGGGCATCGCCAGACTTCTCCCCGACGTGGACCGGGACCGGGCCTGGCTGCTCACCGTAGACGGCGCGCCCCAGTCCTACGTCGACCTCGATGCGCCGGACCACCTGGAGTTCGAGTACGCGCGGCGGCTCGCCCACGTCGTCGACTGCGCCGGGGCACCGGGCGCGCCGCTGGACGTGCTCCACCTCGGCGGCGGCGCGCTCACCCTGCCCCGCTACACCGCCGCGACCAGGCCCGGCTCCCGGCAGGACGTCGCCGAGGCCGACCTGGGCCTCCTCGCACTGGTCGCCGAGCACCTTCCGGTACCCGAGGACAGTGGCATCACCGTCCACGGCACGGACGCGCGGGGCCTACTGGAGAAGACCCCGCCCGGCTCGCTGGACCTCGTGGTCGCGGACGTCTTCGGCGGCTCGCGGGTACCCGCCCACCTCACCTCCGTCGAGTACGCGCACGCCGCCCGGCGGGCGCTGCGGGACGGCGGGATCTACGCGGCCAACCTCGCCGACGGCGCGCCCTTCGGCTTCCTCCGCTCCCAGCTCGCCACCCTCGCCGCCGTCTTCGAGGAGCTGGCGCTGATCGCCGAGCCGGCGGTGCTGCGCGGCCGGCGCTTCGGCAACCTGGTGCTCGTCGCCTCCCCGGCCCCCCTCGACATCGCGACGCTCACCCGGCGCTGCGCCGCCGACGCCTTCCCGGCCCGGGTCGAGTACGGCACCGCGCTGGAACGGCTGGCCGGTGGGGCCCGGCCGGTCGGGGACGGGGAGGCGGTCGCCTCACCCGAGCCGCCCGACGGCGCCTTCAGCATCGGCTGAGACCGGCCCCGGGCTCTTCGCCACCTCGGCCGAGGCGGGGGCCCGGGTCAGCCGGCGTACGTCCGGTACGAACAGGACGGCCCCGGTGACCAGCACGATCAGCGCCGCGCAGCCCCACAGCGCCTGACTCCGCCCGACCACCGACTCCACCGGACCGGCGAGCGCGGTGGCCACCGGCATCATCGCCACCGAGCCGAACCAGTCGTAGGCGGAGACCCGGGAGAGCTTCTCCTCCGGGATCTCCTGGTGCATGGTCGTCATCCAGGCGACCCCGAACACCTCGATGGCGACCCCGCTGACGAGCATCACCACGCAGAGGGCGCCCACCGGCAGCGGCACCGCCAGGCCCGCCGAGGGCAGCGCCAGCGGGAAGACGCAGAGCGTCCCGGCCAGCAGCATCCGCCGCGGCTTCCAGCGCGTCATCAGCAGCGCCCCGCCCACCGTGCCGACCCCGAACGCGGCGAGCGCGAAGCCCCAGGGCCGTGCCCCGCCCAGCTCGTCCCGGGCGACCAGCGGACCGTACACCGACTCGGCGGCACCCACCGCCGCGACGACCACCGAGAACTGCGCCACGATGCTCCACAGCCAGGGGCGGCCGATGAACTCCTTCCAGCCGTCGCGCAGATCGGCCAACAGGCCGCCACCCGGCGCGCGCGGAGGGATGTGGCTCACATCCAGGAACGCGCGCAGCACACCCGCCACGGCGAAGGCCGCGGCGTCGACGGCCAGCACCCAGCCCGGGTCCATCGCCGCGATCATCGCGCCGCCGAGCGCGGCACCGCCGATCGACGCGCCCTGCATCGCCATCCGGAACAGGGCGAAGGCCCGGCTCGCCTGCTCCCGGTCGACGCTGGACATCAGCATGCCCTCGGCCGCCGGATTGAAGAACGCCTGCCCCGTCCCGCACAACGCGGTGAGCAGCATCATCTGCCACAGCTGAGGATCACCGGCCAGCACCAGCCAGGCGAACGCGGCCTGCGAGAGGCAGTTGACGGTGTTCGCCGCGACCATCACGCGATGGCGGGGCAGCCGGTCCGCGATCGCGCCGCCGATCAGCAGGAAGAGCACCAGGGGCGCGGCCCTCGCCGCGGCCACCAGCCCGACGTCCCCGCTGTCACCGCCCGCCTTCAGTACGGCGAACGCCGCCGCGATCAACGCGCCATGGGTACCCAGACCCGTGATGATCGCGGCGGCGGTCAGCAGCCGGTAGTTGCGGCCGGAGCGCTGCGGACGGGACAGGGAGGCGGAAGCGGAGGTCACCCGCGGACTATGCCTTCCGCGCCCCGTCCCGTGCCAACCGATTTCCCGGCGGCGGAGCGGTCACTCCGACTTGACGACGTCCACCAGCCGGACCGTGCTCAGGATCTGCTGGATGGTGGAGTCCGGGAGCTCGTCCTTGACGCCGGCGGCCCCGTACAGCACCCAGGAGGCGAACTCGTTCTCTTTGTTCTTGAAGGTGAATGCGATGGCCTTGCCGTCACTGTCGCACTTCTTCACCTTCTTGACGTTCGGGGCGGTTGCGGTGACGACCTGGCCGGTGAGCCCCGACTTGGTGGTGTACTGCTTGGCCTCGGTGAACTTGATGGTGCTCTGCGGCATGTGCTGCGCATAGGCGGCCCACACCCAGGTGCCCGCCTCGCTGTGCGCGTTCTTGGCCGCGTCGGTGGCGCCCTGGGCACCCCGGGTACCGGCACTGGCGAGGCTGGAGGTCTCCTCGACGCCGTCCTTGTCGGAGTCGTCCACGCACCACTTGCTCTGGAAGTAGGACGGCGCGGAGAAGCCGATGAGCGGGGAGCCGTCGCCCTTCTTCTCGTCCTCGAAGTACGAGGTGGTGCCGGGCTTGCCGACCTCCCAGTCGCCGGGCACGTCGAACTGCGTGCCCCACTTGGGGTTGGTGACGACCTTCCACCCGGGGATGAGGGGCTTGGGATCGTCCCCGGCACCGCGCGGGTTCGCCTCGTCGGAAGCGCTGTCGGACGGCTTGGCGGGCGCCGAGGACTGCTTGCCGTCGGCGACGTCGCCCTTCTTGTCGCCCTTCTTGTTCATCACCACGACACCGGTGACCACGGCGGCCACGACGACCGCGGTGGCCGCGACGATCGCGATGACGGTGTTCTTCTTCTTGTTGTCACCGCCGCCGGGCTGGAGGTCCCCGGGCGGCCCGGCCACCGCGTACTGCGGCACGGTCGGCTGCTGGTACGGGTTCGGCTGCGGGTAGCCGGGCTGCTGGCCCTGCTGCGGGTGTCCCGGCTGCGGTACGGGCTGGCCCTGCTGCTGATATCCCGGCTGCTGATAGGGATTCGGCTGCTGGTAACCCGGCTGCTGGTACGGGTTCTGATTCTGGTCCTGCGGGTTTTGCTCGCCCCCGGGCGGCTGCTGTCCTGGCCACATGGCGAGTAACGATAGAGGTGCGGTGGCCGGTCTGCTACGTCCGCCCCCGTGAGCGGACGGTGAAGGAAGCGATCAGCGGCGGTCGCCCGGGGAGCGCGGGGATGGCCAAAGATATCTACCCGTGAGTAACATCTGGTCATGAGTGCTGAACAGATGACCGTCGGCGAGATGCTCGTGGCGACGGTCCCGATGGCCCGGACCCTCCATCTCGAATTCCTGGAGACGACCCCCGAACGTGCGGTGGTCCGCCTGCCGGACCAGGCGGAGTACCACAACCACATCGGCGGACCGCACGCCGGAGCGATGTTCACGCTGGCGGAGTCGGCGAGCGGAGCGATCGTGATCGCCGCCTTCGGCGACCAGATGTCACGCGCCGTGCCGCTGGCCGTGAAGGCGGAGATCGGTTACAAGAAGCTGGCCAAGGGCGTCGTCACCGCCACCGCGACCCTCGGACGCCCGGCGGCCGAGGTCGTCGCCGAACTCGACGCGGGCGACCGGCCGGAGTTCCCGGTGGCCATCGAGATCCGGCGCGAGGACGGTGCGGTGACCGGAGAGATGACGGTCGTCTGGACGCTGCGTCCCCACTCCTGAAGTCCGGTCCGTCCCGAGAGGGGCCGCTGCCACCTGCCCGACCCGGGGGTGTGCGGCGGCCCTTCGCGCTGTCCCGGCGGTCGCGGAGGCAGGTAGGCTGCCCGCCGTGCGCCGAGGAGTCGCCCGGCGAGCAGCGGACAACAGCTTCGGGAGGAACGGGCGTTGCACATCCAGGAATGGCTGGAGACCATCCCCGCGATCAGCGTCTACGCCCTGGTGGCCGGGGTCATCGGGCTGGAGAGCCTCGGTATTCCGCTGCCGGGCGAGATCGTTCTGGTCAGCGCGGCGCTCCTGGCCGCCGGGCACGACGGGATCAATCCGTGGGTTCTCGGGGCCTGTGCCTCGGCGGGCGCGGTCATCGGTGACTCCATCGGGTACGCTATCGGCCGCAAGGGCGGCCGCCCGCTCCTCGCCCGGCTGGGCCGGAAGTTCCCCAAGCACTTCGGTGAGCCCCAGATAGCGCTGGCGGAGCGGTCGTTCGACAAATGGGGCATGTGGGCGGTGTTCTTCGGCCGCTTCATCGCGCTGCTGAGGATCTTCGCGGGCCCGCTGGCCGGTGTCCTGCACATGCCCTACTGGCGGTTCCTGACCGCCAATCTGCTCGGCGGCATCGTCTGGGCGGGCGGCACCACCGCCGTCGTCTACTCGGTCGGCGTGGTGGCCGAGGCCTGGCTCAAGCGGTTCTCGTACCTCGGCCTGGTGGCCGCGGTGCTGGTCGGCATCACCTCGATGCTGGTCGTGCGCAGCCGCGCCAAGAAGGCGGCCGAGCGGATCTCGGCGAGTTCCGCGCCCGAGGCGTCGGCGGTGCCCGCCGGGGAGTGACGGTCACGGGCGCGGCCGCACCGGCCGCGCCCGCCGTACGTTCCCGGCCGCCCGTTCAGCCCTCGTGGGCCAGACGGTGCGCCTTGGCGAGCTCCACGTAGCCCACCGCGTTGAACCTGATCCCTTCCCGTTCCTCCTCGGTGAGCTGCCGCTTCACCTTGGCGGGAACCCCGGCGACCAGCGAGCCCGGGGGCACCTGCATCCCCTGCGGGACCAGTGCCTGCGCCGCGATCAGCGAACCGGCGCCGATCCGGGCGCCGTTGAGGACGGTCGCGCCCATGCCCACCAGGACGTCGTCCTCGACGGCGCAGCCGTGGAGCACGGCGTTGTGCCCGACCGAGACGCGTTCGCCCACCGTGACGGGGAAGCCGGGGTCGCCGTGGACGCTGCAGTTGTCCTGGATGTTGCTGTCGGCCCCGACGGTGATCGGGGCGCAGTCGGCGCGCAGTACGGCCTGGTACCAGACGCTGGCGCCCGCGGCCAGCGTGACCTCGCCGACGACCACCGAGGTGGGCGTCGCGAAGGCCGCCGCGTCGATGTCCGGCTCCTTGCCGCCCAGTCCCGTGATCAACGCCCGCTCCGCCATGGCGTGCTCCTTCCGTGCTCGGGTCCCGTACGGCCGGGGCCGTCCGGCCCCGGCAGGGGAACGGTATGCGACGGCCGGCGGACGGCGGCCGAGTGGGGTGAACATCACAGGTCGCCCCGGCGATCGGACCTCCGGCGCCGACTAGCGTGAGCCCGTGCCGACAACCAGGAACGTGCTCTCCTCCCTCGCCGCCCGGCGGCGCCGTGCCCTGTCCCGGGCCGTGCACCGCGGCTGGCGCTGGGTCCGGGAGACGGGCGCGGTCACCGCGGACCGCCCCGGCACCCTACGCTTCGGCCGGATCGGCGAGGGCACCCGGCTGGCCTTCCCCCAGGGCACGGTCTTCGGGGAACGGTGGATCGAACTGGGCGCGCACTGCGTGATCGGCGAGCAGGTCACGCTGACCGCGGGACTCATGCCCGACCTCGACCTGGGGCCCGACCCGATCCTGACCCTGGGCGACGGGGTGGTGCTCGGCCGGGGCAGCCACGTCGTCGCCGACACGCGGGTCACCATCGGCCCGGACACGTACTGCGGGCCCTACGTGTACATCACGTCCACGAACCACAGCTACGACGACCCGCACGAGCCGGTCGGCCGGCAGTGGCCCCGGATGGAACCCGTCGCCATCGGGCCCGGCTGCTGGATCGGCACCGGGGCGGTGATCCTCCCCGGCGCCACCCTCGGGCGCAACGTGGTGGTCGCCGCGGGCGCGGTGGTACGGGGAACGGTGCCCGACCACACGGTGGTGGCGGGCGCCCCCGCCCGCGCCGTACGCAGCTGGGACCCCGAGAAGGGCTGGCAGCCGCCGATGCGCACCCCGGCCCCGGTCCCGATACCGGCGGACGCCACCCCCGAGCAGTTGCTGGCCCTGGCGGAACCGGCCGAGACGGAGGACCCGCCGACCGGGTGACCGCGCAGTACAGTGCGGTGCGCGGTGGAGCTCACTCCACCGTGGTGCGATGTTTTTTGACCTTTTCATCCAAAGTCTTGGACGGAATGTGGCAGATCTCGATCGACTCACCCAGGCACTGGCCCGCAATCTCAAGCGCTGGCGGGGAGAGCGCGGCTTCACCCTGGACGTGCTCGCCGCCCGCGCCGGGGTCAGCCGAGGAATGATCATCCAGATCGAGCAGGCCCGCACCAACCCGAGCGTCGGCACCACGGTCAGACTCGCCGACGCGCTGGGCGTCAGCGTCACCGCACTCCTCGACCGCGCGCAGGACTCCCCGGTCCGGCTGGTGCCCGGCGACCGGGCGGTGCGCCTGTGGTCCACCGAGGCGGGCAGCTCCACCGTCCTGCACGTCGGCGCGGAGGCGCACGGGCCCCTCGAACTGTGGACCTGGCGCCTCATGCCGGGCGAGGGCACCACCTCCGACCCGCACCCCGAGGGCACCGTCGAACTGCTCCACGTCACCGCGGGCGAACTCACCCTGGTCGTCGGCGGAACCGCCCACGCCGTACCGGCCGGCGACTCCGCGTCGTTCGAGGCGCACCACCCCCATGCCTACCGCAACGACGGCCCCGAACCGGTGGAGATCACCATGACGGTCTCCGTCCCGCCCGTACGCTGAACCGGCGGCCGGTCCGCGCTCAGCCGCGCGTGCCGCGGAGCACGGGATCGCGGTGGGACGGCAGCCAGTGGGAGGCGAAGTCCACCGCGTCGGTGACGCGGAAGAGGCGGCTCGTCGAGGAACCCACCGGGCCGGCGTTCACCAGGGGGCCGGAGACGCGGGCGAAGTCCGCGCCCAGGGCCGCGAAGTCGCTGTCGTCCAGGGCGACGTCCTCGTACTCCCACCACTGGCGCACCCCCGCCAGCGTCACCACGCAGCGGTAGGTCCGGCGGGGCGGGGCGGGTACGCGGTACTCGCCGAGGTGGAAGGCGGTGCAGGTGTCGAAGCCGGTGCCGAGCAGGAGGACCTGGGCCCGGGACTCGTAGAGCCGGGCCAGGGGCGAGTCCTCGCCGAGATGGCAGTCGGGGCGGTGGCCGGCCAGCAGGCTCCGGGCCGACGGGCCGACCGCGGCGAAGGACGTCTGCGGGTGCCCGCTGCGCACCGCGCCCGGACCGAGCCGCACCGCCTCCGCCATGCGGCCCACCGAGGGGGCGGGGGTCGCCTCGTCGAACGGCGGCATGGCCGCCCGCACCGCCTCGCGGGCCCGGTCGTCCAGGCCGCGCACCCGGTCGAGGTAGTGCGGGGAGGTGTCGGAGTTCTCCGGGGTGAAGGCGGGCACGACGAGCGTTCCGCCCGGACCGAGCGCGTCCCGCACCGCACCGGCCAGCGCACGGGCCCAACCGCTCACCGGCCCCACCGCGCGCATCGAGGCGTGCACCAGCAGAATTCCGCCGGGCTCTACCCCGAGCGCCCTCAGCTGTCCGGTCAGGCCGGTCCGGGTGTGCGCGACGGCGGGTGCGGTCGAAGTGGTCACAGCGGGCCATTGTCCCGGTCGGCCGCCCGGAGCGACACCGCGCACATCTGGACGAACGGCGCGGACCCTCGGCGTCAGCCGCCCAGTCTGGGGATCTCGATGGCGGGGCACCGGTCCATGACCATGTCCAGACCGGCCGCGCGGGTCCGCTCGTACGCCGCCTCGTCGATCACACCGAGCTGGAACCAGACGGCCCCGGCCCCCGCCGCGACCGCCTCGTCGGCGACCGCGCCCGCCAGCTCGCTGTTGACGAACACGTCCACCACGTCGACCGGGAAGGGGATGTCGGCCAGCGAGGCGTAGCCGTCCTCGCCGTGCACCCGCTCCGCCTTCGGGTGGACCGGCACCACCCGCTTGCCGAAGCGCTGGAGCACCTCCGCGACGCGGTAGGCCGCGCGTGAGCGGTTGCCCGACAGCCCCACCACGGCCCAGGTGTCGCCGCTGTCCCGGAGAATCCGGCTGATCGTCTCGTCGTCCGCATACATGATCCGGACAACGGACGGCGGCCCGGGACCATTCCCGCCCGGGGCATAGGGTGGCCGGATGCAGGAGCAGTACCGGACCGTCGCCGAAGCGGGCGTGCACGAGACCGAGATCAACCGATCGCGCTTCATCTGCGCGCTCGCCCCCGCCGCCACCGAGCAGGAGGCGCAGGAGTTCGTCGCACGTGTCCGCGCCGAGCACCCGACCGCCACCCACAACTGCTTCGCCTACGTGATCGGCGCCGACGCCTCCGTGCAGAGGGCGAGCGACGACGGGGAGCCCGGGGGCACCGCGGGCGTGCCCATGCTCCAGATGCTGACCCGCCGGGAGATGCGCTACGTCGTCGCCGTCGTCACCCGCTACTACGGTGGGATCAAGCTCGGCGCGGGCGGGCTGATCAGAGCCTACGGCGGAGTGGTCGGCGAGGCCATCGACGCGCTCGGCACCGTCACCCGGCACCGGTTCCGGCTCGCCACGATCACCGTCGGCCACCAGCGCGCGGGCAAGCTGGAGAACGACCTCCGCGCCACCGGCCGCTCGGTCCGTGAGGTCCGCTACGCGGAGGCAGTCGTCATCGAGATCGGGCTGCCGGACGCGGACGTGGAGTCCTTCCGGGGCTGGCTGGCCGACGCGACGGCGGGCGAGGCCACGCTGGAGCTGGGCGGCGAGGCGTACGGGGACGCCTGAGCGGAGCGGCACCGCGACCCGGCGGACACGGCCGGCGGTGATGCGAGACTGTGAGGGGCCGGCCGCGGCGGACGGGCGGCGGGGAAGAGCGATGCGGGTCGGAGCCGGGTCTTGAGAATTCTGCACACGTCGGACTGGCACCTGGGCCGCTCCTTCCACCGGGTCCCGCTGCTCGACGCACAGGCCGCCTTCCTGGACCACCTGGTGGCGACGGTGCGGGAGCGCGAGGTGGACGCGGTCGTCGTCGCGGGCGACGTCTACGACCGGGCGGTGCCGCCGCTGGCCGCCGTCGAACTCTTCGACGACGCGCTGCACCGGCTCGCCGCCGAGGGCGTACCCACCGTGATGATCTCCGGGAACCACGATTCGGCGCGCCGGCTCGGCGTCGGCGCGGGCCTGATCGGACGGGCCGGGATCCATCTGCGCACCGACCCCGCCGACTGCGCCACCCCCGTCGTCCTGCGCGACACCCACGGCGAGGTGGCCTTCTACGGGCTGCCGTACCTGGAACCGTCCCTGGTGAAGGACGTCCTCGGGGCGGACCGGGCGGGCCACGAGGCCGTGCTGACCGCGGCCATGGAGCGGGTCCGCGCGGATCTGGCGGCCCGGCCCGGGGGCACCCGGTCCGTGGTGCTCGCGCACGCCTTCGTCGCGGGCGGCGAGCCCAGCGACAGCGAGCGCGACATCACCGTCGGCGGGGTGGCCGCCGTGCCCGCCGGGGTCTTCGACGGAATCGACTACGTGGCCCTCGGCCACCTGCACGGCAGCCAGACCCTCTCCGAGCGCGTCCGCTACTCGGGCTCGCCGCTCGCGTACTCCTTCTCCGAGGCCGCCCACCGCAAGACCATGTGGCTGATCGAGCTGGACGCCCCGGGCACCGTCACCGCCGAGCGCGTCGACTGCCCGGTGCCCCGCCCGCTCGCCCGTATCCGCGGACACCTCGACCGGCTCCTCGACGACCCCGCCCTGGAGCGGCACCGCGACGCCTGGGTCGAGGCCACGCTCACCGACCCGGTCCGCCCGGACGAGCCGATGGCCCGGCTGGCCGAACGGTTCCCGCACACGCTCAGCCTCGCCTTCGAGCCTGACCGGGCCCCCGACGACCCGCTCGCCTCCTACGCCCAGCGCCTCAGGGGGCGCGACGACCAGCAGATCGCGGAGGACTTCGTGGCCCATGTACGCGGTGGCGCCGCCGACGCGGCGGAACGCACCGTGCTGCGCGACGCCTTCGACCACGTCCGGGTGACGGACGGCCTGCACGAGGTGAGCCCGTGAGGCTGCACCGGCTCGCCGTCACCGCCTTCGGGCCGTTCGGCGCCACCCAGGAGATCGACTTCGACGCGCTCGCCTCGGCCGGGCTCTTCCTGCTGCACGGCCCCACCGGAGCGGGCAAGACCTCGGTGCTCGACGCGGTCTGCTACGCCCTCTACGGCGCGGTGCCCGGCGCCCGCCAGAGCCCGGGCGCCTCCCTGCGCAGCGACCACGCCCCGGCGGATCTCGCCACCGAGATCAGACTGGAGCTGACCGTCGGCGGCCGCCGCCTCGAAATCACCCGGCGCCCCGCCCAGCCCCGCCCCAAGAAGAAGGGCAGCGGCTTCACGACGGAGCGGGCCCAGAGCTACCTGCGGGAGTACGGCCCCGACGACGGCTGGCGGCCGCTCAGCCGCTCGCACCAGGAGATCGGCGAGGAGATCACCGGGCTCGTGGGGATGAGCCGGGAGCAGTTCTGCCAGGTGGTGCTCTTGCCGCAGGGCGATTTCGCCCGCTTCCTGCGGGCCGATGCCGAGGCCCGGGGCAAGCTCCTCGGCAGGCTCTTCGACACCCACCGCTTCGCCGCGGTGGAGGACCGGCTTGCCGAGCTGCGCCGTCGCGCCGAGACCAGGGCCAGGGCCGGGGACGAGCGGGTCCTCGCGGTGGCCCAGCGGATCGCCCAGGCCGCCGGACCTGCCGGGCACGAGGTCCCGCTCCCCGAACTCCAGGCCGGTGATCCGGGGCTCACCGGCGGCGTGCTGGAGTGGGCCGCGACGGCCCGCAGCGCCGCCCGCGAACGGCTCGACATCGCCGGCTGCGTCCTCGCGGCGGCCGAGGGCCGCCAGGCGGCGGCCCGCCGGACCCTCGACCGCACCCGCGAACTCGCCGCACTCCAGCAGCGCCACGCCGAGACGCTCCACCGCTCCGCCGCACTGGAGGCCCGCCGCCCCGACCACGACCAGCACCGTGAACGCCTCGCCCGGGCCCGCCGGGCCGAGCTGGTCGCGCCCGCCCTGGAGCTGTGCGAGGAGGCCGAGCGCGCCCATCGCAACGCCTGCCGGGACCGCGACCACGCCCGCGCCGCACTCCCCGCCGACCTGGCCGAGGCCGGTGCCGAACAGCTGGCGGAGTTGGAGCGGCGGCTGCGCCAGGAGCTCGGCGCTCTGGACGCGGCCCGGCGCGCCGAACGGCGCAGTGCCCGGATCGACACCGAGCGGACCGCACTGGAGCACCAGGCCAGGGCCGACGACGAGCTGATCCGCGAGGCCGAGAACTGGCTGGCCGGCTGGGCGGCCACCCGCGACGGCCTGCACGCCCGTATCGAGGCGGCCCGGGACGCCGCCACCCGGGCCGAACAGCTCGCCGGCCGACTGGAACCGGCCCGTGCCCGGCTGGCCGCCGCCCACCGGCGCGACGCGCTCGCCGCCCGGGTCTCGGACGCCACCGGCCGGCTCACCGGGAGCCGGGAACGCGCCGCCGCCGCCCACGAGACGTGGCTGGACCTCCGCGAGCGACGGCTCCGCGACATCGCGGCGGAGCTGGCCGCCGAACTGGTGGACGGGGAGGAGTGCAAGGTCTGCGGCTCGGCCGAACATCCCCGGCCGGCCCGCGCCGCCGATGGGCATGTCGACAAAACGGCCGAGGACCGGGCGCTGGCCGAGTACCGGGACGCCGAGGAGGCACGGACCCGGGCCGACCGCGACCTCGCGGCCGTGCGTGAACAGCACACGGCGGCCCGCGCGGCGGCGTCGGATCCCGGAACGGCACCGGGGGAGGAGGCCCGCGCCGAGGGGCCGGCCGGACCCGCCGACGACCCGACGACCGCCGGACTCACCGCTCTCGTCGACCGCCTGACGGCCCTGCACACCGAGGCCCACCGCACCGCGTCCGGCACCCACGCCGCACGCGAGGCGCTCGCCGCCGCCGAGCGGGAACAGGCCGAACGCCTCGACGGACGCCGCCTCGCCGAACGCCGCGCCGCGGCCCGCACCTCCCAGCGCGAGGCCCTGGACCGCGAGCAGGCCGCCCTGGAGGCCGAGTTGGCGACCGCCCGGGGAGACGCCGCCGACGTCGCCGAACACGCGGCGCTGCTGGAACGCCGGGTCGCGCTGCTCGTCTCGGCCGCCGAGGCGGTGCGCCAGGAGGAGGCGGCCGCACAGCGCCGCAAGGAGGCCGACGGCCGGCTCGCGGACGCCGCGTTCCGGTCCGGGTTCGACACTCCGCGGGAGGCCGCCGGGGCTCTTCTCGACGGGGCCGCGCAGCGCGAGCTCCAGCGCCTCGTCGACGCCTGGCAGGCGGAGGAGGCGGCGGTGGCCGACCGGCTGGCCGAAGCGGCGACCCGGGACGCCGCCGACCGCCCGCGGGCCGAGGTGGCCGGGGCGCAGGCCGCGCACGACACGGCCGAGCGGTCGCTGCGGGACGCCGCCGCCGCGCTGGCCGCCGCCCGCGAACGCGCCACCGAGCTCGACCGGCTCTCCCGGGAGGCCGAGCGGGAAGTACGCGGACTGGGCCCCCTGCGCGAGGAGTACGACCGGGTGGCCCGGCTGGCCGGGCTCACCGCCGGAACCTCCGCGGACAACGGGCGCAGGATGCGACTGGAGTCGTACGTGCTCGCCGCCCGGCTCGAACAGGTCGCCGCGGCGGCCACCGCCCGGCTCCGGAGCATGTCGTCCGGGCGCTACACACTGGTCCACTCCGACGCCCGCGCCGGCGGCCGCCGGTCGGGCCTGGGCCTCCACGTCGTCGACGCCTGGACCGGCCGGGAGCGGGACACCGCGACGCTCTCGGGCGGCGAGACCTTCTTCGCCTCGCTCGCCCTGGCGCTCGGACTCGCCGACGTCGTCACCGACGAGGCCGGCGGCGTACGGCTGGACACCCTCTTCATCGACGAGGGCTTCGGCAGCCTGGACGAGCAGACCCTCGACGAAGTGCTCGACGTACTGGACTCGCTGCGCGAACGGGACCGCAGTGTCGGCATCGTCAGCCACGTCGCCGATCTGCGCCGCCGCGTCCCCGTCCAGCTCGAAGTGGTCAAGGAGCGGCAGGGCTCGGTGGTGCGGCACCACACCGCCGGGCAACGGACCGGCTGACGACGGCGTCCCGGGCGGCCGGGCCGGGGTCCGGTGCGGACCCGGACCCGGCGCCCCGGGGCGGTCAGAGCCGGGACAGCTCCTCGACCAGGTCGTCGAGCCCGAGCGGACCCTGCGACAGCGCCGCCATGTGCCAGGACTTGGCGTCGAAGGCGTCGCCGTGCGCCTTGCGGGCGTTCTCCCGGCCCAGCAGCCAGGCCCGCTCGCCCAGCTTGTAGCCGATGGCCTGCCCCGGCATCGAGAGGTAGCGGGTCAGCTCGCTCTCCACGAAGTCGGCGGGGCGTCCGCTGTGGTTGCCGAAGAACTCCTGCGCCAGCTCCGGGGTCCAGCGCTCGCCCGGGTGGAAGGGGGAGTCCGCCGGGATCTCCATCCCCGCGTGCATGCCGATGTCCACGATCACCCGGCAGGCCCGCATCATCTGCGCGTCCAGGTAGCCGAGCCGGCGCTCCGCGTCCGGCAGGAAGCCCAGCTCGTCCATCAGCCGCTCCGCGTAGAGCGCCCAGCCCTCGCAGTTGGCGCTGACCCCGCCGATCGACGCCTGGTATCGGGAGAGGCTGTCGGCCACGTGCGCCCACTGCGCGATCTGCAGATGGTGGCCGGGCACCCCCTCGTGGTACCAGGTCGACACCAGGTCGTACACCGGGAACCTGGTCTCGCCCATCGTGGGGAGCCAGGTGCGCCCGGGACGGGAGAAGTCCTCGGAGGGGCCCGTGTAGTACGGGGCGGCCGCACCGCCGGGCGGGGCGATCCGGGACTCCACCTTCCGTACCCGCTCGGCGAGTTCGAAGTGGGTGCCGTCGAGTGCCTCGATCGCCTCGTCCATCAGCTTCTGCAGCCAGGCCTGCACCTCGTCCACCCCCTCGATGTGCGTGCCGTGCACATCGAGGTGGGCCAGCGCCTCCCACGGACCGGCGCCGGGCAGCACCTTCTCGGCCTCGGTCCGCATCTCGCCGAGCAGCCGGTGGTACTCGGACCAGCCGTACGCGTACGCCTCGTCGAGATCCAGGTCGGTGCCGTTGAAGTACCGCACCCAGCGCGCGTAGCGCTCGCGGCCCACCGTGTCCGGCGCGCCCTCGACCGCCGGGGCGTAGACGTCGCGCATCCAGTCGCGGAGGGAAGCGACCGCCTCCGTGGCCAGATCGGCGCCCTTGTCCAGGGCGGCGCGCAGCGCCTGCGGGCCCTCGGCCACGAACTCCTGGAAGAAGCCGTCACGGCCCTGGCCCGCCCACTCGTCGAGCTGGCCGACGAACGTGGCCGTGGCGCGCGGACCGCCGTACAGCCCGCGCTCCAGACCGAGCGCCAGCGAGGCGCGGTAGCCCTCCAGGGAGGCGGGCACCGCGTTGAGCCGGTCCACGATCGCGGCCCAGTCCTCGTCGGTGTCGGTCGGCGTCACCGTGAACACCTCACGGACGCTGTGCGCCGGGGAGGACAGGTTGGAGACGGTGCACAGCCCTTCGCCGGCCTCGTGGACGGCGAGTTCCGCCGTGAGGCGCTCGCGCAGCAGCCGGCCGCAGCGGCGCTCGGCCTCGCTGTCCGCACCGGGCAGCTGTTCGGCGGCGTCGAGCTTCGCCAGGGTGGTCCGGGCGAGCTCGGCGAGGGCCTCCTGGCCGGCGGGGGAGAAGTCGGGAAGGCGGCGCGAACTCTCCGCGACACCCAGATATGTTCCGGAGACCGGATCGAGTTCGATGAACGCGTCGACGTAGGCGTCGGCGACCTGACGGGGCAGCGCGCTGCTGGGAGTGTCTGACATGCGGACATCCTCGTACGGCGACGGCCTCCGCGTCACATCGTTACGCCGCCGCGTCACATGGCCGGGCGGCCGCTTCACATCGTCGGGCCCCGGCGGTCCGGCCGTTCGGTCCCCGCGTCACGGCGTTCGGTCCCTGCGGTCCGATTCCGGTGGGTCCGTGGCCGGTGGCAGCAGCGGACCGCACTCCCACTGCTGGAATATCAGCCTGGTCTCGACCCGCGCCACCTCGCGGCGGGAGGTGAACTCGTCCAGCACCAGACGCTGCAGATCGGCCGTGCCGGTGACCGCGACATGGACCAGGTAGTCGTCGGGGCCGGTCAGATGGAACAGCGCGCGGGACTCCGGCAGCGCCCTGATGCGCTCGACGAACGGGCCGATGAGCTCCCTGCGGTGCGGCCGGACCTGTACGGAGAGCAGAGCCTCCAGGCCCCGGCCGAGCCGCGCCGGGTCCAGCCGCAGTTGGTGGCCGAGAATGACGCCCGAGCGGCGGAGCCTGGCCACCCGGTCCAGGCAGGTTGACGGAGCCACCCCGACCGCGGTGGCCAGTTCGCGGTACGTGGTCCGGGCATCGTTCTGCAGCAGCCGCAGAATGTGCAGGTCCACCGGGTCGAGAGCGACAGAATCGGCCATTGGCCGAACGTAGCACGGGTGTTGTGCCGGACCGGCCGGTACATGTTCAGAGTGGAGGCATGGACACCGAAACCCCGACGGCGCCCCCGGTTCCCGACCGGTCCCGGGCGCTCGCCACCGAAGCCGTGCACGCGGGCCGCGACGACCTCGCCGCCCTCGGACTGCACACCCCGCCGATCGATCTGTCCACCACCTACCCGTCGTACGACTCCCGGGCCGAGGCGGAGCGGATCGACACCTTCGCCACGACCGGCGCCCGGCTCGAAGGTCCGCCCGTCTACGCGCGGCTGGACAACCCGACGACGGCCCGGTTCGAGACCGCCCTCGCCCGGCTCGAAGGAACGGAGAGCGCCGTCGCGTTCGCCAGCGGAATGGCGGCCCTGACCGCCGTGCTGCTGGCCCGCGCGAGCATGGGCCTGCGCCATGTGGTCGCCGTCCGCCCGCTCTACGGATGCAGCGACCACCTGCTCGGCGCGGGTCTGCTGGGTACGGAGGTGACCTGGACCGACCCGGCGGGCATCGCCGAGGCGATCCGCCCGGAGACCGGGCTGGTGGTGGTGGAGACCCCCGCCAATCCGACGCTCGCCGAGGTGGACATCCGGGCGGTCGCCCACTCCTGCGGTTCGGTGCCGCTGCTCGTCGACAACACCTTCGCCACGCCGGTGCTCCAGCGGCCCGTCGAGGACGGTGCCCGGATCGTGCTGCACAGTGCCACCAAGTACCTCGGTGGGCACGGCGATGTGATGGGCGGGGTGGTGGCCTGCGACGAGGAGTTCGCGGCCCGGCTGCGACAGGTGCGCTTCGCCACCGGCGGAGTGCTGCACCCGATGGCCGGGTTCCTGCTGCTGCGGGGCCTGGCCACCCTTCCGGTACGGGTGCGGGCGGCGTCCGCGAGCGCCGCCGAACTGTCCCGCAGGCTGACCGCGGATCCGCGTGTCGCCCGGGTCCACTACCCGGAACTGGGCGGTGCGATGGTCTCGTTCGAGGTGCACGGCGATCCGCACCGGGTGATCTCGGCCGTACGGCTCGTCACACCGGCGGTCAGCCTCGGCAGCGTGGACACCCTGATCCAGCACCCGGCCTCCATCAGCCACCGCATCGTGGACGAGGGGGACCGGCACGCCTCCGGCGTCGGGGACCGGCTGCTGCGGATGTCGGTCGGCCTGGAGGACGTGGAGGACCTGTGGGCCGACCTCGACCGGGCGCTCGGCGCGCAGTACGCCGAGCACCCGGCGGCCGGGACCGGCCAGTCAGCGGCCGGCCTGCTCGTAGGGGGGCAGTGAACGGACCGGCGTCGCGTCCAGCCGGGCCGTGACGACCAGGGTGCCCTCCTCGATCTGGTAGTCCAGCGGAAGGGCGAGCGAGCGCATGGCCGCGACCATTCCGGTGTTCGACGCCTGGGTGACGGCGTAGACGCTCTCGCAACCGGCCTCGATCGCGAGCGCGACCAGTCGGCGCAGGAGCTCGGAGCCGATGCCGCGGCGCTGCCAGTCGTCCTCGACGAGGAGGGCCACCTCGGTCTCGTCGCCGTCCCAGAGCAGGTGGCCGAGCGCGACCAGCCGGCCCGAGGCGGTCTGTACGGCGAGGGTGCGGCCGAAGCGGGGGCCGAGCAGGTGGTCGAGGTAGCGGTCGGCGTCCTGCACCGGACCGTGGTAGCGCATCCGCAGTGTCTGGTCGGAGCAGCGGTCGTGCATCGCGCGTGCGGCCGGGAGGTCGGTCGGGTCGGCACGGCGTACGGTGATCTCGTTGCCCTCGGGCAGGGTGAGCACCTGTGCGCCGCGTGGGACGCGGGGGCCGAGCCGGGCATCGAGCTCGACCAGGGCACGTGCCCTGGCGAACTCGGTCGGAGTGAAAGGAAGATGCGGCCGCTCGATCGTGAGGGCGCCTCCCGAGGGGTCGCGCAGCCGCATCACCGTCTCCTCCAGCACTCCTTCGACGGGCGTGCTCGCGCCGGTCCTCCGGCCGGTGGCCGAGACGGCGGGCAGCGAGCGGATGGTGCACCGGCCGAGCAACTGCCTCAGGGCGAGCGGGAGTTCGGCGGCATCGAGTGCCGTGCGGGTGGCGAGGCCCAGGACGCGGGTCGGGGCGTCGACCAGATCGTGGGCGTCGGCCCGCTCGATCCAGGTCGAACTGCCCCCGGCGGTGGAGACCGCCCGGCCGAGTTCCCGCGCGGGAAGCCGTGCGGGGGCGCGCAGCAGGAACTCGTCCACCGTGCCCCGGGCCAGCGGGTGGGTCTGGAGGGTGAGGATATCCACCCGGTGCCGGGCGAGGGCGGCGCACACCATCGCCAGGCTGCCGGGGACATCCCGCACCGTGGTCCGCATCCGCCACAACGCCGTGCCCTCGACGGTCGGCGCCCGGCCCGCGCCGGCCGCTGCCCGCGCCCCGGTGCCGGAGCCGGATTCGGCCTCGGCACCGGTGTCCGTGTCGGACGGGGACGGGGATGTGGCCGGGCGCGTGCCGTCGTGCGGTGGCGGGGCGTGGCTGTGACGGCGGGCCCACCAGGTGTGGAACCCGGCCGTCACCGCCAGCGCCAGCGCCGAGACGATCAACAGATACGGTCCTCCCGGCTGGTGACCGATCAGGTTCGCGACGGCGTCGGCCACCGCGACCGCGGTGAAGACCGCGGCCAGCTCGATCACGTCCCGCCGCCAGTGGTGGCGGCGATGGGCGGTCTTCGCGGATGTCGTGTCAGTCATGCACCCACTCTGACCGAGTGTTGTTGCCTGACCACGAACACGCTGTGACCGATGGGTTACATGCGAATCTGATCCCTTTCAGGTCGATTTCGGCCGCGGGTTCCGAACATTCCTGGGCCCGGATGCCCCGTGGGCTCCGAGCAGCCACGGGGCATCCGGGGGCGGCCGTCGGCTCCGGGCGCCCCCGGGTTCTGGGCGGTCATCGATCCCAGGCGCCGTCCGTTCCGAGGGTGTCCGCTCCGAGGGACGGGACCGTCACTTGCCCGCGACATCGGCCTTCCACGCCTCCGCCAGCCGCTTGGCCTGGCGGACCAGCTGCGAGGACCCGCCACGCGCGGCGGTCTCCGCGAGCCCCGGTATGTCCCCGGCCCCCGTCGTACCGCAGTGCTCGACGCACTCCGCCGCCACGCCGAGCAGGTCGCCCGCTCCGCGCGGAGCCTTCTCGTGCGCCAGCACCCCGGGCAGCACTCCGATCAGGACGGAGAGCACCGTCCGGTACGCGCCGGTCAGGGCGGCGGTGCGGACGGAGTCCGCGAGGCGGTTGGGCTTGATCAGCCCGTGGCCGAGCAGGACCGAGATCCGGTCGCCGAGCAGCGCCGCGTCGAGCCGCTGCTGGGTGGCGAGGATCAGCAGGGCGTCCACCGCGGCCAGACGGTCCTCGGGATACCGGGCACCCAGCTCGTACGCCAGCGTCAGATGAAGAGCCTCGCCCGCGGGGCCGCCGAGCTCGGCGAGCGGTGTGAGCGACCGTATGCCGTTCTGTATCTCCTCGACCACGTCGTTCGCCGCGTGCGGCAGCAGCCAGGCGGCCAGGGTCTCGGCGTCCTCCGGCAGAGTGGCGGTCCAGAGCTCCTGACGCTCGTCCCAGTGGTAGCACGGGCTGTGCGTCGGGGTCTGCGGCTGCCCGAGCCAGTGGAAGGAGCGCGGGAGCACCTCCCTGACGAACGGGCGCTCCTCGGTGGCCAGCAGAATCCGGTGCGTCCGCTCGACCGTCTGCCCCCGCCTGGCCTTCTTCTCCAGATCGAAGCGGTGCACCTCGGCGAGCGGTTCGTCGGCCCGCAGCCAGGCGGCCAGCCGCTCGCCCTCGGGCGTTCCCAGCAGTTCGGCCTCCGCCGCTGCCCCGTCCTGCCCGCGACGCCGCACCCGCAGCATGGCCTGGGCGAAGTCGGTCTGGCCGGGCCGCAGGCCGAGTCGCTGGTACTCCCGCAGCCGTTGGACCAGTACCGCGGGGTCGAGCGAGCCGGTGTGCCAGGTCGGGGTCGCCACCAGGAACGGGCGATCGCCGGTCAGAACGGCGTCGGCGGCATCCCACACCCGGGCCCGCGCAATCCCCTGGAGCGAGTCGTGGACGCAGGACCCCGTACCCGTCCAGGCCGCGAGCTCGTCCGCCACGACCTGGGGCGAGAGATACCCGAGCAGTACGGCCAGGACCGGCTCGATCCCCTCCGCCGAGCGGATCTGCCGGACGGACCAGTGCGGCAGATCCCCCTCCCCCGATCCGCCGGTCATCCACCATTGGCCCGTCAGCGCGTCGCGCAACGCCCCGGTCAGTGCCGACCGGTCGGTGTGGGCATGACGCACCAGGCCGTCCAGTACCCGTTCGAGGACCGGGACCTCCGGCGCGGAGGCGCGGCCCAGAACCACCACGTCCTCGACCAGCTCGGGAAGCGACGCGGGCACCGGGTCCAGGCGCCGGGCGACCGGCGCCGGGGGCAGCACCTCCTCGTACTCCTCCGCCTCCGGCTCCCCGTCCGCCGAGGTGCCGAACACCTCGGCCACCAGCGTGCGGTGCGCCGGGCCGAGCGACGACGCCGACAGGGCGAGCTCCTCCCGCACCCCGGTTCCGGCGGCCGACAGATGACGGCCGACGAGCTTGAGCGCCCGCTCCCGCACGTCGATGTCCTCGTGCTCGAAGGCGCCCGCGACCACCGGCAGCAGCTCGTCGGCGGCCGACGGATCACGGCGCAGCGCCTTGCCGAGCAGCACGAGCTGGGACCGGACCAGCTTCTTCTCGGTGCGGAACAGCACGGCGCCCGACACCTCCGCCAGCGCCCGCACGGAGAGCCCGCCGCGCTCGTCCAGCCGGCCGAGCACCTGCTGGGCGTGGGCGGCGACGGTGGACATGGCGTCCGAGGCCATCCCGATCCAGTCCGGGACCCGCTCCGCCTCCTCCTGCTCGGTCAGGGCGAGAAGGCGCAGCGTACTGAGGAAGAAGCGCTGCTCACCCGGTTTTCCACCACGGAGCAGCCGGGTCACGCAGCCGTCGACGAGCGCCGGGCGCTCCAGCAGACCCGTCTGGGGGAGCGCGGCCAGAGTGACGTCCCAGCGGCGCTCGTCGTCCGTCTCGTAGGACCAGAGCATCTGCGGCGGCAGCTCCTGCACTTCGAAGATCCGCGGCAGCAGCACCGGTGCGAACGGGTCGGCCCGGAGCACGTCGATGAACGGCTTCCTCTGCTTCCGCTGCCACTGGTGGGACGACACGGTCTGGAGCCAGCCCCGCACGAAGCCCTCCGTCGTGGGCACCGCGCACTGGGACTTCCGCACCAGCCGGGAGATCAGGTCGTAGGTGATCTCCGCCGTCGCGGGCCGGGCCGCCAGCCGGTGTGCGACATCGCCGAGCCACTCCGGGTCACGGTCCGCGAGGGCCGCGACGACCAGGGTGAAGGGAGGGCGGTCCCAGCCCAGCAGGTCCCGGCCCGCGATCCAGGTGGCACACGCCGCCGCTCCGGTGTGACAGCCCGCACCGGCCACGAGCAGCGGCTTGATGACCTTCCTCTGACTGTCCCAGCTCCAGCCCCGCTTCTCCTTGCGGAGGGCCTTCAGCTCGACCAGCGCCGCCCGGCGTTGCGCCGTGTCCATCCTGGTCAGCAGAGCCGGCAGTTCGTGCGCGCGCGACTCCCGTACGGCGGCCATCAGCTCGCTCATCGCGCACCTCCGGCGACCAGCGCCCCGCGCCGGACCATCCGGACGGCCAGCGCGTGTTTGCACGGGCCGCGCCGTCCGCGGTAGTCCGCCCACCATGTGCAGGTACAACTCAGCACGCCGTCCTTCTCCCTCACCTGGTACCGATGATCACCCGATGTCACGGCCGCCATGTCCGCGTCGAGCTCCACCGCGCCCGAACCGGCCAGCTGCCGGGCCGCCACGAGACGCGGATTGTGCCGTTCGGCCCGGTCCGCGTCGTACGGCAGCTCCCGGTGGAAGTACGCCGCGTCCGCGAGGTCGTAGCCGACCCGGCCCGCCGTCCCCAGCCGGGTCAGCGCCGCCCGGACCCGCTCCACCGTGAGGCCGGACTGGGCCGCCAGGTCCGCGGTGTCGATCCGGGGCTCCCAGGCCAGCAGCACGGACACCAGCTCGGCGTCGGCCGCCGCGTCGTCGGTGGCCAGCGCCTCCAGCACCCCGCCCTCACCGGAGAACCCGCGCGAGGCGTCCGGCGAGAGCGTCAGCGTGAGCCGCATGCCCGGCAGCACGGCCTCCCAGGCACTCGCGGTCGCTGCCCCGTCGCCGGCCGGCCCGTACACCCGCAGGGAGGTGGCGTGGCGCAGCACCCGCTGCAGTGCGCCCAGCCGCTCCGGGCCCGGCAGGCACACGGCCCCCGCCACCGGCCGGGTCGTCGGCCGGAGCGTCTTTCCGGCGGGCACCACCCACCGGGCGCCGCGCGAGGAGCTCCCCGACGAACGGGGCAGCGAGCGCAGGAACCGCACGGCCTCGGCGGCCGGCAGCTCGGCCCGCAGATCGAACCCGGCGGAGGCCACCTGAGCCTCCGCGAATCCGCGCAGCCACCGGTCGGGCAGCGGCACCTTCTTCTCCACGACCGGACCGTCCAGCGTGGTCACGGCCAGCTCCTCCGGGCCCACCCGCAGATGCAGCGGATCGTCCCCCGATATCCGCGAAAGCGCCTCCCGCAACGGGTTGTTGACATCCACATTGGTGGTGCCGTGGTCCGTCAGCCCGCCGTCCAGACCCTCCTGGAGCACATCCAGGCGCGCGTACACGCCGCAGCAGCCGGAGAACGACTCGAAACGCAGACGGTCCCCGTTGCCCGTCACGACAGGGTCGAGCGAGGACGGCAACGTGCGCTGGTAGTAACGCGCGGACGCGACGTCCGCCACGGCGAGCAGCCCCCGGGCCGCGACCGCCGGAGAGGTGAGGAAACCGGAGAAGAACCGTGGGTGGGGCTCGGCGCCCCGGGGGGTGAGCCCCCCGGCGGTCTCCAGCCCGAGGAGCGGCCCGGCCTGCGAGGACTCCAGGGCGGACGAGCGTGCGTAGGCCAGTGCCTGAACGGATCGGGTCATGGGAAAACCGTAGGACCCACCACTGACAATCGGCCCCCGGCCGGGGTGTCCGGGAGCCGAACGCCGTTCGCCCGTCAGCGGATCACTGCCCGACGCGTCCCGGCTGCAGCACCTTGGTGAACAGCACGGAACCGCCCTGGGCCCGCAGCCGCACGGTCAACTCGCCGCTGCCGCCGTCGATGTCGACCTCGCCGAAGTACTGCGGCGCCTCCATCGGTGACACGTTCGCCCGGTCGGGCGCGCGCACGAAGACCCGGTCGGGACCGAAGGTCGCGTCGAGGTCGTTCGCCTGGAACTGCCCTGCCGCGAGCGGCCCCGAGACGAACTCCCAGAACGGCGCGAAGTCCTTGAACGCCGCGCGCTCCGGCGCGTAGTGCTGTGCCGAGGTGTAGTGCACGTCGGCCGTCAGCCAGACCGTGCCGGTGATCCGCCGGTGCTTGATGAACCGCAGCAGCTCCGCTATCTGCAACTCGCGCCCGAGCGGCTTTCCGGGGTCGCCCTGGGCCACCGCCTCGAAGTCCGTGGCACCGTCGGTGACCACCAGTCCGAGCGGCATGTCGGCGGCGATCACCTTCCACACCGCGCGGGACCGGGACAGCTCGTTCTTGAGCCACCTGAGCTGCTCGGCGCCCAGGATGCCCGTCGTGTCGTCGGGCTGCCGGCCGGGGGAGTTGGCGTTGCGGAACGACCGCATGTCGAGGACGAACACATCGAGCAGCGGACCGTGCCGGACGACCCGGTGCACCCGTCCGTCCCCGGACCGGGAGTGCAGCGTGGACACCGGGAAGTACTCGCGGAAGGCCCGCATCGAACGGGCCGCGAGTACGTCCACGTTCTTCTCGGTGTACCGGGCGTCGTCGAGGATCTGCCCGGGGTACCAGTTGTTGCGCACCTCGTGGTCGTCCCACTGCACGATCGAGGGCACCTGGGCGTTGAACGCGCGCAGATTGTGGTCGAGCAGGTTGTAGCGGAAGTTCCCGCGGTACTCGGCGAGGGTCTCGGCGACCTTGGCCTTCTCCTCGGTGGTGACATTGCGCCAGACCCGTCCGTCGGGCAGCGTCACGCTCGGCTCGATCACCCCGTCCGCGTAGATGTTGTCACCGCTGCAGAGGAAGAAGTCCGGGTCGAGGCGGCGCATCTCGTCGTACACCACATAGCCGCCGATGTCCGGATTGATGCCCCAGCCCTGCCCCGCGATATCCCCCGACCAGAGGAAACGCACCCCGTCCCGACGCAGGGCGGGCGCCGTCCGGAAGGTCCCGTACACCGGCTTCCCGGTGCGCCGGGGGTCGTGGGGGTCGGCGAGGACCACCCGGTAGTGCACCTGCTCGCCCGGCGGCAGCCCGTACAGCGGTGTCGTCCCGGTGAAGTCGGTGCCGGGGCCGAGGAGCGGGCCGTGCCAGGTGCGGGCGCGCCGGAACGACTCCGTGGCCGAGGTCTCCACGATCATCCGGGACGGCCGGTCCGACCGCACCCAGACCAGCGCGGACGAGGAGGTGACGTCGCCCACCTGCACACCCCACTCCGCGCGCGGTCGGCCGGACAGGGCGAAGGCGGGCGCGGCGGCACCCACCGCGGGGAGTGCGAGCGCGGCCGACGCTGCGAGCGAACCACGCAGCACACTGCGGCGGGCAGGGGACGGGAACGGGGGGAGGTTCGGCATCGAGGCGCCTTTCGGGCAGCGGTCGGCGGAACGAACGGGTGGCTCGTCGGACGCTCCCACCTTCGTGCCCCTCGGCAGCGGGCACGCCAACCTCAGATGAACTCCCGGCGCCGTCGAGAATCGGCCAGCAGTCGTACCCCTGTCCCGATCTCCTGCGGAGACAGATGGGCGTAGCCGACGACCAGCCGGACGGCTCCGTGCCCGGGTTCCGCGGTGCCGCAGGTGCTGAGCGGCCGCAGGGCGATTCCGGCCTCCGACGCCCGGGCCAGGAAGAGCGGCTCGGGCCCGTACCGCTCGGGCAGATCGACGATGAGGTGGAGACCGGCGGCTATCCCGCTGACCTCGGCCCCGGGGAAGTGTTCCGCCAGCGCCGACGTGAGTGCGTCCCGGCGCTCCCGGTAGGCGCGCTGGCAGCGGCGCAACTGCCGGTCGTAGCCGCCCCGGACGATGAAATCGGCGAGGACCGCCTGGTCGACGGCGGGGTTGCCCAGGTCCATCGTGCGTTTGCGGGCGACGATCTCCTCGGTCATGGCCGCAGGGGCGAGCAGCCAGCCCAGCCGCAGCCCGGGGGCCAGCGATTTACTGACCGAACCGGTGTAGGCGACGTGCTCCGGGTCGAGCCCCTGGAGCGCGCCGACGGCCGCCCGGTCGTAGCGGAAGTCGCCGTCGTAGTCGTCCTCGACGATCAGCCCGTCCACCTCGCGGGCCCACTCCAGGAGCCTGCCGCGGCGCTGCGCGGAGTAGGCGATTCCGGTGGGGAACTGGTGGGCGGGCGTGGTGACGACCGCGCGTACGCCCGAGCGCACGAGGGGCTCGACCGCGAGCCCCTCGCCGTCGAGCGGCAGGCCGACGGCGGTGATCCCCGCCGACGCGAACAGGTCGGCGTGCTCGGGGCTTCCGGGGTCCTCCACGCCGACAGTCCGCGCGCCCCGCCCGTGCAGGACGAACCCCAGCAGGGTCGTCGCCTGGGCCACGCCGGAGCACACCACCAGGCGCTCCGGATCGGCGACCACCCCGCGGCGCCGGGACAACAGGGCCGCCAGGGCGTCCCGCAGCACCGGCAGACCGCGGGGGTCGGGGTAGCCGAGCGTGTCGTGCGGCAGCCGGCCGAGCACCGAACGGTGGGCGGCGGCCCAGGCGCCGCGCGGGAACAGCGACAGATCGGGAGTGCCCGGCCGGAAGTCCACGCGTACGCCCGGCGCGCGCGGCGCCAGATCACGTGCCCCGGGCGCCGGGGCCCGGACCGCGCCGCTCACCCATGTGCCCGCGCCGCGTCCGCTGCGCAGATAGCCCTCGGCCGTCAGCTGCTCGTACGCCTCGGTCACCAGCCCGCGCGAAACCCGCAGATCAGCGGCGAGCGCACGACTGGACGGCAGCCGGGTGCCCGGCGCGAGGCGGCCGGAGCGCACGGCCTCACGCAGGGCGGACTGCAGGGCGCGGCCACGTCGGCGAACCGGTGCGTCGGCGGCCGGAAGCAGCAGCTCCCAGGCGGCGGAGCCGAACCCGTCGGCCCGCGAGCCGTCCGCCCGCGGCCCGGTGACGCGTGCGCCGGCCGCTTGCGGGCCGGTCGCCGAATTGGTCCCCGAAGACGTCATGGAAGTGGACCTTAACCCGGTCCGCCCGGCTGCCTAACGTCGGTCCCATGAACGTCAGCTCACTGCGCGGGGCCCTCCTCGCGGCCCTCGCCTGCGTCCTCGTGGGCGCCTCCTTCACCGCCAACAGCGTCCTCGGCGACTACCCGTACGCGGGCGGCCAGGCGCTGCGCTACGGCCTGGCGGCACTCCTGCTCCTACCGGTCCTGGCCCGTGGCGGCGGCCGTCGGCCGACCACCGTGCTGCGGACCCTCACTCCACGTCAATGGGGGCGGCTCGCACTGCTGGCCGCCATTGGCATGGTCGGCTTCAACCTGGCCGTGCTCGGCGCGGAACGGTCGGCGGAACCGGCCGTCCCAGGAGTCTTCGTCGGATGCGCGCCGATCGTCGTCGCCGTACTCGTCCCCCTCATGGACGGACGTCGGCCCACGCGCACGGTGCTCTGCGCGGCGGGGCTGGTCGCCGCCGGGGCCTTCACCGTCCAGGGCTGGGGCCGCACGGACCTGGCGGGCATCCTCTGCTCGACGGGAGCGCTGGCGGGCGAGGTCGGCTTCGCCGTCCTGGCGGGGCCGGTGCTGCGGCCGCTCGGGCCACGACTGCTCTCGGCCGTCGTGTGCGGCATCGCGGCCGTCGAATCGGCGCTGCTCGGCGTGGTCCTGGACGGTGGCGGAGTGCTGCGCATTCCCACCGGGGCCGAGACGGCCGCGCTGCTGTGGCAGGCGGCCGTGGTCACCGTCGTCGGATTCGTCTGCTGGTACACGGGCATGCAGCGCATCGGCACCGAGCGCGCGACCCTCTTCTCCGGCCTGATCCCGGTCTCCGCCGCGCTCACCGCACCGGTCGTCGGCACCGGGTCCTACGGTTCCGCCCAGGCCTGCGGCAGTCTGCTCGTCGGGCTCGGAGTCGCCCTCGGGGCGGGTGCCCTGTCCCGGCGCGCGGCCGTCCACGGTGCGGATACGCGTATTGGCGCCGCTTCAGCGGCTGGTGTCGAGGATGACGCGGGCCACCAGCGCGGGATCGTCGTTCATCGGCACATGGCCGCAGCCGGGCAGGCGGACCAGCCGGGCGTCCGGGATGGTGTGCTTCGCCCTGACCCCCTGTCGGCGCAGCAGTATCCGGTCCCGGGTGCCCCAGGCGACGGTCACGGGCAGCCCCGGCACATCACGGGTGAACGCTGCGCTCCGCCCGGCGGCGAGCGTCTGGTCGAATCCGGTGGCCTGCCGCAGGGCGAAGGTCTCCGCGACGACGGCCTCAGGTGAACGGCGGCCGGGCCGGGCGTAGATGCTGCTGGTCAGCGCCGTGCGCCCGGCCGCGCTGCGCGAGAGCCGCTCGATCAGCGGGACCGGCATGGACCGCGCGGCGCGCCTCATGGCCCGCAGCGTGCCGAACGCCAGACGCCGCTCGCCCTCGGTCCAGAACCCGCCGGGCGAGAGCGCGGTCACCGACCGCACCCGCTTCTGCCGCCCGAGCTCCAGAGCCAGCATTCCGCCCAGGGAATTGCCCGCCACATGCGGCCGGTCCAGACCGATCTCCGTGCAGAACGCGTCGAGTACCGCGACCACGGTCGGCAGATCGTACGGCAGCCCCTCGGGGAGCTCCGGCGACTCGCCGAAACCGGGCAGGTCGACGGCTACGACATCCCGTTCCGCGGAGAGCGGGGACAGTACGGGGGTCCACGCCTGGTGGTGGTGACCTATGCCATGGAGCAGCAGCAACGGCTCGCCGGTACCGGTCCGCTCGTACGCCACGGACACGGTCCGGGGCCCATGGGGCGATTCGACGCTGAACGAGACCGTGCCGGCCATGCTGGGCTCCCGGGGTGATCCGGCATGAAGGGGCCATGCCTGAAAGTGATTTAGACGTCTCGTCAACAACAATTACCGCCGAGTAGCCCGCAGTTCAAGGGGGGCGGCCGGGTCGTGCTGGACAGGGTGGGGCGGGTGGGCTGGGATGGGGGAGTGACAGCCGACACCACGACCGATGTCTTCGAGAGCCACCGCCCCGTCCTCACCGGCGTCGCGTACCGCATGCTGGGCCGGATCGCCGACGCCGAGGACGTGGTGCAGGAGGCCTGGCTCCGCTGGTCCTCCGCGCCGCGCGAGGACGTACGCGAGCCGCGCGCCTTTCTGGTGAGGGTCGTCACCCGCCTCGCCGTCGACCGGCTGAGGCAGGCGCGGTCACGCCGTGAGACGTATGTCGGGCCGTGGCTGCCGGAGCCGGTCGTCACCGAATTCGGCCCCGCCGCGCCCGACAGCGCGGAGCTGGCCGTCCTGGCCGACTCCGTGTCGATCGCCGTGCTCGTCGTCCTGGAGTCCCTGTCGCCGCTGGAACGGGCCGTCTTCGTGCTGCGCGAGGCGTTCGGTCTCCCGTACGCGGAGATCGCCGTCACCCTGGACCGGAGCGAGGCGGCCGTGCGCCAGCTGGCGGGGCGCGCGCGGCGCCACGTGGAGGAGCGCAAGCCGCGGTACGACGTTGATCCGGCCCAACGCCGAGACCTCACGGAGCGGTTCCTCGCCGCGGCGGCGGGCGGGGACCTCCAGGAACTGGTGGCGCTCCTCGCGCCCGACGTGCGGCTCGTCGGGGACGGCGGCGGGAAGTCCAGGGCGCCGCTGCGGATCATCGACAGTGCGGACAAGGTCGGCCGCTTCCTGCTCGCGGTCGCCGGTGAGCAGGCCGGTCGTCTGGACTCCCGGCTCCTGGAACTCAACGGAGGTCCGGCGCTCCTGGTGCTCGTGGGCGGCGAGGTCGACTCCGTCGTCCAGCTGGACATCAGGGACGGGGCCGTCCAGTGCGTGTACATCGTGCGCAACCCCGACAAGCTTCAGCACTTCTCCGCCCTCCCGTAGCCGTACGCCCCTCGCGTCGCTGCGGACGAAGCCCCATGGCCTCGCCGGCCGTGGGGCTTTGTGCTGCGCGCGTCCCACGGCATCACGAACGTCCTGTGAACGCTCTGCGGCAGGGGTTCGTTCCACTGCGTGACCGACGCAGGATTGGTCTTGACCAAGGGTGTGTACCGTCCTATGGTCTCACCGTTAAGGCAGGAACCTTTAATAAATAACGTCGCGGAATAGCCGCTGGGCGATTGCGGAGGACAGGGTGGGGACCACGCAGCTGGAATCGGTGCAGGAGCCGAAGTACTGGCACCTCAAGACCGTGCTCAGTGAGGCACTCGACTCGGACTTTGCGGTGGGCGAGATCCTGCCCAACGAGCGTGAGCTCGCCGCTCGCTTCGGAGTCGCCCGGGCCACGCTCCGGCAGGCCCTGGAGCAGCTCGAACTCGAAGGAAGGCTCCAGCGCCGGCGTGGCGTCGGGACGACCGTCGCCCCGCCGCGCGTCGGCGTGGCCGTCTCCACGGCCCAGCGGGACTGGACCGGCGGCGGCGCCGCGGAGGCATGGCAGGCCGTGGACGCCACGACGGCCCCCGCCCCGCCCTCGGTCGCCTCCGCGCTCGGGGCGGACGCCGCCGAGCCGGTGCACGTCGTACGCAGGATCCGGACGACCCACGGCCAGACGGTCGCGGCGGAGTTCCTCTACGTTCCGGCGTCCTCCGTACCCGAACTCTCCGCGATCGACGCACCGTCCGGGCCCGCCCGGGCCCGTGCCGTCCTGCGCGAGCTGCACCGTCTCGGCCTCGACGGGCAGGACCGCTCCGTCGAGCTGGGCTCGGCGCGGGCGGACGACGCCAAGGAGCTCGACCGGCTCCCCGGCGCTCCCGTGCTGGTCGTCACCACCCGCTACCTGGTGGCGGGCGGAACCGCCGCGCTCTCCGTCGCCACCTACCGGGCCGACACCTGCCGGCTCACCTTCGGCGACGCGGGCGATGTCGAGATCAGCCACCACGGCCCGGAGCGCCAGGCTTCCTGAACCGCTCCGGACGTACGGCAGGAGCAGCCGGAACAGTGACGGTCCGTAGCCCTCAGCGGCGGGCCGTCACCGTTCCCTCCACCGCGAACAACTGCTCCTCCACATGGTCGAGAGCCAGCCGCAGCGCACCGGTGGCCACGGCCGCCTCACCGAGCATCGACAGCGCGACCCGTGGCGGCCGGAGACAGTAGCGGGCCAGCTCACCGCGGAGGGGATCGAGCAGGTCGTCGAGGCCAGTGGCCCAGCCGCCCACCACGACGAGCTCGGGATCCAACGCCAGGACCAAGGCGGCGACATCGTGCACCAGTCGCTGGATGAACCGCTCGACCGCCGCCTGGGCCCGGACATCTCCTTGCCGGGCCTGCGCGAACACATGGGCCACGGCCGGCTCGTCCAACGGGTCCAGCGGAGTGTCCGTCGTGGACAGCAACCGCTCCGGAGTCGCCTCCCGCCCGAGCAGATGCAGCGCTCCGATCTCGCCCGCCGCACCGCCGAAACCGCGGTGCAGCCGTCCGCCGATCAACGACCCGGCCCCGGGGCTCAACCCAGCCAGGACGAACACGACGTCGTCGGACTCGGTGGCCACACCTTTCCAGTGCTCCGCGACCGCCGCCGCGTTGGCGTCGTTCTCCACCAGGACGGGGCAGCGGAAGGAACGTCTCAGCCGCTCTCCCAGCGCCAGCCCCGTCCAGCCGGGCAATGCGGTGCCCAGCCGCACCGTCCCGTCCGCCTCCACGATGCCGGGGCTGCCCACTCCCACCGCACGCAGACTGCTGCGGGCCACCCCCGTTCGCCGCAGCACGTCGGCCACCACGGCCCTGACCTTGTCGAGCCGGTCGTCGGCGGAGGCGGTCTCCGACACCTCACGGGCGCCCGCGCCGATGATCCGGCCGTCCAGTCCCGAGAGCAGCGCCGAGACGCGGTGCGGACCGATCTCGACGCCGAGCAAGTGGCCGGCCTCGGCACGGAACCGGAACCGGCGCGCCGGCCGTCCCTGACGTCGGGTCTCGCCACCGTCGGGCAACGACTCGACGACCAGCCCTGCCTCGAAGAGCCCCTCCATGACTCCCTCGACCGTGGGCCGGGACAGGCCGGTGATCCTGGTCAGGTCCGTCAGAGTGGGGGAGTCGGCTCCACGCAGCGCGTGCAGCACCACCGCGGAATTGATGCGTCGCAACAGTGACGGATCTCCGCCGGTCAGCCGGCCCACAGTGTGTCCTCCCAGCTCAAGCGCATGTCAGGCGGATGGTACTCGCTACCCGGGCGCCGGGCGACCACGGGACGCGACGGCTTTCGGAGCCGCTATCTCAGCTCGGGGCGACGAACCCGGATTCGTACGCCGCGATCACCGCCTGGGTCCGGTCCCGCGCACCCAACTTGGCCAGTACAGAACTGACATGGGTCTTCACCGTCTCGACACCGACCACGAGGCCGGCGGCGATCTCGGCGTTCGACAGACCACGGGCCATCAGACGGAGCACCGCGGACTCCCGCTCGGTGAGAGCCGCCCGCTCCATGGCGGCGCGCGCCTTGCTGCTCCCGTACTCGGCGGCAAGCTGCCGGACCGCCGCGGGGAAGAGCAGGGACTCGCCCTCGGCGACCAGACGCACCGCGTTCACGATCTCGGTCGGCCGGGCCCGCTTGATCAGGAAGCCGTCCGCACCGGCCCGCAACGCCTCATAGACGTACTCGTCGTTCTCAAAGGTCGTCACCACCAGGATCTTCGGCGGGTCCGGCACCGTCCGCAGCACCGTGCGGGTGGCTTCGATCCCGTCCATCAGCGGCATCCTGACATCCATGGCCACCACGTCGGGACGCAACTGACGCACCAGCGGGATCACAGCGGCTCCGTCACCGGCCTCGCCCACGACCTCGATATCGGGCTGAGCATCGAGGATCGCGCGCAACCCCGCGCGGACGAGGGGCTCGTCGTCTACCAGAAGTACGCTGACCGCCATTGGCACAGCCTAAGGGCTGCCCAGACGCTCCCGGCGGGCGCTCAGGGAAGGCGGAGCGATCCGTACCCCGTCCAACGGAAGGACCACATGCACCCGCCATTCCTTCTCGTGCGGGCCCGCCACGGCTCTTCCGCCGAGCAGTGCCGCCCGTTCCCGGATACCACGCAGCCCGCTTCCGCCGCCCGGGGCTGCGGAAGAGTCCGTGAGCGGATTGGTGATCTCCAACTCCAGGCGCCCCTCGGCGACGGCGATCCGTACACGGACGGGGACTGCTCCCGAGTGTCTCAGCACATTGGTCAGCGACTCCTGAAGAATGCGGTACCCCTCGCGGGAGACCGCACCAGGAACCTGCCCCAGAGGGCCGGACACGTCCGCGGCGACCTCTGCCCCCGAGCCGCGCGCGGATTCCAGCAGCCGGTCCGATTCCGCGAGCGTCGGTCTCTGCCCCACCGGCGCCTCCGGCTCGCGCAGGACCCGTAGGACCCGCTCCAGATCGTCGAGCGCGTCCCTGCCGGTCTCCTCGATCGCGGCGAGGGCGCGCTCGGTGAACGCCGGATCCCGTGCCGCACGAGCCGCTCCGGCCTGCACGACCGCCACCGTCAGAGCATGGCCGATCGAGTCGTGCAACTCGCGTGCGATGCGATTGCGCTCCAGCAACTGTTCCGTCCGCTCCTCCAACTCCGTCAGCCGCTGCGTAGGTGAGGGACCGAGAAGCCACCGGGCGATCACGGTGATCAGGTGGCCGCTCAGCACGACGACGGGAAACAGCAGCAGAAGGGAGAGCGGTGCGAGCAGACCGAGCCACCAGTGCGACCCCCACCCACGGGCGAGCCAGTCATCGCTCGGGTTCTTTCCGAACGAAGCGAGCAACAGGTCCACCGCGGTCGCCGACAGCCACACCGTGACGTACCAGACCGGAGCCGCGAGTATCAGGCGCGCCTCCAACCACAGCACAGTTCGCCAGCGGTCGCCCCAGGTGGACGCCGGGGTCGCGGAGATGGAGGGATCGGGTCTGCCACGGTCCTCCGGAACGAGCAGCAACTGCGCCTGCACTCCCTCGGCGAGCCGCATCCCGGGCAACAACCCGACCGGTACGACGAAAAGTACGGGTACCCACGGCGAGTCCGGCGAGATGAAGATCCACACGCTGTAGCCCGCACCCGGGATGAGCAGATGAAGCCATCGGGTGTAGGTGACGGACGAGGCGAGCGGTCGCAGGAAGCGGAACATGCGGTCATCGTGCCAGTCCGCCGGGTCGCAGCGGCTCCCCCGGGAGAGGGAGGAGAACCCCACGCACGAGTGAGGCGAGCAACGGGGCACCGGCGCGAGGCTGAGGACATGACCAGCATCGATGTCCAGGCACTCACCAAGCTGTACGGAAAGAAACGTGCCGTGGACGACCTCACGTTCAGTGTGCGCCCGGGGCGCATCACGGGGTTCCTCGGTCCCAACGGGGCCGGCAAGTCCACGACCATGAGACTCGTCCTCGGTCTCGACCGACCGACCCGGGGCAGTGCGACGATCGGCGGCCGACGGTATGCCGAGCTCACCGACCCTCTGCGTCGAGTAGGGGCCCTGCTCGACGCCCAGGCCGCCCACGGCTCGCGCACCGCGCGGAATCACCTTGCGGCACTCGCGGTCAGTAACCGGATCGGTGCGCGGAGAGTGGAGGAGGTGCTGGAGGAGGCCGGCCTCGCACGGGTCGGCGGCGCCCGGATCAAGACCTTCTCGCTCGGAATGCGTCAGCGGCTGGGCATCGCGGCCGCCCTGCTGGGAGAACCGGAGATCGTGATGCTGGACGAGCCGTCGAACGGTCTCGACCCGGAAGGCATCATCTGGATCCGCGAGCTGATGAAGCGCTTGGCCCGTGAAGGGCGCACGGTCCTGGTATCGAGCCACTTGATGAACGAGACCGCGTCGTTCGCCGACCACCTGGTGATTCTCGGCCAGGGCCGGCTGCTGGCCGACATGCCCATGCAGGAGTTCCTGGAATCCCGCAGCAGTCCCAGAACCCGAGTGCGAACGACCGAGCCGACACGGCTGCGCGACCTTCTGACCTGCAAGGGCTACACCCCGACGCAGGGCGACGACGGCCGTTGGACCATCGAAGGGGCGAAAGCGGAAGAGATAGGGGCGATAGCCGCTGCCGAAGGCATTCCGGTTCTGGAGCTCGCGGACGAGCGAACCACATTGGAACAGGCATATCTCGACCTCACCACCAGCACCGCGGAATTCGTGTCCGCGCCGATCCAATCCGACCCTCACCAGGAGGCCTGAACATGTCGACCACCGCAGTGCTGCGTTCCGAGTGGATCAAGGTGAGATCGCTCCGGTCCACAGCGGGGTCGTTGATAGCAGTCCTGGCCGTGACGCTCGCCGTCACCTTGCTGGTCTTCCCGACCGTCGGCCAGGCAGAGGCGGACAACGCGGGAGCCGACCCCGTCTTCGGTGCCTTCTACGCGCTGAACTTTGGCCAGCTCGCCGCCATCAGTTTCGGAGCGACCGCGCTGTCCTGCGAATTCTTCAACGGCGCGCTGCGGATATCGCTCGCCGCCGTACCGCACAGAAACCTCTTCTACATCGCGAAGATCGCGGTCGTCGGAGCGGCGGCGGGCGTCGTCGGCCTGGTCACGAGCTTCACCACCTTCCTGGTGGGCCAGCTGTTCATGGGTGAGTACGCGATCGGCCTGGGAGATCCGGGCGCACTTCGGGCAGCGTTCGGGGGAGGGATCTATCTGGCCCTGATGGCACTGTTCGCGGCCGGTCTCACCGCGTTGCTGCGCAGCGCGGTGACCGTCCTCGGCCTACTCATCCCGTTCGTGCTCATCGTGCCGTTCGTCATCGGTGATGTCGCGGCCGGTGCGGCGGACTATCTGCCGGACCGCGCGGGGCAGTTGGTGCTCCACCAGACCTCGCAGGGAAGTCTCGGGCCATGGGGCGGGCTCGCAGTGACGGCGGCGTGGGCACTGGCCGCCGTGCTGGCCGGCTGGTGGGCGGTACGACGCAGGGACGCGTAGCTCCTGTCAACTGTGGTTTCTGCGCTGCCACATGATGCCTGAAGGCATCCCGCGGCCAGGTGCGAGAAGCGGGATCCATGGCGGATCCGGAGCCGGCGGCTGATCCTCAAGGGAAGGGAAGCGGAACACAGGGGATCGCCGACAGGAGCGTCAGGGAGCTTCGGGGGTGAAGGCGGTGCCCTCACCGACGCGGGCGAGGAGACGGCCGTACTCCTCCGCCATTGATTGAACGGTCCAGTGGGCGTTCAGCCCACTGGGGTTGGGCAAGGCCCAGACCCGCGCACCGCCAATCGTGTGGTCCTGCGGACCGATTCGCGCGGTGCGCCTACCGAAGGCTGTGCGGTAGGCCGTGACCCCCACGATCGCCAGCCACTGCGGCCTCAGGCTCTCGACCTTGGCCTGGAGGATCTGCCCGCCCTCCCGGTACTCCTCGGCGGACAGTTCGTCCGCACGAGCAGTGGCCCTGGCGACCACATTGGTGATGCCGAGACCGTAGCGAAGCAGCTCGGTCTGTTCAGCTGGATGCAACTGGTGAGGAGTGAAGCCGGACCGATGGAGAACAGGCCAGAAGCGGTTGCCGGGGTGGGCGAAGTGGTAGCCCGTCGCCCCCGTCATCAGGCTCGGATTGATTCCGCAGAACAGCACACGCAGCCCGCCCGTGACCACGTCGGGAACGGTGCGGTCACGGGCGGCCTGGAGCTCTTCGGGTGTCATCCGGTGGGAAGGCCGAGGCCGTCAGAGGATGGAGCCCGGGGCGTACGCGGCGGCCTCGGGGTGCTGCTTGACGATCTCCTCGATGCGAGAGACCACCGAGCCGACCTGATCACCGGCCGCACCGGTGAAGGAGAGCTTGTCGGCCATCAGCGCGTCGAGCTGTGCCCTGTCCAGAGGGATGCGCTCGTCGGCGGCCAGCTTGTCGAGCAGCTCGTTGCGCTCGGCACCCTGCTCGCGCATGGCCAGGGCCGAGGCGACTGCGTTCTCCTTGATCGCTTCGTGGGCGACCTCGCGGCCGACACCCGCACGCACCGCGCCCATGAGGACCTTGGTCGTGGCAAGGAACGGAAGGTAGCGGTCCAGCTCACGGGCGACGACGGCAGGAAACGCACCGAACTCGTCGAGCACCGTCAGGAACGTCTCCACCAGACCGTCGAAGGCGAAGAAGGCGTCCGGAAGGGCCACCCGGCGGACCACGGAGCAGGACACGTCGCCCTCGTTCCACTGGTCGCCGGCCAGTTCGCCGGTCATCGACGCATAGCCGCGGAGGATCACCATGAGGCCGTTGACGCGCTCGCAGGACCGGGTGTTCATCTTGTGCGGCATCGCCGACGAGCCGACCTGGCCCGGCTTGAAGCCCTCGGTCACCAGCTCGTGTCCGGCCATCAACCGGATCGTCTTGGCGACCGAGGAAGGAGCGGCGGCCAGCTGGACCAGCGCGGTCACCACGTCGTAGTCGAGGGAACGGGGGTAGACCTGGCCGACCGAGGTGAAGGCCTGGGCGAAACCGAGGTGTGCAGCGATGCGCTGTTCCAGGTCGGCGAGCTTTCCGGCGTCACCGCCCAGCAGGTCCAGCATGTCCTGCGCCGTGCCCACGGGGCCCTTGATTCCCCGCAGCGGGTAGCGGGTCAGCAGGTCCTCCAGGCGTCCGTACGCCACCAGGAGCTCGTCGGCGGCGGTCGCGAAGCGCTTGCCGAGCGTGGTCGCCTGAGCGGCGACGTTGTGGGAGCGGCCGGCCATGACCAGTTCGCGGTACTCGCCCGCGAGCTTCCCGAGCCTGGCCAGGACCGCCACCGTACGGTCCCGCATCAGTTCGAGGGAGAGCCGGATCTGGAGCTGCTCGACATTCTCGGTGAGGTCCCGCGAGGTCATGCCCTTGTGGACCTGCTCGTGGCCGGCGAGGGCGTTGAACTCCTCGATCCGGGCCTTGACGTCGTGCCGGGTGACCTTCTCCCGTTCGGCGATCGAGGCGAGATCGACCTGGTCGAGGACCCGCTCGTAATCGGCCAGTGCGGCGTCCGGCACCTCGATCCCGAGGTCCTTCTGAGCGCGCAGTACCGCCAGCCACAGCTGGCGCTCCAGCTTCACCTTCTGCTCGGGGGACCAGAGGACGGCCAGCTCCGTGGAGGCATAGCGGCCGGCCAGGACATTGGGGATGCGAGGCTTCGCAGACACAGCAGTCACGTGTCCGGAGTTTACCCGCCGCCCTCAGGGCTCCTGAGCGCCCACGGACGTTCTTGGTCACCTACCCAACTCGCAAGGCCCAGGTCAGAGGTTCCCGGGCCATCGCCTCGCACCCGTTGCGCGGCACACGCGTAAGGCGCATGACCCCGGTCCGGTGATTCCGGTATGGCCGGGCCCCGAGAAGAAGTTTCTCGATCCAGGGAGCCGAACCGATGCGGGACCGTGATCTGATGACCGAGCCGGGGGCCGAGCCGCGGCCGTACCCGAGGGGTCCGCGATGCCTGCGTCGGCCACGAAGCGGTGGCCGTCCGTTTCGGCCGGTGACGGTGGTGGCACAGCTGGGGCCGGGGACGGGTTCGGGAGTGGTCCAGGTTCGGCCGTCCCGGCTGGTGGTGACCATGATCCGCCGGCTCGCCCAGGCGTGGGCGAGGTGGAGGGAGCCGGTACGTCGCGCTGATCCTTCGTGGCGAGGCCGGGCCGGACACCGGGCAGCCACTCCTGCGGGCGGGGCGTTACGCGGGCGGCGCCGGATCGACCCGGCGCCAGGTCGCGACCGGGCCGGGGGACCGGTCGTTCTCGGGGGTGACCCAGAACGCCCTGCCCAGCTCGGAGCTGTACTGGGCGCCCGTACGCCCGTCCCCGGAGGAGCGGCCGGTCAGCCGGCGTCCGATCCACGGGAGCAGATGCTCACGGGCGAAACGGGCGTCCTCGACCCGCCGGGCGGTCCAAGCGGGCGGCACGGAGGCCGGCAACGGCGTCCGCCAGTCGTTCCGGGGCGGCAGTCCGAGCGTCTGCCAGACCGCCTCGGCCACCCTGTCGTGGCCGTCGGCAGTCAGATGCAGCCGGTCGACGTCCCACAGCCGGGGGTCGCCCAGTACCGGTGCCCCGTACAGGTCGACGACCACCGCCCCGTGCCGGGCCGCCAAGTCGTCGACCAGGGCGAAGAGCTCCTCCATGCGCGGACGGAACCGCTCCATCACCGGGCCGGCGCGCCCCGGGCTCCGCATGAGCACCAGCGTTCCGCACGAGGGCGCGAGCCGTTCCACCGCCTCTTCGAGACGTCCGCGGACCATCCCCATGTCGCATTTGGGGCGCAGCGTGTCGTTGAGCCCGCCGACGAGCGTGACGACATCGGCGCGCATGGCCGCGGCCGCTTCGACCTGCTCGTCGACGATCTGGCCGATCAGCTTGCCGCGCACCGCGAGATTCGCGTAGCGGAACCCCGGTGTGCGGGCGGCGAGCCGTCCGGCGAGTACATCGGCCCACCCGCGGTACGACCCGTCGGGCAACAGGTCCGACATGCCCTCGGTGAACGAGTCGCCGACCGCGACAAGACTGGTGTAGGAGGCATTCGTTTCCATGGCGGAGCGATCGTATCGCGGTGGGCCGGCCCCCTCCGGGGCCCATGGCCGCCCGGTGGACGAGGGGCGCGGCCGGACCCGTGTCCGGCCGCGCCCCGTTCTCCGTCAGCGGGCCCCGCGCCTTCGTCAGTGGGCCTTCGGGCGCCCCACCAGCTCGCGCAGGACATCCTCCATGGTGACCATCCCGGCCGGCCGGCCGTCCTCGTCGAGCACTGCCGCCAGGTGCGTACGGCTGCGCCGCAGCGCGGTCAGGGCGTCGTCGAGCGGGGTGTCCGCCCGGACCCGGGCGATGGGCCGCATCGCGGTCACCGGGAAGGGCACGTCGCGCGGTGCGGCGTCGAGGGCGTCCTTCACATGGAGATAACCGAGTATCCGCCCTTCGCCGTCCATCACGGGGAAGCGGGAGAAGCCGGTCTCGTACGAGAGCCGCTCCAGCTGCTCCGGAGTGGTCCCGATCCTGGCGTACGTGACCCGGTCCACCGGCATCGCCACCTCCCGCACCGGGCGGCTGCCCAGTTCGAGGGCGTGACGCAGCCGCTCGGCCGAGCGGTCGTCGACGAGCCCGGCATCGCCCGCGTCGGTCACCAGCCGGGCCAGTTCGTCGTCGGAGAACGTGGCGGACACCTCGTCCTTCGTCTCGACCCGGAGGAGCTTGAGCAGGGTGTTGGCGAAGGTGTTGATGGTGAAGATCACCGGGCGCAGCGCCCTGGCCAGGGCCACCAGCGGCGGTCCGAGTAGCAGCGCGGCGCGGACCGGCTCGGCGAGCGCGATGTTCTTCGGCACCATCTCACCGAGGAGCATGTGCAGATACGTCGCCACGGTCAGCGCGATCACGAACGAGATCGGATGGATCAGTCCGTCCGGCATGCCCACCGCGTGGAAGACGGGCTCCAGCAGATGAGCGATGGCGGGCTCGGCGACGATACCGAGGACCAGTGTGCAGAGCGTGATGCCGAGCTGCGCCGCCGCGAGCAGCGCCGATACGTGTTCGAGGCCCCAGATCACGCTGCGCGCACGCCGGTTCCCGGCCTCGGCGGCGGGTTCGATCTGGCTGCGGCGTACGGAGATCAGCGCGAACTCCGCCCCGACGAAGAAGGCGTTGACGACCAGGGTCAGCAGCCCGATGAGAAGTTGGACGGCGATCATCGTGCGTCCTCCGTCCGTTCGTCGTCACCGGGGAGCGGTGCGTGCAGCAGGGCGCGCGCGGCACGGCGCCCGGACGCGTCGACCACGTCGATCCGCCAGCCGGCCAGCTCCACCGTGTCTCCCACGGCGGGGATCCGGCCGACCTCGGTGGCGACGAGTCCGGCGAGTGTCTCGTACGGTCCATCCGGCACCCGCAGTCCGATCGTCTTCAGCTGGTCGACGCGGGCGGCGCCGTCGGCCGACCACAGGGGCCGTCCGTCGGTGTCCTCGCCTGCCGGTACCAGGTCCGCGGTCTCGTGCGGATCGTGTTCGTCGCGCACCTCGCCGACGACCTCCTCGACGATGTCCTCCAGCGTCACGACCCCGGCGGTCCCGCCGTACTCGTCGATGACGACGGCCATGGCGAGCTGGCCGGACAGCCGGTCCAGCAGCCGGTCCACGGTGAGGGTCTCCGGCACGAGCAGGGGGGCGCGGAGCATCTCCGAGACACGGGTGCGGGGACGCTGCTCGGCGGGGATCGCGAGCACGTCCTTGATGTGCGCCACTCCGACGACGGTGTCCAGATTGCCGAGGTACACGGGGAAGCGGGAGAGACCCGTCGCCCGGGTCGCGTTCGCGACGTCCTCGGCCGTGGCCTCCGCTTCCAGGGCGGTGACCTGGACCCGGGGCGTCATCACGTTCTCCGCCGTCAGCTCCGAGAGGTTCAGGGTGCGGACGAACAGCTCCGCCGTGTCCGCCTCCAGCGCGCCCTCCTTCGCACTGTGCCGGGCCAGTGCCGCCAGCTCCTGCGGGCTGCGCGCGGAGGCCAGCTCCTCGGCCGGCTCCAGGCCCATGCGGCGCAGGATCCGGTTGGCGGTGTTGTTGAGGTGGCTGATGAAGGGGCGGAAGACCGCGGTGAAGATCCGCTGCGGGGTGGCCACGGCCTTCGCCACGGCGAGCGGGGAGGAGATCGCCCAGTTCTTCGGGACGAGCTCGCCGACGATCATCAGGAACACGGTGGACAGCGCCGTGCCCAGGACGAGCGCGACAGAGGAGGCCACGCCCGGGGAGAGGCCGACCGCCTCCACCGGGCCGCGGATGAGCTTGGCGATGGACGGCTCGGAGAGCATGCCGACCACCAGGTTGGTGACGGTGATGCCGAGCTGTGCGCCGGAGAGTTGGAAGGTGAGGCTGCGTACGGCCTTCATGGCGCCGGCGGCGCCCCGTTCGCCGCGCTCGACGGCCCGTTCCAGCTGGCCCCGCTCGACGGTCGTCAGCGAGAACTCGGCCGCGACGAAGGCGCCGCAGGCCAGGGAGAGCAGTACGGCCACGAGCAGCAGGAGCACTTCGGTCATCGGTTCACCTCCGTCCCATGATCGGGCAGGGGAGGAAGGATCGCTCGGTACCGGTCGTGTCGACTGGGAGGCTCGCCCATGGGCGGACGCTCACACCTTTCGGAAGGATGCGGACAGTGGAACACCCATAGTAAAGGATCGGCAAAGTCGACTGATCGTCTCGGCGGGCCGCCCGGTTCGGAGCCGTCGCGGCCGGTGGTCACCGGCGCGGCGGCAGTGGTCCGGAGGGCGTTCAGTCGGTGAGTGGCTTGACCCAGCGCCGCCAGCGGTCCTCGCGGTGGTAGCCGTTCGCGTCCCACGCGCGATGCGCGCGTTCGTTGGCTTCCAGGACCATGGCGTCGACGCGACGTCCGCCGAGGGCGAGAAAGCGTTGTTCCGCCGCCCGGGTCAGGGCGGTGGCGATGCCCTCGCGGCGGTGGTCGGGGTGTACGGCCAGTCGGTAGGCCGAGCACCGCCAGCCGTCGAAGCCCGCTATGACGGTTCCCACGAGCCGGCCGTCGCGCTCCGCGAGGAGCAGGGCCTCGGGGTCCCGGCCGATGAGCCGGGTCACCCCGTCGTGGTCGTCGCTGATGCTCGTTCCCTCTGCGGCTTCGCGCCAGAAGTCCAGTACGGCGTCGATGTCACCGAGGTCGGCGTGGCGGATGTGGAGATCGCTCATGGGCCGAGCCAAGCAGAGTGGGGATCGGCCGGGCGAGCGTGTTTCGCGCTGTGGACGGTCCGCTGCGGTGCGGACGCGGCGCGGTGGCGTGTGCCGGGGTGTACGGCCGGATCAGTAGGCCGAGTTGACGTTGTCGATGGAGCCGTAGCGGTCGGCGGCGTAGTTGGCGGCAGCGGTGATGTTGGCGACCGGGTCGGTGAGGTCGTGGGCCGTGCCGGCGACGTGGTAGGCGTTGAAGGTCGGCTGGATGACCTGCAGCAGGCCCTTGGACGGGGTGCCGTTCTGGGCGTTGACGTCCCAGCCGTTCTCGGCGTTGGGGTTGCCGCTGGACTCACGCATGATGTTGCGGTGCAGGCCCTCGTAGGTGCCGGGGATGCCCTTGGACTTCATGATGTCCAGGGACTCCTTGATCCAGCCGTCCAGGTTGTTCGCGTAGGCCTTGCCGGTCTGCCCGGCGTCACCGGCGGTGACCGCGGCGGCGGTCTGCTTGACTTCCGCGGCGTGCGCGGAGGAGGGGACCAGGGTGAGGGCGGCGGCCGCGGCGGCGGTGGTGGTGAGGGCGGTGATGGCCAGGTTGCGGATGCGGCCGGTGCTGGTCAGGGTGCGAGCGGTCATGCGGAAGTAACTCCTGTGGGGTGGGACGAGGCCGCCCGGGTGCCGGTGTCGGCGGTGGGGCGGGGCCCGCGGGATGCGGGACGGGGTGGCGGGTCCGGTGGTGTTGCGTCCGGGCCGTTCGTGGCTCCCCGTGATGACAACCATGGTTAGCGGCGGTCCGCCCAGGGGTCAACGATGTGACGTACTACCCCAATACGGAGTAATGTCCGAAATGGTGCATTTAAGGCTGTTTATCTCGCGTGTCTGCGGCTCCGAGGCCTACTATCCGTCTTCGTATGTGATCTGGCCCCTATGGGTGGCATCACATCCTCGGGGCGTTTTCGGGCCCGTCCGGGACGCGATGCGAGGCCGGAGGCGGGGCCGGTGCGAGGGTCGTTCCGGACCCGGTTCCCTGTCCCTCGACCCGTGTACGGGGCACCCGCGGCCTTCTCTTGTCGGTGCTAGCGCCCCGGCGCTAGCGTGGTGGGGTGCCCAAGACTCAGCTGAACGTGAGAGTGGACGAGGCCACCGCCGAGGCCGCGCGGCAGCGCGCGCTGCAGAGGGGGATGAGCGTGAACCGTTATATAGAGGAGCTCGTACGACAGGACGCCGGCGAGGTGGGACACACCTTCGTCGAGGCGGCGGCCGATTTCATGAAGCAGTACGGGTCGGTGTTCGCCGAGGAGTTCGGCCCGGAGCGCGAAGGCAAGCGTTGAACCTGAAGATCGACCTCGCCTGGCTGCTCATGGTGGCCGAGCACAAGACCCCCGGCGATCCGCAGGTCGTCGACTGGGGCGCACTCGTGGCGGCGGTGGCCCGTCACGAGGCCGAGATCTTCGGCAGCCCCGTGTACAGCGACCCGCACTCCCGGGCCGCCTCGCTCCTTCAGCTGCTGCTGCACGTCCCCGCGCTCGAACACTCCAACGCGATGTTCTCCTCGGCCGTCGCCTACGGATATCTCGTGGCCTCCGGGCTCAAGGTCATCACCTCGCCCGAGCAGGTCCGCGACCTGGCCAGGCTGGTGAAGGAGGGCAAGGCCGACGTACGGGCCATCGCCGACGAACTCCGCCAGTGGAGCCTGTGACCCGGACGGGAGCCGCGCGGGCCGTGTGGGCCGCGTCCGCGTGATGCGGACGGCCGGCCCGCACGGCCCCCGCGCGCCGAGGTCAGCGGTCCCCGCCGAGCTCCGCCGTGAGCCAGCCCCGGGCCCGCGCCCGGAAGGCGGCCGGTTCCAGCGCACCCGCACCGGCCGGTACCGCACCCAGCAGTGGGGCGCCCGTCACCACCGGCAGATCCGTCAGATTGCAGCGCGCCGCGAGGTCCGGCTCGGCGGGCATGCTGCCCACCACGACCCCCCGGCACTCCAGCCCCCGGGACCGCAGGGCCTCCGAGGTCAGTGCCGCGGTGTTGAGCGTGCCCAGCCCCGCGGCCACCACGACCAGCACCGGGGCGGCCAGCAGCCGGGCGGCGTCGGCGAGGGTCGAGCCCTCGTCGTCGAACCGGACGAGCAGCCCGCCCGCACCCTCGACCAGGACCAGGTCGTGCTCGGTCGCCAGCTTCCGCGCCGCGTCGGCGACGTCGTCCGGCCGTACCGGCGGGAGTCCGGACCTGCGGGCGGCGGTCGCCGGGGCCAGGGGCTCGGGGAACCGGGCCAGCTCGACCGCCGTGACATGGTCCCCGGCCAGCCGCGCCACCTCGGCGGCATCGCCCGGTTCGCCAGGAGCGAGGCCGGTCTGCGCGGGTTTGAGCACCGCGACACGGCGACCCGCGTTGGCCGCCGCCACGGCCGCCGTCACGATCGTCTTGCCGATCTCGGTGCCCGTACCGGTCACCACCAGGATCGTCATCTCATCCCTCTCGCGCCGCCGCGCACACGGCCCGGCAGATCCGCGCCACGTCCTCGTCGTCCGTCACATACGGCGGCATCGTGTAGACCAGGTCGCGGAACGGCCGCAGCCACACCCCTTCCCGTACCGCGGCCCGGGTCGCGGCCGCCATGTCCACCTCGTGATCCAGCTGTACGACGCCGATCGCGCCCAGCACCCGTACGTCCCGCACCCCGGGCAGTTCGGACGCCGGGGCGAGTCCCTCCCGCAACCCCGCCCCGATGCGCTCCACCTCACGCTCCCAGTCCTGGCCGAGCAGCAGATCGATCGAGGCGCACGCCACCGCGGCGGCGAGCGGATTGCCCATGAACGTCGGGCCGTGCGCGAGCACCGGCACCTTGCCGCGCGAGATGCCCTCCGCCACCCGGGAGGTGCACAGCGTCGCCGCCATCGTCAGATAGCCGCCGGTCAGCGCCTTGCCCACGCACATCACATCGGGCGAGACACCGGCGTGCCCGGCGGCGAACAGCTTTCCGGTCCGGCCGAACCCGGTGGCGATCTCGTCGAACACCAGCAGCACGTCGTTCGCGTCGCACGCCTCGCGCAGCACCCGCAGATATGCGGGGGAGTGGAAACGCATTCCGCCCGCGCCCTGCACCACCGGCTCCACGATCACCGCCGCCAACTCCTCGGCATGCCCGGCGATCAGTTCCCGCAGCTGCCGTACGTAGGCGGCGTCCGGCTCCGCGTCGAAGCCGGCCGGCGGCTCGTCGGCGAAGACCTGACGGGGCAGGACACCCGACCACAGCTCGTGCATCCCGCCTTCGGGGTCGCACACCGACATCGGCTGCCAGGTGTCCCCGTGATAGCCGCCGCGCCAGGTCAGCAGCCGTTGCTTGGCGGGCCGCCCGGCCGAACGCCAGTACTGCAGACACATCTTGACCGCGACCTCGACCGCGACCGACCCCGAGTCGGAGAGGAAGACGTGCCGCAGCGGCTCCGGGGTGATCCCGACCAGCCGGGAGGCCAGCCGCACGGCGGGCTCATGGGTGAGCCCGCCGAACATCACATGGCTCATCCGGCCCAACTGCCCGCGGGCCGCCTCGTTGAGGACCGGATGGTTGTAGCCGTGCACCGCGGACCACCAGGAGGACATGCCGTCCACCAACTCGGCCTGTCCGTGGGAAGGTTCGGCCAGTCTGAGCCGTACCCCGGACGCGGACGCCACGACCAGCGGATCCTGACGCCCCGGCATCGGGCCGTACGGATGCCAGACATGGGCCCGGTCCAGGGACCTCAGCTCGGCCGTGGAGAGCGGCTCAGGCATTGGGGGCGAGATCCGTCCCCGCGCCGCGGCGGCGGACCGCCACCAGGTCGGTGCGCGCGGCCGGCGCCTCGGCGGGAGCGGCCGGATCCGCCTCGGGCGTCCCCTCGCAGGGCGTGCATCCGCCGTCGTGCGAGCCGCATCCGCCCTGCTCAGACCGGTGCGCGGGCAGCGTCGTCGTGCCCGCGCCCTCCACCTCGAAACCGGCGTCCGCGATCATGTCCAGATCCGTCTGGCCCGCCTGGCCCTCGCTGGTCAGGTAGTCGCCCAGGAAGATCGAGTTCACCAGGTGCAGGGCCAGCGGCTGCATCGAGCGCAGATGCACCTCGCGCCCGCCGGAGAGCCGTACCTCCACGTCCGGGCAGACGAACCGGACCATGGCCAGGATGCGCAGGCAGTGCTGCGGGGTGAGGTTCCACTCCTTGGCCAGCGGAGTTCCCTCGAACGGGATCAGGAAGTTCACCGGCACCGAGTCCGGGTCCAGTTCGCGTAGCGAGAAGACGACGTCCACCAGGTCGGCGTCGCTCTCGCCCATGCCCGCGATCAGTCCCGAACACGCCGAGAGCCCGGCGGACTGGGCCTGACGCACCGTCGCCACCCGGTCCGCGTAGGTGTGGGTGGTGGTGATGTCCCCGTACGTCGCCTCGGACGTGTTGAGGTTGTGGTTGTACGCGTCGGCGCCGGCCGACCGCAGCCGATCGGCCTGGCCGTCGGAGAGCAGACCGAGGCAGGCGCACACCTCGACGCCCTCGTTCTGCTCCTTGATCGCCTCGATGGTCTCCGACACCCGGTCGACGTCGCGGTCCGTGGGGCCGCGGCCGCTCGCCACCAGACACACCCGCTTGGCCCCGCCCGCCACTCCGGCCGCGGCGACCTTCGACGCCTCGTCCGGCTTCAGCCAGGTGTACTTGAGGATCCCGGCCTTGGAGCCGAGCCGCTGCGAGCAGTACGAGCAGTCCTCGGGGCACAGCCCCGACTTGAGGTTGACCAGGTAGTTGAGTTTCACGCGCCGCCCGAACCACTGACGGCGCACCTTCCCGGCCGCGGCCACCACTTCGAGCAGATCGTCGTCCGGGGTCGCCAGTACGGCGAGGGCTTCTTCACGGGTCGGCAGCTCGCGCCGCAGGCCCTTGTCCACCAGTGTGGTCAGGAGGTCCATGGCGAAGATCCTGTCCTACCGGCGTCCCGCAGCCAAGGAGGAACCGGACAACAGTGCCTGTCGAGGGTGTGTGTATTGCCACACCATGACCGGCGGTTTCCACGGTTAGGGTCTGTGAGCTGCCTACAAAAGGGACCGCTCATGCCCTTCGACCCGTTCGGCTGGATCGACGCCGAGGCACGCCGTCGTGCCGATGCCGGACTCGTCCGTGTCCTCCGCCCCCGGCCCGCCGACTCCGGGCTCCTGGACCTCGCGAGCAACGACTACCTGGGGCTGGCCAGACACCCCGACGTCACTGCGGCCGCGGCCGCCGCCGCACACGAATGGGGCGCGGGAGCGACCGGTTCACGGCTGGTCACCGGCTCCACCGCGCTCCACGCCGAACTCGAACGGGAGCTGGCCGAGTTCTGCGGCTTCGAGGCGGCCCTGGTGCTGTCGTCCGGCTACGCGGCCAACCTCGCCGCCGTCACGGCGCTCACCGGACACGGCTCGCTGATCGTCTCCGACGCGGGCAACCACGCCTCGATCGTGGACGGCTGCCGGCTCTCCCGCGCCCGGACCGCCGTCGTCCCGCACGCCGACCCCGAGGCCGTACGCAAGGCCCTGCGGACACGGGACGGGCGGGCGCTCGCCGTCACGGACTCGGTCTTCTCGGTCGACGGCGACGCGGCCCCGCTGTCCGAACTGGCCGAGGTCTGCCGTGCGGAGGACGCCGCGCTGCTCGTCGACGACGCACACGGCCTGGGCGTGCTCGGGCCGGGCGGCCGGGGTGCGCCGGCCGCCGCCTCGCTCGCGGGCACCGCCGGGACCGTCGCCACCCTGACCCTCTCCAAGTCCCTGGGCAGCCAGGGCGGAGCCGTCCTCGGACCGGCCCGCGTCATCGAACACCTCGTCAACACGGGCCGGACGTTCATCTTCGACACCGGTCTCGCCCCGGCCGCGGCGGGCGCCGCCCTGGCGAGCCTGCGGTTGCTGCGCCGCGACCCGGAACGGGCCGGCCGGGCCCGCGCCGTGGCCGCCACGCTCCACGAACGGCTGACCGGGGCCGGGCTGACCGCCGCACGCCCCGACGCGGCCGTGGTGTCGGTGCGCGCCCCCTCCGCGGACGCGGCGGTGCGCTGGGCGGCCGACTGCCGCGCCGCCGGGGTCGCCGTCGGCTGCTTCCGGCCCCCGTCGGTGCCGGACGGGGTGTCCCGGCTCCGGCTGACCGCGCGCGCCGACCTGACCGAGGAGGAGATCACCACCGCCGTGTCGACCGTCCTGCGCACCGCGCCCGCGGGCTGACCGCACCCGCCCCCGTACGTGTCCGGCGGCCGCTCCGCGACGGCGGGCCGCACGGCCCGGTGAGGACCGCGCGGCCTCCCTCCCTCTCCTCCGCCGGCCGGACGGGCCGGTGTCGATCAGGGAGGGGGCCGCGTCGGACGGTCTGGCGCCGAACGTGATGCACGGCCGCGGCCGCGGGGCGGGCCGGCCGGGCTCAGCCGACCCGGCCGTAGTAGACGCTCCTGCTCCAGATCTTCTCCAGCCTCACCACGGCACCGGCCTTCGGGGAGTGCCAGATCCGGTTCTCCCCGGCGTAGATCCCGACGTGGTAGACGCTGCGGCCGGAGTGGAAGAAGACCAGGTCGCCGCGGCGCCGGTCCGAGGCCGGGACGTGCTTGGCCCGGTTGTACTGCTGCTGGGCCGTGCGGGGGAGCTTCCTGCCCGCCTTCTTGAACGCGTAGAGCGTCAGGCCCGAGCAGTCGAAGCGGTGGGGGCCCGCGGCGCCCCAGCGGTACGGTGAGCCCTTCTTCGACGCCGCGATGTCGAGCGCCTTCATCGAGACGGTCGCGGCCTGGGCCTCCGTCTGGGCGCCCGGCGCGAGCATGGTGCCGCCGACGGCGGCGAGAGTGAGGACCGAGGCCGTTCCGGCCCGGGCGAGCAAGGACGGGACATGAACCTGCGCAGACATGCGCAACCCTTCGTCAGCCGCCTGTGAAGGATGACCTGTCGGGTTCGGGCCTGCGAAGTCGCCCGGCCGCGTGGTGCGGCTTCACCCCGAGGGTCGTCCGGTGTGCCCGGGCCGACCCGTTGTGCTCGGGTCCTCCACTCCTGCCGATCCACTTTCGTCGACCAGACATCCGGACGGCGGCAGGACTCGGCGTCCACCCGGACCGCCCCGCCGCGGTGGCGGGGGCTTGTCGTCCCAGGGATCTTGACCCACGGGCCGGGGGATTTCCGAGCTGAAAAACTGATATGTGAGGCTCCTCACGGCTGATCCATTCGGGTGGACATGAACCCTTCCGGACTGTTGCCGGATGACCGGGCCGGCGCGGTACCAGCGGCGGAAGCGCTGATTCCAGCTGTGGTCCGCGCGAAACGCGCAAGTCGAGCGGTCTCTTGCGCAGGGGGCTTCCTACGCCGAACGGGCGAGGAAATCCGATCACCGTGTCGGGTGTGTCGCCCGCCTGGACGGGGCGCGGGCCGTGGGCGGTGCGGCGGGCCGCGCCGCCCACGGCGGAGCGTACGCTCCGGTCAACTGGTGGGAGCCGGTGGCACGGTGACGCGCCCGGCGCGGCGCTCGCCGTCCAGGACGCGCAGCGCCCGGGCGAGCGTCGTGGTGTGGATGTGTGCCTCCCCGCGCTCGTGCATCAGTGTCAGGGCGTCCCGCAGTGCGACCGCGTGCGAGGCCAGTGCCTGTGCGGCGCGCAGTGCGCCGTAGGTGTCGTTGCCCCGGGCCGGGTTGATCCGGCCGATCTGGTCGACGACGTCGAGGTAGCGGTCGATGAACTCCCCCTCGGCCCGGGTCAGTGCGGGAAGCGGCTGGGGCTCCGGCGGTCGCATCGGGTGGTCACCGCGCGCCGTGCGGTGCACGGACGGCGTTCCGGTTCTCCAGGACGTGGTCCACCAGGCCGTACGCCCGGGCCCCGGCCGCGTCGAGGATCAGATCGCGCTCGATGTCCTCGGCGATGCGCCCGGCGTCCTGCCCGGTGTGCCGGGCCAGCAGTTCGACGAGGAGCGCGTGGAGCCGTTCCATCTCCCGCGCCTCGATGGCCAGGTCGGACGGCTGGCCCCGCATCGGCTCGGGAAGTTCGGGCTGGCGCACGAGCACCCGGGCGCCGGGCAGCGCGTGCCGGTGGCCGGGCGTCCCGGCGGCGAGCAGTACGGAGGCGCAGGGGCCGGCCTGGCCGAGGCAGAAGGTCTCCACCTCGCAGTTCACGTACCGCATCGTGTCGTAGATCGCGGACATGGCCTCGAACGAGCCGCCGGGGGAGTTGATGTAGAGCGAGAGGGGCTGGTCGGGGGCCGCGTGCTCCAGATACATGAACTGCGCGATCAGGTCCGAGGCGGCGGCGTCGTCGACCGGGGTGCCGAGGAAGACGATCCGCTCGGCGAGCAGTTTGGAGTACGGATCGAAGGTGCGGACGCCGTCGGCCGTGCGCTCGGTGAACTCGGGCAGTACATGGCGGGCTGCGGGGCGGAACGGCATGGCGACGCCTCTCTTCCGGAACGGTACGGGCCAAGCCCTGGGCGGGCTTCCGTAGAAAATGTACAGGACGTACAGAAAGAGGGAAGTGTTTCGGGCCATCGACCTGGCCCGTCGGCCGGTTCCACGAGGCGGCCGAGGCATGCGGGAACGCCGTGAACCCGCCGAATGGGCAGGCGCGGAGGGGCGATCCGGCCGTTGCGTGGGCTTCCGGACCTGGCCGGAAATCCCGGACGAGGGGCGTTGACCGGCCGGGACTGCTGGTCAACACCCCTGGTGCCTCAAGGGGTGTGCGGTCGGGCTGCCGGGGCTGTCGCTATGGCCGCCCGCCAGTCGCTTCCGGCGGCGATGACCGTGCACCAGAGGCGCAGTGCCGTGGGCGGCATGCCGAAGGACAGGGCGCCGGTGAGCCGGTGGCCGGTGCGACGGGCGACGAGGAGCCGCCCTTGGGCCGGGTCGCCCTCGACGACGCGTGCTTCGTGGTGGCCGGGGAGCCGGCCGTACGCCTGGATCCTGACCCCGCGCTGGTCGGACCAGAAGTACGGGGCGGGCGGATTGGGGGTGGAGCAGGTTGCGGGCGGCGGCCATGCCCTGCTCGGCGGCGTTGGTCCGGTGCTCGCCGCGCATGTCGGCGCCGAACAGGGGGTTGTGCCGGCGGGCCACGTCCCCGGCGGCCCGGATGCCGGGGACGGCGGCGAGGTGCTGGTCGCAGACCACCCCGTCGGCCAGGCGCAGGCCGCTGCCGTCGAGCTAGCCGGTGTCGGGTGCGGAGCCGATGGCGACGAGCACGTCGTCGGCCGGGACCAGGGCCCCGTCGCACAGCCGGGCGGCGGTGAGCCGGCCGCCCGGGGCCACGATTCCGGCGACACCGGTGCCGGAACGCAGATCCACCCCGTGCGCGCGGTGCACGTGGGCGAGGTGTTCACCGGCCCGGTGCCCGAGGACGTGGGCGAGCGGAACGGGCGCCGCCTCGACGAGGGTGACGGCGGCCCCCGGATCGCGGGCCGAGGACGCCACTTCGGAGCCCAGGAACCCGGCGCCGACGACCAGCCGGCGGCCCGCGCCGAGGCGCTCGCGCAGGGCGACGGCGTCGTCCAGGGTGCGCAGTGCATGGACGCCCGGTACGGGCGGCCGGGAGGACGGCGCGGGGCCGGACGCCGGTGGCGGCGATCAGGCCGTCGTGGCCGCAGGTGGTTCCGTCGTCCGGTGCCACCGTGCGGGTTCCGGGGGCCTCCAGGCCGGCGACGGGCGCAGGGCCGTCCGTTCGGCGGACCAGGTACGCGAGAGGATCTGACTGGACGGCGGCGGTCGGTCGCAGGGGAGGTGGTGCTCCCGGCCGACCGGGGCGAGCGCCCCGTCGAAGCCTTCCCGGCGCGGGGCCTCGGCGGCCGACAGACCGGCCGCCGAGGCGCCGACGAAGACGATCCGGCGCGGAGGGCCGACGGTCACGCCCGGACCAGGCGGATCGCCGCCGCCGGGCAGATGGCGGCCGACTCCCTGACGTCGTCGTGGTGGGCGGGGTCGGGGGTGTCGGTGAGCAGTTCGACGATGCCGTCGTCGTCCTGGTCGAAGACATCGGGGGCCAGCAGGACGCACTGACCGGAGGCGACACACTTGGGCCGGTCCACTTCCACACGCATCGGCTTCTCGTTTCCGTTCGGGGGAGAGTGACGGTTCACCAGGTGACGGGCAGCGCGTAGACGCCGTAGACGATGCCGTCGTGCTTGAAGTCCAGCCGGTCGATGCCGGTGGCCGCCCGGAGCGTGGGAATGCGCCGGTAGAGCGTGCTGTACACGCACTGCAACTCGACGCGGGCCAGCGGCTGCCCCAGGCACTGGTGCACGCCGAACCCGAAGGCGACGTGGCGGCGGGCGTCGCGGGTGATGTCGAGACGGTCCGGGTCGGGGAAGGCGTCGGGGTCGCGGTTGGCGATGTCGTTGGCGAAGACGATGCCCTCGCCGGCGCGGATGGTGAGGCCGTCCACCTCGATGTCCGCCAGCGCCACCCTGCGGCGGCCGGAGTGGGTGATGTTCAGGTAGCGCAGCAGCTCCTCGACCGCCGCGGAGACCACCGCGGGGTCCTCCGACTCGCGCAGCAGGGCGAGTTGGTCCGGGTTCTCCAGGAGGGCCAGGGTACCCAGCGCGATCATGTTGGCCGTCGTCTCGTGCCCCGCGCCCAGCAGCAGGACGCCCGTCCGCGCGGCCTCGCGCCGTGTCATCTCGCCGGTGGCCACGCGCTTGACGGCGAGTTCGGACAGGAGGTCGTCGCCGGGCTCCGCGCCCTTGGCGGCCAGGAGGCCGTCGAGGTAGTCGGTGAGCTCCCCGGTCGCCTCCCGCACCTCATCGGGCGTCGACGTACGCCGGACGACGACCCGGGTGCAGCGCTGGAAGAAGTCGTGCTTCTCGTACGGGACGCCCAGCAGCTCGCAGATGACCAGGCTGGGGACCGGGAGCGCGAACGCCTCGACCAGGTCGACGGGTCTGGGCCCGGCGAGCATCTCGTCGATCAGGCCGTCGACGATCCGCTGGATCGCCGGCCGCAGCGCGTTCATCCGCCGGACCGCGAAGGGGGCGGTCACCATGCGGCGCAGCCGGGCGTGTTCGGGATCGTCCATGTTGATGAACGTGGGGTCCCGCTGGTCCCGCTCCCTCATCCCGGCGTTGCGGTGCGGGAAGCCCGGGAGCGCCGGGTCGGAGCTGACACGCGGATCGCCGAGCAGCGTACGCAGATGATCGTGCCGGGTGATCAGCCAGGGGCTGCTGCCGTCCCAGATCCGGACCCGGGTGACGGGGCTGTCGGCCTGGAGCGAGCGCAGCGCGGGCGGCGGGTCGAAGGGGCAGCCGGTCGCCCGGGGGCTGGGGTGTTCGGGAAGTCGGACCGTCGTGTCCGCGGTCTCGGTCATGCGTACCTCCTTGGGGAAGAGGAATCACGTGACTCATTTCTCACAGCATTAGTAGCCTGACGCAACTAAATCACTGAGGGTGATCGGCTGTTGTGTTCTCTTTCGGCCATCACCCATGCCCGCGGCAGGGCGGCCACCCGCCCGGTGCCGACCGGGGCGCCGCGCGCGGTGACGGATCCCGGACCCCTCCCCGGCCGCACGGCCGCCCACCCGCCAAATGTGACCGGAACCGAACGGCCTCCTCTCACCCACCGCAACCGGCAGGAGCGCTCCGTACGTCCGGAGCCGGGCCGCACCGCCGGGAAGCGGCCCCGGCCCGGACCGCACCGTGCGACTCCGCCCCGCGCCCGGGCGGCAGCCGGCACCTCCGACCAGGACCGGTCACCCTCACCACGGGACCACGCCGGACCGGGCGGGCATTACATAAGCTGGAGGGCATGGCCTACGAGATTCCGGTGACGCAAGCCCGGGCGGAGCTCGCCGAACTGATCAACCGAGTCGTCTACGGCGGCGAGCGCGTGGTGGTGACCCGCCACGGCAAGCCGTTGGTGGCGCTCGTCTCGGCCGCCGACCTGGAACGACTGGAGCGGGAGCAGGAGCCGGGGGCGGCCGGGGAGCAGGTGATCAGCTCGATCTCCTCGGTCGGGTCGGCGCCGTCCGTTCCCGGCGAACGCCAGCGCTTCGGCATCGCGGCGGAGCACCGCGAGCCCGGGGAGCGGCACGAGCCGGGCCGCTGAACGGCCCCGCGCCGACACCACCCCGGGGCGTGCCACCCCGGCGGTCCCTCAGTGCTCCCGGTCGTACGCCGCCAGCCAGGCGTCCTCCGCCGCGTAGTCGAAGAGCTTCTCCCCGTACGCCCGCAGCAGGGCGGGGAAGGCGTCCCGCCAGTCCCGGTCGGCCAGTCGCGCCGCGAGCCACTCGACCGTCCCGGGGAGCGAGCCGGCATAGTCCGTGACCGGCCGGTAGCCCAGCTCGCGCCCGGCCGCCGTCATGTCGTACACGATGGGGTGCGCGCCGCTCCACGGGGTCAGGCCGACGAAGCCCTCCTCCGGCATCCCCTCCCGCAGCACCGTCACCGTGCTGCGCCCCAGCACCGCGTCGACGGCCTCGCCGATCTCGGCGACCGTCGGCGCGTACGGGTCACCGGCGTTGAGCACCCGCGAGCCGGGCCGCAGCGCCGCCAGCCGGATCAGCTCGGCCAGATTGGAGACATGGACCGGGTGGAAACGGGCCTTGCCGCCGAGGGCGAGCACCCGCCGCTCCCGGCCGTCCAGCACCCGCTTCACGAAGTACAGCTCACGCGGGGAGCGGCAGTGCGGGCCGTGCACCGCCCCGGCCCGCAACAGTGTCACCGGCAGCTCTTCGCCGGCCGCCAGCAACTCGCGCTCCAGCTGGATCTTCCGCTTCCCGTACGTCGCGTCGCCCGGCGGCAGGGTGCGCTGCGACTCCGGCATCGGCACCGGATAGTGCGGCGCGCCGCCCGGCTGGCCGTGCGTGTCGAAGCTGCGGCCCCGGTCGTCCTCGTAGACCGCGCCGCTGGAGACGACCACCGCCGAGCCGATCCGGTCGGCGAGACCGGTCAGCTGACGGGCATGGCCCCCGTGGAACGCCACCATGTCGACCAGGAGGTCGCACCCCTCGCCCAGCGCCCCGGCGAGCGCCCCGTCCGCGTCCCGGTCCAGGGCGACCGTGCGCACCGCGCCGTCCCACCGCTCGTCCCGGCCGCCACCGAGCGAGGCGGCCGTCACCTCCCAGCCGTCCTCGACGAGCGCCCGTACGGCCACCCGTCCGATCTGTCCCGTCGCTCCCAGCACCCATGCTTTTCCTCGGCCCATGGGAGCGACGGTAGGGCGGATCCGCCGGGAATCGCGGCGGTGTTCACCCGGCGCGGATCCGCTCTCGGCGTCACCGTTCCGGGAACTCCGGGGCGGTGCCGGGTACGCCGCCCCGGTCAGTCCGTCAGATGCTCCAGGATGCGGTGCATCCCGCTGTTCCAGTTCTCCTTGAGCGCCGCGACGGCTGCGTCCAGGTCGCCGCGCTGGAGGCACTCCGCGATCCGCTCGTGCTCCTCTGCGGAACGCTCCAGGATGTCCTGGTCGCCCAGGGCCACCCGCTCGTACCGGTGCATCGTCACCTTCAGGGAGGTGATCAGCTTCATCAGCCGGTCGTTGGTGCAGCCGGACAGGAGGAGGTCGTGCCAGGCGTCGTCGTACCGCTCTATGACGTCGTGCGGGGCCTGCGGGGCCGAGAAGGCGCGGGCCTCCTCCAGCAGCCGGGGGGCCGCCGCCGCCAGATGCTCCGGATCGCTGGACTCCAGGGCGAGGGCCTCCAGCGTCGCGACGATCGCGGACAGGTCGCGGAACTCCTGCGCGCTGAGTGGCGTGAAGCGGAAGCCCTTGCCGCGCTCGCTGGTGATGACGCCCTCGCGCTCCAGCGTGATCAGCGCCTCGCGCAGCGGCGTGCGGCTGACACCGAGCTCGGTGGCGAGCTGCCCCTCGTTGATCGGTGAGTTGGTCGCGATCGTGCCGCGCCCGAGGCGCCTGATCAGTTCCTCCTTGACCTGTTCGCGCAGCGGGCGGTTCTCGATTGGCATGTGCGGCTGCCCTCCCCTTCGGTCCGGTCGATTATCCGCTACCGGGAAGTCACGCGGTACCGGCGCCGTCGACGGGGATGACCGCCCCGCTCAGGAACGCCGAGGCGTCGGAGGCCAGGAACGCCACGGTCTGCGCGATGTCGCGGGGCTGCCCGATCCGGCCGAGCGGCCGGTCGGCGGCGTCGGCGTAGAAGGCGTCGGCGCTCTCGCCGAGCTGGCGGGCCTCGTCGGCGAGCATTCCCGTCGCGGTGTCGCCGGGGCAGACGCAGTTGACCCGGATGTTGTCGGGGCCGTGATCGATGGCCATGGCCCGGGTCATGTTGACGACGGCGCCCTTGGACGCGCAGTACGAGACGGCCCGGCCGCCGCCCCGGATGCCCCATCCGGAGCCGGTGTTGACGATGGAGCCGCCGCCCCGTGCCGCCATCCCCGGTATCACCAGCCGGCTCATCAGCATCACCGAGCGGATGTTCACCGCCATCACCAGGTCCCAGTCGTCGTCGGTGATCTCGCAGACCGTGGAACGGCGGATGATGCCCGCGTTGTTGAAGAGGACGTCCACCCCGCCGAACCGCTCCTCGGCCGTGCGCACCACGGCCTCGCAGTCCTCGCGCCGGGACACGTCGCAGCGGACGAAGACGCCGCCGGTGTCCTTCGCGGCGCTCTCGCCGCCGTCCGTGTCGATGTCGGCGACCACCACCCGGGCGCCGAGTTCGGCGAGGACCTGTGCGGTGGCGCGGCCGATCCCGGCTCCGCCGCCGGTGACGATCGCGCGCTTGCCGTCGAGGGAAATCATGCTGGGCTCCTTGGTCACGGTGTCGAGGGGTACGTGCGGTGTTCAGCCGGCCAGGCGGTACAGCGCGGAGCTCCGCCGGCCGGTGATGACCGGGCGGTGGCCGGACAGCTCCGCGTCGAGCGCGTCGTCGCCGGTGTCGAGAAGAAGGGGGCGGCCCCCGAGCGCGGCCAGTTTCGCCTCGGTGCACAGGATCAGCAGACGCTCGCGCCCGCCCGCCGCCCGCAGGGCGCGCGGTGAGATCTGCTGGTTGCCCCGCCCCAGGAGGAAGCCCTGGCCGCCGATGGGGGAGAGGGCGACCCAGGCGGGCCCGAGCGTCAGGAGGTCGGCCTCGGCGGCCTCGCGGACCACGACCCGGGGCGGCCGGCCCGGCCGCAGCGCGACGACGTCCACGCCGGTGAGCGAGGTGTCCGCGCCGAGCGCCGCCGCCACCGCCCGGGTGGTGGAGCCGGGGCCGAGCACCAGCAGCCCCGCCCCGACCCGCTCGGCCACCTCCGCCGCGATGCCGCGCACCGCCTCCGGCGCGGCCGCGGTGGAACCGGTCTTGCGCTGCTGCACCCGGACCGGTACGTCGGGGACCGCCAGCCACCCGAAGAGCCGGGAGGCGACCCGGCCCCGGTCCAGGGCCTCCTCGTCGCGATCCATCACCTCGGCGTCCCGCAGCCGGACCGCGCCCGCGCGCTCCAGCCACGCCGCGGCGACCTCGCCCGCGGCGCGCGGGTTGACGGCGAAGACCGCCGAGTGCATCTTCACCCCGGTCGGTACGCCGAGGACCGGGCACCGCACGCCGTCCAGCGCGCCGAGCACGTCCCGCGCGGTGCCGTCGCCGCCCGCGAAGAGCAGCAGCTCCACTCCCTCGGCGACGACGGCCCGCACCGCGGCGGCGGTGTCCGCCGCCGAGGTGTCCCGCCCGGTGCCCGCGTCGTACACCACCCGCCCGGTGAGTCCGGCGGCGGCGACCGGGCCGGCGCCCAGGGGCCCGGCCGCGGTGACGACGACGGGCGCCCGGCCGGTACGGGCCGCGAGTTCGGCCAGGGCGGCGGTGGCCCGGGCCCCCGCCAGCGGGCGCGCGCCCCGCGCGAGCGCGGCGCGCGCCCGGTCCGGGCCGTCGGTGCCGCCCAGCCCCACCCGGCCGCCGAGCCCGGCGACCGGGTTGACCACCAGGCCGATCCGGGTCACCCCCGGTCCGTTTCGCCGAGCACCTTGCGGCGGTAGGCGCGCCAGGAGACCGCCCAGGTCGCGGGGGAGTCCAGCGCCTCCGGGCGGACCCGGTGGATCGCCGAGCGGTGGGGTGCGGTGCGCACCGTCTCCGGGTCCTCGTACGCCTCGCGGGCCACCTCGGCGAGGATCGCCGCGTACTCGTCGAGGTCGGCGCGGGTGTAGGACTCGGTGGGCTCCAGCGTCATGGGCTCGGGCACCACGTAGGGGTGGTGGCTGGTCCAGTAGTGCGTGCCGAAGTCGGCGGCCCGCAGGCCGAGGTCCTCGGAGTGCAGCCCGGTGTCCCGGTGGAGCTGCTCCCAGCTGTAGCGGACCTGCTCCACGCGGGGGCGGCCCTGCGCGTACGGCACCGACACCCCGGGGATCTGCCGCACCTTGTGGAGCAGGTAGTTGTTGTTGAGGACGGCCGTCTCGGCGGCGGCCCGCAGTCCCTCGGCGCCGAGCGACATGATCCAGGCGTACGCGCGGACCAGGTTCGGCACGACTCCGTAGAACGGCCGCATCTTGCCGACCGACTCCGGCCGGTCGTCGTCCAGCCGGAACAGCCCGGTGTCCGGGTCGCGTTCGACCGTCGGACGCGGCAGGTACGGGGCCAGCTCCTCGGTGACCGCGCAGGCCCCCGCCGCCGGGCCGCCGCAGGCGTGCGGCGTCGAGAACGTCTTGTGCAGGTTGAAGTGGCACAGGTCGAAGCCCGCGTCCCGGGCCCGGGTGATGCCGAGGATGCCGTTCGCGTTGGCCTGGTCGTACGAGCACAGGCCGCCCGCCTCGTGCACGATGCGCACGAACTCCTCGATGCGCGGGTTGTAGATGCCGGTGTCCTCGGGGTTGGTGATGAGGAGCGCCGCCGTGCGCGGGCCGACCGCCGCCCTGAGCGCCTCGATGTCCGGGTAGCCGTCCGCGTCCGGGTGGAGGGTGATGACCTTGAAGCCCGCCGTCTTCGCGCAGGCCGCGTTCGACGGATGGGAGAAGATCGTCGTGATGACCTCGTCGCGCCGGTCCAGCTCGCCGCGCGCGGCGAAGTAGGCCCGGATCATCGCGACGTTGGTGTAGATCGCGGCGGAACCGGCGCCCGGCTGGAGCGAGACCCGGTCCATCCCGGAGATCTCCTTCAGCAGCTCCTCCAGGCCGTGGATGATCCCGAGGACGCCCTGCACGGTGTCGGCGTCCTGGAGCGGGTGGAGCGCGGCGATCCGGGGGTCGCGGACGAACTGGTCGTTGACCTTGGGGCTGTATTTCATGGTGCAGGTGCCCTGGCCGACATCGATGTTGAGGTCGGCGCCCAGGTTCTCCTGCGAAAGGCGCAGATAGTGGCGGAGGACCTGCTGCTGGGACAGCTCCGGCAGGGCGGGTGGCGCGGCCCGGCGCAGCGCGGTCGGGACGGTCACCGGCTCGACGGCCGGGTCCGGGACGGGGACGAGCACGCCGCGCTCGCCCGGGGAGCCCAGCTCGAAGATCAGCTCCTCGTCCCAGGATGCCTGCCGGAACCGGCGCAGCGGCGGCTTGGCCGCGATGCGCGCCTGCTCGGGCTCCACGGAAACCGGTGTGTGGGCGGTCACTTGACGATCTCCTCCAGGGTCGCGGCGAGCCGGTCGATGTCGGCCTTGGTGTGGACTTCGGTGACGCAGTACGCGGCCTCGCGGGTGCCGGTCGGGGTGCCGCCGAAGATGCCCCGCTCCTTGAGCCCGGCACTGATCTCGGCAGCCGTACGGCCCCCCGTGTAGCGGACGGTGAAGTCGGCGAAGTGCAGGGCGTCGCCGTACGGGACCTCGATGCCCGGGACCTCGGCCAGGCGCCGCCGGGCGTACGCGGTGAGCGCGAGGATCGTGTCGCCGATCTCCCGCATGCCCTGCGGGCCCATCAGCGCGAGGTACACCCCGGCGCCGATGCCGTGCAGCGCGGCGGCGGTGCCGACCCACTCCTTGCCCTCCTCGCGCAGCGCGAACGAGGTCCGTTCGTAGGCCACGTCGCCGAAGCCGTACTCGCCCTCGACCGCCGTGGGGACCAGTCCGAACAGCCGGGAGGGGTACTCCGCGACGAGCCGCTCCTCGTCCCGGGTGGCGATGAAGCCCGCGTTGGATCCGCCGAAGCTCTGGTGCAGGCCGAGCGACTGGATGTCGCCGCAGGCGATGTCCGCGCCGTACGCGGAGGGCGGGGCGAGGACACCGAGGGTGAGCGGGTCGCAGCCCACCACGTACAGCGCGCCGGCGTCGTGGGCGAGCCGGGCGAGCAGCGGCAGCGCCTCGTCGACGATGCCGAGGGCGGAGGGCGCGTCCGCGTACACCGCGGCCGTGTCACCGGCGGCGAGCGCCTCGCGGACCGCGTCGAGGTCGGCGCAGCCGGTCGCCGGATCGACCGGGACCACCGTCACGTCGTGGTCGGGGCGTACGTAGTCCCGGATGCGGGAGAGCTTGTCCGCGTCGATCGCCGTGGCGACCACCAGCCGGCGGCGGCCGGTGATCCGGCCGGCCATCCGCAGGGCGGTCCCGGCCGCCTGGAAGCCGTCGTACACCGGGACGTTGACGACCTCCACGTCGAGCAGCTCGGCCATCATCGACTGGTACTCCCACAGCGCCTGGAAGCGGCCGTGGTCCTCGTAGGGCTCGCCCGCGTAGGCGGTGAGGAACTCGCTGCGGTTGACCACCTCGTCCACGACGGCCGGGACATGGTGCTGGTAGCAGCCCGATCCGAGGAAGCTCAGCACCTGCCGCGTCGAGGTGTTGCGGCCGAGCAGTTCCTCCATGTGCCGGGTGAGTTCGGCTTCCGAACGCAGGGGTTCGGGCAGGTCGAGGGGGCGGTGCAGCCGGACGGAGTCCGGGATGTCGGCGTAGAAGTCCTCGACGCTCGCGGCGCCGATCTCGTCCAGCATCGCCTGCCGCACGGCCGGTACGGCATTGGGGATGTACGGATGGGTGTACGGGGGGACGGGTTCCTGGGGTGGCGTCATGCCGCGCCTTTCGCGTGGGCCGACTCGGGCGGGTCGGTCGTGGACACAGCAGCAAAAGTCTTTGTGTGTACACCTCTTGACGGCAGCCTCCGTCATTCAGTGTTCTGAATACAGCATTAGGCATTCAGGCTCCAGGAGGCAAGAGTGTCAACACGACCCACCCGACGGGCCGTTCTGTCCACCGGGATCGCCACCGCCACGGCCGCCCTGGCCGGCGGATGCGCCATGGGCGGCACCGGCGGCGGCGCGAGCCGCGACCTCGGCGGCGGGAAGAAGGACGGAGGGGGCAAGGTCAGCGGGAAGATCACCGTCTGGTCGTGGGACGTGGCCGCCAACGCCCTCAAGCGCCTCGCCCGCACTTTCGAGAAGCGCCACCCCGGCACCACCGTCGCCGTCACCGACATCGGCTACGACAACGCCGTCGACAAGATCACCGTGGGCCTGCGCGGCGGCTCCGGCCTCGCCGACGTGCTCACCATCGGAGGCAGCCAACTGCCCCGCTACGCGGGCAACTTCCCCCAGGGCTTCTACGACATCGGCAGCCTCGGCGGCCGCTACGGAGGCGACTTCGACCGCGCCTCCTGGCGCACCGTCACCGGCCCCGGCCACGAGATCTTCGGCCTGCCCTGGGACATCGGCCCCTGCGCGCTGTACTACCGCAAGGACCACTTCCGCGCCGCCGGAGTCGACCCGCAGAAGCTGCTCACCTGGGACGACTACGTGGAGGCGGGTGTCCGCATCAAGAAGGCGACCGGCCACAAGCTGCTCATCATGGACACCACCAGCACCGGGATCCTGCCCACCCTCCTCCAGCAGCAGGGGCAGGCCTACTTCAAGAACGGCCGGGTCGCGGTCGACAGCCCCGAGGCGGTGAAGGCCCTCACCCTGATGAAGACCCTGCACGACCGGGGCCTCGTCGACTACGAGAAGGGCTGGAGCGGACTGGTCACCGGCACCAAGGAGGGCAAGGCATCCACCAACCCCACCGCCGCCTGGTGGACCGGCACCCTCACCGACGAGATGCCGGAACTGAAAGGCAGGTTCGGCGTGGTGCCGCTGCCCGGCTTCACCGCCGACGGCCCCCGCACCTCCAACGAGGGCGGCTCCACCCTCTGCGTCCCCGCCCAGAGCAAGAACCCCGAACTGGCGTGGGCGTTCATCGAGTTCGTCCTCACCGACCGGGCCAACCAGGTCTCCATGCTCAAGCAGGAGGGCCTCTTCCCCGCCTATCTGCCCGCCCTCGACGACCCGTACGTGGGCGCCGGGCAGGAGTACTTCGGCGGCCAGCGGGTCCTCGACCTGTTCGCCGGTCTGGCCCGCACCATCCCGCCGGTCGAGTACACCAAGGACGACGCGAAGGCCGTGGACATCATGGTCGCGGCCGTCACCGGGGTGACACTCCGCGGCAAGGACCCGCGCGCCTCCCTCGAATCGGCGGCCCGGCAGATCGCCGCGGCCACCGGCCGGGAGAGGATGAAGTAGCCCGATGGCCGTCACCACCGCCCCCGACCGGGCGGCCACCCCCGTCCGCGCCCCGGCCCACCGCGTCCGGCGCCGCCCCACCGCGTGGATCTTCGCCGGGCCCGCCGCCGCGCTCTTCGCGCTCTTCTTCGCCTACCCGCTCGGCGCGAGCCTGCTGCAGAGCTTCACCGCCGAGGACGCCGGATCCACCCGCTGGGTCGGGCTCGACCAGTACCGGCGGATGATCGACGACCCCGTGTTCCTGAAGTCGCTGGTCAACACCGGGGCCATCCTGATCGTCCAGGTCCCCGTCATGATCGGGCTCGCGCTCGTCCTCGCCGTCCTCCTCAACCAGTCCTGGCTGCGCTTCCGGGGCACCTGGCGCGCCCTCTACTTCCTGCCCGCCGTCACCACCCTCGTCGCCTACGCGGTCGTCTTCCAGGTGCTCCTCAAGACCGACGGCGGACTGGTCAACCAGATGCTCGGCGGCGTCGGCATCGGCGAGATCGACTGGCTCAACAGCCCCACCTGGGCCCGGATCTCCCTGATCCTCTCCCTGACCTGGCGCTGGACCGGCTACAACACCGTCATTCTGCTCGCCGGACTCCAGGCCATCGGCAAGGAGCAGTACGAGGCCGCGGCGATCGACGGAGCCGGCACCCTGTCCACGTACGCCCGGGTCATCCTGCCGCAACTGCGCCCCATCGTCCTGTTCTGCGTGATCACCTCCACCATCGGGACGCTCCAGCTCTTCGACGAGAACTACGTCCTCACCAAGGGCGGCCCCGACGACGCCACCCTCACCCCGGTCCTCTACCTCTACCGGATCGGCTTCCAGCAGTTCGACTTCGGCTACGCCGCCGCCATCGCCTGGGTCGTCGTACTCCTCATCGCCGCGGTCTCCGCCCTCCAGTACCTCGCCTTCGGAAGGGAGCGCCGCCGGTGACCGCCCTCCCGCAGAGCCCCGTGCGCGTCCACCCGGCCCGTCGCGCGGGCCGCCTGCTCGTCCGGCTGCTCCTCGCGGCCGGCGCCGTCGTCAGCCTGGTGCCGTTCCTCTGGATGGCGATCGCCTCGACCCACTCCACCTCGGAGCTCTTCCACTCGCCGCCGCCCCTCCTGCCCGGCGGCCGGCTGCTCGACAACCTCGTCCGGCTCCAGGACACCATCGGTTTCGGCCGGGTCCTGCTCAACAGCGCGGGCGTCGCGGTCGTCCACACCGTGCTCAGCACGCTGATCTCCGCCATGTGCGGCTACGGTCTCGCCAAGTTCCGCTTCCGCGGCCGGGGCCTGCTGCTCGGCGCGGTGCTCGCCACGATGATGATCCCGTTCCAGGTCCTGCTCGTACCGCTGTTCCAGATGATGGCGAGCGTCGGCTGGATCGACTCCTACCAGGCGGTGATCCTGCCGTTCCTGGTGAACTCCTTCGGCATCCTGCTGATGCGGCAGGGCTTCGTCGACTTCCCCGACGAGCTCCTCGAATCGGCCCGCATCGACGGCTCCGGCGAGGTGCGTACCTTCTACCAGGTGGTACTGCCCTGCGTACGCCCCCAGCTCGGCGCCCTGGTCATCTTCACGTTCATGGCGCAGTGGAACAGCTTCATCTGGCCGCTGCTCATGCTGAACTCCGAGGAGAAGTACACCGTGCCCGTGGCACTCAACACCCTCACCGGACTCACCCACGTCGACTACTCCGGACTGATGCTCGGATCGCTCCTCGCCACCCTTCCGCTGATGCTCCTCTTCCTCCTCTTCCAGCGGCAGTTCGTCGCCGGACTCCTCGGCGGGGCGGTGAAGGGATGAACGGCCTGACCCGCGTCCCCGGCCTCCTGTACGGCGGCGACTACAACCCCGAGCAGTGGCCGGAGGAGGTATGGGCCGAGGACGCCCGGCTGATGCGCGAGGCCGGCGTCACCGTGATCACCGTCGGAGTCTTCTCCTGGGCCCGGCTCCAACCGGGTCCGGACACCTGGGACTTCGGCTGGTTCGACCGGCTCCTGGACCTGCTGCACACCCACGGCATCGCCGTCGACCTGGCCACCGCGACCGCCTCGCCGCCCGCCTGGCTGATCCGGGCCCACCCGGAGATCCTGCCGGTCACCGCCGACGGCGTACGCCTCGAATTCGGCTCCCGGCAGCACTACTGCCCCTCCTCGCCCGACTACCGCGCCGCCGCGCTCCGCCTGACCCGCACCCTCGCCGAACGCTACGCGCACCACCCGGCCCTCGCGCTCTGGCACATCCACAACGAGTACGGCGACCACGTCACCGAATGCTTCTGCGCCCGCTCCGCCGCACACTTCCGCAGTTGGCTCACCGGGCGCTACGGCACGATCGACGCGCTCAACCACGCCTGGGGCACCGCCTTCTGGTCCCAGCACTACGGCACGTACGAGGAGATCGAACCGCCCCGCACCGCCCCCGGACCGGTCAACCCGACCCAGCTGCTGGACTGGCGCCGCTTCTGCTCCGACGCCCTGCTCGACTGCCACCGCGCCGAACGCGAGGCCCTGCGGGAACTCAGCCCCACCACCCCCGCCACCACCAACTTCATGTCGATGTTCAAGGCGCTCGACTACTGGGAGTGGGCCCGGCACGAGGACTTCGTCTCCGACGACGCCTACCCCGACCCCGCCGACCCGCAGGCCCATGTCAACGCCGCCCTCAACTACGACCTGATGCGCTCCCTCAAGGGCGGCCGCCCCTGGCTCCTCCTCGAACAGGCGCCCTCCGCCGTCAGCTGGCGGCCCGTCAACGTCCCCAAACGGCCCGGCCTGCAACGCCTCTGGTCCCTCCAGGCCCTGGCCCGGGGCGCCGACGGCGTCATGTACTTCCAGTGGCGGGCCTCCCGCGCCGGAGCGGAGAAGTACCACAGCGCGATGCTCCCGCACCGGGGCACCGCCTCCCGGGGCTGGCGGGAGACGGTCCGCTTCGGCGCCGAACTCGCCCGTCTCGGCTCCGTCGCGGGCGCCACCACCACCGCCGACGTGGCGATCCTCCTCGACTGGGACTCCTGGTGGGCGCTGGAGGCGGACGACCACCCCTCCGCCCGGATGCGCTGGCGCGACCTCCTGCGCCCCTGGTACACCGCGCTCCACACCCGCGCCGTCACCGTCGACTTCGTACCCCCGCATGCCGACCCGACCGGCTACCGGGCGGTCCTCGCCCCCAACCTCCACCTGCTGCGGACCGAGGACGCCGCACGGATCGTCGCCTACGTCCACGGCGGCGGCCACTTCGTCTGCGGCCCCTTCAGCGGCGTCGTCGACGGCCACGACCACATCCACGACGGCGGCGCGCCCGGCCCGCTGCGCGCCCTGCTCGGCGTCTGCGTCGACGAGTTCTGGCCCGTCCCGGACGGGGAGTCGGTGCCGCTCGCCTCCGGCGCCCGCGCCACCCTGTGGAGCGAGTGGATCGAGCCCGAGGGCCCGGACACGGAGGTCCTGGACACCTACGCGGCCGGTGAGCTGGCCGGCCGCCCCGCCGTCACCCGCCGCCGGCACGGCGCCGGCACCGCCTGGTACACCGGCGCCCACCTCGGCGACTCCATCGCCACCGTGCTCGGCCCGGCGCTCGACGTGGCGGGCGTACGCCCCGTGCTCCCCGACGTCCCCGAAGGCGTCGAGGCGACCGTACGCACCGGCGAGCACGGCAGCCACCTCTTCGTCCTCAACCACCGCGACCACCCGGCCCGCACCCCGCTCACCGGCCCCTGGGCCACCGGCGCCACCGACCTGCTCACCGGCGCCCCCGTCCACGGCCACCTCGACCTCGGCCCGCTCGGCGCCGCCGTCCTGCGCCTCGCCACCCACCCAGGAGAGACCGGAAAATGACCCGCTGGAGAGACCGGCACCCGTCAGCGCACCGCCCGGTGAGCGCCCTCACCGCGCTCCTCCTCGCCGGCTGCGCCCTCGCCGTCCCGCAGAGCGCCGCCGCCCACGACCGGCCCGCGCCCCCGCCCGCCTACGCCGACGTCCTCGACCTGCGCGGCACCCCCACCGCCGCCGAGCCCGGCGACGGCGAGGACAACAACCCGGTCAACGTCTTCGCCGACCGGGGCGCCTGGCACGCCTACGCCCTGCCGAAGACCGGCGACACCGACAGCTACGGCGGCTTCACCGGCCCCCTCTACATCGCCCAGGAATACCCCTGGTGGCTCAGCAGCTCCTTCAGCCGCATCCGGCTCACCGAGCAAGGCCGCCCCGTCGACCTGGCCGCCGGCTCCGCCCCCCGCTTCACCTCGCTGCCGGGCCGCCTCGTCCAGTCCTACGACCTCGGCGGCGGCCTGCGCCTCACCCTCGAACTCCGCTTCGCCACCGACCGCACCGCCCTGGTCGGCGCCGAACTCCGCAACACCGGCCGCACCCCGCGCACCCTGGACGCCGCGTGGACGGGCAGCCTGCTGCGCCCCGCCGACCGGCCCATGCGCGACGCACCCTCGCTGACCGCCACCCCCTCCGGCGTCGGCGTCGACTTCGCGAAGGTCCGCGAGACCTGGGACTACCTCACCGACGGCACGGAACGCTTCGAGGTCACCCACAAGGGCCGCGTCCGCACCACCGTCCACGGCGACACCTACCGCACCGAGGCCGAGAAGCCGGTCACCCTGGCCCCCGGCCGCTCGCACCGCTTCGACTGGACCGAGTCCTACACCTTCACCACCGCCGAACGCGCCGCCGAACGGGCCGGGGTCCGCTCCGTACTGGCCCGCCCCGAAGCCGTCGGCGCCGCCGCCGACCGGCGTTGGCGGGGCTATGTCGCCGGAGTCACCCGGGGTGTCCCCGCCGAGCGGCGGCGCACCGCCGTGAAGTCGCTGGAGACGCTCGTCACCAACTGGCGCAGCGCCGCCGGGCAGATCAAGCACGACGGCATCACCCCGTCGATCTCCTACAAGTGGTTCACCGGCGGGATCTGGGCCTGGGACACCTGGAAGCAGGCCGTCGGCACCGCGCGCTTCGACCCCCGGCTCGCCCAGTCGCAGATCCGCTCCATGTTCGACTGGCAGATCACCCCGGACTCCGCCACCCGCCCGCAGGACGCCGGAATGATCCCCGACGCCGTCTTCTACAACGACCCCTCGCGCGGCGGCGGCAACTGGAACGAACGCAACTCCAAGCCCCCGCTGGCCGCCTGGGCGGTCTGGGAGGTGTACGGGAAGAGCCGGGACAAGGGCTTCCTGCGCGAGATGTACCCGAAGCTCGCCGCCTACCAGGCGTGGTGGTACCGCAACCGGGACCACGACGGCAACGGCCTCGCCGAGTACGGTGCCACCGTCGATCCGGCCAACGGGTCCGCCGCCGACCAGCGCCTGGCCGCCGCCTGGGAGAGCGGCATGGACAACGCGCCCCGTTTCGACGCGGCCCTCGGCACCGGGGTCGTCGCCAACCGGGCCGCCGACGGAACGCTCCTCGGCCACTCCCTCGACCAGGAGTCGGTCGATCTGAACGCCTACCTCGCCGCCGACCAGGAGTACCTGGCGTCGATCGCGGGCGCCCTCGGCCGGACCGCCGACGCCCGGCACTGGAAGCGCCGCGCGGACGCCACCGCCACCGCCGTACGCACCCGGATGTACGACCCCGCCGACGGCTGGTTCCACGACACCGCGCTCGGCACCGGCGCCCCGCTCACCGACCGGGGCCGCGGCATCGAGGGCGCCGTCCCGCTCTGGACGGGCACCGCCTCCGCCGCCCAGGCCCGCGCCGTACGCGCGAAGCTGACCGACCCGGCCGAGTTCGCCACCGCCGTCCCCTTCCCGACCGTGGCGAAGAGCTCCCCGTACTTCGCGCCCACCCGCTACTGGCGCGGCCCCGTCTGGCTCGACCAGGCGTACTTCGCCCAGGGCGGGCTGCGCCGCTACGGGTACGGGAAGGACGCGGACGCCCTGACGGACCGCCTCCTGGACCGGGCCTCCGGGCTCGCGGGCGACGGGCCGATCATGGAGAACTACGACCCGACCACCGGGGCCCCGCTCAACGCGCCCAACTTCAGCTGGTCCGCGGCCTTGCTGCTGCCGATGCTCACCCGGGACCGGTAGGAGCCGGGAGGTACGGGGGCCGGCCACCGCGCCCCCGTACCACCCGGCCCACGAACGCCCTCAGCCCTTGAGACCGCCCGCGAAGCCCTTGATCACATAGCGCTGGAGCACCACGAAGACGATCAGGACCGGCAGCGCGGCCAGCACCAGCCCGGCGAAGACGAGCCCGTAGTCCGAGACGTACTGCCCGACGAAGGCGAAGACACCGACCGGCACGGTCTCCCGGGCGGAGCCTCCCAGGTACAGCAGCGGGGTGAAGAAGTCGTTCCACACGAACACCGCGTTCAGGATGATCACGGTGCCGGTGATCGGGCGCAGCAGGGGGAACACGATCCGGGTGAACGCCTGCCGGTGGTTGCAGCCGTCGATCAGCGCGGCCTGCGCGTAGTCCTGCGGCAGGGCGCGGACGAACCCGGTGTACAGGAAGACGGTGAAGGGCAGCTGGATGCCGGTGTAGAAGAGGACCATGCCCTGGTACGTGCCGAGCCAGCCGAGCCCGTCGACCAGCTTGTACAGCGGGATCATGCCGAGCTGGAAGGGCAGCACGATGCCCAGCAGGAACAGGACGTACAGCCCGTAGCCCAGCCCCCGGGCGCAGCGGGCGAGGTAGTACGCCCCGGTGGAGCCGAGGACGACCAGGAGCAGCAGGCTGACGGCGGTGATGACGGTGCTGTTGACCAGGGCGGGCCCCAGCGAGGCGGAGGACCAGGCGTCGCCGAAGTTGCCGAGGGTGGGCGGCGAGGGCAGCGACAGCGGGGACTCGGAGATCTGCCGGGGGTCCTTCATGGCCAGGGTGACCAGGGCGTACACCGGGAACAGGAAGACGACGGCGACGGCGGCCATCAGCAGTTCCAGGGCGTACCGCCCGACGGGCAGTGCGGGGCGCCGGCGTCCGGCGGCCGTGGGGGTGCTCATGCGGTGACCTCCCGCGCGCGCAGATAGCGGAGCTGGACCAGGGAGACCGCGGCGACGAACAGCGCGAGGACCAGGGCGACGGCGGTGCTGTAGCCGAACTTCCCGTAGACGAACGCCTCCTTGTACAGGACGGTCGACAGGGTCTCGCTGGAGGTGCCGGGGCCGCCGTTGGTGGCGGCGTAGACCTGGTCGAAGAGCTTGAGGCCGCCGATGGTCGACAGCATCAGATTGATGGTCAGCGCCGGGGCCAGCAGCGGCCAGGTGACGTAGCGGAAGCGCTGCCAGGAGCCCGCGCCGTCGATCCGCGCGGCCTCGTGGAGTTCGGCGGGCACCCCCTGGAGCCCGGCGAGGAAGACCACCATCGAGTAGCCCGCGTACTGCCACACCACCATCGCCGCGACGGACCACAGGGCGAGCGAGGGATCGCCCAGCCAGTCCTGGCGCAGCGAGCCCAGCCCGACGGCGCCGAGGAGGCCGTTGAGACCGGCGCCGTTGTCCGGGTTGTAGATGTACTTCCAGAGGATCGCGACCATGACGGGGCTGACCACGGCCGGTGCGAAGAAGATCAGCCGCAGTAGGGCCCGGGACCTGATGTTGGCGTGGACGCCGAGCGCGAGCAGCAGTCCGATGCCGTTCTGGACGACGACCACGGCGACGGTGAGGAGCAGGGTGTTGGCGACCGACTCCAGGGCCCGGTCGTCGGCGAGCAGCTCGCGGAAGTTGTCCAGGCCGGTGAAGGAGAAGCCGCCGATCCCGGACCAGTCGGTGAAGGCGTACATCACCCCGGCGAGGCTCGGATAGAGCACGACGACGGCGTAGACGACGAGCGCGGGGGCGACGAAGAGCCACGGCGGCACGGTGTGGTCGCGGCGGCGGGCCCGGCCGCCGGTACGCGGACCGGACGCGTCCCGCCCCGTCGCGTCCGGGGTGGTCTGTTCGAAGGTGCTGGTCACGACTTCTTCCCGTACGCCTCGTCCATCTGGCCGAGTGCCCCGTCGACGTCCGTCTTGCCCGCGAGGAGGTCCTGCACGGCGGCGAAGTGGGCGGGCTGCACCTCGGCGTTGGGCCAGCTCTGGTCCATGAACGGCACCGCCCGCCCGGCGTCGATGACGGGCAGGAAGCCGTCGAGGGCGGGATCGGTCCTCGTGGTGGCGCCGCGTTTGAAGGGGATCGCCGCCACGGACTGCGCCCAGCGGTCGATGTTCTCCTGCTTCCCGAGGAACTCCACGAACTCCTTCGCCCCGTCCTTGCGGGACCGCGCGGAGACCCCGAGCCCCACGACGATGCCCGCCGGGATCCACAGCTTCCCGGGGTCGTCCCCGCCGGGGAAGGGGAACATCCCCAGGTCTTGCGGGTCGCGCGCCGCCTGGCGGAAACTGGCCAGTACGGCGGAGACCTGCACGGCCATCGCGGCCCGGCCGCTCGCGACCATCGAGGTCTGCTGCTCGTACGTCGTGCCGTTGGGGTTCTCGTTGAAGAAGCCGCGGCGCTGGAGCTCCTGGTACCTGCCCAGCGCGTCGGCCCACCCTGAGCCGCGGAAGTGCGCCTTGCCCGAGGCCATGTCCGCGTCGAAGCCGGGGTTCTTCGCGTAGACGGCGTTGGGGACGAGGGCGTACGTGATCAGCTGGGTGACCCAGGGGGTCTGGGTGCCGAGCGCGATCGGGACGATGCCCTTGGCCTTGAGTTTCGCGCAGACGTCGAGGAGTTCGTCCCAGGTCCTCGGCGGCTCGACCCCGGCCCTGGCGAAGGCCTTCTTGTTGTGGATGGCGCCGATGACGCTGCTGCCCGCCGAGTAGAGATACGTCTTGCCCCGGTACCGGTACGCCGGGTGGAAGTTGGCCGGCACCTCCTTCGTCCAGGGCTGGTCGCTCAGGTCGGCCAGCAGCCCGGCCCGGGCCAGCTCGACCATGGACATGGCGCTGCCGCTGCCGGGGTAGAGCACGTGCACATCGGGGGCGTTGCCACCGGCGAGCTGGGTGCGCACCACCGTCTGGACCTGGTCGGTGGGGGCGAAGGAAGTGGTGAACGCGGAGTCGGGGTGGGCCTCGCGGTAGCGGGCGATCAGTTCCTCGACCGGCTTCTGCTGGTCGGCGACGCCGACGACGCGGACCTTTCCGGAACCGCCGCCGGAGGTCGAGCAGGCGGTCAGTACGGGCGGCAGGGCGGCGATCGCCGCGGCCCCGCCGCCGATCCGGAGGAATCCCCGGCGGCCGACCGCGCGGTGTTCCGGCCAAGAGTGAGAACCCGTGGTCATGGTGTTTCCTCCTCGTGCGAGCCTGAAGCGCGTCGGCCGGGTGCGGGCGGCGCGGACGGCCGGCGGGCCCCGGGAGTTCCGGAGCGGCCCTCGGCCGGGGGATGGGCGGCGGTGAAGCGGTAGGAGCCCGATGCCACCTGGTAGAGCACGTGGTCGGGGGCGACCCGGATCCGGGTGAGGTGCGGGTCGCCGGGGTCCGGTACCAGCCCCGATTCACGGACCGAGCCGGGGTCCGTGGTCGGCAGGTGCACCTCGGCGGTGGCCCCGGGCGGCACCGTGAGGCGCAGGGCGATCAGTCCGCCGCGCCGCTCCCAGGTCACCGTGACGGTGCCGCGCACCGATTCGTGGCGGGCGCTCGCATGGCGCAGACCGCCGGGGCGCGGCCTGATCCGCAGCTTCCGGAACCCGGTGGAGTCCGGTGCCTGGTCCAGGCCCGCGACGCCCCGGTACAGCCACTCGCCGATCGAGCCGAGCGCGTAGTGGTTGAAGGAGTTCATCGACGGCGCCCGGAACCCGGCGTCGGGAGTCCAGCCGTCCCACCGCTCCCAGATCGTGGTGGCGCCGTGCCGCAGCGGGAACCGCCACGACGGCACCTCCTCGCGCAGCAGCAGTGCGTGGGCGAGGTCGGCCCGGCCGTGGGCGTCGAGGACGGGGGCGGCGAGCGCTACCCCGAGGAAGCCGGTCCGCAGCGCGGGCCCGGCCGACTCCACGAGCTCGGCGAGCCGGCGGGCTGCACCGGCGGCCTGCCCGTCGGGCAGCAGCTCGAAGGCGAGCGCGAGGAGGTAGCCGGTCTGGGTGTCGCCCGCGATCCGCACGGCCGCCCCGTCGCCCGTTCCGTCGGCGGTGACGAAGCGTTCGGCGAACGTGCGGCGGATCTCCTCGGACAGCCGGCGGTAGCGGCGCTCCGGCTCCGGCCGGCCCAGCACCCGGGCGGCCTCGGCGGTCAGCCGGGCGCTGTGCGCGAAGTACGCGGTGGCGACGACCTCGCGCGGGGTGGGGGTGCCGGGGGCGAGCCAGTCCGCGAAGTGCGGGCCCACCCGGTGACGCCAGACCAAATCCGGATTGTGACGGTGCACCAGGTCGACCCAGGCGCACATGGCGTCCAGCGACCGGGCGAGGAACCGGGGGTCGTCGTAGCTGCGGTACAGGTGCCAGGGGACGATCACCCCCGCGTCGGCCCAGCCGGGCGCGCCCTCGTCGGCCACGCCCACGAGGCGCGGGGCCACGTTGGTGAAGCCGCCGTCCGGGGTGCGGGCGTCCCCGATGTCGCGCAGCCACTTGGTGAAGAAGGCGGCCACGTCCGCGTTGAGCGCGGCGGTCGGGAGGAAGACCTGGGCGTCGGCCAGCCAGCCGAGCCGCTCGTCGCGCTGCGGGCAGTCGGTGGGCACGCTGACGAAGTTCGAGCGCTGCCCCCAGGCCACGCAGTCGTACAGCCGCCGCAGCCCCGCGTCCGAGCAGTCGAACTCCCCGGCCCACGGGGTGTCGCTGTGCAGGACCACGGCCACCACGTCCGCCTCGGCCAGCTCGGCGAGGCCGCTGATCTCCGCGTACCGGAACCCGTGGTACGTGAAACGCGGCTCGAACACCAGGTGCTCACGGCCGTCCCCGACGAGCACGTCGGTCGCGGCGGCGGTGCGCAGGTTGGCCGTGTACAGCTGCCCCGTTCCGTCCAGCACCTCGGCGTGCCGGATCACCACCCGTGCTCCGGACGGGAGGTGACGGACGGTCAGTCGTAAGCGCCCGGCGAGATTCTGGCCGAAGTCGACGACGTGGACGCCGGAGGAGTGACGTTTCACCGAACGGGGGCGCAGCTCGGCCATCGCCCGGACCGGCTCGTCGGGGGAGGCCACGAGGGATCCGTGACCGGTGTCGGTGACCACGGCGGACGGCCAGCCGGAGTCGTCGAAGCCGGGCAGCTCCCAGCCCTCGGCGGCGTGGCGCAGATCGTGGCACTCGCCCATCAGCAGATCGGCGTGGCGGATCGTTCCTGTGGCGGTGCGCCAGCTCGCGTCGGTGGCGACCACGGCCTCCGCGCCGTCCGGCCCGGTCAGCCGGAGCTCGGCCAGGAACTGCGGGAACGAGCCGTAGTGGGCGCCGGACCGGCGCGGCTCGAACCCCACGAACCCGCTCCACCAGCCGTCGGCCACGGTGGCCGCGAGGACGTTCTCGCCCTCCCGGAGCAACGCGGTGACGTCGTACGTCTGGTACTGGACGCGGTGGCGGTAGTCCGTCCAGCCTGGGGCCAGCTCGGCGTCGCCCACCCGCTCCCCGTTGAGCCGCAGCTCGTACAGGCCGCGCGCGCTGACGTGGACGCGGCCGCGGGCGCCCGCCGGGGCGGTGAAGGACCGGCGTAACAGGGGGCAGGGGGCGAGCCCGTGGTCGTCGAGCGCGAACTCGCCCTCGGTGGGCGCGTCCATGACGTCGACGGGGCGCGGCCCCTGGGCGATCCACACGGCGCGCCACTGATCCGCCCGGGTGAATCCGGTCTCGAACCACGAGTCGGCCTCGCCGGGCGTGCCGGATCCGGCCGACCATACCGACACCCGCCAGTGGAAGCGCGTGAGGCCCGCCAGCACCGGTCCCGCGTAGTCGACCGCCGCCGCACCGGGATCGGCCACCCGGCCGGTGTCCCAGAGGAGTTGACCGCCGTTGTCCAGATCCTCGGCGCACCCGGCGACCCGGACCCGGTACGCCACCGGGTCGTCGCCCCGGAGATCGGAGGCCAGCCGCCAGGAGAGGCGGGGGGCGGGCTCGTCGATCCCCAGCGGGGTGGTGCGGTGCTCGCAGCGCAGCGCGTACGGCCGCAGCCTCCGGACACCGGACACGAGCACGTCCTTTCGTCGTACCGAATTTTCCGATGTGAAATCTAACGTTAATTCTGTGGCGTGGAGACTAGGAGCACGCTCAAAGGGTGTCAAGAGTGTCGCCGCGCTGTTGCCGACCACTCCGGAAATGGTCGATGTATCCCCAACTAACCGCCCGCGAACGGCAAAATGACCATGCGCGAGTAGTCTTGTGGCGCATGATTCCCCTGTGATATTCACGCTGTGATTACCACATGGACGGGCGTGAAATCACGCGCCGATCCCACCTCGTACCGGACGGAATTCCGTTCGACGAAGGGACGAGTTTCATGCAAATGAACAGTGGGTCAGGTGGTACTGGAGTGTTCGGAAGACGATTGATGCTCGGCGGAACCGTCGGAATGGCCCTCGCCGCCGCCGGAATGTCGGCGAGCCGGGCCTGGGGCGACAGCCGCTTCCGCGAGAACCCGTTCGCTCTGGGGGTGGCGTCCGGCGACCCGTGGCCGGACGGCGTCGTGCTGTGGACCCGGCTGGCCCCCCACCCCCTCACCCCCGACAGCAGCGGGGGCATGCCGCCGTACGCCGTCGACGTGCAGTGGGAGGTCGCCCAGGACGACCGCTTCCGCCATGTGGTCCGCCACGGCAGGACCCGGGCGGTGCCCGAACTCGCCCACTCCGTCCATGTGGAGGTCTCCGGACTCCAGCCGGACCGGCACTACTACTACCGCTTCCGGGCGGGCGGCGTGCTCAGCCCCGTCGGCCGCACCCGCACCGCGCCCCCGCCCAACAGCCTGCCCCGGAAGGTCGACTTCGCCTTCGTCTCCTGCCAGGCCTGGTTCGAGGGTTTCTACACCGCCTACCGGCACCTCGCCGAGGAGGACGTCGACCTCATCCTCCACCTCGGCGACTACATCTACGAGAACCCCATCGACGCCATGGGCGGCGTCCGCAAGGTCCCGGTCGACGCGGCACTGCGCCCCGAGCCGATGAACCTCGTCCAGTACCGCAACCGCCACGCCCTGCACCGCTTCGACCCCGACCTGATCGCCGCCCACCAGAACCACCCCTTCGCCCTGGTCTGGGACGACCACGAGGTCGAGGACAACTGGGCGGGCGACAAGTCCAAGGCCGACGACGAACCCGACCAGGACCCGGCCGTCTTCCGCCGCCGCGCCGCGGACGCCTTCCAGGCGTACTACGAACACCTGCCGCTGCGGCTCCCGAACAAGCCGCACGGCTTCCGGGCCCGGATGTACCGACGGCTCCGCTACGGCCGGATGGCCACCTTCCACATCCTCGACACCCGGCTCTTCCGCGACGACCAGCCCTGCGGCGACGGCACCAAGAGCGGCTGCGACGAACGGCTGACCCCCGGCCGCACCATCCTCGGCCCCGAGCAGGAGCAGTGGCTCTACCGAGGCCTCGGCCGCTCCGACACCACGTGGAACATGATCTCGCAGCAGATCCCGGTGACCCAGGTCGACACCGACCCCGGCCCCGGCCAGTCCTTCGTGATGGACTTCTGGGACGGTTACGTGGACGCCCGCCGACGCCTCTTCAAGGAGCTCGTCGACCGCGATGTGAGCAACCCCGTCGTCCTCACCGGCGACATGCACCGCCATCTGGCCGCCAACCTCAAGCAGGACTTCGACGACCCGGGGTCGCGCACGCTCGGTGTCGAATTCGTCGGCTCGTCCATCTCCACCACCAAGGACGGAATGGACCTGGACCCCTCCGGCGTCAAGCTGCTCGCGGCCAACGAGCACATCGAGTTCACCAACTTCCAGCGCGGTTACGTACGCTGCTCACTGACCCGGGAGCGGTGCCGAGCCGACTTCCGGGTCCTCCCGTACGTCACCACCCCCGGCGCCCCGGTCTCGACCCGGACCTCCTACGTGACCGAGTCCGGCCACCCGGGGCTCCAGCAGGCCTGAGGAAGCGCGGCCGCCCCCTGCCGCCGGAGCGACAGGGGGCGGCCGTGTCCGGGCGGGCCCCCACCACTGCCCGGACGCGGGACGCGCCGGTGGTCAGGCCAGCGGCGGGTAGGCGTTGCGCAGCAGCTCCTGGAACTGCGCGGAGAACCAGTGGCCCGCCAGCGGGGCGCCCGGCAGGGCCCCCGACGGGTTGTAGCCGTTGCGCCCGTTCCCGGTGTACGTCGGGTCGCACATCCGGTCGAAGCCCTTGCCCTCGTCGTTGTCGACGGGCTGGCTGTTGCCGTCCGACTCGCCCGGCGGCTTCGCCCAGACGTACGCGTCGATGCCGGGTTCGGGGGCGGCGGTCGGCCGCTCGCCGACGCCGGCGCCGCTCTGGTTGCACCAGTTCCCGGCGTGGATGCGCCGGTCCACCCGGCCGCCGTTGACATAGGTGTCCACACTGGTCTGCGGCCCCGCCGCGGTGGGCCGGGCGGAGCCGCCCCAGCCGTTGCGGGCCGTGTCGATCAGCATCCCGATGCCCGGGGCGAAGCCCTGGTTCACCAGCTCGGAGCGGAATGCCTGGGCGAACGACAGCTCGTCCACGTAGTAGTTCCAGTCCACCCACTTCGACTGGCGCACCGTCGTCCCGTTCACCGAGTCGGTGATCTTGAAATAGGGCTCCTTCAGGGCCGAGTAGTTGGCCGTGTTGACGATGAAGCCGTGCACGTCGGAGACCGATGCCCCCTCCGTGGTCGCGGCCCGCTTGAACTCCTGCGCGGCCGGCGTGAAGTTGGAGTCCCAGCCCAGCCAGCCGTGGTGGGCGGCGTCGACGTAGTTGTAGACGTTGGGGATCGCGCCCAGGGTGTGCAGGGCGTAGCCGACCCCCTTCTCGTAGTTGCCGTTCGCCTTCATGGTCGCGCAGGCCTCGGTGGAGCCGTCCGAGCCGCCGGCGTTGGTCACCAGGTTCGGCAGCGAGTCCGGCTCGATGAGGGCGACGATGCGCAGGCCCGCGTAGGCCGGGTCGGCGAGGATGGCGGCGATGGGGTCGATGTACTCGTTCTTGTACCGGTCGATCTCCGTGGCGCCGAGCTCGCCGTTGGAGGCCAGGGCGGCGCAGTCCCGCCCCGGCAGGTCGTAGATGACCACCTGGAAGAGGTCGGCGCCCTGTGCCAGTGCCGTGTCGAGGTGTGCGCGCAGCCCACGCGCCCCACTGGTCCCGGTGATGGCGGCGATGCGGTCCATCCAGACGAACGAGGGCTCGTCGGCGATGGCGCCGCCGCCCGGTTCGGCGGCGGCCCTGGCCGACCAGTCGGGATTCACGTACGGGGTGGCGCCCACGTAGGGGTTGTCCACCCGGGCCGCGGCCGAGGCCGGTGCGGGGAGGGCGACCGTCAGCGCCGCGCCCAGTGCGAGGGCGCAGAGCGCGGCGGACCTTCGGCGTGCGCGGTGCGAGGTGGTACCTGTCCTTCTCATTGCGGCTCCGTATGTCTCTCGGGTGCCCGCGGGAGGTCGGCCCACGGGCCTCGGGGATGGTGCCGTACCGGGGCGGCGGCTCGGGGAGCGCCGCCCGCACCGGGTCCCGGGGAGGGTGGAACCCGGCGTTCAGGAGTGCTCCCGGGACGGTCGTCCGGCCGTCGCCGTGTGCGAGTCTTGATTGTGGGAGCGCTCCCAAGGTGACGTGGTGTCACGCACCTGTCAAGAGTTGAAGCGCAACGCCTTCCGCGCCGGGGACCGGGCGGGGGCCGGTGCGCGGGGAAGGACCGCAGGTCGCGGCAGGTGGGCGCGGAACCGGAGAAGAACGTTCGGTACCCGGCGTGCGGCAGGGGCCCTCGGGATGCCCGAAGCCCCCTCCATCGACGGATGAAGGGGGCTTTACGAGTGAAGGGGGGCGGCCTCAGGATTCGCGCGTCGCCGCCATCCCCAGGGTGATGAGGCCGAGCACCACCCACCCGAACCAGAGCCAGCCGCTGCTGCCCAGGGCCACCGTGTAGGCGGTGACCACGACCAGGGCCGCCAGGGTGATCGCTCCCATGGCCTTCGTGGATCCGGACATGCCCGCACCCTCCTCGTCGGCCGGGTGGCCGTGGAGGCCATCGTCACCCCTGAGGCGTCCCCGGCGCTACTGCCCGCGCGCCTGCAAAGAGGCGAGATACGCGTTGTACGCCTCCAGCTCCTGGTCGCCGTCCCGGTCGGCCGCCCGGTCGGAGCGCTTCGCCATCCGCTGCTCGGAGTGGTACCACTGGTAGACGAGCGCGATCAGCACCAGCACCGACGGGATCTCGCTGAAGGCCCAGGCGATCCCGCCGGCCCAGCTCTGATCGCTCAGTGCGTCGATGCCCAGCGAGGCGGGCGGGTGCTGGTACGTCCCCACCATCGGGGTCGACGCCATCATCAGCGCGATCCCGAAGAAGGCGTGGAACGGCATCCCGGCGAACAGCTCCAGCATCCGCATCACGTAGCCGGGCCGGTGCGGTCCCGGGTCGATGCCCATGATCGGCCAGAAGAAGACCAGGCCGACCGCGAGGAAGTGCACCATCATCGCGATGTGCCCGGTCGTCGACCCCATCAGGAAGTCGAAGAGCGGGGTGAAGTACAGCGCGTACAGGCTCGCGATGAACATAGGGATCGTGAAGGCCGGATGCGTGATCACCCGCATGTACCGGCTGTGCAGCAGCTTCAGCAGCAGCTCGCGCGGACCGGTCCGGCCGCGGCCCGCGACCGGCAGCGCGCGCAGCGCCAGGGTCACCGGAGCGCCCAGCAGCAGCAGGATCGGCGACAGCATGCTGATCACCATGTGCTGCACCATGTGCACGCTGAACATGACCATGCCGTAGGCGTTGAGCTTGGTGCACATCACCAGGGCGATGCTCAGCACGCCGACGACGAAGAACACCGTCCGGCCGATCGGCCAGCCGTCGCCGCGTGCGCGCAGCCGCAGTACGGCGTACACGTACAGGCCGATGGCGAGGACGCAGCCGATGAGGAAGAAGGGGTCCGCGGAGAACTGGAGCCCTCGTCCCAGCGTGAACGGCGGCAGGTCCATGTTCATGCCGTGCCCGCTGTGATCCATCTGTTCACTCCCGCCGGGGGCTTCCCCGTTTCGTGCCGGTTGTCCCGACCAGAGTAGAACTGCCCCCGGTCGCGTTCGCGGCCGGGGGCAGTCCAGGGAAGCGGGTGTCGCTCAGAGCACGCACTCCGCCTCGGCGTACCGCTCGGCCGGGACGGTCTTCAGCGTCTCCACGGCCCCGCTCAGCGGCGCCATCACGATGTCCGTGCCGCGCAGCGCCGTCATCATCCCGAACTCGCCCCGGTGCGCGGCCTCCACGGCGTGCCAGCCGAAGCGGGTGGCGAGCACCCGGTCGTACGCGGTCGGCGTGCCGCCGCGCTGGACGTGGCCGAGTATCACCGGACGGGCCTCCTTGCCGAGCCGCTGCTCCAGCTCGGAGGAGAGCCGGGTCGCCATGCCGGCGAACCGCTCGTGCCCGTAGATGTCCTTGGTGCCCTGCTCGACCTCCATCGCCGAGCCCGGGCGCGGCTTGGCGCCCTCCGCGACCACCACGATCGCGAACTTCTTACCGGCCGAGAACCGCCTGCCGACCACCTCGGTCAGCTCGTCTATGTCGAAGGGGCGCTCCGGCACGACGATGGCGTGCGCACCGGCCGCCATGCCCGAGTGCAGCGCGATCCAGCCGGTGTGGCGGCCCATGACCTCGACGATCAGCACCCGCTGGTGCGATTCGGCGGTCGTCTTGAGCCGGTCGAGCGCCTCCGTCGCGACCCCGACGGCGGTGTCGAAACCGAAGGTCACATCGGTGGAGGCGATGTCGTTGTCGATGGTCTTCGGGACGCCGACGATGGGCAGGCCCGCTTCGGAGAGCAGACTGGCCGCCTTCAGCGTGCCCTCGCCGCCGATCGGGATGATCGCGTCGAGACCGAGGTCGGTGACATGGCCCCGGGCCTGCTCGACGCCGCCGCGCAGATGGGCGGGCTGGACCCGGGAGGAGCCGAGGATCGTGCCGCCGCGGGCGAGGATGCCGCCCACCGCGTCGAGATCCAGCTTGCGGTAGTCGCACTCCAGCAGCCCCTTCCACCCGTCGTGGAAGCCGATGACCTCGTCGCCGTGGTCGACCACCGCGCGGTGCACGACGGAACGGATGACGGCGTTCAGGCCGGGGCAGTCGCCGCCGGAGGTGAGCACACCAATTCGCATTGCCCGGGAAACCTTTGCAACGTGGGCCGACGACCGGACCCCGTCGTCCGGCTGGTTCCCCGCCACCCTACCGGCGTGGGGTGGCGGGACCGAACCAGGCGTCCACCTGCTGGAATCCGCTCAGAAGAGCGAATTGGGCCTCATCAGGCGGGCTGGGTCGCGGACGCGATGCGCTCGGAGCGCAGCGCCTCGTACCAGCGGTCGTCCGTCGGCGGCAGCGCGTTGACATCGAGGGCCAGCTTCAGCAGCAGGTCCGCGATCTGCGGGTTGCGCGCCATCACGGGGCCGTGCATGTACGTACCGAAGACGGTGTCGTTGTACGCGCCCTCGGTGCCGTCGCCTGTGCCGTTGCCCCGGCCGAGCTTCACCCGGGCGAACGGCCGGGCCGTCGGGCCGAGGTGGGTGACGCCCTGGTGGTTCTCGAAGCCGGTCAGCGGCGGCAGCCCGAGCTGCGGGTCGATGTCGGCCAGTACGTCGCCGACGCACCGGGAGCCCTCGCCGCGGGTGGAGACCACGTCGAGCAGGCCGAGGCCGGGCTCGCGCTCGCCGAGGTCGTTGATGAACTCGTGGCCGAGGATCTGGTAGCCCGCGCAGACCGAGAAGATGATCGCGCCGTTGGACGCGGCCCGGCTGAGCCCGCCGTCCCGCCGCAGCCGCTCCGCGGCCAGCCGCTGCGGCCGGTCCTCGCCACCGCCGATCAGATAGATGTCACCGGACGTCGGAACCGGCTGGTCGCTGCGGACGTCGACGCGCTGCACGTCGAGCCCGCGCTGCCGGGCCCGGCGCTCCACCACCAGGGCGTTGCCCTGGTCGCCGTAGGTGCTGAGCAGGTCGGGGTAGACCCAGACCAGGCGCAGACCGTTGTTGCTCATGCTTCGTCCTCTCCGGAGTTGCCCGGGCCCGGGGTCAGTTGCCGACACGACGGCGCAGATCCTGGAAAGCGGTGTAGTTGGCGATGACCTCGATACGGCCGGGCGGGGCCTGCTGCACGGCCTCGTCCAGGGTCTCGCAGACCCGGAAGTCGAGCCCGGCCACTTCGAGGCGGACCGCCAGGTCCAGCTTGCGGTCGCCGAGCACGAAGATCGGGTGCCCGGCCAGCTGGGTGTAGTCCACGTCCCACAGCCAGGAGGTGTCCGTGCCGTCGGCGCCGCGCGCGTTGACGGAGAGGATCACCGGCGTGGGCGGCGGGTCGATCAGCGAGAACGTCTCCAGCCAGCCCGCCGGGTTCTTCGCCAGCAGCAGCCGCAGCTCACGGCCGAGGAAGGACACCACGTCGTACCGGCCGGCCACCGCCTGCACCTGGTACATGCGCTCCAGCGCGACCTGCGGCGGCACCCCGAAGACGGCGGCCACGGCGGCGGAGCTGGTGGCGTTGGCCTTGTTGGCGCGGCCGGGGAGCTGGAGGTGGATCGGCCAGGCCGAACCGTGCGGGTCCAGGACGTAGTCGCCGTGCAGCACCCAGCTCGGGGCGGGGCGGCGGAATCCGCACTCGCCGCAGAACCAGTCGTCGCCCGGGCGCTGCATCACACCGCCGCAGGAGGGGCAGGACCAGGCGTCGTCCTTCCACGCCTGGCCGGCCGCCACCCACACCACGTTGGGGGAGGAGGAGGCGGCCCAGACGATCAGCGGGTCGTCGGCGTTGGCCACGATCACGGCCTTCGAGCCGGACAGCCCCTCGCGCCACTTCTCCGCCAGCATCCGGGTCTCCGCCGCGCGGTCCAGCTGGTCGCGGGAGAGGTTGAGCAGCGCGATCACCTTGGGCGTGGTGTCGCGGGCGACCCCGGCGAGGTACTTCTCGTCGACCTCGATCACGCCGTACTGCGCGTCCGAGCCGCCCGCCAGCGCCGAGGTGATGCCCGCGGGCATGTTCGCCCCGAGAGCGTTCGACACGACCGGGCCGGCGGCCCGCAGGGCTTCGGCGATCAGCCGGGTCGTCGTCGTCTTGCCGTTCGTCGCCGACACGAGGATCACGTCCAGGTGCTGCGCCAGCCGCCCCAGCAGGTCGGGGTCGAGCTTGAGCGCCACCCGGCCGCCGATCACCGATCCGCTGCCGCGCCCCGCGGCGCGTGAGACCGCCGCCGCGGCTTTGCCCGCCGTCACGGCCAGCTTGGCCCGTGGCGACAGCGGCTCCGTGTTGCCTGCCATCGTCCTAGATCCTCCTTGCATCGGTCCGCCGCCCAGCCTATCGATGTCCGGAGCGAAGGCCGCACCCTGGCACCGCCGCGAGGGCCGGGGACCTGCGGAACGTACGATTGCGGGCATGCGAAACCGCCCGATCCCCGGCAGTTCCGGACTGATTCGTGCCATGAGTCTGCTCGGCGATCCGGTGCTCCACCAGGCCTGTGAACCCGTCACGGAGTTCGGCCCCCCGCTCGCCCGGCTCGTCGAGGACATGTACGCCACCATGTACGCGGCCGAGGGCGTGGGCCTCGCGGCCAACCAGATCGGTGTCCCGCTGCGGGTGTTCGTCTACGACTGTCCGGACGACGACGAGGTGCGCCATCTCGGCCACCTGGTCAACCCGAGGCTCGTCGAGGCCGACGGCATCGCCGTGCGCGGCCCGGAGGGCTGCCTCTCGCTGCCGGGCATCGAGGCGGGCACCGAGCGCTTCGACCGGGCCGTCGTCGAGGGCGTCACGGTGACCGGTGAGCCGGTCCGGGTCACCGGCACCGGTTTCTTCGCGCGCTGCCTCCAGCACGAGTGCGACCACCTCGAAGGCACCGTCTACACCGACCGGTTGACCGGACTGCGCCGTCGCAGGGCGCTGCGCGCCGCCGGCCGGGCGCCCTGGGCGCGCGAGGGCTGACGGCCTCCGGCGCACCGCGGTCTCAGAAGCCGGGGCCGCCCGGCCGGTCGGCAGCCGCGGCCACCCCGCCCCACAGCAGGTCGGCCAGACTGCGGACCAACTGCTCGCGGGAGCACGGCCGTTCCCCCAGCCACCAGTCGCCCGCGGCGTGCATCATGCCGACGATGCCATGGCCCCAGATGCGTGCCATGGCCGCGCTGTCCGGCCCCAGGTCCACCCGCTCGGCGATCACCTGGGCGAGCTCCTCGCCGAGCCGGCGCAGCAGCGGGGCCGAGTGCCGCCCGACGTCGAAACCGTGCTCCGCCGAGGGGGCCGCGTCGTCGGACGGGTGCATCAGGAAGCGGTAGACCTGCGGGCGGGCCTCGATGGCCGCGAGGTAGGTGTCGAGCGTCGACTCGACGCGCCGACGGCGGTCGGAGGGGGCGTCGAGCGCGGCGCGCAGGGCGATCAGCAGGGCGTCGGTGTGGCGCTTGGCGAGGGCGCGGTAGAGCCCGCCCTTGTCCCCGAAGTGACGGTAGAGGATGGGCTTGGTGATGCCCGCCTCCGCCGCGATGGCGTTCATCGAGGCCCCGGGGCCGTCCCTGAGCACCACGCGGTCGGCGGCTTCGAGCAACTCGCGGCGGCGGTTCTCGGCCGCCGTCCGCTGGCGCTCCGCCTGTCGTGTGCTCTCCATGTCGTCTCTCCCCGCCCCTGGCCGTGCGCCTGCGTCCTGCCTGCGCAACGTAACACTCCGCCCAGCTCGGCGCGGATCCGGACCAGGGCGGTTGACAGAGGCTACTTGTCGGTAACAGACTGCGGTTACCGCAAGTAACGAGTGGTTTTTCACCGCAGTACGTGGAGGGGAAGATGGCGGAGTTCACGCTCGAACTCAACGACGACCAGAAGCAGGTCCGTGACTGGCTTCACGGCTTCGCCGCGGACGTGATCCGTCCGGCGGCCTCGGAGTGGGACGAGCGCGAGGAAACGCCCTGGCCGGTCATCCAGGAGGCCGCCAAGGTCGGCATCTACTCCCTCGACTTCTACGCCCAGCAGTTCTTCGACCCGACGGGACTCGGCATCCCGATGGCGATGGAGGAGCTCTTCTGGGGGGACGCGGGCATCGCCCTCTCCATCGTCGGTACCGGCCTGGCGGCCGTCGGCGTCCTCGCCAACGGCACCGAGGAGCAGATCGGCACCTGGATACCGCAGATGTACGGCGACGCCGAGGACGTGAAGGTCGCCGCCTTCTGCTCCTCCGAGCCGGACGCGGGCTCCGACGTCGCCTCGATGCGCACCCGCGCGGTCTACGACGAGGCCAAGGACGAATGGGTGCTGAACGGCACCAAGACCTGGGCGACCAACGGCGGCATCGCCAACGTCCACGTGGTCGTCGCCGTGGTCGACCCGGAGCTGGGTTCCAAGGGCCACGCCTCCTTCATCGTGCCGCCGGACACCCCCGGCCTGTCCCAGGGCCAGAAGTTCAAGAAGCACGGCATCCGCGCCTCGCACACCGCCGAGGTCGTCCTGGAGGACGTACGGGTGCCCGGCCACTGCCTGCTCGGCGGCAAGGGGAAGCTCGACGAGCGCCTGGCACGGGCCCGCGAGCGCGCCAGGGCCGGTGGCGGCGAGCGGGTGAAGAACGCCGCGATGGCCACCTTCGAGGCGTCCCGCCCGGCGGTCGGCGCGATGGCGGTCGGCACCGCCCGCGCCGCGTACGAGGTGGCGCTGGACTACGCGAAGACCCGCACCCAGTTCGGCCGCCCGATCATCGACAACCAGGGCGTCGCCTTCCAGCTCGCCGACATGCGCACGCAGATCGACGCGGCCCGGCTGCTGGTCTGGCGCGCCTCCTGGATGGCGACCACCGGCAAGCCGTTCACCTCGGCCGAGGGCTCCATGTCCAAGCTGTACGCGAGCGAGACGGCCAAGAAGGTCACCGCCCAGGCCATCCAGATCCTCGGCGGCAACGGCTTCACCCGCGAGTACCCGGTGGAGCGGATGCACCGGGACGCGGCGATCTACACGATCTTCGAGGGCACCAGCGAGATCCAGCGCCTGGTCATCGCCCGCACCCTCTCGGGCATGCCGATCCGCTGACGGCACGCCACCCCGCGCGAACCGACCCGGCCGCCGGGCGGGACCGGACTTCCGCACCCGCCCGGCGGCCGGGCGCGCGACGGGTCAGGAGGGCAGCTGCGCCTCGATGGCCGCGACGAGTTCCGGAGCCTCCGGGTCCGTACCCGGGCGCAGCCGTGCGACCGGCAGCCCGGCCGGGGAGATGAGGAACTTCTCGAAGTTCCACTGGACGTCGCCGGCCTCGCCGTCCGCGTCGGCCAGCTGCGTCAGCTCCGCGTAGAGCGGGTGCCGGTCCTCCCCGTTCACCTCGGTCTTCTCCAGCAGCGGGAAGGTGACGCCGTACGTCGTCGAGCAGAAGGTGCCGATCTCCTCCGCCGTCCCCGGCTCCTGGCCCGCGAACTGGTTGCAGGGCACGCCGAGCACGGTGAATCCGCGCCCGCCGTAGGTCTTCTGGAGCCTTTCCAGGCCCGCGTACTGCGGAGTGAGCCCGCACTGGGACGCGACGTTCACCAGGAGGACCGCCTTGTCGCGGTAGTCGGCCAGGGAAGTGGGCTCGCCGGTGAGGGTGCGCAGGGGAATGTCGTGCAGCGTCATGTGGGTCTCCTCATAGGTATGGCTACCGGGATCATTGTCCCGTCCCGGACGACCCGTCGGAAGCCGGTCACCCGGCCGCCGGGGTGCCGGTACGCCTCCTGCCTGCGCGTTCCCGGCCCGGGGGCGCCCCCGGCGGGCGATCGGGCAGGTGCAACGAACTACCGTTCCACGTACTGGAGTTCGGGGCCTCAGAGGGAAACCGGATCGATCTCCTTGTAGTAGAGCGTCGTCGGGCGCAGCGCCCCGGCCGGGTCCGCCGCGTAGTTCGGGATCGAGCCGGACTCCGTCCAGCCCGCGGCGCGGTAGAGCCGCTCGGCCGGGCTTCCGCTCTCGGTGTCCAGGACCAGCAGGGAGATGCCCGCGTCGGCGGCCGACCGCTCCACGGTGTCCAGCAGCGTGCGGCCCAGCCCCCGGCCGCGGGCCGAGCCGCGCACCATCAGCTTGGCGACCTCCGCGCGGTGGCGGGCGTTGGGCAGGGTGGCCCGCGCCAGGCTGATGGTCCCGGCGATCCGTTCGCCGTCCCGGGCGATCCAGATCCGCAGCGGTCCGCCCTCGACGCTCCCGGCCCGCTCCCGCCACCAGGCGGCGGCCGCCGTCCGGTCCAGCGGTGCGAGGAAGCCCACCGACGCCCCGTCCGCCACGGCGTCCATCAGGAGCGCGGCCAACTCGTCGGCGTAGGTGATCAGTTCGGGGCCGCTCACCGGAGCGATCTCGGTCATGCGCGGAGTCCTTTCGCGGTGGTCGCGTTCGTCGTCGGGAACCATCATCGCCGCGCCCCGGCCCTCACGCGGCACCACCCGGCATGGGCGGGGGAGCGAGGAGCACGGCGGTGTCGCCCGGCCGGGGTTCGGGGACACCGGTCCGGGTGACCGGGTCGAGGCCGCCGTCCGCGCGGACCACGAACAGCACCTCGTGGCCGGCCGGGACGGTCCCGTCGGCCCGCCGCGCCAGCACCCGGGCCCCGGCCTCGTACCGGCGGGCCAGCTCCGGTCCGGTCAGCCCGGGACGGAACAGCGGCTCGCCCCCGGTGTACGGCGCCACCACGCCCTGGTCGCCCGCGGCGGGGGCGAGCCGGTGCACCCGGCCCTCGACGCTCTCCCGGAGCGTCATCGCGGCGAGCGCGTTGAAGTCGTCCTCCCCGGTGAGCAGCAGCACCCCCGTGATCCCCTCCAGCTCCGCCCCCGCGCCGGAGGCCGCCGCGAGCAGCTCGCCCGGGGCCAGCCGCAGCCCGGCCGCCTCGATCCGCGCCCGCTGCCGCCCGGCACCCGCCCACATCAGCACGTCCAGCCCCGCCGAGCGCAGCGCCAGCCCCAGATCGACCGCCCACGGCTCACCGCCGACCAGCAGCGGCCGGGAGCGCGAGGGGCGCAGCACCCCCAGCCACCGGGCGACCGGAAACGCCGTCAGCCCGTACAGCGTGACGGTCGCGACGATCACCACGAACGTCGCGGGCAGGATCCGTTCGGCACCGCCGACGCCCCGCGCCACCAGGGTCTGCGAGAACGTGGCGGCGGTCGCGGCGGCGACGATGCCGCGCGGGGCCATCCACCCGATGAACCACCGCTCCCCGCCCCGCACCCCGGTGCCGGCCGTCGACAGCAGCGCCACCAGCGGACGCACGACCAGCACCAGGAAGGCGGCCAGCGCGAGCGAGGGCAGCACCACATGGCGCAGCGAGGCAGGGGTGACCGTGGCCGAGATAGAGATGAACAGCAGGCCGATGATCAGCGAGACCAGGGTGTCGAGGAACGGCCGCCGGGCCGGGAGGTCCAGCCCCGGCAGATTGGCCATGGCCACGCCCATCACGATCGCGGAGATGAGCCCGGTGTCCTCCCGGACCGCGTCGCACACGGCCGCGACCCCGACCACCGCGGCGATCTGCGCCGACGCCGCCAGCTCCTCGGTGAGCCGGACACGGCGCAGCAGCAGCCACAGCAGACCGGCCCCGACCACCCCGCCCAGCACCCCGACCGCCGCACTGGCCGAGAACTGCTCCACCTGGCCCCCGAAACCCCCGACCTCGTCGGCGGCCACCGCGTGGAAGACCAGCGCCCCCAGGATGCCGCCGACCGGATCGATCAGCGCACCCTCCCAGAGGAGCACCCGCCGCACCCGCTCACGGGGCCGTACGAAATTGAGCAGCGGCCCGACGACCGTCGGCCCGGACACCACCAGGATCGCCCCCAGCATCACCGCCGCGCCCTTGGACATGCCCAGCACCGGTGCCGCGAACAGCGCGGCGGAGACCCAGGTGACCAGCGTCCCCAGCCAGAGCAGCCGCACCACCACACGCCGGGTGTCACCCCGCAGCCGGGCCGGCTCCAGGCCGAGCCCCGCCTCGTAGAGGATCACCGCCACCGCGAGCGAGACCAGCGGGGAGAAGGCCCCGCCGAGCAGCTTGTCCGGATGGACGGTGTCCGTCAGCGCACCGGCGGCGAACCCCACCGGCAGCAGGACCAGCAGCGGTGGCACCCGCAGCAGGCCGGCCAGCACCTGCGAGCCGACCGCGAGTACCACGATCAGACCCGCCCCCACCATGACCTGATCGGCCGTCATGCCCGTCCCTCCTCAGCAGCGCAGGCGCGATCATCGCCGCACCCCGGCACCGGCGCCGGACGCGGCTCGCATCGCTCCGCCATCGGGAGGACCCGTCGTCCCTCCGACGGAGCAACCGGCCCGCACCGGGCCCCGGCCACGGCCGGGATGCGCACCGGCCCGCCCCCTGTTCCAATGGCCAGGGCACAGGCCCCGGGCCCGACCCGGGGCGGTCAAGACGCCAAGGAGCCGGTGTGAGCAGCGAGACCGACGAGACGGGGCCGGTCGACTACCTGGTGGTCGAGTTCCCGGGAAACCGGATGACGGGCGAGGGGCTGCCCCTCCTGGTCGATCTGGTCGACCGGGGCATCATCCGCATCCTGGACCTGGTCTTCGTCAGGAAGGACCGGGACGGCACGGTCACGGGGGTGGAGCTCGCCGAGCTGACCGAGGACGGCCACGACAAACTGGCCGTCTTCGAGGGGGTCTCCTCAGGGCTGGTGGGCCGGGACGACATCGACGAGGTGGGCGCCGTCCTCGAACCGGGCAGCGCCGCCGGGATCGTCGTCTACGAGAACACCTGGGCCGGACCGTTCGCCGCCGCCCTGCGCCGCTCCGGCGGACGCATCGTGGCGGGCGGGCGCATCCCGCTCCAGGAGGTCCTCGCCTCGCTGGAGGCCGCCGAGGCCGCGGCCAGGTCCTGAACCGCCCCGCAGAGCCAGCCAGAGGAGAACGCACCATGCCAGGACTGCTTCGCGGCGTCGCCCGCACCGCGGTGATCGCCGGAACCGCCACCTCCGTCTCCAACCGGGTCTCCCGGCGCCAGGCGGGCCGCTGGGCCGAACAGGACGCCCTGCGCGGCCAGGAAGCGGGCTATCAGGCACCACCACCGCCCCCGGCACCCACCACCGTCGCGCCGGAGGACGAGATGACCAACAAGATCGCCCAGCTCAAGGAGCTCGGCGACCTCAGGAGCCAGGGCGTACTGACCCAGAGCGAGTTCGAGGCCCAGAAGGCCCGCATCCTCGCCACCTGACCGGCACCCGGCTACTTCTTCGTCCTCCCGGTCCTCTTCCGCTCTTCCTTCTCGTCGTCCCAGGGCGAGCCCAGCCAGCTGTCGAAGGAGCGGACCAGCGCGCTCAGCGCCGCCGCGAGCCGCTGGTCGACCCAGTGCGCGCGCACCAGGATCTCGTCGTCGTCCGAGCGGAACTCCAGCGGCACCTCGCCACCGGCCCGCCAGATGATGCGCCGGGGCCCGCGCGCCGGCTCCCACCAGTCGCCCAGCCGGCTCGCCACCGTGATCGTCACCTGGACGCCGAACAGCAGCCACCACACGTACCACCAGAAGACCCGGCCCTTGTGGCCGACCGCTTCCGGGCAGCCCGTCTGCGCGACCGTCCAGCGCGTCCGCAGTCCCTTCCCGTGGAGGGCCTTCTCGCGGACCACGGTGCCGATGAGCCCGCCGCGATTGTCCAGCACCCGGTACGTCGCGACGCCGTCGGCCGCGGAGGCGGTGACCACGGTGGCCAGCCGGGTCCGGCGTTCGGGGTCGGCCCAGAGCACGAAGGACCGCGCCCCCGTCCTGCGGGCCGCGAGGTACGCGGGTATCCCGCCCTCCGGGAGCTCGCGCTCCACATGGGCCACGACCCGGGGCCCGCCGCCGGCCGAGTGGGCCAGCTCGACGACATGGCCGACCTCCCCCTCCGCCGCCCTGGCCCGCCGCAGCGTCACCACCCTGCTCACTCGCCGTTCCTCCGTCCACTCCGCTCCGACGTCGCACAGTAGACGGACGGCCTGAGAAGATCGATTCGTGGAATCCGCCGAGCTCTTCCCCGAGCCCCTCCCCGGCCCCGGCGCTCCGACCGGGGACGCGCCGGACGAACCCGCCGCCCGGCGCAGGGTGGTGCGCTGCCGCCTGTGCGGCCGCCCGCTCACCGGTACGGCATCACGCCGCACCGGCCTCGGCCCCGCCTGCGACGCCAAGCTCCACCCGGCGCCCCCGGACATCCGCACCCGCCGTCACGAGGTCGAACAGGACCCGCTGCCCGGCATCTGACCGGGGACCCGACTACGACCCCAGCCGCCGGAACAGCCCCTCCTGCACCACGGACACCAGCAGATTGCCGTCGCGGTCGTAGATCCGCCCGCGTGCCAGCCCCCGGCCACCGGTGGCGACCGGCGACTCCTGGTCGTACAGGAACCACTCGTCGGCCCGGAACGGCCGGTGGAACCACATGGCGTGGTCCAGGGAGGCCATGTCGAAGCCGCGCGGACCCCACAGCGGTTCCACCGGGATGCGGACGGCGTCCAGCAGCGTCATGTCGCTCGCGTACGTCAGCGCGCAGGTGTGCACCAGCGGGTCGTCGCCCAGCGGGCCGACCGCCCGCATCCACACCGCGCTGCGCGGGTCGGCGTCCTTGATCTCCTCCTTCGTCCACCGCAGCCGGTCGACGTACCGGATGTCGAAGGGCTGGCGGCGGGCCATCCGCTCCAGCGCCTCCGGCAGCGCGCCCAGGTGCTCCCGGACCTCCTCGGCGACGGTCGGCAGCCCCTCGGGATCCGGGACCTCGCGGGACGGCGGCAGCTGGTGCTCGAAGCCCGCCTCCTCCGGACGGTGGAAGGACGCGGTCAGGTTGAAGATCGTCCGGCCCTGCTGGATCGCCGTGACCCGGCGGGTGGTGAACGACCGGCCGTCCCGGACGCGCTCCACCTGGTACACGATCGGCACCCCCGGCCGCCCCGGCCGCAGGAAGTACGCGTGCAGCGAATGGACCGGCCGGTCCCCGTCGGTGGTCCGGCCCGCCGCGACCAGCGCCTGCCCGGCGACCTGGCCACCGAAGACCCGCTGGAGCGACTCGTGGGGGCTGCGCCCCCGGAAGATGTCCACCTCGATGCGCTCCAGGTCGAGCAGGTCGACCAGACGCTCGGCGGGATTCGTCATACGGTTCCCCTCCACTTCCGCTCCCGTCTCACAGCTGCCCTACGGATCACAGCTGCCCCACGGCGGTGACTCTGACGACGGCCCGGCCCTCCTCGTCGGAGGCGGCCAGGTCGATCTCCGCGCTGATGCCCCAGTCGTGGTCGCCGTTCGGGTCGGCGAAGCTCTGCCGCACCCGCCACAGCCCGTGCGCCGGGTCCTCCTCGATCCGCAGCAGCTTCGGGCCCCGGGCGTCCGGGCCGGTGCCCAGATCCTCGTACTCGTCCCAGTAGGCGTCCATCGCCTCGCCCCAGGCGTCCGCGTCCCAGCCCGCCTCGCCGTCCAGCTCGCCCAGCTCGTCCACCTTGTCCAGCGCGGCCAGCTCCACCCGGCGGAACATCGCGTTGCGCACCAGCACCCGGAAGGCGCGGGCGTTCGCCGTCACCGGCTTCACCTCGTCGGCCTTCTCCTGGGCCTCCTCCGCGGTCTCGACCTCCGGGTTGGCCAGCTGCTCCCACTCGTCGAGCAGACTGGAGTCCACCTGGCGGACCATCTCGCCCAGCCAGGCGATCAGATCCTCCAGGTCCTCGGACTTGAGGTCGTCCGGAATGGTGTGCTCCAGCGCCTTGTACGCGCTCGCCAGATACCGCAGCACGATGCCCTCGGTACGCGCCAGCTCGTAGTGCGAGGTGAACTCGGTGAAGGTCATGGCGCGTTCGTACATGTCGCGGATGACGGACTTCGGCGACACCGGGTGGTCGCCCACCCACGGGTGGCTCCTGCGGTACACGTCGTACGCGTGCCACAGCAGCTCGCTCAGCGGCTTCGGGTACGTGACCTCCTGGAGCAGCTCCATCCGCTCCTCGTACTCGACCCCGTCCGCCTTCATCCGCCCCACGGCCTCGCCGCGCGCCTTGTTCTGCTGCGCGGCCAGGATCTGCCGGGGGTCGTCCAGCGTCGACTCCACCACGGAGACCATGTCCAGCGCGTACGAGGGGGAGTCCGGGTCCAGCAGGTCGAACGCGGCCAGCGCGAAGGTGGACAGCGGCTGGTTGAGCGCGAAGTCCTGCTGGAGATCGACCGTGAGCCGGACGATGCGGCCCTCCGCGTCCGGCTTGTCGAGCTGCTCCACCACACCGCCGTCCAGCAGCGAACGGTAGATCGCGATGGCCCGCCGGATGTGCCGCAGCTGCGCCCGGCGCGGCTCGTGGTTGTCCTCCAGCAGCCGCCGCATCGCCTCGAAGGCGTTGCCGGGGCGGGCGATCACGGACAGCAGCATGGTGTGCGTGACCCGGAAACGGGAGGTCAGCGGCTCCGGATCGGACTGGATCAGCTTGTCGAAGGTGGTCTCGGACCAGGCGACGAAGCCCTCGGGGGCCTTCTTGCGGACCACCTTGCGCTTCTTCTTCGGGTCGTCGCCCGCCTTCTTGACGGCCTTCTCGTTCTCGATGACGTGCTCGGGCGCCTGGGCCACCACGAAGCCCGCCGTGTCGAACCCGGCCCGGCCCGCCCGGCCGGCGATCTGGTGGAACTCCCGGGCCCGCAGCGTACGGACCCGCGTCCCGTCGTACTTGGTGAGCGCGGTGAAGAGCACGGTGCGGATGGGGACGTTGACCCCGACACCGAGGGTGTCCGTACCGCAGATCACCTTCAGCAGACCGGCCTGGGCCAGCTTCTCCACCAGCCGCCGGTACTTCGGCAGCATGCCCGCGTGGTGCACCCCGATGCCGTGCCGGACGTAGCGGGAGAGGTTCTTGCCGAACTTGGTGGTGAAGCGGAAGTTGCCGATCAGATCGGCGATCTTCTCCTTCTCCTCCTTGGTGCACATGTTGATGCTCATCAGCGACTGCGCCCGCTCGACCGCCGCGGCCTGCGTGAAGTGCACGATGTAGACCGGCGACTGCCGGGTGTCCAGCAGCTCGGTCAGCGTCTCGGTGATCGGGGTCAGCCGGTACTCGTAGCTGAGCGGCACCGGCCGGGTCGCCGAGCGCACCACGGAGGTGGGGCGGCCGGTGCGGCGCGTCAGGTCCTCCTCGAACATCCGGACGTCGCCGAGCGTGGCCGACATCAGGACGAACTGGGCCTGCGGGAGCTCCAGCAGCGGGATCTGCCAGGCCCAGCCGCGGTCCGGCTCCGCGTAGAAGTGGAACTCGTCCATCACGACCTGGCCGATGTCGGCGTACTTGCCGTCACGGAGCGCGATGGAGGCCAGCACCTCGGCGGTGCAGCAGATCACCGGGGCGTCGGCGTTGACCGAGGCGTCGCCGGTGAGCATGCCGACGTTCTCCGTACCGAACAGCTTGCACAGGTCGAAGAACTTCTCCGAGACCAGTGCCTTGATCGGCGCGGTGTAGAACGTGACCTTGTCCTGGGCCAGCGCGGTGAAGTGCGCACCCGCCGCGACCAGGCTCTTCCCGGAGCCGGTCGGGGTGGAGAGGATCACGTTCGCGCCGGAGACCACCTCGATCAGCGCCTCCTCCTGGGCCGGATAGAGGGTGATGCCCCGGCTCTCGGTCCATGACGAGAAAGCCTCGAAAAGGGCGTCGGGGTCGTCGGTCGGGGGCAGCTGATCGATAAGGGTCACGCCCCCATCTTGCCTTCCTTCCGCCCGGATGAGGGAACCGGACGACCGTATGAAGATCATGAGCGATACGCTTCGCACTCAACTCGGCCATGCCCGGGCGGCCATGGCGGCGAAGCGAAAAGACTCTTGGGGGCGGGAAGAACCATGATGGGACCGGCACACTCTCTGTCCGGGGCGGCGGCCTGGCTGGGGGTGGGTGCCGCGGCTTCCGCCGCGGGCCATCCGATGCCCTGGCCCGTCCTGGTCGTGGGCGCGCTCATCACCGCCGGAGCGGCGCTCGCCCCGGACCTCGACCACAAGTCCGCGACCATCTCGCGCGCCTTCGGTCCGGTGTCCCGGGGGCTCTGCGAGATCGTCGACAAGCTCTCGCACGCCGTCTACAAGGCGACCAAGATGCGCGGCGACTCCAACCGCAACGGCGGGCACCGCACCCTGACACACACCTGGGCCTGGGCCGTCCTGATCGGAGCCGGAGCCTCCGCCGCGGCGATCACCGGCGGCCGGTGGGCGGTCCTCGGGATCCTCTTCGTCCATCTGGTGCTCGCGGTCGAAGGGCTGCTGTGGCGGGCCGCCCGGATGTCCAGCGACGTCCTGGTGTGGATGCTCGGCGCGACCAGCGCCTGGATACTGGCCGGTGTGCTGGACGAGCCGGGCAACGGCTCAGACTGGCTGTTCACCGGCCCCGGCCAGGAGTACATGTGGCTCGGGCTGCCCATCGTGCTCGGCGCCCTGGTCCACGACATCGGGGACGCGCTGACCGTCTCCGGCTGCCCGATCCTGTGGCCCATCCCGATCGGCCGCAAGCGCTGGTACCCGATCGGCCCGCCGAAGGCCATGCGGTTCAAGGCCGGCAGCTGGGTGGAGCTGAAGGTGCTGATGCCGGTGTTCATGGTGCTCGGGGGAGTGGGCGGGGCGGCCGCGCTGAACGTCTTCTGAAGGCCGGGAAGGTCCGCGACGGGCGGGCCGGGGGTACGCACCCCCGGCCCGCCCGTCGGCGTGTACCGGCCGGTCAGGCCTGCTCCGGGTTCTCCGAATCCATGCCGGGGCGGGCTTTCTTCCACTCACCCCGGGTGAAGTCCGGGATCTGCTGCGGGGCGCCCTTCGCCCTGATGGACAGATGGCTCAGCGGCACCGGCGCCGTCCAGGTCGCCGCGTCGTACACGTCGAAGTCCGGGACCAGCCCCAGCCGCATGCACTGCATCAGCCGGAACACCAGCATGTAGTCCATCCCGCCGTGACCGCCCGGCGGATTGGCGTGCTCCTTCCACAGCCAGTGGTCCCACTCCCGGTACTTCGCGAAGTCGCCCCAGTTGTCGTCGGTGTGGTCGGGCTCTATGTAGATCCGCGCGGGGTAGTCCTCGAAGACCCCCCTCGTACCGCCGAGGCTGTTGATCCGTGAATAGGGGTGCGGGGTGGAGACGTCGTGCTCCAGCCGGATGACCCGGCCCTTGGCCGTCTGGACCAGGCTGATCGTCCGGTCGGACTCGATGTACGTCTCCTTCCAGCTGGGGTCACCGGCCGGCATGTGCTTCTCGCGGTACTCGGCGAGACCGAGGGCCGGGGACCCCACACTGGTGATGCTCACCGCGCGGTCGCCGCGATTGATGTCCATGTAGTTGGCGACCGGGCCGAAGCCGTGGTTGGGGTAGAGGTCGCCGCGCAGCCGGGTGTGCCAGAGCCTGCGCCAGGGGCCTTCGTAGTAGTCCGGATCGAACATCAGGCCGCGCAGGTCGTGGTTGTACGCGCCCGCCCCGTGCAGCAGATCGCCGAAGAGACCGGCGTGCGCCATGCGCAGCACCCGCATCTCGTTCTGCCCGTAGCAGCAGTTCTCCAGCTGCATGCAGTGACGCCTGGTGCGCTCGGACAGGTCGACCAGCTCCCAGAGCTGGTCGAGCTGGAGCGCGATCGGACACTCCACACCCACGTGCTTGCCGTTCAGCAGCGCGGTCTTCGCCATCCGGAAGTGGAAGTCCCAGGGCGTCGCCACATAGACGAAGTCGATGTCCCCGCGCTCGCAGAGCTTCTCGTAGTCGTCCTCGCCGTTGGTGTAGACGGCGGGTGCGGGCCGGCCCGCGGCCGTCACCTTGGCGGCGGCCCGCTGCGCCTTCTCCTTCACCGGGTCGCAGACGGCGACGACCCGTACGCCGCCGACGGCGAGGAAGAGGTCGATCATGCTGCCGCCGCGGTTGCCGAGGCCGACGATGCCGACCCGGACGGTGGAGCGCGGTTCGAAGGGCACCCCCACCATGGTCCTGCCCCGGCGCTCAGGTGTCCCGGCGGCCGGTGCGTCCGTGGGGGAGGCCGCGTTCGCGGCGGGGTTGCCGACGGCGCCGAGCCCCAGGCCGGCACCGGCCACTCCGGCGGTCGTCCGGAGCACCGAGCGGCGGCTCATCGCGCCCTCGCCGCCGTGCTCCGTGCCGTCGTTCCGATGTGCTGCGTCGTTCATCGATCCTCCGTAAGGGGGGTCTGACGTGCGCGGCTTGCTCATGAACTTCGTTGACGACCTTGGTAGTTGGTGCAGGTGCTGCGCAAGGGGAGCGATTGGACTCCCGTGCCGAAACCATGGACTTTCGTGACCTCGGCCGGCCTGCGGGCATACGGAAGCCGGGCGGGCCCGGGGACTGCGGGCCCGCCCGGCTTCCATGCGGGGCGGGGGAGCGTACGGGGCCGAGGACCCCGGCGGTCAGCGCGGCGCGGCCCCCGGCCGGGTCGCCCGCTCCAGCTCCATCAGCACCGAGTAGTACGAATGGCCCGTGGCCCGGTCCATACCGACCTCGCACATGCGGTTGGCCGAGAGGTACACGTCGTACGCGCGCTCGTTCACCTCGGCGGCCTCCTTGGCCGTCGCCGAAGCGGTCAGCTCCTTGTGCAGCATGCCCCGGTCGCCCGCGAAGGCGCAGCACCCGGCGTCGTCGGGGACGACGACCTCCTCGGCGACGGCCTCCGCGACCGTACGCAAGTGCTCCACGTCGCCCAGATGCTCCATGGAGCACGTCGGGTGCAGGACCGCCGAGCCGGTCTTCCGGAGCACCGTCAGCTCCGGCAGCAGTTCGTCGGCCGCCCAGACCAGCGAGTCGACAATGGTCAGTTCCTGGTGCAGCTCCAGGTTGTCCTCGGTGAGATACGGCACCACCTCGTGGGCGATGCCCAGGGTGCACGACGAGGCGTCGACGACCAGCGGCAGCCTGCCGCCGGCCGTCCAGCCCCAGGCCGCCTCCACGATGCGGTTGGCCATGACCCTGTTGCCCTCGTCGTAGCCCTTGGAGTGCCAGATCGTCGCGCAGCAGGTCCCGGCGACGTCGTCGGGGATCCAGACCGGCTTTCCGGCCCGGGCGGAGACGGCGACCACGGCCTGCGGCAGCGAGGGGCCCCGGTGGCCCTCGGGGCCGCCGAAGATGCGGTTCACACACGCCGGGTAGTAGACGGCGCTCGCCCCGACGCGGGAGGTACGGGGGAGCTTCCGGGCGGCTGCACCGGGGATCTCCGGCAGCCACTCGGGCACCAGGTCGGGCCGGACCGCCTTGCGGGCGAGCCCGGTCACGGCCTCCAGCGGACCGTCGCCGATCCGCGCGCCGATCCGGCCGGCGGCGGCCACCGCCAGCCGGGCCGCCGCCTCCACCGCCTTGAAGTTCTTCGCGGTGAGCGCCGCGATCCGCTCCTCGCGCGGCGAGTGCCGCCGGTGGCGGAAGTCCTTCATCAGCGCCCCGGTGTCGATCCCCACCGGGCAGGCGAGCTTGCACGTCGAGTCGCCCGCGCAGGTGTCCACGGCGTCGTACCCGTACGCGTCGAGCAGCTGCGTCTCCACCGGTGAGCCGTCCGGCTGGCGCATCATCTCGCGGCGCAGCACGATGCGCTGGCGCGGGGACGTCGTCAGGTCGTGGCTGGGGCAGGTGGGTTCGCAGAACCCGCACTCGATGCAGGGATCGGCGACCGCCTCGACCTCGGGGATCGTCTTCAGCCCGCGCAGATGGGCCTTCGGGTCGCGGTCCAGGACGATCCGGGGGGCCAGCACCCCGTCCGGATCGATGGCCTGCTTGGTGCGCCACATCAGCTCGGTAGCCCTGGGCCCCCATTCCAGCTCCAGGAAGGGAGCGATGTTGCGGCCGGTGGCGTGCTCGGCCTTCAGGGAGCCGTCGAAGCGTTCCACCGTCAGCCGGCAGAAGTCGTCCATGAACGCGGCGTAGCGGTCGACGTCGGACGGCGTCGCCGCGTCGAAGGCGAGCAGGAAGTGCAGGTTTCCGTGGGCCGCGTGGCCGGCGACGGCGGCGTCGAAGCCGTGCCGCGCCTGGAGCCCGAGCAGGGCCTCGCACGCCTCGGCCAGCCGGGAGGGCGGTACCGCGAAGTCCTCCGTGATCAGCGTCGTCCCCGAGGGGCGGGAGCCGCCGACCGCCGTGACGAACGCCTTGCGGGCCTTCCAGTAGCCGGAGATCACCTTGGCGTCGCGGGTGAACGCGTTGGTCACGGAGGCGACGGGCGCGACCAGGTCGAGCCCCTCGACGACGGCGGCCGCCGCCTCCTCGTACGTCTCCTGGCCGGACTCGTCGGGGGCCCGGAACTCCACCAGCAGCGCCGTCGTCTCCTTGGGCAGCTCCGCCCAGTCCGCCGGGACGCCCTGGACGCTCACCGAGGCGCGCAGCGTGTTGCCGTCCATCAGCTCGACGGCGATCGCCCCCGCCTCGTTGAAAAGGGGCACCGCCGCGGCCGCTGCGGTCAGCGAGGGGAAGAAGAGCAGGGCGGTGGAGACCCGGCGGTCCAGCGGCAGGGTGTCGAAGACGACCTCGGAGATGAAGCCGAACGTGCCCTCGGAGCCCACCATCAGACCGCGCAGGATCTGCACCGGCGTCGAGCCGTCCAGGAAGGCGTCGAGGCGGTAGCCGTTGGTGTTCTTGATCTCGTACTTGGCGCGGATCCGGGCGGTCAGCCCGGCGTCCGCCTCGATCTCCGCCTTGAGCGCCATCAGCGCTTCGCACAGCCGCGGCTCGGCGTGCGCCAGTTCCTCGTCCGCGTTCGGAGCGGCGGTGTCGACGACGGTGCCGCTCGGCAGGACGAAGGTGAGGGAGGAGACCGTGCGGTACGAGTTGCGCGTGGTGCCCGCCGTCATCCCCGAGGCGTTGTTGGCGACGACCCCGCCGATCGTGCAGGCGATGGCGCTGGCCGGGTCGGGACCCAGCAGCCGGCCGTGCCGGGCGAGGGCGGCGTTGGCCCGCACGACCGTCGTACCCGGCTTGATGCGGGCCCGCGCGCCGTCGTCCAGGACCTCGATGCCCGCCCAGTGGTGGCGGACGTCGACCAGGATGTCCTCGCCCTGGGCCTGGCCGTTCAGGCTGGTGCCCGCCGCCCGGAAGACGACCTCCCGGCCCTTTCCGTGCGCGTACGAGAGGATCGCCGAGATGTCGTCGATGTCCTCCGGGACCACGACGACCTGGGGGACGAAGCGGTACGGGCTGGCGTCCGAGGCGTACTTCACCAGGTCGGAGACCTTCCACAGCACCTTCTCCGGCCCGAGCAGGGCGACGAGGTCGCCGCGCAGCGGCTCCGGCGTACCCGGAGCCTGCCGGGCGGACACCCGGTCCACGGAGGGGGTACGCGCCGCTCCGGGGCGGAGGGCTTCCGGCTTCGGCTCCAGCAGGGGCATGGCGAGGTCTCCTCGGCTGTTCGGTCAGGCGTACGGGCGGACACGTGCCACCCGGGCGGACGCTAGCAGCGACGCTCCGGCATCCCGTTGACCAGGGCGGTCAGAAGATCGCCGAGCACCTCGCGCTGAGCGACGGTCAGTGGGGCCAGGATCTCCTCCGCGGCGGCCCGGCGCGCGTCGCGCAGCGACCGGAGGGTGGCGATTCCCTCCTCGGTGATCTCGATCCGGACCACCCGGCGGTTGTCCGGATCGCGGGCACGCCGTACCCGGCCGCTCGCCTCCAGCCCGTCGACCAGAGTGGTCACGGCACGGGGGACGACATCCAGGCGCTGCGCGAGATCGGCCATCCGGGGCGGGCCGTCGTAATGGGCGACGGTGCGCAGCAGCCGGAACTGCGCGGGCGTGATGCCCATCGGCTCCAGCTGGCGGCCCTGGATGCGCTGAAGTCTGCGGGTCACCCGCAGCAGCTGCTCGGCGAGCACGCCGTCGGCGTCGGAGGATTCCATGGAGGGAACAATATCAGGACCTTGTTCATTGTGAGTATAGGTAACAATGAGCTAGGCTCTCCAAAACCACCGGCAGGCCCTGCCCGGCCCCGCGTGCGCCCGGTCCCGGGCCGCCGCGGTCGCACCCCACGAAGGAGCTCATGAAACCCGATCGGATCGACTGGACACCTCCGCCGAAGGACGCCGACCGTCCGCCCGCCGAGGTGCGCCGCATCCTGCGCCTCTTCCATCCCTACCGGGGCCGTCTCGCCCTGGTAGGCCTGCTGGTCGGCGCCTCCTCGCTGGTGTCGGTCGCCTCGCCCTTCCTGCTCCGCGAGACCCTGGACACCGCCATCCCCCAGGGGCGCACGGGGCTGCTGTCGCTGCTCGCCCTCGGCATGATCCTCACCGCCGTGACCACCAGTGTCTTCGGCGTCCTGCAGACGCTGATCTCCACGACGGTCGGCCAGCGCGTCATGCACGACCTGCGCACGGCGGTCTACGCCCAGCTCCAGCGGATGCCGCTCGCCTTCTTCACCCGGACGCGCACCGGCGAGGTGCAGTCCCGCATCGCCAACGACATCGGCGGCATGCAGTCGACCGTCACCTCCACCGCGACCTCCCTGGTCTCCAACCTCACCGCCGTGGTCGCCACGGTCGTCGCCATGGTGGCGCTCGACTGGCGGCTCACCCTGGTCTCGCTCCTGCTGCTGCCGGTCTTCGTCTGGATCAGCCGCCGGGTCGGCCGCGAGCGCAAGAAGATCACCACCCGGCGCCAGAAGCAGATGGCCGCCATGGCGGCCACGGTCACCGAGTCGCTCTCCGTCAGCGGCATCCTGCTCGGCCGGACGATGGGCCGCGCGGACTCCCTCACCAGGGGTTTCGCCGAGGAGTCCGAGAAGCTCGTCGACCTCGAAGTGCGTTCCAGCATGGCCGGGCGGTGGCGGATGTCCACGATCGGCATCGTCATGGCCGCCATGCCCGCGGTCATCTACTGGGCCGCCGGGCTCGCCCTCCAGGGCGGCGGAGCCGTCGTCTCCATCGGCACCCTGGTCGCCTTCGTCTCGCTCCAGCAGGGTCTCTTCCGGCCTGCCGTGAGCCTGCTCTCCACCGGGGTCGACATGCAGACGTCCCTGGCGCTCTTCCAGCGGATCTTCGAGTACCTCGATCTCGACGTGGAGATCACCGAGCCGGAGAACCCGGTCCGCCTGGAGCGCATACGCGGCGAGGTCCGCTTCGAGGGCGTCGACTTCAGCTACGACGAGAGGAGCGGGCCGACCCTCAGCGGCATCGACCTCACCGTCCCGGCGGGCAGCGGCCTGGCGGTCGTCGGGGCGACCGGCTCCGGCAAGTCCACCCTCAGCTACCTGGTGCCCCGGCTCTACGACGTCACCGGAGGCCGGGTCACGCTCGACGGGGTCGATGTGCGCGAGCTGGACTTCGACACCCTGGCGCGGGCCGTCGGCGTGGTCTCCCAGGAGACCTACCTCTTCCACGCCTCGGTCGCAGACAACCTGCGCTTCGCCAAACCGGACGCGACCGACGCCGAGATCGAGGCGGCGGCCCGCGCCGCGCAGATCCACGACCACATCGCCGGTCTGCCCGACGGCTACGACACGCTGGTCGGCGAGCGCGGCTACCGGTTCTCGGGCGGGGAGAAGCAGCGGCTCGCCATCGCCCGCACGATTCTGCGCGACCCGCCCGTCCTGGTCCTCGACGAGGCGACCAGCGCCCTCGACACGCGTACGGAGCTGGCGGTGCAGGAGGCGATCGACGCGCTCTCCGAGGGCCGCACCACGATCACCATCGCGCACCGGCTCTCCACCATCCGGGACGCCGACCAGATCGTTGTCCTGGACGGCGGCCGCACCGTCGAGCGGGGCAGCCACGAAGATCTCCTCCGGCAGGACGGCCGCTACGCCGCGCTGGTCGGGCGGGACACGCAACCGGACCCCGTGGCCGGCTGACCCGCCCGGACCGGTCCCGCGCCCACACCCGTGCACGCGGACCGGAAACGCGGCGACGCCGCCGCTCCCGTGGGACGGGGAGCGACGGCGCCGTGCGGAGCAACGGTCAGACGAGCCAACCCACGAAGTGGACGATGCCGGCGAGCAGGTTGGTGAGGATGTTCATGTCGGTGTTTCTCCTTGTGCGTGATGCATATGTGGGACAGCGCGATCGCGGTCTGCAGCCCGTCGCTTGCGCCCTGTAATCATCCTTCGCCGTAAGGGAGTTGAGCAACGAATGAAGGGACGATCACGCGTTCCAGCGAACACACGATCCCCTGTTCGTATGTTCCATTGACGGGAGGGGTGGGGGTGCCGGGAGGAGCGGGAGTGGTTCCGTGTCCTTCCGTCCAGCCTCCAGAGACCGGGATAGCGTGCCCGCATGGTGAACGAGCCCACGCCCGCCCGGCCCCGCCGCGGACTCCGCCCGACCCGGCGCGGCCGCCTGGCGCTGTTCATCGGCCTCGTGCTCGTCCTCGCCGTGGCGGCCGCCGTCCTCGTACCGCTGCTGACGAGGGGGCCCGAGGTCGAGCGGGCCCGTTCGCTCGTGATCCCCGAGGGGTGGCGGGCCTCCCAGGTGTACGCGGCGGTCGACAAGGCGCTCGCGATCGAGCCCGGAACCGCCGAGAAGGCCGCCGGTACGGCGGACCTGCCGCTCCCCGCCGAGGCGAAGGGCAACCCCGAGGGCTACCTCTTCCCGGCGACGTACCCCGTCACCTCCGCCACGACCGCGCGGGGACTGCTCCGGTACATGGTCGACACCGCGCTCCAGCGGTTCGGCGCGGACCACATCGCCGAGGGCGCCCGGCGCAACGGCGTGTCGGTGTACGAGACGGTGGTGATCGCCAGCATCGTCCAGGCCGAGGCGGACAGCGTGGCCGACATGGGCAAGGTCGCCCGGGTGATCCACAACCGGCTGCGCCTCGGCATGCCGCTCCAGATGGACTCCACGATCAACTACGCCCTGAACCGCAGCACCCTGCACACGACCAAGGGCGACACGAGGATCGACAGCCCGTACAACAGCTACGAACGCAAGGGCCTGCCGCCCACGCCCATCGGGAACCCGGGGGAGCAGGCGATGACGGCCGCGATCGATCCCACTCCCGGGACATGGCTGTACTTCGTCACGGTCGCGCCCGGCGACACCCGTTTCACCAGCAGCTATACGGAACAGCAGCGGAACGTCGAGGAGTTCAACCGCAACCACCGCAGCGGCTCCGGCGGCTGAGCGCCCGGCCCGTCAGACCGCGACGGGCGTCGCCGCCCCCGGGCGTCCCAGCAGCCGGCCGATGTCGTGCGCCGCGGCCCGCCCCGCCCGGTTGGCGCCGATCGTGCTCGCGGAGGGCCCGTAGCCGACGAGATGGACGCGGGGGTCGCGCACCGCGCGGGTGCCCTCGACCCGGATGCCGCCGCCCGGCTCGCGCAGTTTCAGCGGCGCGAGATGGTCGATCACGGGCCGGAATCCGGTGGCCCAGAGGATGGCGTCCGCCCCGACCGTCCGCCCGTCGTCCCAGGCGACCCCGTCCGGGGTGATCCGGTCGAACATCGGCAGCCGGTCCAGCACCCCCGACGCGCGGGCGCGGCGCACCGCGTCCGTGAGCGGCAGCCCGGTCACGCTCACCACGCTCCGCGGCGGCAGCCCGCGCCGTACCCGCTCCTCCACCAGCGCCACCGCGGCCCGCCCCCGGTCGGCGTCGAAGGGCCCCTCCCGGAAGACCGGCGGCCGTCGCGTCACCCAGTACGTCTCGGCCGCCACCTCGGCGATCTCCATCAGGTGCTGCGTTCCCGAGGCGCCGCCGCCGACCACCACCACCCGCTGCCCGGCGAAGGCGTCCGGGCCCGGATATCCCGCCGTGTGCACCTGCCGGCCCCGGAAGCTCTCCTGGCCCGGATAGCGCGGCCAGAACGGCCGGTCCCAGGTGCCGGTGGCGTTGATCAGCGCCCGGGTGGCGTACGTGCCCTCGGAGCTCTCCACCAGCAGCCGCCCCTCGGGCCCCTCCCGTACCGCGGTCACGTCGACCGGGCGGTGGACCCGCAGGCCGAAGGCGGATTCGTACCGGTCGAAGTAGGCGCCGATCACCTCGGAGGACGGGCGGCTGTCGTCGGCCCCGGTCAGCTCCATGCCGGGCAGGGAGTGCATGCCGTGCACCTTGCCGTAGGTCAGCGAGGGCCAGCGGAACTGCCAGGCGCCGCCCGGACGCGGGGAATGGTCGAGCACGACGAAGTCGCGGTCCGGCTCCAGGCCGGTGCGGCGCAGATGGAAGGCGCCGGACAGCCCTGCCTGCCCGGCGCCGATCACGACGACCTCGGTCTCGCGTGCGGTGGCCACCCCAGAATCGTTCACGTTTCTACTAACCGTGCGGGGTGGGGAGATCTTCCCGGCCGTGCGTCCTCGTTCAGCGTCCCCCGGCGACCAGCAGCGGAGCCCCGCCCGGCGCCGACGCCGGCCCGCCGTTCACGGCGGGCACCCCGAGCAGCGGCGAGGCGGGGACGGTCGACAGCAGACCGCGGGCCGCCAGCTCGGGCGTGACACCCTCGCCGAACCAGTACGCCTCCTCCAGATGCGGATACCCCGACAGCACGAAGTGCTCCACCCCCAGGGAGTGGTACTCCTCGATCCGGTCGGCGACCTCCGCGTGACTGCCGACCAGCGCGGTGCCCGCACCGCCCCGGACCAGCCCGACACCCGCCCACAGGTTCGGCGCGATCTCCAGCCCCTCGCGCGAACCGCCGTGCAGGGCCAGCATCCGCCGCTGCCCGACCGACTCGCTCCGCCCCAGCGCCTGCTGCGCGGCGGCGACCGTCTCCGGATCGAGGTCGTCCAGCAGCCGGTTCGCCGTCGCCCAGGCCTCGCGCGAGGAGTCCCGCGAGATCGTGTGCAGCCGGATCCCGAAGCGGACCGTACGCCCCTGCTCCTCGGCGAGGCCGCGGATCCAGTCGATCTTCTCCTTCACCGCGGCGGGCGGCTCCCCCCAGGTCAGATAGACGTCCGTGTGAGCGGCGGCCACCGGACCGGCCGCCGCGGACGAGCCGCCGAAGAAGATGTCCGGAACCGGGTCCGGCGGCAGCGCCGTCAGCCCGCCCTCCACCTGGTAGTGCTCCCCGTGGAAGTCGAAGGGGCGACCGCCCCACACACCCCGCAGCACCGACAGGAACTCCGCGGTGCGCGCGTACCGCCGGTCGTGGTCCAGATGGTCCCCGAACCGCCGCTGCTCCGTCGAGTCGCCGCCCGTGACGACATTGAGCAGCAGCCGCCCCCGGGTGATCCGCTGATACGTCGCGGCCATCTGCGCGGCGAGCACCGGCGAGATCACCCCGGGCCGGAACGCCACCAGGAACTTCAGCCGCCGGGTGTGCTGGGACAGCGCCGCGGTCGTCAGCCAGGCGTCCTCGCACCAGGTCCCGGTGGGCGTCAGCACGGCCTCGAAGCCCAACTGCTCGGCCGCCTTGGCGATCTGCGCCAGATACTCGATGTCGGGTGCGCGCACTCCGCCGGCCGGGGTGATCCGGCTCCGCTTGATCCCGCCGTCGGTGTAGGCGTGCCGGTCGACGAGCGTGCGGCCGTCGCCGCCGGTGGGCAGGAACCAGTGCAGACGGACGTTCATGAGGTGGCCTTTCCGTACGAACGGGGAGCGGTGGTGGACGGGGGCAGGTCGCGGTTGAAGCGGGTGTCGACGAAGTCCGCGAAGTCGAAGCGCCGCGGGACGAGCCCGAGATCGGCGAAGGTGTCGGCGATCCGCTGCTCGGAGGCGACGGCGGCCGGATCGACGGCGACCGACACCCGGGTCCCGTGGCTGCGCTCCACCGAGTCCAGGGCGACCTCGTAGGGCAGCCCGGTCTCCTTCGCCCAGACCTTCGCCCACTCCTCCGGATGCTTGAACACCCACGCCTGCGCCCGCTTCAGACGCAGCAGCAGATCGCCGATCGCCCGGGACTTCCCGGGATCCTTCAGCGCGGCGGGCGAGGCCACCTGGAACCCGAGGCCGTTCACCACCCCCTCGCCGGTGGTCAGCACCCGGGCTCCGGTACTCCGGAGCACCTGCGAGGTGTACGGGTCCCAGATCGCCCAGGCATCGACCCTGCCCCGGCTGAACGCGGCCAGCGCGTCGGCCGGCTGGAGGTACCTGAGCTTCACGTCGTCGATGCCCAGCCCCGCCCTCTTCAGCGAGGCGATCAGCTGGTAGTGGGCCGAACTGCCCTGGGCCACCGCGACCGACCGGCCCCTGAGCTGCTCGGGGGAGGTGAGCGGGGAGTCCTTGGGGACCACGATCGCCTCCCCGGCCGACGAGCCGTGGGTGGCGCCCACCACGGTGATCCGGGAACCGGACCCCGCCGCGAAGACCGGAGGCGTGTTGCCGACGCCCCCGATGTCCACGGCCTCGGCCTGGACCGCCTCCAGCAGAGGCGGGCCGGAGGAGAAGGTGGACCACTTGATGCGGTAGTCGAGGTCGTCCAGTTCGCCGGAGGCGCGGAGGATGGCCTCGTAGCCGCCCTTCTGGTCCCCGACGCCGAGGACGACGTCGCCCGTTCCGTCGGTGGCGCCGGCGGACGAGGCGGACGAGGCCCCTCCGCAGGCGGTCGCCAGCAGGGCCAGGGGCAGCAGCAGGGCGGCCAGGGCGCGGATTCTCATCGGTTGCTCCTTCGCTGTGACGAGCTTCGTGCTTCGTGCTTCGTGCGTGCCGTGCTTCGAGCGGCGGGACGCGCGCGGGTGCGTACGCCGTACGCCCCGCTCAGGCGGTGCCACCCTCGACGCCCAGCTCGGCCAGCAACCGGGAGCGCAGCGCCGTGAACCTCGGGCCGCCCGCACCGCGCGGCCGGTCCAGCGCCACCGGTGTCTCGTACGCGATCACCCCGTCCCGCATCACCAGCGCCCGGTCGGCCAGCAGCAGCGCCTCGTCCACGTCATGGGTGACCAGCAGCACGGCGCAGCCGCGCCGCTGCCAGACCTCGGCCACCAGCCGCTGCGCCCGCAGCCGGGTCAACGCGTCCAGCGCGCCGAACGGCTCGTCGAGCAGCAGCAGATCCGGTTCGCGCACCAGGGCACGGGCCAGCGAGACGCGCTGCGCCTCGCCCCCGGAGAGCGTCCTCGGCCAGGCCCCGGACCGCTCCCCGAGCCCCACCTCCGCCAGGGCCCGCTCGGCGAGCGCCCGTCCGGGCTTCCCGGGGAGTCCGAGCAGCACATTGCGCCAGACCCGCTTCCACGGCATGAGCCGGGGCGCCTGGAAGGCGACCGCCCGCCGCTTCGGCACGAGCACCGTGCCCTCGATCTCGCGGTCCAGCCCGGCGAGCACCCGGAGCAGGGTCGACTTCCCGCAGCCGCTGTGCCCGAGCAGCGCGGTGAACTCCCCGGCGCGCAGGGTGAGATCGAGTCCGTCGACGACGGCCCTGCCCTCGAAGGACCGGGTCAGCCCCTCGACCCGTACCGCGACGGTCGCCGGGTCGGCGGGAGCTTCGGGGCTCACTGCCCCGTGAAGGTCGGTCGCCATTGCAGCAGCAGCCTTTCGAGTACGCGGACGACGGCATCGGCGGTGAGGCCGAGGAAGGCATAGACGACCAGGCAGACCACGATCACGTCGGTACGGAAGAACTCGCGGGCCTGGTTCATCAGGAAGCCGATCCCGGCGTCGGCGTTGACGGACTCGCCGAAGACCAGGGCCAGCCAGGCGGTGGCGAGCGAGTAGCGCAGCCCGGTCATGGCCCCGGGCAGCGCGCCCGGCAGCACCACGTGCCGGACCAGCCCCCACCGGCCGAGCCCCAGCGACTCGCCCGCCTCGATGAGCTGGGCGTCGACGCCACGGACCCCCGCGTAGACGTTGAGGTACAGATGGAAGGCGACACCGAGCGCGATCAGCGCCACCTTCGGCGCCTCGCCGATTCCCAGCCAGATGATGAAGAGCGGGATGAGCCCTACCCAGGGCACGGTGCGCAGCATCTGCACACTCGCGTCCACCAGGTCCTCGCCGAGCCGGGAGAGCCCGGAAACCAGCGCGAGGGCGGTGCCGACGGCGCCGCCGATCAGCAGCCCGGCGGCGACCCGCCGGAGCGAGATCCCCATCGCGGACGGCAGCGTCCCGTCGGCCACCAGCCGCCCTCCGGCACGGGCGATGGTGCCGGGCGAGGCGAGCACATCGGCGTGCAGGACACCGGTGGAGCTGAGCACCTGCCAGAGCACCAACAGCAGCAGCGGCCCGGTGGCACGCCGGACCCAGCGCGGCACGGCGCGCAGACGGGTGGCGCGCGCGGAAGCCGGGACCAGGGGCTCCAGATCGAGCGGCCGGGGACCTGGAGGAGCAGAGGATTTACTGCATTCAGGTGATATATCCGGTGGTATGACGGCATGGTCGAGGGTCATGGGACCTCCGTGAACAGTCCGGGAAGGGGAGCCCGGCGCCCGGGGCACGGAACGGTGCCGCGCAGGGAGCGTTACGGTCCGGGACGCGTGGGGGCAGCCGCGTACGGTGGGCGGAACGGGCTGCGAAGGCCCTCGCTCACCGGCGGCGGAAAGGTTGAGGGAGCGTCAGCGGCCGCGGCGACACGCGGCGGAGGCCACCCGCAGCAGGTCGATGTGACCGCGCGAAGTGAGCAGAGCTGAACGGAACATGGCGCCGAACGTAGCGATCCATGAGCGGAGCGGTCAACGGTGTCTCGGCAGCCGGACGCGCGGCGTCCTCGTACGGGCGGGAAGATGGGCCCATGCCCCACGCCTTCGCCACCAGCGTTCTGCACGTCATCACCGGCACGACGGAGACCGTCACCGACCTGACCGCCGACTGCGAGCGCTTCCTCGCCCGGCACGCCGGTTCCGGGGACGGCCTGCTCAACGTCTTCGTACCCCATGCGACCGCCGGCATCGCCGTCCTGGAGACCGGGGCGGGGAGCGACGACGATCTGCTGGCCGCCCTCCACGCCCTCCTGCCCGCCGACGACCGCTGGCAGCACCGCCACGGCAGCCCGGGCCACGGCCGCGACCATGTACTTCCCGCCCTGGTACCGCCGCACGCGACGCTCCCGGTGATCGGCGGCCGGCTGGAGCTGGGGACGTGGCAGTCGGTGTGCCTGGTCGACACGAACAAGGACAATCCGGAGCGTCAGGTGCGGCTGTCGTTCCTGGGGTGACCCGAGGTCTTCCTGAGGCGAGTCCCGGCCGACGTGAGGGGCGGGCGCAAGGGGCAGGGCTCCCGTGCCGTCGGCCGGGGCGTTCGATGTCCCGACCGGTCGGCGCGGAAGCCCTGTGGGTGTCCTGCTCCGTCCTGCTGCCGTATCGGCCTCAGAACTCGCCCGGGAGCCGGGGGTCGGTGCGGGAGAGGATCATCTCGGTCCGGGGGCGGAGCATCGGGTCGAGCTGGTCGGGCTGCGGGACCACCCAGAAGCGGCCCTCCGCCACCTGTTCGAAGACGCGCCGGGCGTGCTCCTCGGGGGAGATGCCGTGCTCGTCGGCGAGGCGCTGCAACTGGCCGTTCATCGCGGCGACTTCGGGCTTCACGTCGGTCTCGGTGGTGCGCGCGGTGGAGAAGATCTCACTCTTGACCGATCCGGGGGTCACCACCGACACCTGGATCGGGGCCCCGCGCATCTGCATTTCGAGGTGGAGGCTCTCGGTGAGCGCGAGGTTGGCGAACTTGGTGGCGCTGTAGGGGGCCATCAACGGGGCCGCCGCGAAGCCGCCCACCGAGGACAGGTTGAGGATCCAGGCCCGGGTGCCGCGTTCCAGCATCCGGGGGACGAAGGCGTGCAGGCCGTTGACGACGCCTCCGGTGTTGATCCGCAGCATCGCCTCCCAGCGCTCCAGGGGGATCTCCCAGGAGTAGCCCATCGCCATGATCCCGGCGTTGTTGATCAGCATGTCGGTACCGCCGAAGAGCTCGTCGGCCCGGTCGGCGAGGGCGGCCACCGCCCCGGCGTCGGACACGTCGGTGCGTACGGCCTCGGCCTGTGCGCCGGCCTCGCGCAGTTCGGCGGCGAGCGCCCGCAGTGGCTCCTCGGCGATGTCGGCGAGCACCACGCGCATGCCGAGCGCGGCCGCGTGCCGCGCGAACCCGGACCCGATTCCGGTCGAGGCACCGGTGATCACCACCGACTTGCCGCGGAAGAGCTCCGCCGCGTTCGCCGCGCCCGCGTTCTCCGTACCCACCATGACCGCCACACTCCTTCACGTGCTCTTCGGAGCGCCGCCGCACCTCGCCGATGCTCCGGAACCACCCTACGCCCGATGGCACAAAATGCCACTCCTGCGTTCCGTGTCATGCCGTGCGGCGCACCGAGGTCCGGTCGTCACCCGGAGGGGCTCCGTGGGTGCGGGTGGTGGCGGGCCTCGCCGGTGGCGGTGAATCGCCCCTCGGGTGCCCGGTGTGGTGACCTCTTTCGGGACGCCTATATTGCGTCGGCCGTGGGTCTGGTGAATTCGGTCTGAATTGCAGTCGTGGCAGGGCTGTCCAATGCGCTCGATTCCACGACCGGCCTCCGGGGCGGTAATCCGGATCAAGTGGTCACCCATGCCGGTGGGCAGGGTGAGACTTGGGAATAATGGCCTAGACCATCTATGGGTGTCAAGCCCTCCACCTGGGGTGGTGCCTGCGAACGTCAAGCGACTGGAGGGGAGTTGACGCTCGTGTCCGGAGGGCCGGGGGATGGTTGACAGTGGCGGCGTGCACGCGCCACGATGCGTCGCATTGCTCCACGAATTCGCTTTGCCTTGCCAGTCGAACCGAGGAGAGAGATGTCCCCCAGGACGAGTCGCAAGCTCACCGACAAGGAATTTGCGGACATCAAGCAAACGGTCGCTATTCGCTCTGCTTCCCGGGCGGGATTACGTGCCGACCGTTCCTACGCGGCGGATATTCCGCGTGAGGTGAGTCTGCAACTCACCTACAAGTGCAACCTTCGCTGCACGCACTGCTACCAGTGGAACGAGCAGGGGTTCTTCCGGGACTGGGGAATCGACAAGCAGCGGCAGGAACTCGCCCCGGAACTGATCGAGAACATCCTGCGGGAGACGTCGGGGGTGCCCGGGCGTCTGTACATCTGGGGCGGCGAGCCCCTGATGCACAGCAGGTTCGACGAGGTGTCGCGTCTGATCGAACGTTATCCGCGCACCGTGACCATGTGCACCAACGGTCTGCTCTTCCAGCGCCACATGGACGATCTGCTGCGCATCGGGGAGCATCTCAACCTTCTCGTGAGCCTGGACGGGCTGGATTCCGATCACGACGAACTGCGCGGGCGCGGCACGTTCAAACGGACGATGAAGAACATGGAGGCCATGCTCGACCTCCAGCGAAAAGGCGAGTACCGCGGCCAGGTCTCGGTCGGGTGCATGGTTTCCCATGTCACCGTGCACCGGATGTACGAGTTCATGGAATGGGCGGAGGAAGTCGGGGTCAACACCGTCTACTTCCAGTTCCCCTGGTACATCAGCCCGCAGGTCGCCGAGGCGATGGACGACGTCTACCGCGAGCACTTCGCCTGGCTGGAGCCCGACACCGGGACCGCCCGTCCCACCTGGCACTCCTACACGTACCGGCTGCCGGAGGAGCTGCTGCCGGTGCTGCGGGAGTCCATGGCGCGACTGGCCTCCCGCACCTGGTCGCCCCGGATCCGCTATCAGCCGGAACTGGCGGAGGACGAGGTGGAGCCGTTCATTCTCGGTACCTCGCGCCCGGCGCAGAGCCGCACCCGCTGCCTGGCCGTCACCAACCGCATGGAAGTGCACGCGGACGGAAACGTGAGTTCGTGCAAGTTCTTCCCGGAGTTCGTCGTCGGGAATCTCTACGAGACACCGACGCTGCAACTGTGGCAGAGCGAGCGGTTCCGCCGCGTCCGGACCATCCTCGCGGAGACGGGAATGATGCCGGTCTGCTCGAAGTGCATTCTTCTCTACATGAACGGGGTGTGAACGGTGCAGGAACTGAACGACATCGAGACCCGTGTGATGAACGTGCTGGCCAAGGCGCTCAGCCGTAGAACCGAGCCCGTAGAGATATCGCCCGACGTCGACATGGTCGCCGGCCTCGGCCTGGATTCGCTGGAAGCCATCGAATTCCTTCTGCAGATCGAGGACGAATTCGACATCGAGCTGGACTTCGAGAACCTGAGCCTGCAGCAGCTCAATTCGGTCCGTACCTTCAGCGCCGAGGTCGTCGCGCGCCGGGAGCCCTCCCGGTGACGGTCGAAGCGGGACCGCGGCGGCCCCGGGGCACCGCCCGCTTCGGCACCTTCGACGCGGAGCGGCTCTGGCGCCCCGCCTCCCTCGCCCGGTTACCCAGCCTGGCGGGCGCCGGGGCCCACTCGGTGGTCGCCGGCCTGGACGAGACGCTCGCCGCGGCCTGCCGGCCCGACGACCTGCTGGTCACCCGGGGCGCCCTGGCCCCGGCCCACCTCGACGCACTCGGCGCGGCCGGCATCACCTTCCGGTCCCTGGCGGCCGGAGAAGCCACGACGGGCGACGCCGGAGCCGTCGTGGAGCAGGCGCTCGCCGACGATCCCGCCCTGCGCGCCGCCCTGGCCACGACCGCGGACATCCGGCCCTACGCGGTACTCCCGGCGACCGCGCGGCTGCTGCGGCGGCATCCCGGAGGAACCAGCGAACTGCCGCCCCCCTCCGTGGTCCAGCAGGTCAACGGCAAGGCGTGGTCGTCGGAGCTGGCGGCCGCGCTCGGACTGCCCGGAGCGGGCACCGTGGTCCGCTCCGCGGACGAACTCACCGCCGCCGTGGAGCGGCTCGCGGGCACCGTCCTGGTGAAGGACCCCTACGGGGTGGCCGGCCGGGGCACCGTCGAACTCACCGGGCCGGGGGCGCTGCGCCGGCTGGTACGCAGACTGCGGACCCAGGAGGACGAGGGGCTGCACACCGAACTGGTGGTGCAGCGCCGCTACGAGCGGGCCCACGACTTCTCCGCCCATCTGGAGGTGCGCCGCGACGGCACCTGGTCCCTGCGCGGCCTGCAGGGCATGACCAACGGCGGCTACCGGCACGCGGTCTCCCACCCGGTGCCGCCGGGGCTGCCCGCCGAACTCGACCGGCGCGGCTATCCGGCCGTCCTGGAGCGGGTGGCGGGCGCCCTCGCGGCGGCGGGCTACTCCGGCCCCGCCGGAATCGACTCCATGCTGCTGGCCGACGGCGGCTGGCTGCCCGTGCTGGAGATCAACGCCCGGATGTCGATGGGGCTGCTGACCCTGGAGCTCGACGAACGCGTCCGGCCGCACGGCCTGCGGGCGCATCTGTGGCAACAGGACATGTTCGTGGAACCCGGAGCCGACGTGACCTCGCTCCTGTCCGCGCTGCGTACGGCGGGACTGCTCTACGGCGGCGGCGCCCGGCCCGGGGTCCTGCCCCTGTCCGGCGGCACGCTGCGCACTCCGAGGGGCCGGCTCGTCTGCGCCGCGCTCTGCGCACCGGGCGACTTCCCGGCGCTGCGCGCCCGTACCGAGGACTGTGCGGCGACCGCCGGGATCTCCACGACACGCGCGGAGGTGCCCACCGGATGATCGCCGTCCTCACCTCCGGGGTGGCGCTGGGCGCCCATGTCCCGGGCCTGCGCCTGGCCCAGCGGCTGCGGGAGCGCGGCGCGGACGTCATGGTCGACGTACTGGAACGCAGGCTGCCCCCCGATCGGCTGGCGGCCGTCGTGGAGTCCCGCCGGTGCTTCCAGCGGGATCTGCGCTTCGCGGTGGCCGCCCAGGGTCTGGCGACCGACCCGGTCGACGACGTCGCACCGCGGACCGTGGCGGCGCTGGAGAAGCACTGGGAGGAACAGGGGGTGGAGACCTTCGTGGTGTTCTCCGGCTTCTGGCTGCGCCTCCTCGACGGCTACCTCGACCGCCGGCCGACACGCACCGTCGCCTGCCATGTCGACGCCGTGGTCTCGCCGTCGTACCGGCGGGCGGGCCGCTACGCGCCCGGGGCCGAGCACGTGTGGCTGGCCCGCGAGGACGGCACCCTGCCCTGGACCATCCCCGTCGACACCCGCCCGCCGGTCCCCTGGTCCGCGCGCGGGGGACGGCTGCTGGTCCACGGCGGCGGCTGGGCCATCGGCAGCTACCGGGAGCGGGCGCGGGAACTGGCGGGGGCCGGTCTGCCGCTCGACCTGATAGTGCCCGAGGCGTCCGCGGCCGTCGAAGGGGCCCGGTGTTTCACCCTCGACCCCGACTGGCACCCCTGGCACGACGACGGTCTGCCGCCGCTGCTCGAAGTCCCCACGGAACCCGGGCGCCCCGCGGATTCCCCGGGACAGGGGCGGCAGCTGTCGTACGAACTGGCCCGGTCGGCGAGCGCCATCGTCAGCAAACCGGGCGGCGGGACCCTGCTCGACAGCCTCTGGACGGCCACCCCGCTGGTCCTGCTGGAGCCGGCGGGCGGCCACGAGGCCGCCAACGGAAGGCTGTGGCGGCAGCTCGGCTTCGCCCTGTCCTACGACGACTGGCGTGCCGACGGCTTCGCCCCCGAACGCCTGGAGCCCCTGCACCGGGCGCTGCTCGGTGCCGCCGCCCGGCCGTGCAACCTGCTCGACGGCCTGCTGACCCCGCGAACCTGAGGCGAAGGCGGAACACCCATGACCACCACCATCCATGACCAGGACCTGCGGGCCGCACAGCGGATCTGGGACTACCTGCTCCTCGACAGCCCGGTCCGCCCCTGCTCCGCCGCGATCGGACTCGGCAGCCACGACCTCGGGGTCGCGACGACCGCGGCCGGCCACTACCGCGCCGGGCTCTTCCCGACGCTCGTGTTCACCGGAGGCAACAGCCCCACCACCAAGGACCGGTTCCCGCGCGGCGAAGCGGTGCACTACCGGGAGCACGCGATCTCCCTCGGCGTCCCCGAGGACGCCGTGCTGGTCGAACCGCGCGCCGCCAACACCGGGCAGAACATCACCTACACGCGGGCGTTGCTGGACCAGCGGGGCCTGGCCGTCGACTCCGTACTGCTCGTCTGCAAGCCGTACATGGAGCGACGGGCGTACGCCACCTGCCGCAAGCTGTGGCCGGAGGTCGCTGTCGGGTGCGCGTCCGAACGCATCGGCCTGGCGGACTACCTGGAGGTCATCGGAGACCGCAAGCTCGTCATCGACATGCTGGTCGGCGAGTTGCAGCGCATCCAGGAGTACCCGCGGCTCGGCTTCGCGACCGAGCAGCCGGTCCCCGCCCCGGTCCTCGGGGCCTACGACCGTCTGGTGCGCGCCGGGTACGACAGCCGCCTGGTCAGGGCGTGACCGGGCGGCCGTCGCACGGTCCGTCTCAGTCCCGGTCGTCGACCCGGCGCAGCCGCCGGATCGACGGCACGGCGAGCAGCGCCGCCGACACGGCCACGGTGCACACCGCACCGGCCAGCAGCACGGACCGCCGGCCGAACAGCTCCGCGGCGGGCCCGGCCAGCGCCTCGCCGACCGGCAGGAAGGCGATCGAGCCCGCGATGTCGTAGGCGTACACGCGGTTGAGCACCTCGTGCGGCACCTGGGTCTGGATGCTGGTCGCCCACATCACCCCCCAGAACGCGATTCCCAGACCGCCGACGGCGGCGCCCGCCGCGATCGCCGGTACCGGCAGCCCGCTGCCCACCACGAACGGGAAGACGGCGAACAGCCCCACCCCCACGGCTCCGGCCCGCAGTTGGAAGACGGGCCGGAGCCGCATCGCGAGGAGGCCGCCGGCGACGGTGCCGCAGCCGAGCGCCGAGTTGACGAGGCCGTAGTCGGTCACACCGTGCCGCTGGACCATCTCCGTGGCGACCAGCGGGGCGGTGGGGCCGCGCGCCGTCAGCGCGAAGAAGCTCCACAACGCCAGGACACCCCACAGCCACGGCCGCACCCGGACCGCCCGCCAGCCCTCTTCCAGCCCCTGGCGCATGGAGCCGGTCACGGACCGCGCCGCCCCCGTTCCCCCGGCCCGTTTCTCCGGCCGCGCCGTACGGCCCGGCAGCCGCATCGCCCACAGGCACAGGGCGCTGGCCGCGTAGGTCCCGGCGTGCGCGGCGAAGACGCTGCCGGCCGACGCCACGGCGACCAGCAGCCCGGCGGCCGTCGGACCGGCGAGCGACATCACCGCCTCGACGGTGCGGATCGCCCCGTTGCCCCGCTGGGTGTCCGAGGACAGTTGGCGTACCGTCCCGGCCACTCCGGGCTGGAAGACCGCGGCGGCGCCACCGTTGACGAGACCGATCACCACGATCTGCCAGAGCGCCACCCGGCCGGAGAAGAAGAGACCCGCCGCGCAGGACTGGCTCACCAGCCGGAGCAGATCCGCCCCGATCATCAGCCGCCGGGGATCGACCCGGTCGGCGATCACCCCCGCGAAGACGACCAGGACGGCCCAGGACACCGTGGGCACCGCCATGGCCACACCGACCGACGTGGTGCTGTGGCCCTGCTGCAGCAGCCCTCCGGCCAGCGCAACCGGCAGCATCGTGTCGCCGAGCCGGGCCACGGCACGGGAGAGGAAGAACAGCCCGAAGTCCCGTGACCACAGCCGCCGGTCACGCTCATCCACCGCCACGTCACCGCCGGTTCCGGGGCGCGCCCGCGCACTCACCGCGGCAACACGCTCTCGACCAGGGACGCGACCGTGCCGTCCGGGTCGCGCGCCGCGCCGGCCAGCAGCGCCAGTACGTCGTCGGCGATCCCCTCGGCCACGGCCAGCCCGCCGGGTGGGCCCCCGCAGAAGGCCCGCGCGGTCGTCACCTCGGGGGTGAACTCGAAGCGCAGGGTGGTGACGCTCAGGTCCAGGGCCGGGCGGAACGGGCCCAGATCGCGAGGGGCGCGCTCGTCCGGTTCCGGCACCCGGCCGGTGGCGCCGGCGGAAGGCGGAGCGGCCCCGCCCGCCGTCCCGACGTGCAGCTGTACGTAGTCGACACCGTCGGAGAGCAGCGCCGCGCCCAACGGCGGTACGGCACGGGCGAGATCCGCGACGCTCAGCGCGGAGAAGCGGAGGGCGGGCAGATTCTGGCCCATGACGGAGGCGAAGCAGTCCTTCACGGCCTGGTCGGGATCGATGCGGCAGACCACCGGACGGTCGTGGACGAAGCAGCCGGCCGCGACGTCGAACCCGGGCCGCTGCCGCGTGGAGACCGGCGTGAACAGCGCGAGCGTACGCGGCCCGCCGCGGTGCCAGATCGCCGCTGCGGTCAGTGCCGCCAGGACCGCGAAGGCGGTGGCCCCGTGGGCCCGGCCGACGGTGTCGACCAGCGTGTGCAGAGCCGGCCCCCGGTAGAGCTTCTGGACCTGGCCCAGTGAGAGATCGCCCGCCCGCCCGGCGCCCGGTCCGCCGGTCCGGGGGATCAGCCCCGCAACCGGTTCGAGGCCGTCCAGGGTGCGGGACCAGTACCGGGTCTCGCGCTCGGCCCGCGTCGCGGCCTCGACCCGCTGTTCACACAACTCCCGGTACCCCAACGGGAGTTCGGCCGGTCCGATGCCGGTCCGGCCGGGCTCGTCGGCCAGCAGGGCCGTCAGCTCGGCCGTCAGGACCCGCTCGGCATGCCCGTCGCAGACGAGATGGTCGAGGGTCACCAGCAGGAACCGCTCCAGCCCGGCCGAGTCCTCGATCAGCTCGTACTCGGCACGGCCGGGGACCTCGCGCACCTGCGGCGACCCCAGGCAGGCGGCCTTCCGGGCGGCCAGCAGCTCGCCCGCGCTCTCACCGGGGCGCGCGACGACGGTGCGCAGCCGGGGCGTGACGTCCTCGATCCGCTGGAGGTAGGGCGCACGCCCGACCAGGGCGCTGCGCAGCGCCTCCTGCCGCCGCTCCAGGCGTGCGATCGCGGACCGGATCCGGGCCCCGGTCACCCCTGGTCGGAGGGGGAGGGAGACGAGTGTGTTGCGGAAGATCCCGGGGCCGAAGAGGCCCTCCAGGAAGAGCATGCTCCGTTGTTCCGGAGCGAGCGGGAACGGGGGCAACGAGATTCTCCCGACGTGGTGTTCAGCCTCGAACCAGAATGGACTGGACCAATTTTGTCGATCGAGAGGGGATGCTAGGTCCTCGCCGGGATCACGGCAAGAGCCACGGGCGGCACCGCTGCCGTCCGTGGCTCCTGTCCGGTCGTCGTCCCCGGGGCGTGCTACCTGCGCATCACCAGGAAGGTGATCAGCGCGGCGAGGGCCAGCACGCCCAGCACCGCCGCGGCGATCTTGGCCTTGCTGTACGGGCGTTCGCCGATGACCTCGGCGGTGCGGGCGTTCACCATGACCTGCCAGCTGGTTCCCGCGTACAGATAGGTCAGGAACCACACGGGCAGCAGCATCAGCTTGAACGTCAGCGCCGAGTACCGCGTGTCCGTCGAGCTGACCCGCTGCTCGTCACCGCCGATGTCGGCCCGGCAGTCGGACCTGATGACGGTGGCCATCCGCTCCTTGGCCGTCACCAGCCCGTCCTCGGGCTCGATGTCGTACCGCACGGTCTGGAATCCGGCCAGGTACTCCTCCTGGAACGGTCTGGCCTCCTCCAGCGGCCACGGGGTGAGCTTGTCGAGCTGCTCGTTGCCGACGTGGGTGGTCCCGGCGACGAGGACGTCGTCGAACGCGCGGCCGACCGTCCCGGAAGCGGGGGACCAGCGGGTCCGGCGCACCTCACGGGTCTTGGTGACGGTCTCGCCGTTCTCGGTGGTGGTGTACGTCTCGGTGACGTAGTAGTAGTCGCCGCGCTGGCCCCGGTAGTGGGTGAGCGTCTGTGCGTCGTAGGTCCAGTGCGGCAGGTAGCTGCCCCTGAACGTCTCCGCCTCGCCGACCTTCTTCAGCCGGGAGGGCGCGAACCAGCGGGACGAGGTCCAGGCGCGCAGCGCCTCCCGGGCCGCGTCCCGGTCCAGGCCGAAGGGGAGCACGGCCTCCGGCCGCACCCGCTCGGCGGCCGAGGCGTCGGCTACCAGCGCGGTGTCGCAGAACTGGCAGCGCAGGGAGAGGGCGTCGCTCTCGGTGTGGGCGCCGCAGCCCGGACAGACATAGGTGTGCGTCCCCTCGGCCGGGGCGCTCCGCTCCGGGACGGGCAGGGCGGCCAGCTCGTCGAAGCTGTGCTCGCGGACCTCGCGCCCCGCCGCGGCCACCGCCTGCTCATGACCGCAGTACGGGCAGTGCATGGCGTCGGAGCCCGGCGCGAACACCACCGCGGCGCCGCACGCCGTACAGGGATAGGAACGGGAACCGGCGCCGGGGCCCTGGGCGCTCTGCTCTTCGGTGTCCACCGTCGTACCGCCCCTCAGCCCTGCGGCGGGAGCGGCGGGGGCACGGCCCCGAAGAGCCCGTCGACGTCGGGCACCTGTCCGGCGGGGAGCCAGCCGGACATCCCTTCCTTCCAGACGAGCACCGTCCGGGTCAGGGTGCCCGCGCTCACCAGGCCGGCCAGCGCCGCCCGGTCGTAGGGCCCCTGCTGGGTGCCGTTGACGCCGAGGAACCACTGCTCCGCCACGGGCAGCGGCGGCGGGCCCGCCGGGGGCACGGGAGCGGCGGCAGCGGGCTGCGGGGCGAGCCCGGCGGCCATCCGCTGCCCGGCGGCCATCCCGAGCCCGAGTCCCATGCCGTCACCGACACCGCTGCCGGGCGTGTTCGCGGCGGCGGCCAGCGCGTCGGCCGCCCGGAGCTGGGTGTACTGGTCGAGATTGCCCGCGATGCCCATCCGGGAGCGGGTGTCGATGGCCTCCTCGACCTCCGGCGGCAGCGAGATGTTCTCGATGACGAACGTGGGGACGGCGATGCCGACCGGCTGCAGCTCCTGGGTGAGCACCCCCGCGAGTCTGGCGCCGATGGCCTCCTGCTGGGTCGCCAGATCCAGCATCGGCACCCCCGAGGAGGCGAGCGCGCCGCCCAGCTTGCCGACGATCAGCTGGCGGAGGTACTGCTGCACCTCCTCGGTACGGAACTGCGGGTCCGTACCGGCCAGCTCGCGCAGCAGCGCCGCCGGGTCGACGACCCGTGCCGCGTAGGCGCCGAAGGCCCGCAGCCGCACCATGCCGAACTCGGGGTCGCGGACGATGACGGGGTTCTGCGTACCCCACTTCATGTCGGTGAACTGACGGGTGGTGACGAAGTACACCTCGGCCTTGAACGGCGAGTCGAAGCCGTACCTCCAGCCCTTCAGCGTGGACAGCACCGGCATGTTCTGCGTCTGCAGGGTGTACGTGCCCGGCTGGAAGACGTCCGCTATTCGGCCCTCGTTGACGAAGACCGCGGTCTGGGACTCGCGGACGACGAGCTTGGCGCCCATCTTGATCTCGTTGTCGTGGCGCGGAAAACGCCACACGATGGTGTCCCGGCTGTCGTCGGTCCACTCGATGATGTCGATGAATTCCCCGCGGATGCTGTCGAACAGCCCCATGGAACTTCCCCCGCTCGCTGATGCGCCCCGCTTCCGATCTGACAGGGAACGATAGCAACCGGCACCGGCGGACAGCCGGGCCGCTCCGGTGTTCTCGCTGCTCGGACGGGGTGCCGGACGCTCCCGGACGCCGCTTCGGCCGCCGGGGCACCGGACGGGCCGCTCCCGGCCCCGCCCCACGGCCGCGTGCTACGTTCGCGTCATCGGACGACCGGGGGCGCGCAGGTGACGGAAGCAGGCGGACCGCAGCCGACGCCGCAGGCACGGCTGAGGAGGCGGCCCCAGCAGGCACGCAGCCGCGCCCGGGTCGAGGCCGTCCTCGCCGCGGCCGACCGGATCCTCTCCCAGGAGGGGTACGAGGCGCTGACGATGCGGCGGATCGCCGAGGAGGCGGGCACGCCGGTCGGCAGCATCTACCAGTTCTACTCCGACAAGAGCGCCGTCGTGGACGCGCTCGGCCGGCGCTACCTCGACGCGTTCAAGGCCGCCATCGACGGACTCGTCGAGCGCGCCCTCCAGGGCGGGCTGACCGATCCGGTGGGCACGATGGTCGACAGCTACGCGGAGATCTTCCGGTCCCAGGAGGGCGGCACGGCCCTGTGGGCCGGGCGCCATCTCAGCCCAGAGCTCGCACGGGCCGACGCGGCGAGCAACGCGTACATCGCCGAGGGGCTGCGGCGCATCGTGGAGCACCTCACCGGCGCGTCCGGCGGGGACCGGGCCGAGCGGGCGACGCGGATGGTGGTGTGGGCCGCCAACGCCGTGCTGCACGAGGTGTTCAGCGGCGAAGGCGACCCGGACCCGGAGACCGTGGACGAGCTCAAGCGGATGCTGAACGCCTACTGGGCCGACCTGACCGGGCGGCTGACGGCCGAGGGGTGAACCGGGGCCGTCAGCCGCTCGCCGTCAGTCGCTGTGGACCCCGACCTCCTTCAGCGAGATGCCCCAGTCGGTGCCGCGCTCCACGCACTGGATCCGCACATAGCGTGCCGGGGTCCGGGCGAACCACGCCGTGTCCAGGCCGCCGTCACCGGTGGTGGTCGACCAGACCGCCCGCCAGTCCTCACCGTCCTGGGACAGTTCGACGCGGTACGCCTTCGCGTACGCCGCCTCCCAGTCGAGGGTGACGCGCTTGACCGGCTTCACCGCGCCGAGGTCGATCCTCAGCCACTGGTCGTCCTTCCACTCGCTGGCCCAGCGGGTGGACCTGTCCCCGTCCACGGCCTTCCCCGCGGCGAAGTCGACGAACGGGTTCCACCACTGGGTCGTGGACGCCGAGACGGCCGCACCCGAGGCAAGATCGGCTCCGGACGCGTGCTTCTCGGTGCTGCCCCAGGTGCGCAGGTAGGACTCGGCCCCCTGGAAGAGGTCGTCCACGACCTTCTGGCCGCCGACGATCCGGATGTCCTCGATCCAGTCCGGGACCATGCCGTAGTGGGCGCCGCCGTCGGTGTTGAAGTCCCAGGTGCGGTCGCCGGTGGTCTGCTTGTCGATCACCGAGCCGCCGTCGGTGCTGCGGAACGGGTACTTCACCGGGTTCGGCGTGTCGGCGCCCCGCGGGGCCGGCCAGCCGCCCACACCGTTCATGTCGGTACCGAAGCCGTAGCCGACCTGGTACTTCTCGCGCAGCGCCTCGGTGCGACGGGCCTCCGCGCTGAAGCCCTCGGAGCCGCCCATGTACTGCGCGGCGAACCCGCCCAGCTTGTAGAGGCGCTCGGTCCAGCCCAGGTCCATCCAGCTGTGCGAGGAGATGGCGCCGGGGTACGCCTCGGATTCGAGGATGTCGAAGGCCTGACCGGCGGCCTTGACGCTCATGTGGTCGAGTTCCAGCATCATGTGACGCTTCATCATGCCGCGTACGGCGTAAGCGCCCAGATCGGTCAGCCCGCGGGTGTTGCACTGCGCGCCCGAGGCGTACGACGGGACTGCCACCCCCTTGGGCAGCCGGCTCTCCGCCTCCGCCGCCGTCGCGTTGCCGATGGGGTTGTCGTGCTGCGGACCGCGGCAGTCCTCCGTCTTCCAGAACGTGCCGGTCGACAGGAACTGGCCCACGTTGATCGCCGTTCCGAGCGCGCCGGAGTCGAAACGCACCCCGCACAGGGCGTTGTCGAACTTGTGGCACAGGAACATGCTGCTCACGCCCAGCCCGCGCAGCTCGTCCAGGCCGCGGTCGATGTCCTGCTCGCTGCACTGCGCGACGTCCAGGATCTGCTTGCAGCCGAACGGTTCCGAGGTCTCGACGCCCATGACGACGGCCAGCTTGCCCTGCTCGACGACCTGGCGGGCCTGCGTGCTGCTGGTGACGATCCGGAACCAGCCCTTGCCGGGCCCGCCGTACATCGAGTCGATGAAGGTCTGCATGTCGTACGTCTTCTTCGCTTCGAGGCGGATGGCGGCCATTTCGTCGCAGCCGCGGTCCTTGAAGAAGTAGACCGAGCAGATCACACCGTTGGTGACCAGGTTGTTCACCAGCACCCGCTGGCCGCCGCGCCAGGCCCGCTCGATCCAGGCGTAGTAGTTCTGCTGATGGGTCAGCGAGTCGTGGGCGGGCCAGTCCTTGAAGGTGGGCCACCCGTCGGGGTCGTGCTTGCCGTCGCCGCCCTTGGTGATCATGTCGAAGACGGCGAGCGAGCCGTCGGGGTAGTGCTCGGGGCAGTCCTTGAGCGCGTCGGCGACGCCCTGTTCGGAGAACGGCTTGCCGCAGATCAGCCGGCCGCCGAAGCCCTCGTTGGACATGATGTGGTCATGGGCGTCGACGAAGCCCCGTACGCGGCCCTGGGCGTCGGTGCCCTTGAAGGGCTCGCCCGTCACGTCGATCCGGGAGTCGGGCGCGGGCCGCGCGGTCGGATTCCACCAGCCCGGGTCGGACTCCGCCGCGGAGCTGGGCAGCGGGCCGAGCACCAGCGCCATCACGGCGAGGAGCAGTGACACCACCGTGAGGGAACCGAGTCTGCGGCGTGGGGGTCGAACCATGGTCATCACTCACCTTGATTGACATGTGCATTCAAGTTACTGGCGGGTTTTTCAGAATCGCGACCACGGTCGGCGGAGTCAACGGTTCGGGTCGAGAAAGATGAGAATTTCTCATCTTTCTCCAACTCGCGCTGAACGGTAGTGAGTTGATGGTCAGTCACATGCTGACGGCCTGTGTGGATGGCTGCGGCCCCGCGGCCTCCGTCAGGCCACGCCGCGGATCCGGTGGACCAGGAGGCCGCCGATGAGGGTGACGAGGGCGGTGGCGGTGTAGAGGCCGGTGTAGCCGCCGAGGTGGGCGATGACCGGTGCGGCGAGGGCGGGGGCGAGGACCTGCGGGCCCGAGTTGGCGATGTTGATGACGCCGAGGTCCTTGGCGCGGTCGGCGGCGTCGGGCAGGACCTGCGTGACCAGGGCCTGGTCGACGGCGAGGTAGACGCCGTAGCCCGCGCCGAGGACGGCCGCGGCGGCGAGGGCGGCGGGCCAGGTGTGGAACAGGGCGAGCAGCACCGCCGCCACGGCCATGACCAGTGAGCACAGGACGACGAACACCTTGCGGCGCCCGACGCGGTCGGACAGGGCGCCGGCGGGGACGGCCGTGAGCGCGGCGCAGAGGGTGTAGACCACCGTGAGGATCAGCACCCCGGTGCCGGGATCGCCGTAGTGGACCGCGTCGGCGAGGAAGTAGAACAGGTAGAGGGTGCCGAGGGCGTTGCCGAGGTTGATCAGGAAGCGGGTGAGCCAGGCCCAGCCGAAGTCCGGGTGTTCCCGGGGGCTCACCCAGAGCGAGCGGACGAAGGCGCGGGCGTCGAGCGCCGGGCGCAGCTCCCGGGGCAGGGGCGGCTCGGAGTGGCGCAGTACGAAGGGGAGGGCGAGCGCGACGGTGAGCACGGCGAGCATGCCGTAGCCGGAGCGGACGCCGGTGATCAGCTGCGTGGTGAGCAGCGCGCCGAGGACGAGGCCGAAGGACTGCATGAGGCCGGTCCACCCGGACACCTGGGCGCGCTGGGTGAGCGGCACGCGGTCGGCGATCGGGGTGGTGACCCCGGCCAGCATCGCGTTCAGGCCCGCCTGCGCGAGGCACCAGCCGACGGCGACCCCGGCCACGGTCTGCTGGGTGGCGGTGAACGCCAGCCCCGCCGCCCCGGCGAGGCCGCCGCCGAGGATCCAGGGCCGGCGGCGGCCGAACCGGCCGGTGGTGCGGTCCGACCACGCCCCGGCGAGCGGGTTGGCCAGGACGGCCACGAGCGCACCGAGGCCGGTGACCAGGGAGAGCGCGCCGTTCTTGCCCTGTGGGTCGATGTGTTCCAGCTGAAGGGGCAGCAGGATCTGGATGGGCGTCATGAACGCCATGAAGACGGCGAGCGTGGCCAGCGAGAGGTTCGCCGTCCAGCCGGCCTTGACCGGGGTGGTGGGCTCGGCGAAGACGGCGGCGTCCGCCGCGGAGGCGTGGGACATGGCGACTCCGTCGCTCAGGACCGCTGGGAGGCAATCAGGTCGCGGTACCACCCGAAGCTGTCCCGGGGGGTGCGGCGACCGGTGGCGAAGTCGACCTCGACCAGGCCGAAGCGCTGGTGGTAGCCCTCGGCCCACTCGAAGTTGTCGAGCAGTGACCAGGTGAAGTAGCCGCGTACGTCAACCCCGAGGTCGACGGCGCGGGCGATCGCGGCGATGTGCCCGGCGAGGTAGTCGATGCGCGCCCGGTCGTGCAGCCCGGCCGGCTGGGAGCAGCCGTTCTCGGTGATCCACACCGGCGGAAGGCGGTCGCCGTAGCGGTCCTGGAGGCCGGTGAGCAGCTCCGTGAGTCCGTCGGGGACCACCGGCCAGTCGAACGTGGTCCGCTCGTACGGCTCCACGGGTTCGGCCAGGTCGAAGGGGAGCGCGGCGGCGGGATCGGCGGGGGCGGTCACCCAGGTGGGGTTGTAGTAGTTGACGCCCAGCCCGTCCAGCGGGGCGGAGATCGTGGCGAGGTCGCCCTCGCGCACCACGCCTCCCCAGCTGCTGTCGGTCATGCCGTAGGCCGAGAGGTCCGGATAACTCCCCGACAGGATCGGGTCGTTGAAGAGGCGGTTGTGCAGAACGTCGTAGGCGTGCGCGGCTGCCGCGTCCTCGTCGCGCCGGGCGTCGGGGCGCAGCCGGACGGGGGTGCAGTTGTTGGCGATCAGCACCTGGGCGTTCGGGACGGCGGCCCGCAGCGCCGCGGTCGCGAGGCCGTGGCCGAGCAGCTGGTGGTGTGCCACGGGCAGCGCGTCCAGCATCAGCGCGTGGCCGGGGGCGTGGACGCCGAAGCCGTAGCCGAAGGACATGTGGACGAAGGGCTCGTTCAGGGTGATCCACCGCGTGACGCGGTCGCCCAGCCGCTCGGCGACCACGGTCGCGTACTCGGCGAACCGGTGGGCGGTCTCGCGGTTCAGCCACCCGCCCCCGTCCTCCAGGGCCTGCGGCAGGTCCCAGTGGAACAGGGTGGGCGTGGGCTCGATCCCGGCGTCGAGCAGGGAGTCGACCAGGCGGTCGTAGAAGTCCAGTCCGCGCGGTTCGACCCGGCCCGCGCCGGCCGGCAGCACCCGGGGCCAGGAGAGGGAGAACCGGTAGGCGTCGAGCCCGAGGCGGCGCATCAGCGCGACGTCCTCCTCGAACCTGCGGTGGTGGTCGCAGGCGATGTCACCGGTGTGACCGTCGCGCACGGCCCCGGGGCGCCGCACGAAGGTGTCCCAGATGGATGCCCCCTTGCCGTCCGCCTCGGCCGCGCCCTCGATCTGGTACGCGGCGGTCGACGCGCCCCAGACGAAGCCGGCCGGGAGCCGGGGGGAGCGGGTGGCATCGATGGAACTCGTCGTCACTGGCGCCTGCCTTCGTGGGTGAGGTGCGGGCCGTCCGGATCCGGCCGTCCGCGCATGGCTCCGGAACTCTGCCGACCGGCGGCCCGGGGGCGGCGTTCCGTGGCCGGGGCACGCCGCCCGAGGTGGGCCGCACCGTAACATGAACGCACGTTCATGTTCTATGGGTCGACGGGACCGGGACGGGATGCCCCTCCGGCGGACCGGGCTGCGGAGGCCGGGAAGCGGTGTGAGCGCCCACGCGGAACGAGCGGCCGGAAAATTCCAGGCATTTGCCGCGAAGGGCCAGGAGGGACAAGGTGGAAGAGGAGGACACACGAGAAGGGAGTGTGTTGTGATCATTCTCGGAGTCATTCTGCTCGTCATCGGATTCGTCACCGGTATCTCCATCCTGTGGACCATCGGGATCGTCCTTGCCGTCATCGGCCTGGTCCTGTGGATCCTCGGCGGAATGGGGCATGCGGTCGCGGGACACCGGCACTACTGGTGACCGGCCGCCGCCCGCGGTCCGGCGGTGTCGTTCCCGTACCGGGCGGGACCGCTGCACCAGGCTTGCCGGGTGACAGGAACGAACAGGCACGAAGGGCATACCGGTGGCAGTGAGGCCGGACCTCCCGGCCCGACCGCCGTACTGCCCGGCCTGAGCGAGGAACAGGTCCGGGCGCTGCGCCGGGTGGGCAGGGCATGGGGACGGGTGTCGGCACCGCCCGAGGTGTGGCGGCGGGCCCTTCCGGCGGAACCGGACGTGGGCGCGTTCCCGAGGTCGGCGGAGGCCGAATCGGCATGGTTCGGGCGGCTGGTGCCGCTCTCGCCGCTGCGGGCGCGGGCCGCCCAGGAGCGGGCGGAGGCGGGGCCGTGGATCCGCAGGGTGCTGGTCGGGGCGCCGCTGGCGAGTTCGGCCTTCGTCACGGAGCGGATGCGGAAGCTGGTGGCGCTGCCCGTGCTGTCGGCGGACGCGCTGTCGTCGGTCGCCTACGGGCCGGAGGCCATGCTCACGGTCCTGGTGCTGGCGGGCGCGGCGGGGCTGGCCCACTCCCTGCCGGTCGCCGGGGTGATCGTCTTCCTGATGCTGGCGGTGGGGGTGTCGTACCGTCAGACGATCCGGGCCTATCCGCACGGCGGGGGCTCGTACATCGTGGCGGGGGACAACCTGGGGCCGGTCGCGGGGCTGGTGGCGGCGGCCGGGCTGATGACGGACTACGTCCTGACCGTCGCGGTGTCGATCGCGTCCGGGGTCGCGGCCATCACCTCGGCGCTGCCTGGGCTGACCCCGTGGACGGTGCCGCTGGGCGTGCTGGTGATCGTGGTGCTCCTGGCCGGGAACCTGCGGGGCATCCGGCAGGCGGGCGCCCTGTTCGCCGCCCCCACCTACGCGTTCGTCGTCGCCATGTTCGCCCTGGTCGCGGCCGGGCTCGTCGACTCGGCGCGCGACGGCTTCCAGCCGGTGCCCGCGCCCCACGTGCCCGTCACGGAGACCGTCGGGCTGCTGCTGATCTCCCGGGCCTTCTCCTCGGGGGCGACGGCCATGACGGGAATCGAGGCGATCTCCAACGCCGTTCCCGCCTTCCGGCCGGTGGAGTGGCGCAACGCCCGCACCACCCTCAGCTGGATGGTCGGGCTGCTGATCGCGATGTTCGTCGGCATCGTCGCACTGATCCACCTCACCGGAGTCGTTCCCGGCTCCCGGGAGACCGTCCTCTCCCAGCTCGCCCACCTCTCCTTCGGGCGGGGATGGCTCTACGTGTACGTCCAGGCGGCCACCGCGGCCGTGCTCCTGCTCGCCGCCAACACCGCGTACAACGACTTTCCCCGGGTCCTGTCGTTGCTGGCCCGCGACGACTACGCGCCCAAGACGTTCCTGAGGCTCGGGGACCGGCTCGCGTACAGCGGCGGAATCGTACTGCTGTCCCTGGCCGCCGCCCTGGTGTACGTCGCGTTCGAGGGGCAGACCAACGCCCTCATCCCGCTCTACGCAGTCGGGGTGTTCCTCGCCTTCACGCTCTCCCAGACCGGAATGGTCGTGCGCTGGTGGCGGCTGCGCGACGCGCACTGGCGCAAGAGCCTCGTCTTCAACGCCACCGGCGCCGTCCTGTCCGGGCTGGTCCTGCTGACCGCCGGGATCAGCAAGTTCACCTCGGGCGCCTGGGTCGCGCTCATCGCCATCGCCCTCTTCCTGCTCGTCACCACCGGGATCAAGCGCCACTACACGGCCGCGCGGGAGACCCTGCGCCTGCGGCCCCACGCCGCCGAACTCCCCGCCCGCACCGGTGCCGGCCCGCTGGCCCCGGCCGCCCGGACGGAGCGGGCCCCGGCCGACCGCGAGACCGAGGAGACGCCCGGGGAGATCCGCCATCTGTCGGTGGTCGCCGTCGCCACCCTCGACCTCGCCGCCATGCGGACCCTCGCGTACGCCGCCTCCCTCGGGCAGCCCGCCCTCGCCGTCCACATCAGCACCACGGAGGACGAGGAGCGGCGCTTCCGCGCCTACTGGGAGCTGTGGGGCGACCACCTTCCCCTGCAGACCGTCCTCTCGCCCTACCGCGCCGTCGTCGCGCCCCTGGTGAACTACATCGAGACCCTCCACCGCCTCAACCCCGACCTGACCCTGACGGTGATCCTCCCCGAGATCGTCACCCGGCACCGGCGGCACCAGCTCCTCCACAGCCGCACCGCCGCCCGCCTGCGCCGTGCCCTGCGCCACCTGCCGAAGATCGTCATCACCACGGTCCCGTTCCACCTGCCCCACTGAGCGGCGCTGCCCCTGCCCTGGGCGAGGACGTTCCTTGGCCCGCCGATGACATGTTCTGCTCGTGCTGCGAAACCGGCCGGTTCGCATCGGCACTCCCGCCTCCCGGATGTCGCGCTACGCCGAAGAGGTGTGGCACGTTCAGCCGGCGCACCGGGATGCCCACGCCGGCATTCAGGTCGTGTGGTGGCGGCCTGCGGCCGATCCGTCCCCGCTCGGCTCCTGTGGTTGCCTGCCCGTCATGGTGACGGCACCCCGGTACGGAGCCCGGGCGGCGCGGTGAAACTCTCGGACTGTCGTACCCGACAGGTTCAATGGAACCGACGAGACGACCGACGGGAGCACCGCGCATGGAGCCAATCTTCTTCTCAAGTCCTGGAGAGTTCCGGGACTGGCTGGAGGAGCACCACGCGACTGCCTCCGAATGCCGGGTGGGCATGTGGAGGAAGGGAGCGGGCAAGCCCACGCTGAGCTGGTCGGAGGCGGTCGACCAGGCCCTGTGCTACGGCTGGATCGACGGCCGGCAGAGCCCGATCGACGACTTCTCCTGGACGATCCGGTTCACTCCGCGCAGACCGCGCAGCAACTGGAGCCTGGTCAACCTCCGCAAGATCGAGGAGCTGACCGCGCAGGGGCTCATGCGGCCGGCCGGCACCGCGGTGTTCGAAGCCCGTGACCGGGATCGCGAGGAGAAACCGGTCCTGGAGTTCGAGGCGGCGCAGCTGGCTCGCTTCCAGGCGGAACCGCGGGCGTGGGAGTGGTTCAGCGGGCAGGCGCCGTCCTACCGCAAGTCGGCCATCCACCATGTGACCAGTGCCAAGCGGGACGAGACTCGGGAGCGGCGGTTGGACCGGCTGATCGCCGACAGCCTGGAGGGGGTGCGGCTCAAGCCGTTCCGGCGACCTGGAACCTGAGGGCCCGCCACAACCGTCCGCCGGCTCGCCCTGATCAGGATGGCGCAGCGGGCGGGCTTCACCCTCGCCGAGATCACGCGACTGCTGGCCGAAGACACCACGCCATCCGCAACCCGTCAGCGGCGGGACATGGCTACGCGCAAGCTGCCCGAACTCGATCGTCACATCGCGCAGACCCAGGCCCTGCGGCAGGCAGTTGCGGACTGCCTGGAGTGCGGCTGCATGAAATTCGATCAGTGCGTACTGCTCGACACCACGGACGTGGCACCCTGACCGCACATGCTCGGCGGCCATGCAACTACCTGGCTCTGTCGATGAGAAGTGGCAACACGCGCCCGCATTTTGAAACGCTGGAGTCCCGGGAGGCCGGACCGGACGGTCGCTGTCAGGGGGTGAGCCGATGCGGTGCGCCGGGGACGGGGCCCGGGGTGAGCCGGGTGAAGTACTCGGTCGCGAGGGCGGCGCGACGGGCCTCCTCCGGCAGCCGGGCGAGGAGTCCGGGCAGCGGACGTTCACGCGCGACCTCCCCGCGATGGGCGAGGATCGCTGACCACTTCCGCTCCAGCCAGGGAGTGACATCGACCGCAGTGGTGGCGTACGCGTCCGGGACCGTGAGCACCTGCTTGCCGACGCTCTCCAGCAGCGGCCCCAGGCCGTCGGCCCCCGACTCCGGGTGCGTGGCGCAGTACAGGGCGCCCGGCCGCCAGGGCTCACCGGCCTCCGGATGCAGTCGTGCGATCCCCGCTTCGTGGACGGCGAGGAGCGCGGCCTGATGGGTGCGGCGGTGGTCCGGGTGACCGGTCAGCTGGCCCACGGCATCGTGCGTCACCACGACATCGGGACGGAACGACCGGATCCGGCGCACCAGGGCGGAGACCACCTCGTCCAGCGGCGCGTCGACGAGCCGGGGCCGGCCGGGAGCCGCGCGCGGGTTGCGGGCGTCACCGTACCCGAGCATCCGGGGCGGGCCCGCGCCGAGCAGGCGCAGTGCGTCGGCGAGTTCGGCGGCGCGCGGGCTGTCGGGGCTCCAGGTCAAGGTGACCACCCCGGTGCGCGCGTGTCCGGCGGCGTGCTGGGCGAGCACGCCACCGGCGAGGAGGCTCTCGTCGTCGGGGTGGCCGAACACACCGAGCAGCGACGGCATGGCGGTGGACGGTGGTGCCACTGGGGGCTCCCTCGTTTCGGAACGGTTCGGACCACGGCGACCGGCCGGGGCGCGGGACGGTGCCGCCGCCGGCGGACGACATGTCTGGAGAACGTGCCGGACCCGGTCGCGCAACGGCTTCGAGGCGGGCAGGACGTGCGGGGCGGTTCGCATCGTCACGGGGAGGAAGCCGGGGTCGCGGCGGTGACCGGGCGCATCCGTTCGTCCGGGGGACTGCCCGCCCGCCCCCGGGCCGACGTCCCCGGGGACGGAGTGCGGACAGCTACCCGGACCGGGCCGGTCCCGCCCGCGTACGGGAGGGACCGGCCCGGCCGCCGGCTACCGGCCCGGTGCCACCGGGGCCGGGGCGTAGCCGGTGGGGCGGGAGGTGAAGGTGCCGCGCCCCTGGGTCCGGCTGCGCAGCCGGGTCGCGTAGCCGAACAGCTCCGCCAGCGGCACGGTCGCCGTGAGCACCGCCGTGCCCGAACGGGCGGCCTGGCCGGAGACCCGGCCGCGCCGGGCCGCCAGATCGCCGAGCACCCCGCCCACGGCGTCGTCGGGCACCGTCACGGTGACCTCCGCCACCGGCTCCAGCAGCACCATCGCGCTCGCCCGCAGCGCCTCGCGGAGCCCGAACCGGCCGGCCGTGCGGAACGCCATCTCCGAGGAGTCCTTGGAGTGGGTCGCCCCGTCGGTCAGCGTGACCCGCACCCCGGTCACCGGATGCCCGCCGAGGGGGCCCTCGGCCAGCGCGTCCCGGCAGCCGGCCGCCACCGCCCGGACGTACTCCTGCGGCACCCGGCCGCCGACGACCGTCGACCGGAACACGAAACCGGCCTCGCCGCCGTCCCCGTCCCCGGCCTCCAACGGCTCGACGTCGAGGACGACATGGGCGAACTGACCCGCCCCGCCGTCCTGCTTCACATGCCGGTACACCAACCCCGACACCCCGCGGGCCACCGTCTCCCGGTACGCCACCTGCGGCCGGCCGACGCCGATCTCCAGCTCGTGCGCGCGCCGGATCTTCTCCACCGCGACCTCCAGATGCAGTTCGCCCATCCCCGACAGCACCGTCTGACCGGTCTCGGGGTCGGTCCGGACCGTCAGCGAGGGGTCCTCCTCGACGATCCGCGCCAGCGCCGTCACCAGCCGTTCGGTGTCGGTGCTCCGCCGAGCCTCGACCGCCACCGAGACCACCGGGGCGGCGGCGGAGGGCGGTTCGAGCACCAGCGGGGCCGAAGGCGCGCAGAGCGTGGCCCCGGCACGGGCCGCCTTGAGCCCGATCACCGCGACGATGTCCCCGGCCACCGCCGTGTCCACGTCCGTGTGCCGCCCCGCCTGCACCCGCAGGATCCGCCCGATGCGCTCGTGGCGCCGTACCGCCGCCTCCAGCACCGTGTCCCCCTTCCGGACCGTGCCCGAATAGACCCGCAGGAACGTCAGCCGTCCCGTGGCCGTCGAGTTGACCTTGAACACCAGCGCCGCGAACGGCGCCGACGGATCGGCGGCCCGCTCCTGCACCGCGTCGCCCAGCGTGCCGCGCACCGGCGGAACGTCCAGCGGCGAGGGCAGGTAGGCCACGACCGCCTCCAGCAGCGGTTCGATCCCACGGTTGCGGTAGGCCGAGCCGCACAGCACCACCACGGCCTCCCCGGTACGGGTCAGATCGCGCAGCGCTCCCCGCAGCGTGTCCTCGGAGAGCGACGCCCCCGCGCAGAACTCCTCCAGCGCCGCCGGATGGAGCTCCGCCACCGCCTCGTCCAGCAGCCTCCTGCGCCGCAGCGCCTCGGTACGCAGCTCCTCCGGCACCGGGCCCTCCTCGAAGCCGTCGGCCCCGTCGGCCCAGACCAGCGCCCGCATGCGCAGCAGGTCGACCACCCCGGTGAAACCGTCCTCGGCCCCGATCGGCAGCTGGACAGCGAGCGGAACGGTGTGCAGCCGGTCCCTGATCGACGCGACCGCGGTGTCGAGGTCGGCCCCGGCACGGTCCAGCTTGTTGACGAACGCGATCCTCGCCACACCGTGCCGGTCCGCCTGCCGCCACACCGACTCGCTCTGCGGTTCGACGCCCGCGACGGCGTCGAACACCGCGACGGCCCCGTCGAGCACCCGCAGCGAGCGCTCCACCTCGTCGGAGAAGTCGACATGGCCCGGGGTGTCGAGCAGGTTGATCCGGTGCCCGTCCCAGGAACAGCTCACCGCCGCCGCGAAGATGGTGATCCCGCGGTCGCGTTCCTGCGGGTCGAAGTCGGTGACGGTCGTGCCGTCGTGGACCTCGCCCCGTTTGTGGACGGCGCCGGTGAGGTACAGGATCCGCTCGGTGACGGTGGTCTTGCCCGCGTCGACGTGGGCGAGGATGCCCAGGTTGCGGACGGCGGTGAGCGGACTGGTGGGGCGACGGTGGAGTTCGGTACGCACGGCCCATGGCCTTTCGGAGTGATCCGGAACGGAAGGGTGCGCGATTCCCGGACGGAGCGGCCCGTCATCGGGCCGGGACCCCGCGCCGGTGCGTGGCACCGGCGGGCCGCGGCCCGGCCGTGGCGGCGGGCGGCGGCGAGGAGGGCGGGGTGTCCGTCAGGGGATCCGGTGCGGGCCGCGCGGCCCGCACCGGGCGCACCGGGACACCAGGATCACCTCGTACCGCGACGGGGGAACGACGGCGGTGGTGTGGTGACGCACGGCCTGTCTCCCCTCACTGGTCACGGTGCGCGCCACGGCATGGCCGCGGCGTGCGATGTGTGGTGAGTGTAGTGAGGCGCCGGGCCCGCGAGGAATCGATTTTTCCGGCCCATGTCCCGCCCGCTGAACGGGCGTTGAAGGAGCCGGTGAATGATGGAACGATCCGGGGGACCGCAGGGGGAAAGAGGAAGGAACCACAACGATGGACGAGGGAAGCGGCCCCGCCGCCACGGTGTTCGACGCGTTGGGCGCCGACTACGAGCGGGCGTTCGGCCGGTCCGCCGCCCACCACGCCTCGCTCCGCAGGCTGCTGGACGACCTCGCGCCGCACGGCCGGGTCCTGGACGTCGGCAGCGGTACGGGGCGGCCGACCGCGCAGGTCCTGTCCGAGGCCGGTCACGAGGTGCACGGGGTCGACGTGTCGCCCGTCATGGTCGAAATCGCGGCCCGCAATGTGCCCGGTGCGTCCTTCACCTGTGCCGACATCCTCCGACTGTCTCTGGAGGAGCGGAGTTTCGACGCGGCCTGTGCGTACTTCCCGCTGCTCCAGATGGCGCGCGCGGACCAGTCCCGGCTGCTGCGGAAGCTCGCCCGGCTGCTGGTGCCCGGCGGCCACCTGGTCGTGGCCACGGTGCCGCTGGACGTCGAGGACGTCGACGTCGTCTTCATGGGGCAGCGGGTGCGGGCCACGAGCTTCGGCCCGGAGGAGTTCACCGAGCTCGTCACCGGGGCCGGTTTCACGGTGCTCTGGGAGCAGAGCACGATCTTCACCCCTGAGTACGAAGGCGCCTCGGCCGAGCCCCAGTTGTTCCTGCACTGCCGAAGGGCCTGACACCGGCCCCGGGCGGGGCGGGCGTCAGGCCCTTCGGGCCGGTTCCTCCGTCCGGCGGGACCGGCCGTTCAGCGCCCGGCCGACAGGGGCCGTCGGCGGAGGGGGCGCCGGGCCGCGGAGCACCACCGCTCCGAGGTCCCGGTCAGCGGCGTCCTCCAGTCGCGCAGCGCCTGCCTCCCGCAGCCGCGCAACTGCGCGGGCGAGAGGGGAACGCCCGGGCCGCCCCGGGTGACCAGGGCGCTCACCGGCGACATCGGGTCCATGGCCATGCTCTTGGCGAGCAGGACACCGAGCACCACGGGGGCCAGGGACAGCGCCAGCGTGGTGCCGGCCGAGGTGACGTGGCGGATGCGGGCGTGCGGCGGTGTGTCGGGAAGCATGCCCCCCATTCGACCGGCGACCGCGCCGCGGCGGATCGGGCCGGGTACTCAGGACCGCACCGCCCGGGTACTCAGACCCGGGCTCCGCTACGCGTTGGTGCCGGGGCCGGAGCCCCTGCCCGAGACGGCCTTGATCCCCTTCGTGATGTCGTCCATCACGGAGAGCGCGGGTGCCTCGGCGCTGATGTCGAAACCGGACCGGACCACGATCATCAGCTCCTTGGAGCGGGGCGAGGGGAAGGCCAGCGACTGGACGTACCCGTCGTCGCCGTTCTTCGTCACCACCTTCCAGCGCACCAGATAGCCCTGTTCCCCGGCGACGGTGACCGCCTCGGACCTCAGCTCCTTGTGCGAGGTGATACCTCCGTAGATCTCCTCGCCGTACGACTCCGAGGCATTGGCCGTGATGTCCTTCAGGGCGGTGGCCTTCGCCGTCGTGGTGTCGAGCTTCAGCGACTTCGCGGGCATGGAGAACACCCCGCCGCGCACGCACTGCTCGGAGGGCTTGCCGGGGCAGGCGTACTCGCCCGTGGTCACGCCCGCGCCGCCGACCCCGGAGGTGCCCTGCCAGCCGTCGGGCACCGGCAGGCCGATCCCGCTCATCAGGTCCGTGGCGTAACCGTCCTCGGTCTGCGGCAGGCCCTTCTCCTGGCCACGGTCCTCGCCGCCACCCTGCCCGCCCTGCCCGTCCTGTCCGCCCGGTCCGCGGTGGCGACCGTCCGAAGGCGCGTTGGACGGGGTCCGGTCCGCGTGGTCGTTCCGGCCGTCCGAGGTGTCCGACAGCAGGAGGGCGCCGCCCGCCACGGCGGCGAGGGCCACCACGGCGGCGGTGACGCCCAGCGCGACGCGGGTCCGGCGGCTCCGGGCCGCGGCGGGCGGCAGCCGGAGGTGGTCGGTCCACCGGGTCCCGTCCCACCAGCGTTCGTGGACGGGGCCAATTCCTGTGTACCCGGGGTCTGGGTGCCAGCCGGGCGGGCTTGTCTCGGTCACGCCCCCACCGTAGAGCGATTGCGTGAGAATCTCATGAATCCGTCCGGCCGGCGGCCCTCGCCGCCGGCCCGCACCGTCCTCAGGGGAGACCGAACGATGGGTGAACAGCCGCCGGTACGGATCGAGCGCGACGGCGCCGTCCTCACCGTGATCCTGCACCGGCCCGAGGTGCGCAACGCGGTCGACGGGCCGACGGCGAAGCTCCTGGCCGACGCCTTCCGCGAGTTCGACGCCGACCCGGACGCCTCCGTCGCCGTGCTGTGGGGCGAGGGCGGGACCTTCTGCGCGGGCGCCGACCTGAAGGGCATCGGCACGGAGCGCGGCAACACGGTGCGGGCCGGGGGCGACGGGCCGATGGGGCCCACCCGGATGCGGCTGGGCAAGCCGGTCGTCGCGGCCGTCTCCGGTCACGCGGTGGCGGGCGGCCTGGAGCTGGCGCTCTGGTGCGATCTGAGGGTGGCCGAGGAGGACGCGGTGTTCGGGGTCTTCTGCCGCCGCTGGGGCGTACCGCTGGTGGACGGCGGCACGGTACGGCTGCCGAGGCTGATCGGGGAGAGCCGGGCCATGGACATGATCCTCACCGGGCGGCCGGTCCCGGCCCCGGAGGCGTACGCCATGGGGCTCGCCAACCGGATCGTCCCGCCCGGCGGGGCACGTGCGGCGGCCGAGCGGCTGGCGCGGGAGCTCGCCGCCTTCCCCCAGCTGTGCCTGCGCCACGACCGGCTCTCGGTGTACGAGCAGTGGGGGCTGGACGAACGGGAGGCGCTGGCCGCGGAGTTCCGGCACGGGACGGTGCCGCTGGACGCGGGCGAGACGCTGGCCGGGGCCGAGCGGTTCGGCGACGGGGCGGGCCGGCACGGCTCGTTCGACGACTGACGGACCGGGCGGCACGGGCCCGGCGGATATTGCCGCGACGGTCCCGTGCCCGGCTCCTAGGATCGGCGGATGTCGACCACTCGTACGTATCCGGCCAAGCCGCGCCCCGGTGACCGTGTCGCCGTCATCTCCCCGTCCTCCGGCCTCCCCGGCATCCTGCCCCGCCCCTACGAGCTGGGACTGCGCAGGCTCCGCGAGGAGTTCGGGCTCGTCCCCGTGGAGTATCCGGTGACGCGGAAGATGGGCTCGACCCCGCAGGAGAGGGCCGCCGACATCCACGCCGCCTTCGCCGACCCGGACATCAAGGCCGTGATCTCCAGCATCGGCGGCGACGACCAGATCACCGTACTGCCCTATCTCGACCGCGAGTTGCTGCGTGCCAACCCCAAGCCCTTCTTCGGGTACAGCGACAACACCAACCTGCTGGTCCTCCTCGACCGTCTGGGCATCGTCGGCTACCACGGCGGAACGGTGATGTGCGAGTTCGGGCGCCCCGGCGCGATGCACCCGCTGACCACCGGCGCCCTGAGGGCCGCACTCTTCACCAGCGGCCCCTTCGAGCTCTCCCCGGCCGAGGAGACCAAGACGGCGGACCGCCGCTGGGAGGACCCGGAGACCTTCGAATCCGAACCCGGGATGCGTCCCTGCGACGGCTGGATCTGGCACAACGCCGAGGGCCGGACCGTGAAGGGGGCGAGCTGGGGCGGGGAAGTGGTGATCGTGTCCTGGCTGCTGATGGCCGACCGGGAGATCGGGCCGGTGGAGAGTTACGCGGGCCGGGTGCTGTTCCTGGAGACGAGCGAGGAGATGCCCCCGGCGGTGGAGGTCTACCGGATCCTGCGCAACATGGGGGAGCGCGGCCTGCTCGCACAGTTCCCCGCCCTCCTCATGGGCCGCGCCAAGGACTGGTCGTTCGAGCGGCCGCTGGACGCCGAGGAACGGAAGCGGTACCGCGCGGAGCAGCACGAGGCCGTCCTGCGCGCCCTGGCCGAGTACGCCCCGGACACCATGGCGGTCCTCGACGTCGACCTCGGCCACACCGACCCGCAGCTGGTCATCCCGTACGGCGGGCAGATCGAGGTGGACGGGGTGGGGCGCCGCATCGTCGTCACCTACTGACGGCCGGGCCCGGCCGCCCTTCGTCTTTGGTCCGACCATATGGGGTGTGTGACATAGTGGGAGACCGGGTGGCGGAGGCGAGGGCGACCGGGTGATCCGGTCGAGGCAGGGGGTGCGCGATGCCCGTCGAGTGGCAACCCGTACGGCAGTCCCGTACGCATGAGCTGGTGCTCCAGAGCATCGAGGAGCGGGTGTTCGCCGGTGAGCTGAAGGCCGGTGACCGGCTGCCGCCCGAGCGCGAGCTCGCGCCGGTGCTCGGGGTCAGCCGGTCCGCGCTGCGCGAGGCGCTGCGGGTGCTGGAGACCATCGGTGTGCTCGTCGCCCAGCCGGGCCGGGGGCCGGACGCCGGGGCGCGGATCGTCCGCAACCCCGACGACGCGCTCGGACGGCTGCTCCGGCTCCACTTCGCGCTGGGCAGCTACAGCCTGGAGGACGTCCTGGAGGCGCGCGTCGTACTGGAGCGGTCCAGCTTCGAGGCCGCCGCCCGGCACGCCTCCCCGCAGGATCTCGACGAGGCGCGGGTGCTCGTCGAGGCCATGGGGAAGCCGGGCGTGGCGGTGGCGGAGTTCAACGACCTGGACACCCGGTTCCATGTGCACATCGCCCGCAGCTCCGGCAACGAGCTGACCTCCACGCTCACCTCCGCCGTCCGTGAATCGGTGCGGCCGCTGATCCTGCGGGCGCTGGAGGCGGCCGAGGACTGGCCGGCCACGGCCGCCGCGCTCAACGCCGAGCACGCCGAACTGCTGCGGCTGCTGGGTGAGGGCCGGGGCCCGTCCGCCGCCGACCTGGTCGAGCGGCACATCCGCAGCCTCCACGGCACGCTGGTCGACGAGAACCCGGGGCGGGACGAAGCGGATTCCTGAGGAAGGGGAGCGGGCTCGGGAGGGTCGATGCCCATAGTTGTCAGGTGCATGACTTTCTCTTCGGGGTCGGTCGCGTCGCGTCTTCATGTTCCGGACTGAGGCTAGTATGGTCTGACCATAAAATCGGAGTAGCGAACGGAGAGACCCTTGCGCATCGGACTCTTCGCCACCTGTCTGGGAGACACGCTCTTCCCCGAGGCGGTGAAATCGACCGCGGTCCTGCTCGCCCGCCTGGGCCACGACGTGGTGTTCCCGCCGGAGCAGACCTGCTGCGGCCAGATGCATGTCAACACCGGCTACCAGCGCGAACCCGTGCCCCTGGTGCGGAACTTCGCCGAGCAGTTCGGCGACGCCTCGTTCGACGCCGTCGTCATGCCGTCCGGATCGTGCGCCGGATCGGTCCGCCACCAGCACGAGATCGTCGCCGAGCGGTACGGGGACGCGGCGCTGCGCGCGGGCGTCGCCGCCGTCAAGGCCAAGACGTACGAGCTGTCGGAGCTGCTGGTGGACGTGCTGGGCGTCGAGGACGTCGGCGCGTACTTCCCGCACCGGGTGACGTACCACCCCACCTGTCACTCGCTGCGGATGCTGCGGGTCGGGGAGAAGCCGCTGAAGCTGCTCCGGGCCGTCGACTCGATCGACCTGGTCGAGTTGCCGGAGGCCGACTCCTGCTGCGGCTTCGGCGGCACCTTCGCGGTCAAGAACGCCGACACCTCCACCGCCATGCTCCAGGACAAGATGCGCAACATCTCCGCCACCGAGGCCGACGTCTGCACCGCCGGCGACTCCTCGTGCCTGATGCACATCGGCGGCGGACTCTCCCGGATCAGGTCGGGCACCCGCACCCTCCACCTCGCCCAGATCCTCGCCGCCACCCGTACCTCGCCGTACGTCCCCACGGAGGCCGTCCGATGAGCAGCACCTTCCTCGGCATGCCCGCGACCCCGCCCCGCTCCCCGTACGGAACGGGCAACCTCCGCGGCGACCGGTCGTTCCCCAAGGCCGCCCACGACGAACTGCGCAACGAACAGCTCCGCCGCAATCTTGGCCGCGCCACCCGCACCATCCGCGCCAAACGCCTCGACGTCACCGCCGAGCTGCCCGACTGGGAGGAACTGCGCGCGGCGGGTTCGGCCATCAAGACCGACACCATGAACCGCCTCCCCGAGCTGCTGGAACAGCTGGAGCGGAAGGTCACCGAGCGCGGCGGCACCGTCCACTGGGCCCGCGACGGCGCCGAGGCCAACGAGATCGTCGCCCGGCTGGTCCAGGCCACCGGCAGCCGCGAGGTCATCAAGGTCAAGTCGATGGCCACCCAGGAGACGGGCCTCAACGAGCACCTCGAATCGGTCGGCATCACCCCGTACGAGACGGACCTCGCCGAACTCATTGTCCAGCTCGCGCACGACAAGCCCTCGCACATCCTGGTCCCCGCGATCCACCGCAACCGCGACGAGATCCGGCAGATCTTCCTCAAGGAGATCCCCGGCGTCGACCCGGGCCTGGACAACGTGCCCGCCCATCTGGCCGCCACCGCCCGCGCCTATCTGCGCGAGAAGTTCATGACGACCAGGGTGGCCGTCTCCGGCGCCAACTTCGGCATCGCCGAGACCGGCACCCTCGCCGTCGTGGAGTCCGAGGGCAACGGCCGGATGTGCCTCACCCTGCCCGACACCCTGATCACCGTCATGGGCATCGAGAAGGTGCTGCCGCGCTACCAGGACCTGGAGGTCTTCCTCCAGCTGCTGCCGCGCTCCTCCACCGGGGAGCGGATGAACCCGTACACCTCGATGTGGACCGGCGTCACCCCGGGCGACGGGCCGCAGGACTTCCATCTGGTCCTGCTCGACAACGGACGCACCGCGGCGCTCGCCGACCGGATCGGCCGCGAGGCGCTCAACTGCATCCGCTGCTCTGCCTGCCTCAACGTCTGCCCGGTGTACGAGCGGGCCGGCGGCCACGCCTACGGATCGACCTACCCCGGACCGATCGGCGCGGTCCTCACCCCGCAGCTCGCCGGGATGCACGCGGCCAAGGGAGACCCGAACAGCTCGCTCCCGTACGCCTCCAGCCTCTGCGGCGCCTGCTTCGACGCCTGCCCGGTCAAGATCGACATCCCGTCGCTGCTGGTCGAACTCCGCCACCAGAGCACCGAGCAGACCGGCACGACGGCGGAGAAGCTGGCCATGAAGGCCGCGGCCACCGTCATGAAGCACCCGAAGCTCTTCACGGCCGCGCAGAAGGCCGGCGGCATCGGGCGGGTCATCGCCGGACGGGACGGCCGGATCTCCCATCTGCCCCCGCCGTTCGACGGCTGGAGCGAGAGCCGGGACATCGCCGCGCCGCCGAAGGAGACCTTCCGCTCCTGGCTGGCGTCGCCGGAGGGCGGCGCGACGATGCGGGCCGCCGAGGCCGAGTACCGGAAGAAGAAGGAAGAGGAGGAGGGGAAGTGACGACCGCTCGCGAAACCGTGCTGGGCCGGATCAAGGACGCCCTCGCACTCGCCCCCGCACCGCAGACCACCGTGGCGCGCGCCTACCGCACCGGCCGCACCCTTCCCGACGGCGAACGACTGGCCCTCTTCACCGACCGGCTCGTCGACTACAAGGCCACCGTGCACACCTGCACCGCCGACCGGACCGCCCAGGTCGTCGCCGAGGTGCTGGCCGAGCGCGGGGCCCGGCGGATCGGCGTGCCGGCCGGTCTCGACCCGGGCTGGCTCGACGCGTACGACGGAGAGGTCCGGCGGGACTCCGCCGACGTCCCGGCCCCCCGGCTCGACGAACTGGACGGGGTGCTCACCGCCTCGGCCGTCGGCTGCGCCGAGACCGGCACGATCTTCCTGGACGGCTCGCCGGACCAGGGGCGGCGGGCCCTCTCCCTCGTCCCCGACCTGCACGTGTGCGTCGTCGACCTGTCGGCCGTCGAGGCGGGGGTGCCGGAGGCGGTCGCCCGGCTGGTGCCGGAACGGCCGACGACGCTGATCAGCGGGCCCTCGGCCACCTCCGACATCGAACTGGAGCGGGTGGAGGGGGTGCACGGACCGCGCACCCTCGCCGTGGTCATCCGGACCGACGTGTAGCACGGAGCCGTAGGGGTGCGCGGCGCCCGCGCGCCGCGCACCCCGGCACTCAGCCGTGCGTGACGGCCACCGGCGCGAAGCCGATCCGGGTGGTCGCCCCGTCCCCGGCCCAGCGCACCTCCACGGTGTCCCCGTCCACCACCACACCGCTCACCACCGCGTCGAGCGGCGCCGCGTCCGCCTCCGCGGTCAGCGAGGCGAGCGCGACCAGCACGGCCGTCCCCCCGGCGCGCGCCGACAGCCGGGGCACCACCGCCCACGGCGTGTACGCGGTGCCCTGCGGGGCCCGGACCGTGTCCTGGGACTCCCAGCCGTGCAGGCCGTGCAGGGCGGAGGCGAGGCCGTCGTCGCGGCCGGTCGCCCAGCCGGTCTGCTCCACCAGGGCCCCGTCCGGGGCACCGGTCACCCGGTGCACCCGCAGCTCGTACCGGCCGCGCGCCACCGTGACGCTCTCCACCCGCAGCCCCGGCACCATCGGTGAGCCCGAGGTGAAGACCGGACGGTGCCAGGAGGCGGCCCAGCCCCAGCCCTCGCCCCCGCCGGCGCCCAGCGCGCGGACGATCCGGCGCTCGCTGCGCGCCCCGGCGACGACCACGGCCAGATGGTTGTCCGCCGCGTTGCCCCGGGCCGTGGGGCCGGTCACCGTGGAGTACGACTGGCGGCTGTACAGCGGATCGTCCTGGACCTGCCCCTCGCCCTCGTGCACGCGCACATGGTCGCTGCCGTGGTTGTGCAGCCGTACGATCCCGTCGGCGCCGGTCGACTGGACGAGCAGCCCCGGCGCGGGCAGGGCGAGCACCCGGTCGGGTCCCTCGCTCGGCGCGGGCTCCTCGGTCGCCGTCCACAGCGGATGCCCCTGCGGGGCGAGCAGCGCGACGAACGCCTTCGACGCCCAGTACGGCGACGCGGGCGCCGAGTAGCTCTGCAACGAGGCCTGGTGCGGGCCGTGCCAGCCCAGGTTCAGCAGCCCGTCCGTGCCCGTCGCGCCCCGGTCCAGGAAGTAGCGCAGCGCACCGCTGGCCAGCCGCCGCGAGACACCGGGCGTGAGCGGGGTGTGCCCGGTGAGGGCGCCCAGCGCGACCGAGGAGGCGGCCGCGAACCGGTAGGTCAGCGAGCGGCCGAAGTGGATCGGCGCGCCGTCGCCGCCGAACGTCAGCGAGAAGCCCGCCAGGTGTTCGCGCAGCCGGTCCCCGTAGCGCGCGGACAGCTCCGCGTCGCCCGACAGGTACGCGTCCAGCACCGGATACAGGTGCAGCGCCCAGCCGTTGTAGTGGTCGAAGGCCCGGCCGTCGCCGTCCGCGTACCAGCCGTCGCCCCGGTACCAGCCCTCCATCAGGTCCAGGGCGCGTTCCTTGGCCCGGGCGGTCTCCGCGTCACCCCGGCCCACGGACTCCAGGAACCCGGCCACGGAGTACGGGAACAGGTACCAGTTGTTGGGGGAGGGGACGTGGCGCAGCGCGTCGCGCAGCCACGCCTCGGTCCGGTCCCGCACCCCGTCGTCCAGCCGGTCCCAGAGCCACGGCCGGGTCAGCCGCAGCCCGATGGCGACCGAGGCGGACTCGACCATGGGCTGGCCGAAGACGCCGTGGTCGCGGATGAGCGGCCAGGACTCGGCGTCCTCCCGGCCGGGGGAGCGGGTCCCGGCGGCCAGCCCGTCCGCGTACCGGCCCAGCCAGCCGTGCGGGTCGCCGCCCTCCGCGCCCGCCACCCGGAAGGCGGCGGCCAGGAAGGTGCGCGCGTACCCCTCCAGGCCGTCGGAGCGCACCCCGGACGAGGACGGCCGGCCCGGCAGGTCCAGCAGGGCGCCGCCCGGGGTGGCCCACTGCCAGGCGGCCCGCAGCAGTCCGTCGGCGGCGGCCTCCCAGTGGGCCCGGGTGTAGCCGGTGTGCGGGCTCGACACCCGGTCCTCGGCGGGGAGTTCGATGGGGGAGGTCGGGTGTGCGGCGGTCATGCGAGAAACGCCAGCCTTTCGCGTCGTACGGGGTGGGCGAAGCCGTCGCCCGCGGCCCAGCGGCCGGTCTCGGTGGCCGCCAGGTCGACCAGCCGCCGCAGCTCGTTGCCCTGGGAGCCGGCGAGGTGCGGGGTGATCAGGGCGCCCGGGCACTCCCAGAGCGGGTGCGCGGCGGGCAGTTCGTCGGGGTCGGTGACGTCGAGGACGGCCCGGACACGGCCCTCGCGGAGTACGTCGACGAGCGCGTCCTGGTCGACGACCGCGCCCCGCGCGGTGTTCAGGAGCACGGCGTCCGGGCGCATCGAGGTGAGCAGCTCCCGGCTGACGAGCCCGCGGGTGGCGGGCAGCAGCGGGGTGTGGACGCTCACCACGTCGCTTTGCCCGAAGAGTTCGGCCAGGCCGACGAGGCGGACCCCCAGCTCCGCGGCCTCCGCCTCGGAGACGTACGGGTCGTGCAGCAGCACCGGCAGGTCGTAGGGGCGCAGCAGTTCGATGACGCGGCGGCCGATCATCGAGGCGGAGAGGATGCCCACGGTGCGGCCGTAGTTGCCGATGTGGCCGGGCAGCTCCAGCCAGTTCTCCCGGCGGCGCAGGGTGCGGTAGTCGTGGGACCGCTCCAGGACGCGCTTGCCGGAGAGCAGGATCATCGCGACGGTGTACTCGGCGACCGGCAGTGCGTTGGCGGCGGCGGCCGACGAGACCTCGATGCCGCGTTCCCAGCACGCCTCGGTGATGTGGCCGCGGACGCTGCCCGCGGTGTGGACCACCGCGCGCAGGCCGGGCGCCGAGGCCAGGACCTCCTCGTCGATCGGCGGGCAGCCCCAGCCGGTGATCAGGATCTCGGTCCCGGCGAGGACGGAACGGGCCCGGTCGGTGGTGAAGTCGTCGAGCACCGGCAGCGGGGCGGGCTCGCACACCGCGCCGAGCGCGGCCAGGGCCGGTCCGTCGAGCAGCGCGGTCGCGGCGGCCGGCCTCATGGCGAAGGCGGCGCGCGGCCGGTGGCGGGCGGCCGGGGTACCGGTTGCGGGGTGGGGCATCTCTCTCCTGGTGGGAGGTGCGGACGGCCGGGGCTCCGGGCACGGTTCGACGGCTTCGCCGACCGGGCGGGTACACCTCCCGCGGCCGCTGAAACGGCTCAGGGAAATCCTGATCGGCCGACCGGAACTGGTCAATAGATCGATCAAGAGAAAATAAAGCGGTCAAACGATCAGTCGGTGGCGGGTTCCACGGCCCGGGTGGACCCCCGTACCTCCAGGGCGGGCAGCAGCTCCGTCCGGCGCACCGGACCGGTCGCCCCGGCGGCCCGGGACAGCCGGAGCAGCAACAGCTCGGCCGCGGCCCGGCCGATCTCCGCCTTCGGCGGCGCCACCGCCGTCAGCGGCGGGCTCCCGAGCGCCGCGACCCCGTCGTCGTACGCCACCACCGAGCAGTCCCGGGGTACCTCGATCCCGCTCTCCGCCAGCCGCTGGACCAGCATCAGCGCGTCCACGTCGCCGTGCAGCACGGCCGCCGTGGTGCCCCGTTCCCGTATCAGCGCGGCGAGATCGGGTGCGTCGCCCCGGCCGTCGGCCGCGGCCTCGGGTGAGCTCAGCACCACCGTCCAGTCCGTCACTTCGGGGCGGTCCCGGGCGATCCCGGCGAACGCGGCACGGACGCTGCGCGCCGTCGGGCTGTCGTCGCGGGCGGCCAGCACGATCCGGCGGTGCCCCAGCGCGACCAGGTGCTCCACGGCCAGATGCGTCCCGTACCAGTGGTCGGAACAGACGGAGTCCAGGGCGTGCAGCCGGCTGCCCGGCCGGGGGCGCCGCTCCATCAGCACCGTGGGCACCCCCACCTCGGCCAGCCAGTCGTGGTCCTGTTCCTCCGCGCGGGCGCCGGGCCAGCGCGGCGCGATCAGCAGCCCGCGTGCCCCCTCCGCCAACGCACGTTCCACCAGGGGGCGTTCGGCCCCGGGTGACGGGGGAGCGATGTGCAGCGCGATCCGGATCCCGGCCTCCTCCAGGGCGGACCGGGCGCCGTGCAGGGTCTCGTACAGATAGGAGTGCCGCTCCGGTACGACCAGGGCGACCGCCCCGGCGTCCGGGGACGGCTCCCCGCCACGGCGCGCCGTGGCGGTCGCGGCCGCCACCGGATCGCCGACCGGGCGGGCCACCCCGTGCCCCCGGCGCAGCCGGCCGGACCGGGCCAGCTCCTCGACGTCGCGCCGGACCGTGACCACCGAGACGTCCAGCTCGGCCGCGAGCACGGCGACCCGGACGGCGCCGCGCGACTCCACCACGGACAGGATCCGCCGCCGCCTCAGTTCCACCGGCTCCCGCATGCTGCTGGCCCCCTCGCCGTACCGTCGTACTGTTCGTTTGAACGCTTTCGGTGGCGTCCGGCCCGCAGCATAGCGAGCGGCCCTCCCGGACCGCCGCCCGTCGGGGCGCCGTGCCGGAAGGGCCGGAGAAAGCTCGGGAGGGCGTCGGGACGGCGCGGCGCCCCGACGGCGGACCTCCCGGTCAGACGATGCCTTCCTCGATCTCCGCCTGCTCGCGGGCGTTCCCGTACGCCGAGGGGGTGCTGTACGAGCGGCGGGCGACGAACCACCACACGGTGGCCAGCACCAGCACCGCGATCAGCGCGATCGAGGCGTAGTTCATCGAGTCGACCGTCACCGGGGAGGACTGCGGCAGCAGGAACAGCACGGTCACGATGGCCACCCACACCACGGCGATCCAGCCGATCGGCTTGCTCCACCGCCCCAGGTGCCAGGGCCCGCGCTCGAACCGGTGGCCGGAGCGCAGCTTCAGGAAGATCGGGATCGCGTAGGCGGGCGTGATCCCGATGACGTTGATCGCGGTGACCGCGCCGTACGCGGTGGCGGAGTACAGCGACGGCAGCGCCAGCACCGCGGCGACGGCGACCGACAGCCACACCGCGTTGACCGGTGTCTGGGTACGGGCGCTGACCTTGCGCCACAGCGCCGAACCGGGCAGCGCGTTGTCCCGGCTGAACGCGAAGACCATCCGGCTCGCGGCGGCGACCTCGGCGTTCCCGCAGAACAGCTGCGCCGCGATCACGATCAGCAGCAGCGCGGTGGCCCCGGAGGTGCCCAGCGCGTCGATCAGGATCTGAGCCGGCGGAACCCCGGTGGGGCTGTTCTGGGTGCCCGCGTAGTCCTGGATGGCGAAGGTGAGCCCGGCGAGCAGCACGAAACCGGCGATCCAGGAGACCCAGATCGCCCGCACGATGCCCTTGGCGGCCGTCACGGAGGCGTTCGACGTCTCCTCCGACAGGTGGGCGGAGGCGTCGTACCCGCAGAAGGTGTACTGGGCGAGGAGCAGACCGATCGCCGCCACGTACAGCGGATTGTGCCAGCCGGTGTCATTGACGAACTCGGTGAAGACGAACGACGGCGACTGGTGGTGCGAGGGCACCACCGCGAGCACGACGACGATCACCGCGACCCCGGCCAGGTGCCACCACACGCTGATGGAGTTCAGCACACTGACCAGGCGGACGCCGAACAGGTTCAGCGTCGCGTGCAGCAGCAGGATGCAGAGGAAGATGATCATCGTCTTCCCCGGGGTGGGGGTGAACCCCCACTGCAGGTTCATGAACGCGCCGGTGAACAGCGCCGCACCGTAGTCGATGCCCGCGATCGCACCCAGCAGACCGAGCAGATTCAGCCAGCCGGTGTACCAGCCCCACTTCCGTCCGCCCAGCCGGTCCGCCATGTAGTACAGCGCGCCCGAGGTCGGGTAGGCGCTGGTGACCTCGGCGAGCGCCATGCCGACGCAGAGCACGAAGAGCCCGACACCGACCCAGCCCCAGAGCATCACGGCCGGACCACCGGTCGACATGCCGAAGCCGTAGAGGGTCATGCAGCCGGAGAGGATCGAGATGACGGAGAAGCTGATGGCGAAGTTGCCGAAGCCCCCCATCCGGCGGGCGAGCACCGGCTGGTAGCCCAGCTCGCGCAGCCGCTCCTCCTCGTCCCTCGGCGGTGTGGACTCCGCGCCCGACCGGGCCGGGGTGGATATGGACATCGGGAAAACCTCCATGAGCGGTACGGGAACGGGGGACGCGCGGAAAGGTCACGGGTACGGGCCGGCCGGGGGTTCCGGCGGCTCCGGTCCGTCGTTCAGCGGCGCTGCCCCCGTCCGGGGGTGCGGGGTGCGGTCAGGCAGCGGCCGCGGGCGCGGAGGAAGACCTCCTCCGCGTCCCCGGGGCCCTTGCGGTCCCGGGTGCGGTACGTCCAGGGGATCGAGGTGAAGAACGGGCCGAGCGCCTCGAACACCGCTGCCGCGTCGGCGAACTGGAGGGCGCCCCACAGGGCGTGGGCGAGGTGGTTGAGGTCGAGCAGCGAGCGTGAGAGCGGAACCGTGCGGTGGAACCACAGCTCCAGCGCACGGGCCGCGTCCCGCTCCGCGTCCTCGGTGACCCAGTGCAGGTCGAGGGCCTTCTCGTGGCCCTGCTCGCGGCGGTAGCGCTCGACCCGCACATAGAGCGGCAGCACATGCAGCGCGGAGCCGTCCGGGGCCGAGGAAGCGGCCCACTGGACGAAGTTGACCGCTTCGGAGAGGGAACCGCCGGCCCTGCGCGCGTACACGAACTGGAGCATCCGGTGGTACGCCTCGCGGTTGTACGGGTCGCGCTTGTCGGCCTCCGCCAGCAGGCCCCACGGGCCGGGGAAGAGCATCGGGCCCGGCGGATGCAGCCGGTGCTCCTCCAGCTGCTGCTGCTCGTCCAGTTGGGACAGGGCCAGCAGGCAGACCCAGGGCACCGGGTCCGCGGGCGAGGCGTTCGCCGCCGTCCGGCAGGCCTGCCAGGCCTCCTGCCACAGCTCACGGGCCCGGTGGTGGCCCTCGCGGTGGGCGCGCACCGCCCGTTCGACGACGACCCGCGCCCGCATCACCGCGGCGGCGACGCTCTGCGGCTCCTCGGCCAGCCAGGCCTGGACCGCGTCCGAACCGGCGGCCACCGCGCCGAGCACCTGGGTGCGCTGGGTCCACAGGGACCAGTCCGGTGTGTTCTCCAGAAGGCCACGCATGGACATCCAGCGTCCGGTGCGCAGATCCTGTAACGCGGCCCGCAGATCGTTGTCATGGCCGGCCGGATGGTAGACCGGCCGGAAATCACTGTTGCCCATGGACCTGCCCCGCCCCCGTACGACTACGACGGGCCGGACCGCAGGCCGGAACGCGACGGTCGAAAGATCTCCTCAGCACGTCACGCAACCCGGTGGCGGCATGGAGCCCGTGCTGACACGGAAGGCGCGGGAGCCGGTGGGGCGGTGCGCGGGGCAGGGTTTCGGTTTCATCGATCCTCTGGAACGTGGGGGGTTGAGCAGCCGTTGAACAGCGAACTGCCGCAAGGCGTCCGGTTGTTGCACGGCGGTGAGTGTAAGGCCATTACTGTCGGTCTCCGGCGCGATTCGCGGATCTTACTCAAGTCCGCTCATCCCAACGGATGTTCAAAGTCGAATCAATTGTTCGGGTGGTTCCGGTCAAGGGCCGGTCGGCCCTTGACGCGCGCGGTGGTCTGCACCACTCTGGGCGGCGAGTTCAGTGATCACCGTTCCGCTCGATCCGCCGAGCCTTCGCACCGATGGAGAGTCGATGACAGGCCCGGTACTCGCCGTGGACCAGGGCACCTCGGGAACGAAGGCACTGGTGATCTGTCCCGAGCGCGGTGTGATCGCGTCCGCTTCCGTGCCGGTCTCCGTGCGCCACGGATCGGGGGGATCGGTCGAGACCGACCCCGCCGCGCTGCTCGGCTCGGTCGTGGAGGCGGGCTGCCGGGCGTTACGGGAGGCGGGCGAGCCGGTCCACGCGGTGGGCCTCGCCAACCAGGGCGAGACGGTGCTCGCCTGGGATCCGGCCACCGGGCGCCCGCTCACCGAGGCGATCGTCTGGCAGGACCGCCGCTCCGCCGGGCTCTGCGCCGAACTCGCCGAGCACGAGGAGGAGCTGACCCGGCTCACCGGGCTCCCCCTCGACCCCTACTTCGCCGCGCCGAAGATGGCCTGGATCCGCCGCGAACTGACCCGGGAAGGCGTCGTCACCACCACCGACGCCTGGCTCGTCCACCAGCTGACCGGCGCGTTCGTCACCGACGCGGCCACCGCCGGCCGCACCCAGCTCCTCGACCTCGACCGGGTCGGCTGGTCGCCCCGGGCCCTGGGCGTCTTCGGCCTCGGCGACGAACGCCTCCCGGACGTCGTCGACTGCGACGGCACGGTCGGCACGACGACCGCCTTCGGCGGCGAACTCCCGCTGACCGGCCTCCTCGTCGACCAGCAGGCGGCCCTCCTCGCCCAGAACGCCCTGGACCCCGGCAACGCCAAGTGCACCTACGGGACCGGCGCCTTCCTCCTCGCCCAGACCGGCCCCGCCCCGCGCCGCGGCTCCACCGGACTGGTCGGCTGCGTGGCCTGGCGGCTCCGCGACCGTACGGCCTACTGCCTCGACGGGCAGGTCTACACCGCCGCCTCCGCCGTCGACTGGCTGACCGGCCTCGGGGTCATCTCCGGCGCGGCCGACCTCGACCCCGTGGGCCGGACCGTCCCCGACTCCGGCGGCGTCACCTTCGTCCCCGCGCTCGCCGGGCTCGCCGCCCCCTGGTGGCGCGGCGACCTGCGCGGATCGCTCACCGGCCTCGGCCTCGGCACCACCCGGGGGCATCTGGTGCGCGCCCTGTGCGAAGGCATCGCGGCCCAGGTCGTCGAACTCACCGAGGCGGCCGCCACCGACCTCGGCACACCGCTCACCTCGCTCCGCGTCGACGGCGGCCTGACCCGCTCCGAGCTCCTCATGCAGACCCAGGCCGACCTGCTGCAACGCCCCGTCGAGGTGTCCGCGCTCCCCGATGCCACCGCGCTCGGCGTCGGAGCCGTCGCCCGGCTCGGCCTCGACCCGCACCTCACCGTCCGCCGGGCCGTCCCCGAGTGGAAGCCCGCCGCCGTGTACGAACCCCGTATCGGCGCAGACCGGGCCGCCGAGCGCCTCGCCGCGTTCCGGACCGGCGTACAGAGCCTGCTGGACCATGCCTGACACGTACGAGAGCCGCACCATGCGCACCACGATCACCACCACCGGACCCCTGACGGCCCGGAACCCGCCGGGAACGGGCTCCGGAACCGGCCCGCCGGTCTACGACGTGACCGTCATCGGCGCGGGCGTCGTCGGCACCGCCATCGCCCGCGAACTGGCCCGCCACCCCCTGCGCACCGCGCTGCTCGACGCCTCCGACGACATCGCCAACGGCACGTCGAAGGCCAACACCGCGATCCTGCACACCGGCTTCGACGCCGTGCCCGGCACGCTGGAGGCGCGGCTCGTCCGGGAAGGAGCCCATCGGCTGCGCGCCTACGCGGCCGGGGCCGGCATCCCCGTCGAACGCGTCGGCGCCCTCCTCGTCGCCTGGGACAAGGAACAACTCGCCGCCCTTCCGGGCCTGTTGAAGAAGGCCGAACGCAACGAGTACCACGCGGCCCGGCTCCTGGACGCCGACGAGCTGCGGGCCCGCGAGCCGAGGCTCGGCCCCGGCGCCCTCGGCGCCCTGGAGATCCCCGACGAGAGCCTCGTCTGCCCCTGGACGACCCCCCTCGCCTACACCACCCAGGCCGTCCGCGCCGGAGTCCACCTCCACCTGAACTGCCGGGTACGGGACATCGGCGACGACGACGGCCTCCACACCCTCACCACCTCCCGGGGCACCCTGCGCACCCGGCACCTGATCAACGCCGCCGGACTGTACGCCGACGAGATCGACCGGCTGCTCGGCCACGACGAGTTCACCGTCACCCCGCGCCGGGGCCAGCTCATCGTCTTCGACAAGCTCGCCCGGGACCTGGTCCGCCACATCCTGCTCCCGGTCCCCACCGCCGCCGGCAAGGGCGTACTGGTCGCGCCGACCGTCTTCGGCAACGTGCTCCTCGGCCCCACCGCCGAGGACATCGACGACAAGACCGCCACCGGATCGACCGCCGAAGCCCTCGCCCTGCTGCGCGAGAAGGGCCGCCGCATCCTGCCCGACCTCCTCGACGAGGAGGTCACCGCCGTCTACGCCGGACTGCGCGCCGCCACCGGCCAGGAGGACTACCGCATCCGCTCCCGCCCCGACGAACGCCACATCACCGTCGGCGGCATCCGCTCCACCGGACTCACCGCCTCCATGGCCATCGCCGCCCATGTCGTCGGACTGCTCGGGGAATCCGTCGACCTCGGCGAACCCGCCGAACTGCCCCCCGTCACCCTGCCCAACCTCGGCGAGGCCTTCCCCCGCCCCTACCAGGACGCCGCGCTCATCGCCCGGGACCCGGCGTACGGCACCCTGGTCTGCCACTGCGAACGCGTCTCCGCCGGCGAGATCAGGGACGCCCTGGCGAGCACCGTGCCACCGGGCTCCCCGGACGGCCTGCGCCGCAGGACGCGCGCCGGGAACGGCCGGTGCCAGGGTTTCTCCTGCGGAGCCGCGGTCCGCGCCCTGTTCGAGGAGGCCCGGTCATGACCCGGCACGAACGCACCGTCGACGTCCTGATCGTCGGGGCCGGTCCGGCCGGCCTCGGCGCCGGGGCCGAACTCGCCGCGTCCGGCGCGGGCCGGGTCGAGATCCTGGAACGCGAACAGACCGCGGGCGGCGTCCCCCGCCACTGCCACCACGGCGGATTCGGCGGCCGGACGATCGGCCGGGGCACGGCCACCGGACCCGCGTACGCCCGCGACTGCGTCGCCACCGCCCTGCGCGCCGGAGCCGCCCTGCGCACCGGCGTCTCCGTCACCGGCTGGGCCGGAGAGCTCACCGTCGACACCACCGCACCCACCGGCCTCGAACGGATCACCGCCCGCGCGGTCGTCCTCGCCACCGGCGCCCGCGAACGCCCCCGCAGCGCCCGGCTCGTCCCCGGCGACCGCCCGCCCGGCGTCCTCACCACCGGCGAACTCCAGCAGGCCGTCCACCTCCACGGGCGGCGGATCGGCGGCCGCGCGGTCGTCATCGGCGACGGGCCCGTCGCCCGGGCCGCCGCCGAAACCCTGCGCGTCGCGGAGGCCGAGGTCGCCGCCCTGGTCACCGACCAGCCGACCGCCCCGTTCGCCGCCCTGACCCGGGGCAACGACCGCACCCCGGTCCTCACCCGCACCACCGTCACCGCCCTCGTCGGCCGGAAACGGCTCACCGGCGTCGCCGTCCGCCACCACGACGGCCGCACCACCACGCTGCGCTGCGACACCGTCGTCTTCACCGGCGACTGGATCCCCGAACACGAACTGGCCCGGCGCGGCGCCGTCACCCTCGACCCCGGCACCCGGGGACCCGCCCACGACCCGGACCTCCGCACCGACCGGACCGGGATCTTCGCCGTCGGCAACCTGCTGCACGGGGTGGAGAGCGCGGGCCACGCCTTCGCCGAGGGCCGCGCGGTCGCCGCCCCCGTACTGCGTCACCTGATCACCGGTACCTGGCCCGCCCACCGGCTGGCCATCGCCGTCGACGCCCCGCTGTGCTGGGTCGCCCCCAACCTCGTCGGCCCCGACGGCACCCTTCCGGCGGGCGGCCGCTTCCTCCTGCGCACCGCCGAACGGCTCACCGCGCCGCTGCTCGTCGTCCGCCAGGACGGCCGGGAACTGCACCGGGAGCGGCTGCTGCGGACCGCCGTCCCGGGCCGGTCCTTCCCGCTGCGCGCCGACTGGCTGGAGCGGGCCGAGCCGGACGGCGGCACCGTACGGATCACGCCATGCTGACCACGCGTCAGGGAATCAGCAGCCAGTCCGAACCGATGGCCGCGACCAGGCCGACGGCGAGCAGCCAACTGCCCAGTCGGGTCCGCCCGTTACGGCTCAGCTCGATCACGATCCCGCACAGGATCAGCGCCAGCCCGTACACCCCGACCACCAGGACGGACGACCGGCTGGCGATACGCAGCGCGAGAACGACCGCCATCGCGGCCATCCCCACCGCCGACAGCGCCATCCGCAACCGTCTCGCCTGGCGGGGCGTCAGCTTGCGGTCACCGGCCTCGTCGGCATCGGTGCCGGCGTCCGCCCCGAAAGCCGCCTCCACGTCGGCCGGCCCTGCCCCGGCCGCCGGCTTCTCCGCCTTCGGGCCGACGGCCGTCCCGGTGTCCGGCTTCTCCGCCGCGGCGTCCGCCTCCGCGCCCGCTTCCTTCTTCGTCCTCGCCCCCGCGACGCCCGTGTCCGCGGCTATCGGGGCGTCCACGCTCCGGCCCTGCTCCTGGTCCTGGTCAGAATTGCTCATGACGCGCGATCGTAATGGCTGCGGGCCGCCCTGTTCGCCGCTCGGTGCGACGGGCGCCGGATCCGCCCCGGAGCGGACCGCTCCCGGACCCTCAACGCACCGGACCGCACAGCCGCGGGGCCTCCGCCACCGGATCGATCCGCCGGCCGGCCGCGCCCTCCTCCGCCACCCGCTCGGCCAGCCCCTCGGCCCAGCCGATCAGCCCGGCGACCCCGATCCCGTACGGCCGGGCCGGGGCGAACCCCGCCAGCGCCACCGCCCCGCGCCGCAGCAGCTGCGCCCCGCCCGTCGCATTGCCCCGGGCCGCGTGGGTCAGCCCCACCGCCAACTGCGCGAGCCCCCGCCACAGCTCCCGTTCCGCCTCCGGGCCGGACTTCCACGCGTCCTCGAACACCTCGTGGGCATGGAACGGCATCCCCGCGTCCAGGAGCCGCTGCGCCTCGCGCACGGTCTCCTCGGGGGTACGAACCACCCCCTCCGGCTGCCGGGCGATCCCCTCGCTCCCGTACGGAAGCGGGCGGCCCAGCCCGTCACGCGGGCGCGCGTTGCGTGCCCGGCCCCCGGCGTCGCGGTCCCTGCGATTTCCGTCCACTCCACGATTGTGCCCGCACCCGCGCTGAACTGTCCGAACCACTGTCCGTGGACCAGTGTTCACGACTAGTGTCGAAAACCACACGCATCACCCTTGGGGAGGGTAGGGATGAAGCCGTCCCGGCCGCTGTACGAACGCGAACCGGAACTCGCCGCCGCCGCGGAGGCGGTGGACGCACTCTGCGGTGCCCAGGCCGTCGGCGGGCTGCTGATCTTCAGCGGTGAGGCCGGTATCGGCAAGACCGCGCTGCTCGCCGAGGTCCAGGCGATGGCCGCCGACCGCTGCACGGTCTGGTCGGCACGGGGCGGCGAAACGGTCACCTCCGTGCCGTTCCACGTCGTGCGCCAACTGCTCCAGCCCGCGTTCGACCGGTTCCCGCCCGACGAGGTGCGGGCCCTCTTCGGCCCCTGGTACGAGGTCGCCGCACCGGCCCTCGGCCTGGCCGAGCCGACCGGCCCGCAGCCCGATCCGCAGGGCGTGCGGGACGGTCTGGACTACGTCGTCGCCCGGCTCGCCTCCCGGCTGAGCCACCGTCCGCTGCTGCTCGTCATCGACGACGCGCACTGGGCGGACGGCGAATCCCTCGCCTGGCTCGCCTCGTTCACCGCCCGCCTGAACGAGCTCCCGGTCCTGGTCGTCCAGGCCCACCGCCCGGAGGAGTTCGCCGCCCGCGAGAAGGAGGACGGAGTGGGCGGCGCCCACCCCGCCCAGGTCCGCGTCGCGCTGCGCGCCCTCACCCCGGACGCCACCGCGGAGCTGGTCCGCACGGCCCTCGGCGAACACGCGGACGACCCCTTCTGCCGCGAGGTGTGGGCGGTCACCGGCGGAAACCCGTACGAGGCGGTCGAGCTCGTCGCCAAGGTGCAGGACCGCGAGCTGGTCCCGCTGGACGAGTCGGCCGGACTGCTGCGCGAGCTCGGCGCCTCCGCCCGCGGCAGCGGCCTCGTCGCCCGGCTCGAACGGCTCGGCACCAACGCCACCCGCTTCGCCTGGGCCGCGGCCGTTCTCGGCACCGACATCTCCCAGGACCTGGCCGCCACCCTCGCCGGAATGACCTCGGCCGAGGCCGCCGACTGCACGGCGCGGCTGCGCGAGGCCCGGATCGTCACCGGCTTCGACCCGCTGGAGTTCGTCCACCCGCTCATCGCGAGCGCGATCTACCGCGCCATCCCGCCGGCCACCCGCACCGCCATGCACGGCCGGGCCGCCTGGGCGATCAACCGGGCCGGACTCGGCCCCGCCGCGGCCTCCCGGCACCTGCTGGAGGTCCACCCGGACGACGACCAGGAGCTCGTCGAGCAGCTCCGCGAGGCGGCCAAGCAGCACCTCGCCGTCGGCGCCCCGGAGGCCGCCCGCCGCTGCCTCGAACGCGCCCTGCGCGAACCCCCGCGCGAGCGCGTACAGGCCACCCTGCTGTACGAGCTGGGCTGCGCCACCCTGCTCAGCTCCCCGGCCACCACGGTCCAGCACCTGCGCAACGCGCTCGACATGCCGGGGCTCGACGACGACCAGCGGGTCGACGCCACCTACCGGCTCGCGGCCGCGCACTCGCACAACAACCAGCTCAAGGAGGCGGCGAGCGCACTCGCCGCGGAGGCCGCCCGCACCGCCCCGGGCCCCGGCCTGATGCGGCTCCAGGCCGCCCACTTCCTCTGGGAGGGCATGCAGGCCACCGAGGAGGACGGCCCCGGCCGCTCCGCCCGGCTCGCACGCAACGCCGACCATCTGCACGGCCGCGACAACGCCGAACGCGCCCTGCTCACGCTCCGGGCCTTCGACGCCATGGTGCGCGGCGAGAACGCCCAGCTCGTCGTAGACCTCTGCGAACGCGCCCTGGTCGGCGGACACCCGGCCAGGGGACTCGGCTGGACCGACGCCGAATGGGGCTTCGAGCTGCCGACCCTGGTCGGCATCACCTATGCCTTCACCGACCATCTCGACCGTGCCGAGGAGCTCTTCGGCGAGGCGGTCCGCGCCTTCGAGATCTCCGGCTGGAGCGGCGCGCACCTCGCGTTCGCGCACACGCTGCTCGGGCTGGTCCACCGCCGCCGCGGAAGGCTGGCGGAGGCCGAGGGCTTCCTGCGCGAAGGGCTGCGCCTCGCCGACCGGGTGGGCAGCGGACTGCCGGTCCACTGGGACGCCGCCTGCCTGCTCATCGACACCCTGGTCGCCCGGGGCCGGGTCACCGAGGCCCGCGAGATCGCCGACCGCTACACCTTCGAGGCGCCCTACCCCAGCGCGATGGTGCTGCCCGACGGCCCCTGTGTACGCGGCAGGCTGCTGCTGGCCGAGGGCCGGACCAAGGAAGCGATCGTCGAGCTCGAAGCGGCGGGCCAGAAGCTCGAACCGCGCGGCAGGTTCAACGGTGTGTGGGCGCCCTGGGCCGGTGATCTCGCCCGCGCCCTGGCAGAGGAGAACCCGGACCGCGCCGCCCAACTCGCCGCCACCGCACGGGTGCACGCCGAGCGCTTCGGCACGGAGACCGCGATCGGCGAGGCCCTGCACTGCCTCGCCCTGTTCGCCGCTCCCGAGGAGGCCACCCGCCTGCTCTCCGAGGCGGTCCGCCACCTGGAGTCGTCCCCGTCCGCGTACGAACACGCGCTGGCCCTGGTCGACTACGGCATCGCGATCCGCTCGCCGCGCGAACTCGCCCGGGCATACAAACTGGCCACCGCCTGCGGCGCGGAGTCCCTGGCGAACCGCGCCCACCAGGCACGGGCGTCGATCCGGTCCTCGGAGTGAGGTAATGTTTGTCCTGCGAGGCCGCCCGGCAACACCGGGGCGGAACATCGCATCGGGACGTGGCGCAGCTTGGTAGCGCACTTGACTGGGGGTCAAGGGGTCGCAGGTTCAAATCCTGTCGTCCCGACTGGAGACAGTCGCAGGTC
>NZ_JBIVPT010000012.1:0-213398 GCF_044754785.1 Streptomyces sp. NPDC092952 | reverse complement strand
ACACCTACAATCACCACCGTGGACACACCGCACTCGCAGGCAAACCACCCGCCAGCCGCGTCCCCAACCTCACAGGGCAATACATCTAGGGCGTGCTCGTGGTCGAGGAGGGTGTAGCGGCCGGCGAGCAGGAAGCCGTCGGGCCGCGGCTCGTCGAGGCCGAGGGTCAGCTCGATGGGCTCGGTCTTGTTCACGCCCAGGCCCCACGCCTTGATGACGCCCTCGTCGCGCAGCCGGGACAGCACCCGGAACGCACCGGTACGGGCCTCCTCGAACTTCTGGATCCACGCGTCGCCGTGGAAGTCCTGGGCGATGTCGTGGACCCAGACGATGTCCAGGCGGTCGACGCCGAGGCGCTTCAGGCTGCCCTCGATGGAGCGCTCGGTGGCCTCGGCGGTCCACTCGTGGACGATCCTGTTCGGGTTGCCGTGCTCGAACAGGCCGCCCTTCTCCCCGAGGTCCGGGAGGTCCGTCTCGTGCTCGTCGAGGATGACCCGGCCGACCTTCGTCGACAGTACGTAGGAGTCACGGGGCTTGGTGGCGAGGACCCTGCCGAGGCGCTCCTCGGAGAGGCCGGCCCCGTAGAGCGGGGCGGTGTCGTAGTAGCGGATGCCCTGGTCCCAGGCGGCCTCGACGGTGGCGCGGGCCTCCTCTTCGGGGATCGCGCGGAACATGTTGCCGAGCGGGGCCGTACCGAAGCCGAGACGGCCGGGAAGGATTTCCTTGAGGGACATGACGGTGCCTTTGCTGGTGTGCGACTGGCACGCACATTAAGTTGCATGCGCGCCTTACTTGCAAGAACAATACTTGCAGACGCTTGCTAATGCAAGGTCGGGCTGCGCTTCGCCACGCGGCCGTCCGGCATCATGGGCCCATGGACACCCCGAGCACCGAGTGGATCACCGTCGCGGCCTACGAGAACCTGCCGGGCCGCCCCGCGCCGATGGCTGCCGTCCGCGCTTGACTGCGGGAGCGCGGCATCGACTGGATGCCGTTCGCCCCGGAGGAGATGCGGTCCGGACTGGCCTGCGGCATCGGCCCCGACGGCCACTGGCACGGCTGGTTCGACGTCCGCGTCCGGGCCGACGCGCTGCGGCGGCTCGGCCTCCATCCCGACCAGCCCGCGTCCGAGGTCACCGGCGACTCCCCGCCCGGCTGGTGGCACGCGGCTGCGGAACGGTACGCCCACCGGCACCCCGGGCGGCCGCCGAGGGAGTGAGGCGGCCGCCCGGCGGATCACCGCGCGAGGAACTCCAGCAGGTCGGCGTTGAACCGCTCCTTGTCACCCGGGACCATGGCGATGCCGTGCGAGCCGCCCTCGTAGACCTTCAGGGTCGCGCCGGGGATGATCTCCGCCGACCTGCGCCCGGTCGCGTCGACCGGCACGACCTGGTCGTCGTCGCCGTGGACGACGAGGGCGGGGACGTCGATCTTCTTCAGCTCCTCGGTGAAGTCCGTGTCCGAGAAGGCGTCGACGCAGGCGACCCCGGCCTCGATGGTCTGGGCCATGCCCATGAGCCAGAAGGCGTCCTTGTTGCCCTGGGTGACCTTGTTGCCCGCGCGGCCGGCGGAGAAGAAGCCGACGGCGGTGTCCTTCCAGAACTGCGAACGCTCGGCGACGATGCCCGCCTTGATCTGGTCGAACACCGCCTTCGGCACCCCCTCGGGGTTGCCCGGGCCCTGGAGCATCAGCGGCGGGATGGCCGAGAGCAGGACGACGGAGCGGATCCGGCCGGTGCCGTGGCGGCCGATGTAGCGGCACAGCTCGCCGCCGCCCATCGAGTGCGCGACGAGGGTGACGTCGCGCAGGTCGAGCCCCGTGACCAGGTCGTTCAGGTCGTCCGCGAAGGTGTCCCAGTCGTAGCCGTCGAAGACCGGGGTGGAGCGTCCGTGGCCGCGCCGGTCGTGGGCGATGCCCCGGTAGCCGGCGTCGACGACGGCCTTGAGCTGGTCCTGCCAGGCGTCACCGTTCAACGGCCAGCCGTGGATGAACACGACCGGGCGCCCGCGGCCCCAGTCCTTGTAGAAGATCTCGACCCCGTCACGTGTGGTGCACACGGGCATGGTGGCGTCCTTCCGTTCGTGGCTTTCGGCGGCGCTGGGCCGGTTCCAGGAGTGGTCGCGCATGGGTACGGAACTCATCCTCGGGGCTGCCCGGCGATCCGCAATCCGGGCCCGCTCCCGGCCGGGCCGTTCCACCCGGGTACGGTCCGCGTATGACCAGGACCACGCCGGACCGACCGGTGCCGGTGGAGACCGTCTTCCCGGAACTGGCCGCGCACCGGGGCCGGACCACCCGGCTGCACCCGAGACCCGGGCGGCCCGGCGCGCACGACAGCCATGTGGGTGGGCCGATGCTCTGGCCGGACGACGAGGCCTGGCCGGTCTGCCGCGAGCCGCACCGGCCCGAGCCCGAGGGGTACGCGCCGGACGGGATCCGCGCCGCCCGGACCACGGGCTCCCGGCCGCCGGCCCGGCCGTGGCCCGGTACCGGAACGCCCGGGGAGGACGGGCCGGTGCCCTTCACCGGGCTCGCCCAGCTCTTCCGCCGGGACGTCCCGGGACTGGCCGCCGGGCCGGACGGCGCGGATCTGGTGCAGCTCTTCCGCTGTTCCTTCGCCCATGGCCCGCACCTGGAAGTCCGCTACCGACTGCGGTGGCGGCGGGCCGCGGAGACCGGGCACGCCGGACGCCTCCTCGCCGCCCCGCCCGAAGCGCCCCTGCTGCGCCGGCCGGACGACCTTCCCGAACCGTGTGTCCTGCACCCCGAAGAGGTGGACACCTATCCGTGGGCGGAGGGCGACACGCTGCCCGCCCCGCTGCTCGCCCGTATCGACGCGTGGGACGACGCCCGGGCGGCGGAGCACGGCCCCGACGCCCCCAGCTACCAGGGCGACCTGTCGATCCCGCCCGGCTGGCGGGTCGGCGGCTTCCCCAGCTGGCCGTCGACGGGCCCGATGTCCGTCGAGTGTCCGTCCTGCGCCGCCCCGGGACGGCTGCTGCTGACGGCCGACGGGATCGAGTGGGACGGCTCCTCGCTCAGCTGGATACCGGTCGAGGACCGCGCCCTCGTCCTGCGTGGGAACGCCCCGGCCCCGGAAGGCGTGGCGATGGCCCGGCCCACCCGGCTCCGCTCCGGCCGCGACCGCGACCTGCATGTCTTCGTCTGCCCGGCCGACCCCGGACACCCGCCCCGGTGGGTGCTCTCCTGAACCGTGCCCCGGCCCCGGACTCGCCCGGCGCCCTGCCGGACAATGACCCGATGACCTCCGCACCGCGGCAGTGGACCCGCGCCGAACGCCTCGCCCCCGACCGGCTGACCGCCGCCGTGCACCGCGCGACGGGGGTGCGGCTGGTGGTCGAGGGCCCCTGTCCGGGAGGGCAGGTGGGGGCCGCGTACGTCCGGTGGCCCGACGGGCACCGGTCCGTGCTGAAGTGGCGGCCCGGCGCCCGGCTCGACGAGCTGCGGGCTGGCCCGCTGGCGGTCTGCGCGGTACTGCGCGAACGGGGGTACCCCTGCCCCTCGACGGAGCTGGCGCTCCAGGTGGACGGTGCGGTGGTGCTGGTCCAGGAGCTGCTGCCGGGCGCGCCGCCGGACGTACTGGACCACGACGGGCTGGACCGGGCGCTCGCCCTGAACGCCGCGCAGGCGGGGCTGCTCGCCGGGCGCCCCGACGTCCCGCGGGTGCCCCTGTATCTGCGGGAGGACGGCCCCGGCTACTGCCTCCACGATCCGCTGCGCCGGCACAGCGGGCGCGGCGCGGCGCTGGAGGAGCGGATCCGGTCGGTTGGCGCCGCCCATCCCCCGGTGCTGGCCGGGGACGACGTGGTGCACCTGGACTTCCACCATGGCAACCTGCTCGCCGTGGACGGCTCCGTCACCGGGGTCGTCGACTGGGACGGTGCCGGGCGCGGGGACCACCGCTTCGATCTGGTCACCCTCCGCTTCGGCCTGCACGCCGAGGAACAGCCCCCGGGCGTCGTCGGCCGCCTCGACGAGCTTCTGGACACCCTGCCCGAGGACGTCCTGCGCCCCTGCTGGGCCCACATGAGCCTGCGCATGACCGACTGGGCCGTCCGGCACTTCCCTCCGGAGCAGGTGGAACACTGGCTGGAGCTGGCCGAACAACGCCTGTGACCTGGGGTGTTCGAGCCGGTTCACGATAGGTTCCCGCGATGACCTCCGACTGGCGGGACAACCGCATAGCCAGTGCCCTGCGGGGCGAGAACCCGGCCGTCGTACGCCGCCTGGACGCGGGGTTCGCCGCGATCGGGGACGTGCAGTTCCTGCCCGGGTACTCGGTGCTCCTCGTGGACGAACCCGGGGTGCGCCGTCTCTCGGACCTTCCGAGGGCGAAGCGGCTGGCCTTCCTCTCCGACATGGACCGGCTCGGCGAGGCCGTCGAGCGCGCCTGCCTCCGTACCGACCCCGCTTTCCGACGGGTCAACCTGGAGATCCTCGGCAACACCGACGGCTTTCTGCACGCCCATGTGTGGCCCCGCTACGACTGGGAGCCCGCGGACCGGGTGTCCCTGCCGGTCTGGCTCTACCCGCGTGACCGCTGGACCGACGGCCGCTACGCCCTCGGCCCCCGGCACGACGCGCTGCGGGCGGCGCTCGGCGAGGAGCTGGACCGGACCGGCGCCTCCGGGGACGGTGAGAAGTGACCGCATCGGCCACCGGGGCGACGGCCGTCCCGACCCCGCTGCGGATTCCCGCCTTCCGGCGGTTCCTGCTCGCCAACCTCGTCTCCGCCACCGGTTCCGCGATGGCCCCGCTCGCGCTGGCCTACGCGGTGATCGGACAGGGCGGCGGGGCGGGTTCGCTCGGGACCGTCCTGGCCACGAACTCCGTACCGACCATCGTCTTCCTCCTCGCGGGCGGGGTGCTCGCGGACCGGTTCTCGCGGAGCCGGATCCTGTTCCTGGGCAATCTGCTGGCCGCGCTCGCGCAGGGGGCCCTCGCGGCGCTGGTGGCCACGGGCCATGCGACGACCGCCTCGATCGCCTCGTGCGGCTTCGTATCGGGGGTCGCCGTCGCCTTCACCGCACCGGCCGCGGTGGGCGTGGTGGGTCAACTCGTCGCGGCCGAGCAGTTGTTGCGGGCCAACGCCCTGGTCCGGCTTCCGAACAACGCCGTCAAGGTGCTGGGGCCGGTGGCCGCGGGGGTGATCGTCGCGGTGGGCGGCCCGGGATGGGCCCTGTCGTGGGACGCGCTCAGCTTCCTGGTCGCGGCCCTGCTGCTGCTCGGGCTGCGGCTGGACGCGCCGGTCGCGGCGGCGGGAGGCGCGATCGCCGATCTGCGGGCGGGCTGGGCCGGGTTCCGGGAACGCATCTGGCTGTGGACGTACACCGTCTCGGGCACGGTGGTGGTCGCCGCGTGGCTGGCCGGGTTCCAGCTCCTGGGCCCGGTGGTCGCGGCCGAGCACTACGCGGGGGCGCGGTCCTGGGGGCTCGTCCAGGGCGCGTTCGCGTCCGGGCTGCTGGCCGGGACGGTGCTGTGTCTGCGCTGGAGGCCGAACCGGCTGCTGGCCGTCGCCGTGGTCGCGAGCGCCGGACTCTGCCTGCCGCCGACGGCGCTCGGGCTCGGGCTGCCGCTCCTCTGGGTGCTGCTCGGCGCGGTGCTCGCGGGCATCGGGCTGGACGTGGCCGTCGTGGCGTGGAACACCGCGCTCCAACAGCACGTCCCCCAGGACGAACTGGGCCGGATGAGCGCGTTCAACGGGGTGGGCGAGCGGATCGCCATCCCCGTCGGCTACCTCGCCGCCGCCCTCTCCGCGCAGGTCTGGACCGAGCGGACCGTGCTCCTGGTCTGTTCCGGTGCCATCGTGGCGACCACGCTCCTCAACCTCTGCGTCCGGGACGTGTACCGGGTCAATCGCCTCCGGGCCGATCAGTAGGAGGGGTCGGCCGTGCCGTCCGCCGGGAGGTGGAGGGCCTGTCGCGCCGTCGTCGTCGTACGCGGGGCCGGGAGGGCCTGGGCGAGTGCGTCGGCGGTGACCGGGTGGGCGGTGCGGCCGGCCGTGGTCTCCGGGCCGAGGGCGCGCAGGCGGTGGGCGGCGTCGGCGCGGGGCGCGGCGTCCGGAGCCACCGGGTCGTGGCCGGTGCACCGGGCACCGGGCCTCGGCGTGCCGCCGCGGTCTTCGGCTCCTGACAGCCGCGGCAGCCGTGCCGCTACTCGGCCCCGCCCGCCCCCGCCGGTGCCGGGGCCGTCGACTCGCGGACCACCAGGCGGGGGCGGATGAGCAGGGAGCGGCCCGCAGCCGGGGCGGACTCGATGCGGGCGCGGAGCTGCTGGAAGGTCTCCGCCGCCATCTCCGGCAGCGGCTGGCGGACCGTGGTGAGCGGCGGCTCGAAGAGGTCGGCGAGGAGAATGTCGTCGAAGCCGACCACGGAGACGTCCTGTCCCGCGCTGCGGCCCGCGTCCTTGGCGCCCCGGCAGATCCCGATCGCGCACATGTCGTTGATCGCGACGAACGCGGTGGGCGGGCGCGGCCCGGACAGGAGCTCGCGGGCCGCGTTGCGGCCCAGCTCGGCGGCGTCCTTGTCGCCGAACTCGGTGGCGTCGGCGCCGGGCCAGACGATCGCGTCGGCCGGATCGAGGCCCGCCGACTCCAGGGCGGCCCGGAAGCCGCGCAGCCGTTCCCGGCGGTTGACGCTGTTGACGGAGCCGGAGACGAACGCCAGGCGCCGGTGGCCCAGTTCGATCAGATGGCGGGTGGCGAGCTCGGCGCCCATCGCGTTGTCGACGCTGATCGAGGCCAGTGACGGCGGGTCGCCCGCCTGCGCGGTGCGGTCGAAGGCGACCATCTTCAGCCCCCGGCTGAGCAGGGGCGTCACATGGTCGATGGAGGGCAGCGAGGAGCACAGCACCACTCCGCTGACCCCGTCCGCGAGCAGCTCCTCGCCGTACTTCAGCTCGCGGGCCGGATCGCGCTCGCTGTTGCAGAGCAGGACGTGGTACCCCTCGGCAAGCGCGATGGCCTCCAGCTCGCGGGCGAGGGCGCCCCAGAACGGGTTGGCGACCGAGGGCACGATGAGGCCGATGACCTTGATGCGGCCGGTGCGCAGCATCCGGGCGGCGCGGTTGGGCCGGTAGCCGAGCTGCTCGATCACCTGCTCCACCCTGGCCAGCGTGGCCGCCTGCATCCGGTCCGTACGCCCGTTGAGGACGTTGGAGACCGTGCTCGCGGACACCCCGGCCGCCCGCGCGACCTGATGGATCGTTACCCCGCTCATGCCACCTCCGGTTCGACTACGCATGACCCTATCAGTGTATCGATTTACTGAACATCGTTTACCACTACACCCGTTAACGCTCCGGAAAATTCATGCACACAAGCTGTTGACGCCCCTCTCGACGCCTTCCTAGCATCACTGCATCGATTTACCAGCGCTTCCCAGCCATGGCCGGGACTCTCTGCTGGATCGATCCACAGCCTCCACCTCAAGAGGGGTGTCCCATGCAACTCAATCGACGGTCGCTGCTCGCCGCCATCGGCGCCGGAACGGCCGCCGCCGCGCTCGGCGGCTGCGGGACCGGCACTTCGCCGGCCGGCTCCGCCGAAGGCCCCGCCGAGGGTGAGATCACTCTGCTCACCCCGATCTACGAGGGCGCCGACGGCAAGAAGCTGCTGGAGCAGGAGATCCTCGGCGGCTTCCGGAAGAAGTACCCGGACGTCAAGGTGAACGTGGACTACACCACGTACCAGCAGCTCAACGAGAAGATCACCACTGGTCTGGCGGGCGGTCTGCTGCCCGACGTGCTGATGATGGGCGTGGGCTGGATCCCCCCGTTCGCGGCGAAGAAGGCGATCGCCGAACTGCCGGAGAAGTTCGCCACCGCGCACGACTACGAGGAGCGGGTACTGGAGCCCTCCCGGTACGGCGGCAAGCTGTACGCGCTGCCGGTCGTCCTCGACACCCGCATCGTCGTCTACCGCAAGGACCACTTCGCCGAGGCCGGGATCAGGAAGACCCCGGCCGACTGGGCCGAACTGCGCGCCGTGGCCAAGCGGCTGACCCGCGGCGGACGGATCGGCTTCGACCCGTTCTCCATCGAACTGCGCCAGTGCTGGGAGACCTTCCTCTTCGCCAACGGCGGGCAGCTGTTCAGCCAGGACGGCAAGAAGGTGATGTTCACCGACGCGCGCGGGGTCGAGGCGCTCCAGTTCTTCAAGGACCTCGTCGCGGACGGCTCCGCCGACTACGGGAAGAAGACCGAACTCGGCGCCCCGTCCAACGTCCAGACCGGCAGGGCGTCGATGATGATGACGTCGAGCGCGCTGTGGAAGCAGGTCGGGGACCAGGCCCCGGACCTGCTGAAGGAGGACAGGCTCGGTGCGTTCGTCCTCGCCAACCGCAGGCCCGCGATGCTCCAGGGCGGCACGCTCGTCAGCCAGTCCGCCGGTTCGAGGCACCCCGCGGCGGCCCGCGCGCTCGTCGAGTACCTGGCCGCCCCCGAGTCGGTCCTCGGTGCCGCCAGGCAGCGCGGTTCGGTGCCCGGTCTGAAGGACCTCGGCGACACCTCGTACGTGAAGGAGAACGAGTTCGTCGACCTCTCCCTGCGGAGCATGGGCGACGCGTGCTCCGAGGGCGGCACCCCCGCGTGGATGGAGATCCGCGAGAAGATCAAGCCGACGCTGGAGCCCGCGATCGTGGGGAAGCAGTCCGCGAAGGACGCCATCGCGGAACTCGGCCGGCTCGCCGAGGCCGCCATCGGCCGGATGTAGGGACCCGTCACCGTGGGAACGACATCCGTACTCAAGGCGCGTCCCGCGCCGCCCGCCTCCCCGGACGCACGCCCGGCCGCGCAGCGGCGGCGCGCCCGCCGGACCCCCACCGGACCGGGACGCCGCAGGCAGCGCGCCGGCATGCTGATGGTGGCGCCCGCGCTGCTGCACGCCTCGCTCTGGATCGGTCTGCCGGTCGTCGCGTCGGTGGTCCTGGCCTTCACGAAGTACGACGTGCTGACGGCGCCGCAGTTCGTGGGTCTGGACAACTTCCGCGAGATGCTGGGCGACACGGTCTTCCGCAAGTCCGTCGTCAACACCGTCGTGTACACCTTCTTCACCGTGCCGTTCGGCATGCTGCTGGGGCTGCTCGTCGCCCTGGCGCTGCACACCGGCCTGAGGGCGCGGGGGATCTTCCGTACCGCGGTCTTCCTGCCGCAGGTGACCGCGACGGTGGCGATCGCGCTGGTCTGGCTCTGGATCTACAACCCGGGCAACGGGCTGTTGAACACCCTGCTGTCGTTCCTCGGGATCGACGGCCCGGCCTGGCTCTCCTCGACGACCTGGGCGATGCCGTCGGTGATCCTGGTCGGCATCTGGCAGGGCATCGGCATGAAGATGCTCATCTATCTGGCCGCGTTGCAGTCCCTGCCGAAGGAGCTGTACGAGGCTGCCTCGGTGGACGGCGCGTCCAGGGTGCGGCAGTTCTTCTCGATCACCCTGCCGCTGCTGAAGCCCGCGACCTTCTTCGTCCTCATCACGTCGATGATCAGCGCCTTCCAGTCCTTCGACCAGATCTACATCCTGACCGACGGCGGCCCCGCCAACAGCACCACGATGATGACGTACGAGATCTACAAATCCGCCTTCCGGGAGTTCCGCGTCGGGTACGCCTGCGCGCAGTCGCTGGTGCTGTTCGTCCTGCTGATGGGCTTCACCCTGGTCAACCGGCGGATCATGGGAGGCACCCGTGGCCACAACTGAGCCCTGCGCACCGGCAGCCACGCGCGAGCCCCGGCGGGCGAGGAACCGCAAGCCGGTCCCGGCCGGCCGGATCGCGCTCTACGCGACCCTGGTCGTCGTCTCGCTGCTGATGGTGGTGCCCTTCGTCTGGATGGTGCTCACCTCGCTCAAGACCCCGGTGGAGATCGCCTCCCAGGACGCCGGACTGCTGCCGGAGCACTGGGAGTTCGGGAACTACGTCGACGCGCTCAGGGCGGCGCCGTTCGCGACGTACGCGCGCAACAGCCTGATCATCGCGGTCAGTCACACCACCATCAACGTGGTCGTGGCGTCGATGGCCGGGTACGCGCTGGCGCGGATCAGGTTCCGGGGCAGCGAGGTCATCTTCTACCTCTTCATCGCCGCGCTGATGATCCCCACGTACACCAAGGTGCTGCCGGAGTTCCTGATCGTCCGCTTCATGCCGCTGGCCGGGGGGAACGACATCCTCGGCCAGGGCGGCAGCGGCTGGCTGGACTCCTGGTGGGCGCTGATCGTGCCCGGGGCGGTCACCCCGTTCGCGGTCTTCCTCTTCCGCCAGTTCTACCTGGACCTCCCGGTGGAGCTGGAGGAGGCGGCCCGGCTCGACGGGCTGGGCGAGTTCCGGATCTACGCCCGGATCATGACCCCGCAGGTCAAGCCCGCGCTGACCACCGTGGCGCTGCTGACCTTCGAGTCGTCGTGGAACAACTTCCTGTGGCCGCTGCTGGTGACCCGCACGGACAGTCTGCGGGTGATCCAGGTGGGGCTCTCCGTCTTCAAGACGGAGAACGGGCCCCAGTGGCACTTCCTGATGGCCGGCACCACGCTGGCCACCCTCCCCATGGTCGTTCTCTTCCTGATCGGCCAGCGCTACTTCGTCCAGGGCTTCGCGACCGCCGGTCTCAAATGACCCCGCCCGCCCCGGATTCCCCCTCCTCGAAAGGTACGTGCTCCATGTCTGCTGATCTCCACGGTTCCCGCGCGCTGGTGACGGGGGCGGGCCACGGCATCGGCCGGGCCATCGCCGTCGCGCTCGCCGAGGCCGGTGCCGACGTCGCCGTCCACTACCACTCCTCCGCCGACGAGGCCGCGCGGACGGTCTCGGAGATCGAGGCGCTGGGCCGCCGGGCGAAGGCGCTGCGGGCCGATGTGACGGTGACGGAGGACGTGGACCGGCTCGTCGAGGAGGCGACCGGCTTCCTCGGCGGCCTGGACGTCCTGGTCTGCAACGCCGGCCATCTGATCGGCCGGGCCACCGTCGCCGAGATGACCGACGACCACTTCGACCGGGTCCTCGCCACCAACCTGACCTCCGCCTTCCGCACCGTGCGCGCCGCCCTGCCGCATCTGAAGGAGTCGGCGGCCGGGCGCGTCATCACCATGTCCTCGCTGGCCGCGCACAACGGCGGCGGCCCCGGTTCGGTGGCGTACGCGGCGGCCAAGGCCGGTGTCCTCGGCCTCACCAAGGGCCTGGCCAAGGAGTTGGGCGGCACCGGTATCACCGTCAACGCCGTGGCCCCCGGCTTCATCAAGGGCACCGCCTTCCACGACACCTTCACCGCCCCCGAGGCCCAGCACGCGATCGAGGCGAGCATCCCGGTCGGCCGGGCCGGCACCCCGCAGGACGTGGCGGCCGCGGTGGTCCACCTGGCCTCGCCCGCCTCCGGCTTCCTCACCGCCACGACGGTGGACATCGACGGTGGCGTGTGGCCGCGGTGAGGCGCGTTCCCCGGGAGCGGGGCGGCTGGTGGCACGCGTACGTCTGCCCGGCGCACGGCGTGGAGCTCGATCACGGTGATCTGCTCGGCGGGGTGTTCCCCGAGGGCGGCGCACGGTGCGCGTACGGCTGCCGGGTGGACGACGAGGCGGTGCGCGGCGCCTGGCTGGTGCTGTCGCACCAGGCGTGGGCGCGGCGGGTGCGGGTGCTGGCGCACCGGGGCGAGCGCGCGGAGGCGGTGGCCCGGCTGGTGGAGTACGCGGGGCTGTACGCGGAGCTGGCCACCGAGCGGCACGGCGAGGCGCAGGACTGGATGCTGCGCGGCCGCCTCTTCCACCAGGCGCTGACCGACGCCATCTGGGCGGTGAACATCGGCCACGCCGTGATCACGCTGGCCGAGGACTCCACCGAGGGCCTGGCCGGTGTGCTGCCCCTGCTGGACGCGCTGGAGCGGGCCGCGCTGGACGCCCGCTCCGTCCTCACCGGCCAGGGCCTTCTCGCGTCGAACTACACCGCGTGGCTGAACGCCGCGGGCGCGGCGGCGAGCCGGGGCGCGGCGGCGGTGCGCGGCCGGGCGTGGGACGGGGCCGGGAGGTGGCTGGAGGGCGAGCACGGGCTGTACGCGCATCTGCGGGTCGCGGTCGCCGAGGACGGCTGGGAGTGGGAGGGCAGCACCTACTACCACGGGTTCGTGCTGCGGGCCGCGCTGCTGGCGCTGCGCGGCGCCGACCCCGCCGCCCTGCCCCCGGACGTGGTGGACGTGCTGGCGGGGATGACGGACGCGCTGGCGGCGGTCGCCACGCCGGGCGGCATCCTCCCGGCGTTGCACGACGGCCCGTACCGGCGCGCCCCGCTCGCCCTGGAGTGGCTCGAACTGGTCGCACTGGCACAGCAGTTGACGCCCTCCCCCGCCCTGGAGGCGGTGGCCGGGCGGGCCCGTGCCGAGCTGGGCGGGGGCGACGACGGGCTCGACCGGGAGCTGGGCGGCTGGTTCGCCGGTCCGCCGCTGCCGAACCGGCCGGCGCCCGGCGCGGTGACGGTGTTCCCGGACACCGGGTACGCGGTGCTGCGCCACGCGGGCGTCCACGCGCTGCTGGACTTCGGCCCGCACGGCGGCTCGCACGGCCACCGCGACAAGCTGTCGTTGTATCTCTACGGCGACACCACCGCATGGCAGCCCGATCCGGGCCAGGTGCCGTACGCGCACGCCGAGTTCCGTGAGCTGTACGCGTCGACCCGGGCCCATCCGGCCTTCCGGGTGGACGACGGGGAGCAGGCGGAGTGCGCCGGGCGGCTGCTCGGCTCGGACGCCGCCTCGGTCACCGCCGAGGTGACGGAGGCGTACGAGGGGGTGCGCGCGGTGCGTCGGGTGGTGCTCGGTGACGGGCATCTGGTCGATCTGCTGACGGTGGAGGCCGGGCCGGAGCGGTCGCCGGTCGCGCAGTTGCGCCCCGGGGTGGCGCTGGACGTCCAGGTCCGGCCCTCGGGCGAGCTGCACACCACCTGGTACGGCGACGAGGTCCTGCACGGCCGGCACGTCCACACCCCGGGCACGACGGTGCGCCCGGTGTCCCGGCCGGGCCCCGGCCCGGCGGACGATCCGCAGCGGGTGCGCACCCATGTCGACCTCACGGCGCGGGCGGAGCGGGTCACGTTCGCCTCCGTGTACCAGGCGGCGTCGGCCGCTCCCGCGGTGACCGGCGTGGAACTGGACGACGACGGGGTGCTGACGGTCTCGCTGGCCGACGGGCGAAGCGCCGTGTACCGGACGGAGGGCTGACCCGTGCTGCTCTCGGCGACCCCGCCGCCCGGACCGCGCCCCGCGCAGCGGGCCCGGCTGTACGCGGAGGCCGTGCGCCATCGCGGACTGACCCCGCCGCGCACCCACCCGCTCGCCAGCGTCACCTGGCTGGGCCCCGCCGCGTCCAACCCCGCGCTGGCCCACCGGGTGGGCGGCGACCCGGCCCATCTGGCGGAGAGCGCGCGGTGGATCGAGGCGGCCGCGCGGCTGCCGCACTGGGGCCGGGCCCATATGCCCGACCACGACCTGGACGCCGGCTGGCTGCTGCACCACCTCTCGCTCGCCCTGCGGTGGATCGGCGACGAACTGCCGGAGGAGACGCGGGCGCTGCTGCGGTACAAGCTGCTGCTCCAGGGGCGGCGGATGTACGAGTTCGCGGTGGCGAGCGAGGGCGGCTGGTGGTCGTCGTCGTACTGGCAGAACCACAACTGGATCTGCCACGCGGGCCTGGCGACGGCGGGTTACGTCCTGGGCAAGGAGGAATGGACGGAACGCGCCAGGGACAATCTCGGCACGGTCCTCGATCTGCTGCCGGACGACGGCTCGCACGCCGAGGGGGTCGTCTACTGGCGCTACGGGGTGCCGTTCCTCGCCGCCCATCTGGACCTCCTCCAGGAGGCGGAGGGCATCGACTGGTGGGAGCGGGGCGGTTTCCTCTCCCGTACCTTCCGCTACCGGATGCACCAGCTGGCCCCCGGGTTCGCGTTCAACGTCGACCACGGCGACTGCCACGACCGGCGCAGCGGGCACAGCGCCGGGCTGTACTACCGGCTCGCGGCGCGGTACGGGATCCCGGAGGCGCAGTGGCTGGGCGATCTCGTCTCGGACGAACTGCTGTGGCAGGAGGCGGAGCACAGCGGGGTACGGCCGGGCATCCTGCCGGAGGCGTACCTCGAATACCTCTGGTACGACCCGTCCGTCCCGGCCGAACGGCCCACCGAGACCCGGGCGTTCTTCCCTGACCTGGGGCTGCTCGCCGCCCGTACCGGCTGGGAGGACGACGCCACGCTCGTCTCGTTCAAGGCGAGCCCCGGCGGCGGCCACAAGGCGTGGGAGGCCTCCGCGAAGCACCGGGCGGAGCGGGGCTGGGACACCCTGGACCAGGGGCACCACCATCCCGATTCGGGCTCGTTCGTGCTGGTCTCGCAGGGCGCCTTCCTCGCGGTCGACGAGGGCTACAGCAACCGCAAGCGGGCCGCGCACCACAACCTGTTGCTGGTGGACGGGCAGGGGTACGCGGACGAGGACCGGTACCACGTGTACCGGGACATCCCCCACGACCGGCAGGCCCGCCAGCGCGACGTGCTCCTCGCGCCCGACCGCGGCTGGGCGCACGCCACGGCGGAGATCGCCGCGATGTACGACCCCGCGCTCGGGGTGCGGCGGCTGGACCGGACGCTGGTGTTCACCCCGGCGGGGCGGCTGGTGCTGCTGGACCTCGCCGAGGCCGGGGCGGAGCGGGAGTGGACGTTCCTCCTCCAGACCGACCGGCCGACCGAGCCGCTGCCCGGCGGCGACCGGCTGATCCGGTCCGGGACGGCCCGTGCGCTGGTGCGGAGGTTCGCGCCCCTGGACGCCCGGGTCGTCGCGGAGACCACCGAGGTCGAGGCCAATCCGACATCCAGCACACCGGAGCTGCGGCTCACCCGCACCCTGCACACCCTGCGGGCGACGACCGGCCCTTCGGCCGGGGCGGCCTTCCTCACCGCGATCGTCCCGGGCGCGGAGCCGGGCCCGGCCGAGCGGGTGGGGTGCGAGCGGGGGTGGGGCGTCTCCTTCGACACGGAGACCGTGCTGCTCTCCCCCGTCGACCGCCGCATCCGTACCGCCGGGGTGTCGGCCGACGCGGCAGCGGTGCTGCTGGGTGGCGGCGACCCGGCCCCGTACGTGGTGGCGGCCACCCGGCTGGAGCGGGACGGCCGGGTGCTGCTCGACGTGCCGGAGCCGTACACGGGAAGGGTGGGCTGACCATGGGCGCGCGTTCCTCGTCCACCTGGCCGACGCTGCTGCGGCGGCTGGAGTTCGTGGCGTACCCGGCGGCGGCCGGGGCCGCGTTCACCGTGCTGTCGCTCGGGATCGTGACCTGGCTGCCCGCGCTCGCCGCGCTGGCGCACGCGCTCCAGCGGTGGCGGGAGGAGGGGGACGGCCGGTGCTTCACCGGGACGTTCGCCGCCTTTCCCCGCTACTGGCGGGCGCTGTGGCGGCACTCCCTCGCTTCCACCGCGGCCGGTGGAGTGCTGGCCGTCAACACCGTCCATCTGCTGGGCCGTCCGGAGCCGTGGACCTTCGTCCTGCTCGCCGCGCAGGTGGGCATCGCGGCCGCGCTCACCGTCCACCATGTGGCGCTGGCGGCCGAGGCGGGCCGGTTCCCGCACGGTTCGGTCCGCGCCTGGTCGCGCGGTGCGCTGGCGCTCGGCTTCGGCTCGGCGGCCCGTGGCACCGCGCTGCTCGGAGCGGTGGTGTCCGCCGCGCTGCTCTCCCTCGTCGTACCGCTGGGCCCCCTGCTTCTCGGTCCCAGCGTTCCCGTACTGCTCGCCCTGTCCTTCGCCGATCCCAGGAGGCACACCCCATGAGCCGTGTTCTGCGTTCCGCTCTCGTCGCCGCGCTCGCCGCCGGCGCCCCGCTCGTCCTGCCCCCGCCGTCGGTGGCCGCCGGGGCCGCCACCGCTTACTACGTGTCGCCGTCCGGCAGCGACGCCAACGCCGGTACGGAGCAGGGCGCCCCGCTCGCCACGATCCAGAAGGCGGTCGACCTGGCGCCCACCGGCGCGGTGATCAACCTCGCCGCCGGGACCTACCGGCAGGACATCGTCACCAGGCGCGCCGGGGTGACCATCACCGGCCCGTCGGACGCCGTGGTGAAGGGGGCGGGCGAGGCCCGGATCATCCAGGTTCAGCACGATTCGACGACGCTCAGCGGCTTCACGGTGGACGGGCTGCACGGTTCGTCGGCCGATGTGTCGGGGTACCGCCTCAAGCTCATCTATGTCATGAGCACGACTCCCGGGAACGGGGTGGGCGGGCTGCGGATCACCGGGATGACGCTGAAGAACGCCGCCGACGAGTGTCTGCGGGTGCGCTATCTGGTGACCGGTGCCGACATCTCCGGGAACACCATCACCCACTGCGGCGTCAACGACTTCGTGTTCGGCGGGGGCGGGAAGAACGGCGAGGGCATCTACCTCGGCACCGCTCCCGAACAGCAGGGGGCCAACGGCGCCCCGGACGCCGCCCCCGACATCAGCAGGAACAACCGCATCCACCACAACACCATCGCCACGTACGGCAACGAGTGCGTCGACATCAAGGAGAACTCGACCCACAACTACGTCGAGTACAACGACTGCGGCGCCCAGAAGGATCCCGGCTCCGGCGGCCTGGACGCGCGCGGCAGCGGCAACATCCTCCGCTACAACACGGTCCACGACAACGTCGGCGCGGGCATCCGCCTCGGCGGCGACACCGCCACCGACGGCACCGACACCAGCGTCTACGGCAACACCATCACCGGCAACGCGGGCGGCGGCATCAAGTTCATGCGCACCCCCCAGGGTCCGGTGTGCACCAACACCATGAGCGGCAACACCGGCGGCGACGCCGTCGGCACCTACGGCGGCGCGTACGACCCGACGGGTGCGTGCCCCGCGTGAGCGGCTGGGCACCCGCCAGGCGCGGGGTACTGACGGCGGCGGCCGGCGGGCTGGCCGCGGTCGCGGTCACAGCACCGGCGGCGCGGGCGGCCGGTCCCTCCGGAGGTCCGGGCCCGTCCCGCTGGACGGTCTCCTGGGCCACCGCGCAGACCGCGCCCACCCCCGCCGACCCGATGGCGGCGGCGGGCCTGACCGACGCCCTGTGCACCACCCGCGTACGGCTGTCGGCGGGCGGCCGGGTCCGGCTGCGCTACGCCCACCCCTTCGGCACCTCACCGGTCCTCGTCGGCCCGGTGACGGCCGGCGGGCGGCCGGTCGCCTTCGGCGGGCGGCGACAGGCGTGGCTCGCCGCGGGCGCCTCGCTGACCAGCGACCCGGTCGCCGGGCTGCGGGCCGCCCAGGGGGCACGGCTGACCGTGGAGACCCGGCTCCCCGGGCCCACCGGCCCGCTCTCCTTCCACCGCAACACCCATGCCTCGCACTCCGTCGACGGCACCCGTACCACCTCGGTGTTCCTGCTCACCGGCGTCGAGGTGACGGGCGCTCACGGACCGGCGGTCGCGGTGCTCGGCGACTCCATCACGGAGGGCGTCGGCACCCCGGACGACGCCGATCTGCGCTGGCCCGACCAGCTCGCCGGACGGCTGCCCGGATCGGCCGTCGCCAACCTCGGCATCAGCGGCAACCGGCTGCTGCTGGACGACGCCCGGTTCGGGCCGGGCGGCCAGGCCCGCTTCGACCGGGACGTGCTGGCGCTGCCCGGACTGCGCACCGTCCTCGTCCAGCTCGGCGTCAACGACCTCCAGCAGCCGCCGCACCAGACCGACCCGGCGCTGATCCTGGCCGGATACCGGCAGCTGGTACTGCGGGCCCACGGCTCCGGACTGCGGGCGGTCGGCGCGACCATCACCCCGTTCGAGGGCTGGACCCGCTGGACCCAGGAACTGGAGGCGGTACGGCAGCACGTCAACGCCGCGGTGCGTACCGGCCGGGTCTTCGACGCGGTCGCCGACTTCGACGCGGCGCTGCGCGACCCGGACCGCCCGTCCCGGCTCCGGCCCGCGTACGACAGCGGCGACGGACTCCACCCCGACCCCTCCGGTCACGCCGCGCTGGCCGCGGCCGTGGACCGCCGACACCTTCTGTGAGGACCGCATGACCGACCCCGGCACCACCTCCCGCACCACCCGCCGCACCGTCCTCGCCACGGCTGCGGCCCTCGGCGCGGCGGCCGTACTCCCGCCGCCCACCGCCTCGGCCACCGGACGCGCCACCACCGGGGCCACCGCCGACGACCCCGCCGCCCTGCGCGTCCGCTGGCACACCCTGCTCACCGGCGGCCCCGGCCTCGACCTGGCGGACCCGCGGATCGCGGCGGCCGTGGTCCGGACCGGCAAGGCCGCGACCACCGCCGTCAAGGGCCTCGACCCGGCCCGGACCGACGGGCTCTTCCCCGACCTCACCAGCACCGCCCTCTCCAACCATGTGACGACCTCGTTCAAGCGGCTCGCCACCGCCGCCACCGCGTGGGCCGTCCCCGGCACCCCGCAGTACGCCGACCCCGCGCTGCGCGATCTGCTGCTCGCCGGGGTCGACTGGATGCTGGACCACCGCTACGGGCCCGCCCACGCCCGCTTCGACAACGACTGGGACTGGGAGATCGGCTCCGCGCTCGCCCTCAACGACACGGCCGTGCTCCTGTACGACGTTCTCGGGCCGGAGCGGCTCGCCCGGGTCACCGGGGCCGTGCGGCACTACACGCCCGACCCGAACCTCTGGCGGGCCGACCGGCAGATCGCCACCGGGGCCAACCGGGTGTGGGTCTCCACCGTGGTCGCGGTCAACGCCGTGCTCAGCGGCGCCGGCGACGACCTGGCCCGGGTCCGGGACGCTCTTTCGGACGTCGAGGGTTCGGGCGCCAACAGCGTCCTGGCCTTCAACGACGCCAACGCGGCGGCGGAGGGCACCGGCGAGGGCTTCTACTCCGACGGATCCTTCCTCCAGCACTACAAGCACCCGTACAACGGCGGGTACGGCAAGGAGCTGCTGAACAGCCTCTCCCGGCTGCTGAACCTGCTCGCCGGCACCGCCTGGGCGGTCACCGATCCCGACCTCGACCACATCCGCGGCTGGGTCGACGACGGCTTCGACCCGCTGCTGGTGCGCGGCGACGTGATGGCCTCGGTGTGCGGGCGGGAGATCGCCCGCCCCAGCAAGCAGGGCCACGTCTCGGCGCAGACCGTCATCGAGGCGGTGGTCCGGCTGATCCCGGGCTTCCCCGGCGAGACCGGCGACCGGTTCACCGCCCTGGTCAAACAGTGGATCACCGAGGACACCTACCGGGACTTCCTGGCCGTCACCGACCTGGCCTCGCTGGTCGCCGCGCAACAGGTCCTCGCCTCCCCGGTACCGGCCCGGGGACCGCTGGTCACCCACAAGCAGCATCCCCGGATGGACAAGGCCGCCCACCGGCGCCCCTCCTTCTCCCTGGGCATCTCCGCGTACTCGTCCCGGATCTACAACTACGAGTCGATCCAGAACGAGAACCTGCACGGCTGGCACCTCTCCGACGGCATGGTCCTGCTCCACACCGACGACCTCGGGCACTACAGCGAGGACTACTGGCCGACCGTCGACCCGGCCCGACTGCCCGGCACCACCGTCGTCGCCGGACGCCCGGCGGACGCCGCGGGCCAGCGGACCACCAGCACCGCCGACTGGGCGGGCGGCACCGCCCTGCCGGGCACCACGCTCGGCGCGTACGGCATGGAGCTGCGGGCGTACGGGAGTTCGCTGCGCGGGCTGAAGAGCTGGTTCTGCCTGGACGACGTGATCGCCTGCGTCGGTTCGGGCATCGGCGCCGACGCGGGCACCGTCGAGACCGTGGTGGAGAACCGCAAACTCCGCGACCCGGCGGCGGCGCTGCTCGTCGACGGCACGGCGGCCCCGGCGGACACCGGCTGGTCGCAGCGGCTCGACGGGGTGCGGTGGCTGCATCTGGCCGGGACCGGCGGCTACGTCTTCCCCGAGCCCGTCACGCTCCGGGGGCTGCGCGAGGACCGCACGGCGACCTGGCGGGAGATCAACCTCAAGTACGGCACCGACACCCCGGTCACCCGCCCGTACCTGACGCTCTGGCAGGACCACGGCACCGCCCCGGACGGGGCCGGCTACTACTGGCTCCAGGCCCCCGCGGCCTCGCCCGGGCGGACCGCCCTGTGGTCGGCCGCACCGCCCGTCGAGGCCATCGCCCGCTCCACCGCCGTGCACGCGGTGCGGCGCGGCTCGGACGGGCTGCTCGCCGCGAACTTCTGGACCGCGGGCACAGTCCGGGAGCTGGCCTCGGACGGACCGGCCTCGGTGCTGGTACGGCCGGACGGCACGACCGTGAAGGTGGCGCTGTCCGACCCGACGCAGCTGCGGTCCACGGTCGTCCTGGACCTGGCACGGCCCGGTCTGACCGTCGCCTCCGCCGATCCGGGCGTGCGGGTCGCCGCCTTCCGTGGCGGCGTCCGGATCACCGCCGACACCGCCGGGCGCCACGGCGCAACCCTCAACCTCACCCTGAAGAGGAGCTAGACCCTTGCTGTTCGACCTGTCGCTGGACCGGCTGCGCGACTACCGGCCCGAGCCGGAGGAACCGGCCGACTTCGACGCGTTCTGGGAGAAGACCCTCGCCGAGACGGCCCGCCAAGACCTGGACGCCGTGTTCGTCCCCTACGACACCGGGTTCGCGACCCTCGACGTGTTCGACGTGGCGTTCCGGGGCTGGGGCGGGCAGCAGGTGAGGGCGTGGCTGCTGCTGCCGAAGGAACGCTCCGGCCCGCTGCCCGCCGTGGTGCAGTACATCGGCTACAACGGCGGCCGGGGGATCCCGTACTCCTGGCCCGTGTGGAGCTCGCTGGGCTACGCCCATCTGGTGATGGACAACCGGGGGCAGGGCGGTGGCGGCAAGAACACCGCGGACACCCCCGACCTCGCCCCGGACGGGCACGGATCCGCCTCCCCCGGCTTCCTCACCCGGGGCATCGAGGACCCGCACCGCCACTACTACCGGCGGCTGATCACCGACGCGGTGCGGGCGGTGGACGCCGTACGGGCCCACGGGGCGGTGGACGCCGCGCGGGTGGCGGTGCTCGGCGGCAGCCAGGGCGGCGGGCTCGCGCTGGCCGTGGCCGGTCTGCGCGACGACGTCGCGGCCGCCGTCGCCGACGTGCCGTTCCTCTGCCACTACCGGCGCGCCTCGCAGATCACGGACGCCGGGCCGTACGCGGAGATCGCCCGCTGGCTCTCCGGGCACCGTTTCCGGGTCGAGGAGGCCATGACGACCCTGTCCTACTTCGACGGGGTCAACTTCGCGGCGCGGGCAACCGCCCCGGCCTGGTTCTCGGTCGGTCTGATGGACCGGATCTGCCCCTCGTCCACGGTGTTCGCGGCGTACCACCGCTACGCCGGTCCGGCCCGGATCGAGGTGTTCCCGTACAACGGGCACGAGGGCGGCGCGGAGTACGACCTGCCGCGCAAGCTGGCGGCGCTGCGCGGTGTGTTCGGCCGGTAGGGGCGGTACGGGTCACCGGCCCAGCGCCGCCATCGCGGCGTTGTGGCCGGGCACCCCGCTGACCCCGCCGCCGCGCACCGCACCGGCCCCGCAGAGCAGCACGTTGGCGTGCGGCGTCTCCACCCCCCACCGGCCGGTCGGTCCGGTGGCGTACGGGAACGCGAGGTCCCGGTGGAAGATGTGGCCGCCGGGCAGCCGCAGTTCCCGTTCCAGGTCGAGCGGGGTCTTCGCCTCGATGCACGGCTCGCCGTTCGCGTCGCGGGCCAGGCAGTCGGCGACCGGCTCGTCGAGGTGCGCGTCGAGCTCGGCGAGCGTGGCCGCCAGCAGTTCGGTGCGGGTCGCGGCGTTGTCGGCGGCGAAGAGCCGGGCGGGGGTGTGCAGGCCGAACAGGGTGAGGGTCTGGTAGCCGCGGGCCGCCAGGTCGGGGCCGAGGATCGACGGGTCGGTCAGCGAGTGGCAGTAGATCTCGGACGGCGGGGCGGCGGGCAGCCGTCCGGCGGCGGCGTCCCGGTAGGCGTCGGCGAGCTGTCCGTAGCCCTCGGCGATGTGGAACGTTCCGGCGAACGCCTCGCGCGGGTCCACGGAACGGTCCTTCAGCCGGGGCAACCGGGTGAGCAGCATGTTCACCTTCAGCTGGGCGCCCTCGGCGGGAGCGGGCGGCTCCTCGCCCAGGAGCCCGGCGAGCGCCTGCGGCGAGGCGTTGACGAGCACGGTGCGGGCCGCGACGACCTGCTCGCCCCCGGCCGAGCGGACGGTGATCTCGGCCCGCCGCCCGTCGGTCTCGATCCGGACCGCCTCGTGGCGGACCCGGATCTCCGCCCCGGCCTCGCGGGCGGCGCGGGCGAGGGCGTCGGTGAGCGCGCCCATGCCGCCGACGGGGACGTCCCAGTCGCCGGTGGAGCCGCCGATCACGTGGTAGAGGAAGCAGCGGTTCTGGATCAGCGAAGGGTCGTGGGCGTCGGCGAAGGTGCCGATCAGGGCGTCGGTGAGGACGACGCCGCGGACCAGGTCGTCGGTGAAGTTCCGCTCGACCGCGACACCGAGGGGCTCCTCGAAGAGCATCCGCCAGGCCTCCTCGTCGCCGATCCGGTCGCGCAGGGCGGCCCGGTCCGGCAGGGGTTCGGTGAGGGTCGGGAAGACCCGTTCGGCGACCTGCCGCGTCATGCCGTAGAAGCGCTGCCACGCCGTGTACTCCCGGTCGGAGCCGGTGAGAGCGGCGAAGGACTCCCGGGTGCGGCCGGCTCCGACGAGCAGACCGGTGGCCCGGCCGCCGCGCACGGTGGGGGTGTAGGAGGAGACGGTCCGCTTCCGCACCGCGAAGTCCAGCCCGAGATCGCGGACGATCTTCGACGGGAGCAGCGAGACCAGGTACGAGTAGCGCGAGAGCCGGGCGTCCGTACCGGCGAAGGGGCGGGTCGAGACGGCCGCCCCGCCGGTGGTGGCGAGGCGTTCCAGGACCAGGACCGACTGTCCGGCACGGGCGAGGTAGGCGGCGGCGACCAGTCCGTTGTGGCCGCCGCCCACGATCACTGCGTCATAGCTGTCGGGTGCGGGCATGGCCCTTGGTAGCACGGCGCGTTCGCCCTCGGCCAGGGGCGGGGCGGATCATCCGGGGGACAGTTGCCGGTCGCGGCGGGCGGCCGCGACCCGGCGGTACAGCTCGACGGCCTCCGGGCCGCGGCCGAGCTGCTCCAGGCAGTGCGCCTCGTCGTTGCGGGCGGCCAGGGCGTCGGGATGACCCGCCCCCAGGCTGCGTTCGCGGGCCCCGGCGACCGTCCGGTAGGCGGTGAGCGCCTCGGACCAGCGGCCGAGCCAGCCGAGGCCGACGGCGACCTCGCGGTGGCTGACCAGGGTGTCGGCGTGGTCGGCGCCCAGGACGCGTTCGCGGATCGCGCACACCTCCCGCGCTTCGGCGAGCGCCTCCTCCCAGCGGGCCAGCCGGCCGAGGTTGACGCCGACGCCGTGGCGGGCGCGGAGCGTCTCGGGGTCCTCGGGCCCGCCGGCCCTGGTCCGGTCCGCCACCAGGGAGCGGTACAGCTCCAGCGCCTCCTCGCTGCGGCCCAGCCGGCCGAGGCCGATCCCGACCTCGTAGCGGGCGGCGAGGGTGTCGGGGTGGTCGGCGCCGAGCGACCTGGCCCGGGCCCGGGCGACCTCCCGGTACGCCTGGAGCGCCTCGGGCCAGCGTCCCAGCCTGCCCAGGGTGTACGCCACTTCGTAGAGCGTCACCAGCGTGTCGGGGTGGTCGGCGCCGAGCAGCCGGGTACGGGCCGCCACCACCTCCCTGGCCATCCGGTACGAGTCCTCCAGGCGGCCCAGCCGGCCCATGTTGAAGGCGAGGTTGTGGCGGCAGCGCAGGGTGTCGGGGTGGTCGGGGCCCATCGTGCGCTCCCGGGACGCGAGCACCTCCGCGTACACCTGATGGGCCTCGAAGTGCCGGCCGAGGCGGCCCAGCACGTACGCGCTCTCCTGCCGGGCGGCGAGGGTGTCGGGGTGGTCGGGGCCGAGCGCGCGATCGCGGGCCTTGGCCACGCGGTCGAACTCGCGCAGGGCGTCCGCGGCGCGCCCGGTGCGGCTGAGGGAGAAGCCGATCTCGTACCGGCTGGCGAGTGTGTCGGGGTGGTCGGGGCCCAGGGCGTGCTCGCGCTCGGCGGCGACCGCCCGGTGCACCTCGCCCGCCTCCTCCCAGTGGCCGAGGCGGCCCAGGTTGAGCCCCGCGTCGTGCCGGCCGGCGAGGACGGAGAGCAGCTCCGGCGAGGGCGTCGGGCGCCCGGCGCGGACCGGCGGGAGGCCGTCGGCCGGGGTGCGCGGTCCCGCACCGGTGGTCCACTCGCCGGTCAGCCCGGTGAAATGGCCGGTCACGGCTGCGGGGCGGGGTCCGGTCGCCGGGTGCCCGCCGGTCATGGAGCCGGCCCAGCCGGGCAGTTGACGCACGGGAGGCATGACGAGGGCCGGCGGCGCGAGCGGCACCTGACCGGTGGGCGGCAGATACGGCTGCCCACCGGTGCGGCCGACGGCGATCCGGTGACGCAGGTCGCCCGCGTCGACGGGCCGCTCGTCGGGGGTCTTGGCCAGGAGCTCCAGCACCACCCGGTCGAAGAAGCCGGGCAGTTCGGCCCGGTGGGTGCGGAGCGGGCGGGGCTGGGTGTCGCGATGTCCGACCAGGACGGCCCAGGCGTCGTCGAGATCGAACGGCGGTGCGCCGGTGGCGATCTCGTAGAGGACACAGCCCAGTGAGTACAGGTCGCTCCGGTGGTCGACCTGACCGCCGCTGATCTGCTCGGGCGACATGTAGTGCGGGGTGCCCATGGCGATGCCGGTGCCGGTGAGTCGGGAGGTGAAGCCGATGTCGTGGCCGAGCCGGGCGATGCCGAAGTCGCAGATCTTCACCGTGCCGTCGGTCAACCGCATGATGTTGGCGGGTTTGAGGTCGCGGTGGACGATGCCCTGCTGGTGGGTGTAGCCGAGGGCGTCGGCGACCTGCTCGGCGATGTCGACGACGTCGTCGACCGGCAGCGGGCTCTGCTTGTTCTCGTCCAGGAGCTGGCTGAGGTTGCGGCCGTCCAGCAGCTCCATCACCAGATAGAGGACGCCCTCGTGCTCGCCGAAGTCGTGGACGACGGTGACGCCGCGGTGCTGGAGCGAGGCGGCGACCCGGGCCTCGCGGCGGAAGCGCTCGCGCAGGACCCGGGTGAACGCCTGGTCGTGCTGGGGCCCCATCGGCTTGAGGCATTTGACGGCGACATGACGACCCAGCGACTCGTCCTGAGCACGCCACACCTCGCCCATGCCGCCGCGCCCGATCCGTTCGAGCAGCCGGTACCGGCTCTGGATCAGCCTGGTGTCCGCCATCGCCTGCTGTCGCCCCCGTCGCTACGCCCGTGCCCACGCCCTCCCCGGCCCGTCCAGTATGGCGGGGACACCGCACCGCGGCGCAGCGGCGCCATGCACCGGATTCGTGTCGCCCATGTCGGTACCTCCCGCTCGACGCCGTACGTACGCGCAGGATACGTGCGGGCACCGACAATCCCCGCCGCCGAGGCGCGGGGAGTGGCCGCTCCGCCTTTCGTCAGCCTAGAGCCGGGCCGCCGCCGGGGCCGGCCTCGCCCTCGCCCTCGCCCTCGCCCTCGCCCGCGGGCGTTGGTTCACCGCCCGCCCGTTCCCGCGTGGGCGTCGGGATTCGACGCGGCGTCGTCGTAGGCGGCGCGGGCTGCGGTGATGTCGGCCCGGTGGCGTTCCGCCCAGCCGACGAGCCCGGTGAGGGATGCGTGGAGTTCGCGGGCCATGGGCGTGAGGCTGTACTCCACCTTGGGCGGAACGGTGGGGTAGACGGTGCGGATGAGCAGGCCGTCGCGTTCCAGCTTGCGCAGGTTCAGGGTGAGCATGCGTCGGCTGATACCCGTGATGCCGCGTTCCAGCTCGGTGAATCGGACGGGTCCGTGTGCGGCGGCGACGAGGATCCCGATGCTCCACTTGCCCGCGACATGGTCGAGGACCTCGGTGAGCGGGCACGCCTCGTTGTTGACCTGGTCGGACACATCGGTGTGACTGTGTGACATGAAAGTGCCTCCTTCCGCCCCACGGCATGGTTACAGAAGATGACCGCTGTAACAAGTCGTGCACCATGGGAAGGATTTCGCATGCGAAGGACCAACTCATCAGCGCCGCGGTCGCGTTGGTCGGCACTGGTCGTGCTCTGCGCCGGACAGTTGATGGTCATTCTCGACGGGACCGTCGTGAGTGTGGCGCTGCCGTCCATCCAGCACGGCCTCGGGTTCTCCTCCTCCGGCCTGGCCTGGGTGGTCAACGCCTATCTGGTCCCCTTCGGCGGCCTGCTGCTGCTTGCCGGACGGCTCGGCGACCTGGTCGGACGCAAGCGCGTCTTCCTCGCCGGCCTGGGTGTCTTCACCGCGGCCTCGCTGCTGTGCGGGGTGTCCCAGGACCCGGCGACGCTGCTCGCCTCCCGGTTCGTCCAGGGCATCGGGGGCGCGGTGACCTCCGCCGTCACACTCGGCATGGTCGTGACCCTGTTCCCGCAGCCGAGGGAGCGGGCCAAGGCCATCGGCGTCTACAGCTTCGTCCAGTCCGCCGGCGGCTCGCTGGGCCTCCTCGTCGGCGGAGCCCTGACGCAGACCGTCGGCTGGCACTGGATCTTCTTCGTCAATGTCCCGATCGGAGCCGTGGCCGCGCTGGCGGCCTGGCGCGTGCTCGCTCCCGAGCAGGGGGTCGGCCTCGGCAGGGGCACCGACGTCGTGGGCGCGCTCCTGGTCACCTCCGCTCTGATGCTCGGCGTCTACACCATCGTCGGGACCGCCGGCCGCGGCTGGGCGTCCGCGCACACGCTGGGCTGCGGCGCCGTGGCGCTCGCGCTGCTCCTGGCGTTCGTCGTCCGCCAGGCGAAGGCTTCCCATCCGCTGCTGCCGCTGCGTGTGTTCCGCTCACGCGACGTCTCGGGCGCGATGGGTATCCAGGCCCTCATGGTGGCCGGGATGTTCAGCTTCCAGTTCCTGTGCGTCCTCTACCTGCAGAAGGTGCTCCACTTCGACGAGATGCGCACCGGCCTCGGCATCTTCCCGGTCTCGGTCGCGATCGGCGCCCTGTCCCTCGGCCTTTCGCCCCGGCTGATCGCGCGCTTCGGCCCCCGTGCCGTACTCCTTCCGGGACTCGCGCTGATCGCGGCCGGTCTCGCCGCGCTCGGCCGCGTACCGGTGGGCGGGAGCTATGCGGTCGACGTCCTGCCCGCGCTGCCGCCGCTCGGCATAGGCTTCGGCCTCGCGATGCCGGCGCTGGCCACACTCGCGATGTCGGCGGCCACGCCCCAGGACTCGGGGATCGCCTCCGGCATGTTCAACACCATGCAGCAGATCGGCTCCGCCTTCGGCCTCGCCGTCCTCAGCACCCTCGCCAACGCGCGCACGGATGCCCTGCTGGGCAACGGGACAGACCCCGCCCCGGCGCTCACGGACGGCTACCGGCTGGCCTTTCGCATCGGCGCGTGCCTCGTCGCCGTCTCACTCCTCCTCGCCGTCACCCTGCTGCGATCCCCCGTCCCGGCACGACGTCCGAGGACGGCTGAGGAGATCCCGGTGCCCGAGAACGCCGCCCACTGAGCGGGGGGGCGACGCCGCCCGCGGCGATGTCACCGTCGGCGGATCCCGGACGGGGGTGGCGCACCGACGGACTCGCCGAGGCGTCGGGGTACGGGACGGGACGGCCCGTTGCCGGGTGCCCGGGTTCCTCCTAGCATGGCCCGCATGGCCGATTCGAGCGGATTACCTCCTTCGGTGCCTCTGATGGGTGTGGAGGAGGAGTACTTCCTCGTCGACCCCCGCATCCGCGAAGTCGTGCCGTACGCAGCGGACGTGGTGCGCGGGGCCGCCGCCGAGGTGGGCGACCTCGTCACGACGGAGCTGGGCCGGTACCAGGTGGAGGTCAGGACCCCGCCGTACGGTTCGTTCGGGGAACTCCACGCGGAGCTGCGGCGTTTACGGGGCGCCGTCGCGGCCGCCGCCCGGCGGGCGGGGGCGCGGGCCGCCGCGGTCGGCACGGTCCCGCTCGGTGCGCCGGTCCCGATGCCGGTCAGTGACGGGCGGCGCTGCGCCGAGCAGTTGCGGGACTACCGGCGCCTGGTCGAGGAGCATGCCATCTGCGCGACCCATGTGCATGTCGGCGTCCCGGACCAGGAGCGGGCCGTGCTCGTGAGCAACCATCTGCGCCCCTGGCTCCCGCATCTGATCGCGCTGTCGGCCAACTCCCCCTTCTTCTGCGGCCGGGACACGGGGTACGCGAGCTGGCGCCGCATGGTGTGGCAGCGCTGGCCGGTCTCCGGGCCGCCGCCGTTCTTCGCCTCCCTCGACGCGTACGAGGCGCTGGTCGCGGCGCTCTCCGAGAGCGGGACCCTGCCGGACCGCCGCACGGTCTTCTGGGACGTCCGGCCGTCGTCCCGGTATCCGACGATCGAGGTGCGGGCGGCCGACGTTCCCGTGACGGCCGAGGAGAGCGCCCTGCTGGCCCTGCTGGTACGGGCGTTGACGGTGACCGCGCTGTGGGCCGTCGAGCGGGGCGACCCCGGTCCCGAGGTCTCCGCCGAGCTGCTGCGGGCGGCGTGCTGGCGGGCGGCCCGGGACGGGCTGCGCGGTGCGGCGATGGACCCGCACACCGGCCTGCTGTCCCCGGCCGGTGATCTGGTGCCCTCGCTGCTGGGCCGTCTCGGCCCCGCGCTGGAGGAGACCGGCGACCGGGAGACCGTCGTCGCACTGCTCCGGCGGCTGCTGGTGGCCGGGACGGGCGCCGACCGCCAGCGCGCCGTGCACGCGCGCCGGGGGTCGCTCACCGATGTGGTGGACGCGCTGGTGGCGCAGGAGCCGGTGGCCGGGCCGGGCTGACACCGGCCGGGAAAACCGTTCGCCGTACCGGGTCGCCCGGCCGACACGGGAGGGCTGGATTCCTCGGCCCGGGAGCGACCCGGGCCCTGCCCGGACCGTGGTCGAATCCGTCGGCGAGGACCTCGCGGCCGGCGTCACCGGCCGGGCGCCCTACCGCGGCCACCCCGAACGTGAAGCCCTGGAGGAGCTCCATGACCGCCGCTGGCAGCATCGCGGTCTGGCTACGGGTGCGCCGCGAGGCCGAGCTGGCGGGGCGCGCCGGTCCTGCGGCCGGTTCCCGGGGTGCGCGACGGGTTCGAGGCCTGGTGCGAGGGGCCGGTGCGCAGCCGTGATCCCGGGCGCGCCACCCGGCTGCTCGCCGCCCACGCCCTGGCCCGTGCCGATGCCGCCCGCCGTGCCCCGCTCGGCTTCGCCCGGCCGGCCGTCCGGCAGCGCGAGGTCCTGGGCACGGCGCGGGCGCCGTTCCGTACGGGCGACGCGTACGCGAAGGGCGGCCGTGAGCGCTACGGGCTGACCCCGCGCACCCGGGCCGATTTCGCCGCCTGCCTGGGCGAGGCGGCCGAACCGGGGCTCGCGCTCGCGGCCCGTGCCGCCCGCGCCTGCCTCGACGTGGCGTTCTTCCACCCCTTCCACGACGGCGACGCCCGCGCCGCCCCGCTGGTCCTGGTGCACGTACCGGCCCGCGAAGGTGTCGTCCTCCCGGAGGTCGGGCCGCCGACGACCGCCCGCTACGCCGACGACCCGGCCGGGGCCGCCGATCCGGCCGCCCTCGTCGGCGTGCTCAACCGTCCTCGGCCGCCGTCGCGGGCCTGAGCGCCGCCACGGCGTCGAGCATCAGCTCCAGGGCGAAGGGGTAGCCGCTGACCCGCATGTCGGCGGCGAGCAGCGGGAAGGTCGCGGCGATGTGCGGGTGGGTGTCGGCGGGCAGTCTCCCGTACGCCTCCTGCCAGACCTCGGCGTCGGCCGCCCGGGCGGCGGGCGGCAGGGCGAGGGCCGCGGCGTCCTGAGCCGCGAAGGCCAGGGCCTGGTCGACGAAGGCGTGGTAGATCCGGACCGCGAGCCCGTCCGGGAAGCCCGCCTCCCGCAGGACGCCCAGGATCGTCTCGACCGCGCGCATCTCGTGCGGACGGCCGGTCGTGCGGTGTGCCGCGAGGACCGCGGCCTGGGGGTTGGCCCGGTACGACTCGTGGACGCGCAGACCGATGGCGCGCAGGTCGGTCCGCCAGCGGCCGGTCAGGGTCCAGCCCTGCTGGGCGCGGCCGATCAGCTCGTCGGCGACGGCGAGCAGAAGGTCGTCGGTGTTGCGGAAGTAGCGGTACAGGGCACTGGGGTCGGCACCGAGGGCGGCGCCCAGCCTGCGTACGGAGAGCGCCTCGGCACCGCGCTGCCCGATCAGGTGAAGCGCGGTCCGGACGATCAGCTCCTCGGAGAGCAGCGCCCCCTGCTTGGTGGGCCTGCGGCGCTGCCGCCGGCCTTCGGGAACCACCCGGTCTGCCATGGGCAGACCCTACGTCAACACCATTGACGTGTGAACCGTCCCTCCTATTCGATGGCGCCGACCGCTTTCCCCGACGCGTGCCGCCGTGTGCCGAGCGCCGTCCCGTCCGTTCTGGAGCAGCCCATGACCGCAGCCGACCTGGTCTTCACCCGCGGCCCCGTCTTCACCGCGGACCCGGCCCGCAGCCGGGCCTCCTCGCTCGCCGTCACCGGCGACCGGATCACCGCCGTCGGCCACGACGAGGTGCGCGATCTCATCGGTCCCGGCACCGAGGTCGTGGACCTGACCGGCAGGCTTCTGCTCCCTGGGTTCCAGGACGCCCACGTCCACGCCGTGAGCGGCGGCGTGGAGATGGCCGAGTGCGATCTGACCGGGACGGTCGGGGCGGCCGAGTACCTGGAGCTGGTCGCGGCGTACGCGGAGGCGCACCCCGGACGCGAGTGGATCACCGGCGGCGGCTGGTCCCTGGAGAGCTTCGAGGGCGGGATGCCCACCCGGCAGCTGCTGGACGGGGTCGTCCCGGACCGCCCGGTGCTGCTGTCCAACCGGGACCACCACGGCGCCTGGGCCAACAGCCGTGCGCTCGAACTGGCCGGGATCACCGCGGACACCCCCGATCCGGCGGACGGGCGGATCGAGCGGGAGCCGGACGGCACGCCGAACGGGATGCTCCAGGAGGGCGCGGTCGCCCTGGTGGCCCGGCTGGTGCCGCCGGGCACCGCGCAGGAGCGGCTGGAGGGGCTGCTGCGCGCACAGCGGCTGCTGCACTCCCTCGGCATCACGGGCTGGCAGGACGCGCTGCTCGGCGTGCTCGGCGACAAGCCCGACCCCTCGGACACGTATCTGACGGCGGCCCGCGAGGGTTCGCTCACCGCCCGGGTGAACGGTGCGCTGTGGTGGGACCGGGAGCGGGGCGCGGAGCAGATCGAGGAGCTGGTCGCCCGGCGCGAACGGCTGCGCCACGGGCGGTTCCGGGCGGGCTCGGTGAAGATCATGCAGGACGGGATCGCGGAGAACTTCACCGCCGCGATGACCGCCCCGTACCTCGACGCCTGCGGCTGCGCGACCGCCAACAGCGGCCTCAGCTTCGTCGAGCCCGGCGCGCTGCGGGGGTACGTCACGGAGCTGGACGCGCTCGACTTCCAGGTGCACTTCCACGCGCTGGGCGACCGCGCGGTCCGGGAGGCGCTCGACGCCGTGGAGGCGGCGCTCGCCGCCAACGGCCGGCGTGGCAACCGCCACCACCTGGCCCATCTCCAGGTGGTCCACCCCGAGGACCTGCCCCGGTTCGCCCGGCTCGGCGCGATCGCCAACATCCAGCCGCTGTGGGCCGCCCACGAGGCGCAGATGGACGAGCTGACCATCCCGTTCCTCGGGCCCGAACGCGCCGCCTGGCAGTACCCGTTCGGTGATCTGGTGCGGGCCGGGGCGACCCTGGCCGCGGGCAGCGACTGGCCGGTGAGCAGCCCGTCCCCGCTCGAAGGCATCCATGTGGCGGTGAACCGCAAGGAGCCCGGGACCGCCGACGAGCGGGTCTTCCTGCCCGAGCAGCGGCTCGACCTCCAGACCGCGGTCGCCGCCTACACCGCGGGCAGCGCCCATGTGAACGGCCTGGACGACGCGGGCAGCCTGCGCGCCGGGCACCTCGCCGATCTGGTGGTCCTCGACCGGGACATCTTCACCGGGCCCGCCGAGGAGATCGGGCAGGCGCGGGTGGAGCGCACGTACGTGGGCGGCAGGCTCGTCCACGCGGTGTGAGCCGGCCGCCCGCGCACCCGTTCAGCCGGGCAGCGGCCGCCGCGAGGACTCCCGTACTTCCAGCCGGGTCGGCACCAGCCGTCCGGCGGGCGCCGACTCACCGAACTCCAGTACCGACATGAGGAGTTCGGTACCGGCCCGGGCGACGTCCTGGGGCCGCAGGCTGAGTGTGGTCACCGCGGGCCTGGTGTGCTCCGCGGTGGAGTCCTCGCTCACGCAGACCAGGAGGAGGTCGTCGGGGACCCGGCGGCCGCGGCGGCGGGCCGCCTCCAGGACGAGGGGCGGGCTCGCCTCGGCCACCACGAACAGGGCGTCGGGGCCCCCGTCCGTCGCCCCGGTGCCGCCGAGGGCCGCTTCGACGGCCGCGACGACGGGCCCGTTGCCGGGCTCCGCGGCCAGGGTGATCCGTTCGGGCAGCCCGTGCGCGGCGCACCAGTCCCGGTATCCGGCGAGCACCCCGGCGTGGAAGACGGTGGTGCTGTCGGGCAGCACCATCGCGGGCCGCCGGGCCCCCTCCCGCCAGAGGTGGTCCAGCGACTCACGGGCCGCCGCCCGGGGGTCGACGTCCACCCAGTGGGCGCCGGGGCGCCCCTCGACGGAGCGGTCGCTGAACACCGGGATGCGGGCGGCGAGCAGTTCGTCGACGATCCGGTCACCGGCGACGGGGTCGGCGACGACCACCGCGTCGAGCGGCAGCTCGGCCCATTCGTCCTGCAGCGATCCGGCGGGCAGCAGCACCACCGCGTAGCCGCGTTCGAGCGCGGTCGCGGCGGTGGCGCCGGTGAGCCTGGCGAAGTACGGGGACTCCAGGAACGTCCAGGGGGCGTGGGCCAGTTCGCCGACCACGTAACCGATCAGCCGGGCCCGTCCCGCGCGCAGCTGGCGTGCGGTCGCGTTGGGCCGGTAGCCCATGGCGCGGGCGGTCTCGCGTGCTTTCTGCCGGACGGCCGGGGAGAGGCGTCCGGTGCCGTTGAGCGCCGCCGAGACGGTGGTCTTGGAAAGGCCCGCCTCTCGGGCGACGTCGACGAGCCGGACCCTCGGTCCGGCCTCGGGCGGTTGTCCCGCCCGGCGTGGGGCTTCGGTCATGCCGTCGATGGTGCCACCGCCCTGACCTCTGCAAAACCGTTCCCGCGAAGTCTTGTGCGGGAACGTTCCCGCATTAATACTCACTCCCACTCCCAGCGCCCGTCACAGCACCCGTAAAGGGGTTGGTCCGCATGCGCATGCGCAGAACCGCCGCCTTGGTCACCTGTACCGCCGCCCTCGCGGCCGTCGCCACCGCCTGCTCCGGGGCCACCACCCCCCGGCAGACCGGTGGAGCGGCCGACTACCGGGTCACCCCGACCTCGCCCGCCGCGAAGCGCGGGCTCGACTCCGTCACCTGGTCCCTGTACGCGGAGCCGTACACCCTGGACTACGCGCTCGCCTACGACTACCCGCCCAACACCGTCCTCGCCAATGTCTGCGAGCAGTTGATGCGGGTCACCCCCGACAACCGGATCGAGCCGGGGCTCGCGCTCCGCTTCGAGCGCCCCGATCCGCGCACCCTGGTCTACACCCTGCGTCCCGGGGTCAGGTTCCACGACGGCACGACGATGACCGCCGACGACGTGGTCGCCTCCCTGAAGCGCCATCTGGACCCGGCCGTCGGATCGCCCTGGGCCTCGACGTTCAAGAACGTCAAGGCCGTCGAGAAGACCGGACCGCTGGAGGTGACACTGCGTCTGTCCAAGCCCGACGTCCTGCTGCACGAGATGATGGCCGTGTCGCCCGGCACCGTCGAGAGCGCCGCGTACCTGAAGAAGGCCGGCAAGGACTACGGCACCGCGAAGGGCGGGGTCAACTGCACCGGCCCGTACGCTCTCGACACGTGGTCCCGGGGCGACAGCGTGACGCTGAAGGCGTTCCCCGGCTACTGGGACCGGGCGCTCGCCCCGAAGACGAAGTCCGTGAAGTTCACCTTCATCGAGGACCCGGCGGCGCGCTCCAACGCCTTCCTCTCCGGCACCGCCGACGGCGGCTACCTGGTGCCGTCGTCGGCCCTGGACCAACTGCGCGGCAGCGGCAAGGGGAAGGTCCTGTTCGGCCCCAACACCGCGGCCGCCGACCTCTCCGTGCTCGACCTCAAGGGCACGCTCGGCGACGTCCGGGTCCGCCGGGCCCTGTCGATGGCGCTCGACCGCAAGGCGATCATCAAAGCAGCGGCCGGCGGGGTGGGCGTCCCCGCCAAGGCCCCGGCGGCGCGCGGCGCCTGGGCCCTGGTCCCCGGGAGCGCCGCCACGTACTACGACCCGCTCCCCGAGCCGAAGTACGACATCGCCGCGGCCAAGAAGCTGGTGCGGGAGGCCGGCGCGGAGGGCAAGCGGGTCACGCTGGTGACCAGCACGCTCGCCCCCGAGGTCAGCATCGTCGCCAACGCCGTGCAGGGGGCCGGCCGGCAGATCGGCCTCGACGTGCGGCTCAAGTCCGTCTCCCCGGACGCGTACAGCAGCATCTTCGTCGACCCGTCGGCCCGCGCCGGTCTCGACCTGGTGATCACCAACGGCTACGACAACACCCCGGACCCGGTCGAGTTCTACCAGTACCTGCGCACCGGCGACTTCGGGAACTACGGGAACTACTCGAACCCCGGGTTCGACGCCGCCTTCGACCGCGCGAACGCCGAACCCGATCCTGACAAGCGTGCCGGACTCACCGCCGAACTCCAGCGGATCGCCCTGCGCGACCTCCCGGTCATCCCGGTGTACGAGGCCCCGTACACCGTCTTCCTCTCCCACCGCGTCACCGGTGCGCCGACCGGCATCGCCCAGCTCTACTACCCGTGGGCGGCGAGCATCGGGGCGGCGAAGTAATGGTCCGCTTCCTCACCGGCCGGCTGCTCGGCACGGTGGCCGTGCTCCTGGTGACCTCGCTCGTGGTCTTCGGCTCGGTCCATCTCGCCCCCGGCGACCCGGTCTCCTTCCTGTTGCACGGCCGGCCCGCCACCCCGGAGGCCGTGGAGTCGCTGCGCGCCCAGTACCACCTGGACGAGCCGCTGCCGACGCAGTACGCGAAGTGGCTCGGCGGGGTGCTCCACGGCGACTTCGGCCGCTCCGCCCAGTACCACCAGGACGTCTCGTCCCTCCTCGGCTCCCGGATGAGCGGCACGCTGCTGCTCATCGGCTACGCCGCGCTGCTCGTGGCGCTGATCGGGGTGGCCGCGGGGATCGGCGCCGCGCTGCGCCCGGGGCTGTTCGACCGCTCGGTGCTCATCGGCACCGGGGTGGCCACCGCCACGCCCGCGTTCGTCACCGCCATCGTGCTGGTGTCGGTCTTCTCCGTACGGCTGGACTGGTTCCCCGGCCCCGGCGGCACCCCCTCCGGTCCCACCGAGCGGCTGTACCACCTGACGCTGCCGGCCTTCGCGCTGGCGCTCTCCTTCGCGGGGCTGCTCGCCCGGGTGACCCGCTCGGCGATGCTCGACGAACTGGGGCGCGAGCACGTGGAGGTGGCGCGCGCCCGGGGGGTCGCGGGGCGGGCCGTGGTCCGCAGGCACGTGCTGCGCAACGCGCTCGGCCCGGTCGTCACCGTCGGCGGCACGATGCTCGCCGGGCTGCTCGTCAGCACGTCGATCGTCGAGACCGCCTTCGACGTCCCGGGCCTCGGCTCCCTGCTGGTGCAGGCGGTGACGGCCAAGGACTTCGCCGTCGTCCAGGCCATCACCCTGCTCAGCGTGGCGGCCTTCGCCGTGGTGAACCTCGTCGTCGACCTGCTCGTACCGCTCATCGACCCCCGTCTGACCCTCCGGGGGGAAGGCTCCTCATGACCTCACCAGCAACCACCGCCGAGGAGGCGCGGACCCCCCTCGGGCCGTCCCGGCGGCCGGGCCTCGGCCGCCTGCGCCTGCTCGGCCAGGGCCCCGCGTTCACCGTCTCCGTCGCGGTGCTCGCCGTCCTCGTCCTGGTCGCCGTCCTCGCACCGGTCGTCGCACCGTACGACCCCGAGGCGCTCGACCTCTCGTCCAGCCTGGTCGGCACCACCGGCGACCATCTGCTCGGCACCGACCAGTCCGGGCGGGACATCCTCTCCCGGCTGATCCACGGCGCGCGCACCGGCCTGCTGGGCCCGCTGCTGATCGTCGTCGTCTCCACCGTCCTCGGGACGGTGCTCGGCACGGTCGCGGCGTGGCGGGGCGGCTGGGCGGACACCGTCCTGTCCCGGTCGATGGACCTGGTGTTCGCGATCCCCGGGCTGCTCCTGGCGATCCTGCTCGTCGCCATGATGGGGTCCGGCATGACGGCTCCGGTGCTCGCCATGGCCGTCGCGTACACGCCGTACGTGGGGCGGCTGGTGCGCGGGATCGCCCGGCAGGAGAAGGCCCGCCCCTACATCGAGTCCTACCGGGTGCAGGGCTGGTCGGGCTGGACGATCTGCCTGCGCCATCTGCTCCCCAACATCACGCCGACGGTGTTCGCCCAGTCCGCGATGAACTTCGGGTACGCGCTGATGGACCTGGCGGCGCTGTCCTACCTCGGCTTCGGGGTCCAGCCGCCGGCCGCCGACTGGGGCGCCATGATCAACGACGGCCAGTCGGCCGTTCTCCAGGGAGCGATGTTGCCCGCTCTCGCGCCCTCGGCCTGCATCGTGCTCGCCGTGGTGGCGTTCAGCATCGTCGGCGAGGGCATCGCCGACCGGATCGCACGGCGGGAACGGTGAACGACATGACCGAGCGCACGACCTCCACCGGCACCCCCGTACTGGAGCTGGACGGGCTCGGCGTCCGGCTGCCCGGCGACCGGGCCGCGCGACCGATCCTCGACGGGGTGAGCCTGCGGGTCGCCCCGGGCGAGACCGTCGGCCTGGTCGGCGAGTCCGGCTCCGGCAAGTCCGTGGCCTGCCGCAGCGTGCTGGGGCTGCTGCCGTCCGGCGCGCACACCACCGGACAGGTACGGGTGGGCGGCCGGGACGTACTCACCATGGGCCGCGCGGAGCTGACCGCGCTGCGGACCCGGCAGGTCGCCATGGTCTTCCAGGACCCGCGCGCCTCGGTGAACCCGCTGCGCCGGGTCGGGGACTTCCTCACCGAGGGGCTGCGCGCGGCCGGCACCTCCGCCGCCGCGGCCGGGGCACGGGCCGAGGAACTGCTCGACGCGGTCGGCATCCGTGATCCGCGCGGCGCCCTGCGCCGCTACCCGCACCAGTTCTCCGGCGGAATGCTGCAACGGGTGGTGATCGCGGCGGCGCTCGCCGCCGAACCGGCCCTGCTCGTCGCCGACGAGCCGACCACCGCGCTGGACGTCACGACCCAGGCGGAGATCATCGCCATCCTCACCCGGCTGCGCGCCGAGCACGGCACCGGTCTGCTCTTCGTCACGCACGACCTCGAACTGGCCGCGGCGATCTGCGACCGGGTGTACGTGATGTACGCGGGCCGGATCGTCGAGACCCGGGGGACGGACGAGCTGTTCGACCGGCCCCGGCACCCGTACACGGCGGGGCTGCTCGCCTCCACACCCCGTATCGAGCCGGGCGCACCACCGCCCCGGCCCGTCCCCGGCCGCCCGGTCTCGCTCGCCGAGGCCCCGCCGGGCTGCGCCTTCGCCGCGCGGTGCGCCCACGCGCTGCCGCGCTGCGCCGGGGAACCGCCCGCACTGGCCCGGTACGGCGACGGACTCGCCGCGTGCCACCGCGCCGACGAAGGGATCACGCTGTGAAGCCGACCACGACGACGGAGAACGGCCTGGTGGTCGAGGGGCTGTGCAAGCGGTACGGCGACCACCGGGCGGTCGACGGCGTGTCCTTCACGCTGCCCCCGGGCGACTGCCTCGCCCTGGTCGGGGAGTCCGGCAGCGGCAAGACGACCACCGTGCGGATGCTCGTCGGGCTGGAGCGCCCCGACGCGGGCACCGTGCGGCTGGACGGCCGGGACCGCTCGTCCCGGGCCCGCGGCCGGGCCGAACGCCTCGCCCGTGCCCGGGACATCCAGATGGTCTTCCAAGACCCGTATCTCTCGCTCGATCCCCGGGTGACGGTGGCGGACTGCGTGGCCGAGGTGCTGCGGCTGCACGCCCGGCTCGCCCCGGCGGCCCGCGCCGCCCGGGTGCGGGAGCTCCTGGAGCAGGTCGGCCTCGGCGAGCGTGAGGCGGCGGCACTCCCCCGGGAGCTCTCCGGCGGCCAGCGCCAGCGGGTGGCCATCGCCCGGGCCCTCGCGGTCGAGCCCCGGGTGCTCGTCCTGGACGAGGCGGTCGCCGCGCTGGACGTCTCGATCCAGGCCCAGATCCTCGACCTGCTGGCCACCATCCGCCGCGAGTCGGGTATCGCGTACCTCTTCGTCACGCACGACCTCGCCGTGGTCCGGCACGTCGCCTCCGCGGTGCTGGTGCTCAAGGACGGGCGGGCGGTGGAGTCGGGGCCGACGGGAAAGGTGCTGGACGCGCCGGAGCATCCGTACACCCGGCTGCTCCTCGACTCCGTCCCCCGGCGCGGGTGGGACGCGTCCCGCGGTCCGCTCTGACGGCGGGGCGGCCGGGCGCCCGGGGCGCGGTTCCGGGTGGCCGCCCGCGCCCGCCGTCCCGCGGCTCCGCCCCTCTCCCCGGTCAGTCGGGCAGGCCGCGCAGGAAGTCGCGGATCAGCGCCACGCTCCGCGCCCGCCGGGTCAGGAACGGGAAGTGGCCCGCGTCGAGCAGATGGATCCGGGCATCGGGCAGGTCGCGGGCGAACGCGCGGGCACCGTCCGGGCCGAAGATCTCGTCGCCCCGGCCCCAGACCGCCAGCAGCGGTGGCCGATGCGTCCGCAGGTAGTGCTGCCACGCGGCGTAGCGCGGCGGGTTGGTGCCGTAGTCCAGGAACAGGTCGAGCTGGATCTCCTGGTTGCCGGGCCGGTCCAGCAGCGCCTGGTCGTACAGCGCCTGCGACGGGTCCACCAGCGCGGTGTCCGGGACGCCGTGGGTGTACTGCCAGTGGGTGGCCTCGGCGGTGAGCGTGCTGCGCAGCGCCTCACGGTTCTCGGTGGACCTGTCGGCCCAGTAGTCGCGGAGCGGCTTCCAGAACGGCGTCAGGCCGTCCTCGTAGGCGTTGCCGTTCTGGGTGACGATGCCGGTGATCCGCTCGGGGTGGCGCAGCGCCAGGCGGAATCCGACGGGCGCGCCGTAGTCGTGGACGTGGAGCGCGTACCGGGTGACGCCCAGCTTCTCCAGCAGCGCGTCCACCGTGTCCGCCAGGTGGTCGAAGGTGTAGTCCCACGCGTCGGCGGGCGGTGCGGAGCTGAGGCCGAAGCCGGGGTGGTCCGGGGCGATCAGGTGGAACTCGTCGGCCAGGTCGGTCAGCAGGTCGCGGTAGACCACCGAGGAGGTCGGGAAGCCGTGCAGCAGGACGAGTGCGGGCGCGTCCGGATCACCCGCCTCGCGGTAGAAGATGTCGAGTCCGTCGATCCGGACGGTGTGGTGGCGCACTGCGTTCATGGTCATCTCCAACCATCTAAATTCATTTAGCCGGTTGACTGCATCGCAAGCGTAGGCCGGTCGCGACCAACCAGTCAAGTCCTCTTTACTGGTTGGCTAGACTGTGCGCATGACACGCCCACTCATCGGCGAGCCCCTGGCCCTGGACCTGGTCAACTCCGTCTGGGTGGATCAGGGCCACGCCTTCGACCAGTTCGACGAGCCCGACGGGCTGGAGAGCTGGCTCGACGACCACGACATGGCCGGCATCGCCGCCGACACCGCCGCTGTCCGCGACGCGCTGGTGCAGGCCCGGTCCGCGCTGCGCGCCGCGCTGGAGGACGGGGACGACGCCCCACTCAACGACGTCCTGGCCCACGGCTTCCACCGGCCCGGGCTGCGCGACGGGGCACCAATGGTCGCCACCGTCACGGACGACCCGGCGTGGCTGCCCGCCTGGACCGCCGCCGCCGACCTGGTCCGCCTGCTCGCCGAACGGGCCGAGCGCGTCCGCCACTGCGCGAACCCCGCGTGCGTCCTGTGGTTCTACGACGTCAGCAAGAACGGCTCCCGCCGCTGGTGCTCGATGGAGGTCTGCGGCAACCGCGCCAAGTCCGCGCGGTTCCAAAGGTCGCACCCGCGGCAGTAGACCCACCCACGACCACGGGCCGCCCCGCGCGATCCAGCGGCTCCGGCGGGACGGGCGCACCCGACGGGGCGCGGGCGCGCACCGCGCCCGGTCCCGCGGCGGGACCCGCGGACCTACGCGGTGGGACCCATATACGTACGGGCCCAGGCCTCGAAGGCGGTGAGGGGGATGCCCAGCTCTCGCGCGTACTGGGGGCGACCGGGCTGGCCGGCCACGTTGAGGAACTCGTGACTGGCGCCCGACCCCGGCATTCCGGCGGCGCGCGCCTGCGCCTCGGTCATGTCGGGCGCGGCCAGGCGCGTACCCAGGACCCGGGAGAGGACCTCGGCGATCTGCTCCATCGACAGGTGGTCGCTCGCCAGTTCCAGTTCAACGCCGTTGAAGGTGTCCCGGTCGGCGACGGCCGCCGCCACAGCGGCCCCGATGTCGTCGACGGCGACCAGGGAGAGACGGGTCTCGGGCTTCAGGACGCTGACCAGGCCGCCGCCGACGCCGCGGGGGAAGAGGAAGGCGCTGGAGGGGAGGAAGTTCTCCATGAAGAAGCCGGGCTTGAGGAGGGTCCAGTAGGGGAAACCCGCCGCGCGGACCCGGTCCTGGATCGCCGCCTTGGCTCCCAGGGTGCCCTCCACGGACACCCAGCGGCCCTCGGCCCAGCCGGGGATCGCGGTGTGCTGCCCGGCCCCTGTCACGGAGGTGTGGACGAACTGCGGAACGCCGGCCTCAAGTGCGCCCTCGACGAGGTTGGCCGCCTGGGCCACCTCACCGTCGAAGTCGAAGCCGTCCGGGGTCGGGGCGGGCATCTGCACGGAGAAGACCGCACGGGCGCCCGCGGCGGCGTGGGCCAGGGATGCGCGGTCGTCGAGGTCACCGGTGACCAGTTCGGCCCCCAGCTCCCGGACGGCCCGCGCCCGCGCCGTGGACGCGTCGCGCACCAGGGCCCGGACCGGGACTCCGGAGCCCAGCAGGGCACGTGCGGCGGCGCCCCCCTGCTTGCCGGTGGCACCGACGACGAGCACGGGCGCTTCGGACAGGTTCGACATGAGCACTCCCAGGGCATTAAGTGGCGAGGGGCACCGTTTCTTACCGGATACAATACGGCGACCCCCGCCGTTTAGTGCAAGAGCCTCCGGAGTCCGCGTCATGCCCGCACCACAACGCGCCGATGCCCGGCGCAACTACCTGCGCCTCCTCGCGGTGGCGGAGGAGGAGATCGCCTCTCACGGCGCCGAGGCGTCCTTCGAGCGGATCGCCCGTACGGCGGGCGTCGGCTCGGCCACGGTGCGCCGCCACTTCCCCTCGCGCCGCGCACTGCTGGAAGCGGTCTCACAGGAACGGGTCGAGGCATTGCGTACGCGCGCCCGGGACCTGACGGGCCGCCCCGGGTTCGAGCCACGTGCCGCCCTGCTGGATTGGCTCGCCGAGGTCGTCGCCTACTGCGTACGCGCCCACGGGCTGGCGGTCGTGCTCTCCTACGAGGGCTCCACGCACGACAACAGCTGCTCGGCGACCCTCCAGGAAGCGGCCGGCCTCCTGCTGGACCATGCCGTACGGGAGGGCGCCGTGGACCCGGACGTGACAGCCGCCGATCTGATCACGCTGGCCGCCGGCCTCGCCATGGCCACCGAGCACCACCCCGACCCCACCGCTTCGGCACAGCGGCTGCTCCGGCTCACGACCCTGGGGCTGAGCCCGGAGAACCCGAGGCCGAGGGCGACGGGCACGGCGGAGTAGCCGGCGCTTCTTCGTGGGCACCGTGGGCGGGAACGGGGCTGTTCCCGCACCTCGCGTACGGGTTCGGGGGCGCCGCCTCAGGCCCTGGACGCACCGTTCGGCCGAACCGCTCCCCCGGCCCGGGGCACGGGCGGCGCGAGCCGTGACCGGAAGCCGCGCCCGAGGCCGCGATCCGTGCCGCGGTGGCGCGCGGGCCGGGACGGACGCGCGACGGCCGGGGCGCGCCTTCTCGGCCGTGAACGCGACAATAGGCTGGTCCCCGCACATGAGGGAGCACGGATGCAGGAACTCGTCGGGCGCATCACCGCTCTGGACCCGGAGGCGAGCGAGACCCTGAAGGTCGTCGCCTACTTCGACGCCCTGAGCGCCGCGGGCGTGGGCCTCTCCGGCCTCCTGCGTGGCGCGGCGGCCCTGTCGGGCGTCGTCGCCGGGGCGGAGCGGCGGGGCAGGATCACCAGGTGCGACCCGGCGGGGCACCGTCTCGACGCCGGGGACGACATCGTCCGGTCCCCGGAGCATGCCGGCCCGGGCGGGCGGGTGTGGCTGGAGCGGCGGGAGGAACCGCAGGCCCATGACGAGATGATCGTCGAGCGGCTCGCCCTGGCCGTCGAACTCTTCGAGGCACGCCGTGGTTCCGGCAATGCTCTCGACATCGCCCTGGATCCCGTCTGCGGGATCGACGAGCGCGCGGCGGCGCTCGCCCGGCTGCGGACCGACGCGGGCACGCGGATCCGGCTGGTCGCGACGAGTGTCGACGACATGCCTCCCGGGGCACCGTCGACCATCGTGCCGACGCGGTACGGCATGCTGCGGGCGACGCTCGACGTATCGGGCGAGGTGTCGCCGGAGGGGCGTGCCGGACTCGGTCCATGGGCCAGGGCCGACCACGCGCCGGAATCGTGGGCCGGCGCGGTCGTCGCCTACCGTCTCACCGACGCGGCCGACCCGGTCGTCGACGCGACCGGCCTCGGAGCCATGCTGCTGCTGGCGCAGGCGTACGACGTCGAGACCCCCCACGACGACGTCCGAGCGCTCGGGCGCCTGGACGTGCGGTCGGCCGCGGTGCTGCGCGTTCTCGTCGAGGCCGACAGCATTCGGGCCGCGGCGGCCGAGCTCGGCCTGCACCATTCCACGGTGCAGGCCCGGCACGAGGCCATCACCCGCGAACTGGGCTACGACCCCCGCACGCCGGCCGGCCGCATGCGCTACGCCGCGGCCGGTCTCCTGCTCCGCCTCTCGAACCCCTCGGCCTTCTCTGCTCCCCCGGCTCCCTCGGCTCCCTCGGCCATGAGCTGACGCGCCCCTCCCGCGCCGCGCCCCGGTCGACCGTGTTCGTGGATCCGGTCCGCCGCCCCTCGTCGTTCCGGGCCGGTTCCGAGAAGGTGTGACGGCCCCGGCCCCGGGCACGCACCTGCCCGGGGCCGGGGGTTCCGGTCGGCCGCAGAGACGACTGCCGTCGCCGTCCCGCAGGCGTCATGACACCAGGCCGGCCCCCTCCAGCTCGGTCAGCCGCACGGTGCACAGCCCCCCGCGCTCGGCCTTGACCTCCGTCACCTTGAGCTGCGTCCCCGGCGCGAGGATGTACTCCTCCTCCCCCGTGAACGCGGAGAACCGCCGGATCCCGACCGCGCGCGCGGGCGTCACCTCGAACAGCGTCCGCCGACCGCGCCCGCCCAGGAACGCGCGGGCCACTCCCAGCTCGGACGTGCACGACGACACGCCCCACCACGTCACCGTCCGCCCCAGCGGGTACTGGGACCGCAGGTCCAGCGCGACTCCACGCCACAACGGCCGCGTCTGCGCGGGCAGCGCCCCCATCGCCGAGAACAGCAACCGCAGGTACGGCAGGTAGGGCACCACGCGTTCGCGGTCCGAGGAGCGCAGCACGGCGTTGATCTCGCGGTAGAAGCCCGACTCGCACGTGTACAGGTAGAGAGCCGAGATCTCGTCGGCCGACAGCGTGCTCTCGGACGCCGCCTCGGACGCCTTCGTCTCCCCGAAGCTGCTCGACCGATCGATGTACCGATCCAGCTGCCCGAGCACCCGCGAGACCGGCTCGACGGCCTTCCGGAAGTCCATCAGCGGCGTGTCGAAAACGCCGGTGACGGGCGGCAGGACGAGGCCCTCGTCCTTGACGCTGGTGAGCCGCTCCAGATACAGCTGGTGCAGCTCCATCGTGGACGCGATGAACGCCCCCATCCGCTGCGCCACACCACCGTCCTGCGGCCCGTCGGCCCCGCCCGCCGAGTGGTCCCAGCCCTTCTGCGGCAGCCAGTCGACCGGCTCGGCCCCCACCGCCCCCAGGGCGTCGTTGACCTGGGCGAAGTGGTCGCCCTCGCAGAACCGGTCCCCCTGAGCGGCCGGATTGGCATGGTCCAGGTGGCGGACCTCGACCCCCGGATACTTCTTCTCCAACCGCTGGACGACTCTCTTCAGGCTGCGGGCGTGCGCGCCCCACCAGGCGAACACCACACCACGGTCGTCCTCGTCGGCCGCGACCTCCTTGGCCCGGAGGATCTCCTCGACGATCTGCTCGGCCACGGGGCGCCAGAACGCCGTGTGCCGATCCGTCGCCATCGCCCCGTCCGCGCTCGCCGTGAGCGACGCGTTCAGCAGCAGCACGCCCTGGGTCAGCATCGCCTGGAACCACTCGGGCGGCTGAACCGTGTCCTCCTTCTTCAGCAGGGCACGGACATCGGCGATCGGGGTCTTCTTGGCGATGCCGTACTTCCACATCGCGGCCGCCTTGATGAGGCAGCGGATGCTCACGACCCTGCCGAACTGGCTGTCCTTCCAGTCGTTGAAGGTGTTGTCGAACATCGCGATGCCGGTCGCGCTCTCCGGCCGCGGATAGGGGTTCTGTCCGAAGACGACCACCTTCCACTTCTCCGGCGGATGCGGCTTCAACGCCTGGAATGTCAGCTCGCGCACCGGAACGACCTCCGGGCTGCGCTTCGGGCCGATGAAGTCGGCCGCCCCCGGCTGCCCCTCGATCACCGGTGCGAGCAGCGGCAGCCACGGCTCGCCGCCGCCGGTGAACAGGTCGGCCAGTCCCAGCGGGTCCCCGCCCGGGGAATCGGCGCCGCCTGCGGCCGTCACGTCGACATCATTCACGAGGGGGGAACTCCCAGTACTCGAACCGGGCGCCTGCGCCGGCGCTCCGGTGTGCTGAACGGATACGGCAGGACCGTCGCCGGTGTCCGCCCCCGGGGCGGCACCGTTCGTCGCGGTCTTCGGGTCAGTGGCGAAAGGAAGGCCGCTGTGGCACGTTGATCCGGACCCGCCGCGCGGACCCCGCTCCCTCGATGTCGTCGAGCTGGCCCAGCACGGCTGCCCGCAGCTCGTCGTAGTCCGCGAAACCGTGGTCGTGGAAGAGGGTGTAGCCCGTCCACATCAGGTTGGCGCACACCTTCGCGGGCACCTGCCCGGTCTGCGCGCCCATCCCGACCAGGGCCACCGACCGGATGCTGCCCGGCTTCGCCCGGTTCTGCAGATGCACCGCCTGGAAGGCCGCCGCGCAGGCCAGGGCCACGTTCATCGTGGCGCTGATGTTCTGCGACGACTGACGCATGGTCGGCGTCGAGATCAGATAGCGGGGTATGTCCGCCCCGGACGGGACGCACACCGCGCTGCCGACCGGCAACCGTCCGCCGAACCGGTCACGGATCGCCCGCTGCACCCGCACCTGGATGCCCGCGCCGAGGTACCGCTTGACGACGGCGTCGACCCCACCGTCCATGCGGCCGCGCTCGTTGGTCGGCGAGACCCAGGCGTCGGCGTCCACCCCGAGAAGGGAGCCCCGCCTGATCTCGACCTCCGGCGTGTCCGCGAACGCGGACCGCCATGCCGTCACCACCTCGTCGTTGACGTCGATGAGGACGACGCTCAACGCATGCCTGAACCCCACGAATTCACCTTTCTCGCCCCGCGATCCCGAACACCTCCGAAGCTATCGCGCGCCACTGACAACGCCGTTCCACAGCGTTCACGGAACTGGTCGGAGGCGGAGGCGGTGTCGGAGGAGGTGCCGGATCGCGGCTCTCACCGGTTTCCGCTTCGTCGTGGGCGCTGCCGGGCGAGTGGGCCAGGTGTGTGCCGCCGCGAGTGAGCAGCAGTGCGAGCACGGCGATCAGGGAGCAGCCGGCCATGCCGGTGCAGAGCGGCACGGCAGTCTCCTCGCCGCCCAGACCGACGAGCGGTGAGGCGGCACCGCCCGGATTGCCTACAGGATTCCGAGTACGGCCGGACCGGACGGCGGGGCACGGTGGCGGGACCCAGGTGGTCCCCCTTCTCGCGACGAACCGTGAGTTGTCGGCGTCGGCATGGGGCTACTGGTCGAGGTCGGCGTGGAGTCCGCGCAGTTCCAGCCGTGCCTTGAGGAACTCCATCTCCGCCAAGGTCCCCACCAGGCCGATGCGGCTCAGCTCCCCGGCCAGCTCACGAGCGCGCGACAACGAGACCGCCGAGACCTCCCGAAGGACCTTCAGAGCAGGGACGAGGCCGGGAACCGGGCCGACCAGCCGGAGCCTGACAGGTCCGTGCGCTGCGAGCAGGGCCTCCCGGACATCATCGGGCGCCGGTCCCCGACCGGCGTGTTCGCACATGCAGGTGCCACAGGCCCCGCAGAAGAACTCCGAGTCCCACCACAACTCACCGTTCAGGACGAACTGGTTGACCTCCCGCACCGCCGCGCTGCCGCACTCGCACCGCGCTGCGATCTTCGCCGTTCGCCCAGTCACCCGGACTCCCCCGCATTCCACTCCCGCGGCAGATCCTCGCCGCAGAAGACACAGACGAAGTCCTCCTCCCGCACGATGCTGAGCTCGCGGCAGGAGCGGCAGCGGCGGAAGACCACCTCGTGCGTGAACCCGGGTGGGTGACGGAGCCCGATCCGGTCCAGGGCCCCGGCCACGGCCGGCCAGGAGCCGACGTCCGGGCAGTACCCGGTCGACTGGTTGCTGACCTCCTCGACCGCCCATCGTCCGGACTCCTCACGAAAGCTCATCTCGCCGGCGCTCAGCACCTCTCCGCCGTCTGCGCACACCACGTGCTCACTGCGGCGCGGAGCAAGTCGCAGCACCCCGCCGCCATCGACGACGAACGTGAAGGGCTCGGCCAGCTCGTCCGAGGTCAGCGCGGAGACCCATACGCCGAAGTCCACTGAAGAGCGGATGCGCCGGCCCCCTTGACCCGCCTGGACGAGCTCCTTCAGCTCCGCCGGACCCACATACCGATAACTCCGCCCCCTCGTCCCCACGCACACGAATCCAGCGCCGTCACCGGAAACGATCACCGTGGTGTCCCGCGTACAGCCGGGCCAGGGCCGGGCCAGGCCCCGTGCGATGCCTGGCCAGTCGTCCGTGATCAGCCCTGCCGCGGTCATCCCGCCTGGGACCGAGCCGGGGTGGTCTGCAGACGGGTGGCCTGGGCGTGGTTGCGGGCCCGGAAGGACCGGCGCTCCCCGGCCTCGGCAAGCACCGCGGTTCTGGCTTCCTCTCGGGCGTCGAACACCGCCGGAGAGAAGCGGTCGCTGGCTCTGACGTGCCGTTCCCAGTCGTCCTGCCAGAAATCCACCGTCCAGCCCGGCCACAACTCCGGTACGTGGTAAGCCTGTGGCGAGGAGTAGAGGGACCACCAGCCCAGGTGGCGGCGTTCCGGGTCGAGGTGGATGCCGGAGTTGACGTGCAGGTGGCAGCCTCCGTGCCCGGGGGCGTCCGCCAGGCGGTCGAGCAGGGCGGCGCCCTCGCGGACAGGGTGGTCGAAGGCGTCAGAGGCGACGTGGCAGCGGGTGGTGCCGACCGTGATCACCACACCGCCTGGGTCGGGCCCGGCCAAGTCCTCGTCGCCGGGAGCGAGGAGCGGGGCCGGAGAGAGGTTCGAACCGCGGCAGCGGACGTACTCCGGGTCCAGCCCGACGTACTCACGCAGTTCGGCCGGGCCGTCGTACAGCCAGCGGACCTCCCAGCCCGGCCACGCGGCTCGGATCAGCTCGAACATGGCCGCGCGGTGGCGAAGCTCGGTGCTGGGCCCCTCCCAGGCGAAGAACAGGAGCACCTGCCGGCCGAGGTCGAGCAGTATCCCTCCCTGGGCCATGGTGTCGTCCAGCCACCAGCCGTCTTGACGGAGTCCGGGAAGCATGGCGAGAACCGGCGTCGGCCCTTCCAGAAGGTCGAGGTCGATTCCGACCGCCCAGCCGGTCCGGTACAGCTCATGGGTGCCGTTCTCGCGGACCACGATGACGTTGGCTCTGTCTCCCATCGGATCAGGATGACCGGGCGGGCGGCTGTAGGCCATCCGTTTTCGGCGGCTTCGAGGCTCCGGTGTCCAGAGAGTGACGGCGTGCCGACAGGGTGGGGCCGGGGTCGTGGTCATGCCTCTTGGACTAATTCAGTGATCATGTTTCAACGGCCATGCGGTGGGCGATGCCGACTCCGAATGCGTGATGCCCAGGAGCCGGTCCGCGTGGTCGGCGATGAACCACCTACGACCGAGACCTGGCCCTCCGCGGCTCCGTACACACGATCAGCAGGCAAGAGCCAACATCCCGCTGTTGTGTCGACCGAAAAGCCTCCTCGCAAGGGCTCAGCGGCGAACGCGGGGCATGCCCAGGCCGATCCAGGAGATGATCTCGCGCTGGATCTCGTTGTTGCCGCCGCCGAAGGTGAAGATGACGGCGGAGCGGTAGCCGCGTTCCAGTTCGCCGTGGAGGACGGTGCCCGCCGAGCCCTCCTTGAGGGGGCCCGCCGCGCCGACGATCTCCATCAGCCAGGCGTAGGCGTCGCGGCGGGCCTCGGAGCCGTAGACCTTGACGGCGGATGCGTCCTGGGGGGTGAGGGTGCCGTTCTGGACGGCGGAGACCATCTGCCAGTTGAGGAGCTTCATGGCGTCGAGCCGGGTGTGGGTGCGGGCCAGGAGGGTGCGGACCCAGCCGAGGTCGATCACGCGGCGGCCGTCGTCGAGCAGGGTGTCCGCCGCCCAGCGCTGGACGTCGTGGAGGGCACGGATCGCCATGGTGCCGTGGGCGGCGAGGGTGACGCGTTCGTGGTTGAGCTGGTTGGTGATGAGCCGCCAGCCCTTGTTCTCCTCGCCGACGCGGCGGGAGGCGGGGACGCGGACGTTCTCGTAGTAGCTGGCGGTGGTGTCGTGGGAGGCGAGGGTGTTGATCACGGTGCAGGAGTAGCCCGGGTCCGAGGTCGGGACGAGCAGCATGGTGATGCCCTTGTGCGGGGCCGCGTCCGGGTCGGTGCGGACGGCGAGCCAGACCCAGTCGGCGGTGTCGCCGTTGGTCGTCCAGATCTTCTGCCCGTCGACCGTGTAGTGGCCGGTGGTCTCGTCGCCCTCGCGTACCGCCCGGGTCTTGAGGGCGGCGAGGTCGGTGCCCGCGTCGGGCTCGCTGTAGCCGATCGCGAAATCGATCTCGCCGCTGAGGATCCTGGGCAGGAAGTACGCCTTCTGCTCGTCGGTGCCGTACCGCATGATCGTCGGGCCGACGGTGTTGAGGGCCATCAGCGGCAGCGGGACGTTGGCCTGCGCCGCTTCGTCGAAGAAGATGAACTGCTCCATCGGGGAGAGCCCGCGCCCGCCGTACTCCACCGGCCAGCCGACACCGAGCCAGCCGTCGGTCCCCAGGCGGCGGATCGTCTCCCGGTAGAAGCGCTTCTGGGCCTCGGGGGCGGCGTAGCGCGCATGGGCGTCGTCGGGGACCAGCGCGGCGAAGTACGCGCGCAGTTCGGTGCGCAGCTGCTGCTGTTCGGGCGTGTATTCGAGGTGCACGGCCCCTCCGGGAGTCTCGCGGTGGCGTCGTCCGTGTGCGGCGGCGCACACAGTAGAACGTGTTGCAAGAATCCGGAAGGGCCGGGACAGGGTCCGGTGGGGTCAGCGCTTGACGGCCCGCAGGACGACGAACTTCGGATCCCCGGCAACGGTCGCGCAGTTGCCGAAGATGCGGCGGAGCCGGGTGTGGTAGCCGAGGTGCCGGTTGGCGACGACCCAGAGTTCGCCGCCGGGCCGCAGCGCGGCGCGGGCCCCGCGGAACATGGCGCGGGCCGTGGCGTCGGTGACGGCCTGGTGGGAATGGAACGGCGGGTTGTTGAGGACCAGGTCCACGCTGTCGGGCGCCACGTCGGCCAGTCCGTCACCGACCAGGAACTCGGCCCTGGCGTCCGGTCCGGTGTTGGTCCGGAAGGTCTCCTCGGCGGAGGCGACCGCCTGGTACGACTCGTCGATGAAGGTGACCGTCGCCTCGGGGTTGGCGAGTGCGGCGCAGAGGCCGACGACGCCGTTGCCGCAGCCGAGGTCGACGACCCGCTCGGGACCGCTGCGCGCGGGCAGGTGGCCGAGGAAGAAGCGGGTGCCGATGTCGAGGCGCTCGGCGCAGAAGATCCCGGCGTGGTTGACGACGGTGCGGCCGGAGACGGGGCCGATCCCGCCGGGCAGCTCGTAGCGGTGCGGCCACGGGCTGGGCGTGCGGGCCGCCCCCGGGGCAAGGGTGCTGAAGACGAGCCGGGCCTTCTTGACGGCCAGGGAGGTACGGGTGGGGCCGATGATCCGCTCGAAGAGCCGGAGGGTGGAGGTGTGGATCTCCTTGACCATGCCGGTGCCGATGACGACGGTGTCCGCGTGGAGGGACGGCGCCAGCCGGTGCAGCTGGTCCTCCAGGAGCGCGAGGCTCTTCGGGACGCGCACCAGCAGGACGTCCACGCGTTCCGGCGGGGTGTCCCGGGCCGACAGGAGGCGCACGGCGTCCGCCGCCACGCCGTTGCGGTCCAGGTTCGCCCGGGTCGCGCGCTGCGCCAGGTAGGAGTCGGTGATCTGTACGGGGCGGTGCGCGGCCAGCGCCGTGCTCAGGGCGCCCCAGCGGTCGCCGACCACGGTCACCGCGCCCGACAGGTCCACCGGCTCCGTGCCGTCGGCCCCTTCCAGCCGCCGCAGCAGATACTCGTCGGCGGCATCCCAGGCACGGAACGGGTCGCGCGGGTCCTCGGGGTAGCGGGCGAGGTCGAACCCGGCCCCTGACGTCGTCAAACGGTTCATTGTGCACCCAGGCTAGCCGAGCCGCGGGGAACGCCCACACGCTCCCCGCGGCTCGGACCCGGGGCCGCCGGGCCCCGCCGGCCCCGGTTCAGGGCAGTGTCTTGTCGATCGCCGACCGCCCCTCCCGAGCGAGCCTGCGCTCGGCCCACTGGAGATTCTTCGGGGTGAGGTCCCGCCCGGAGGCGAGCACCAGGTCCTCCGCCGAGGGATCGTCGCTGCCACCGGTGTGCAAGAGGCTGTCGGGAGTCACACCCCGGGATACGGATACGGATTCGGGCTCTTCGCTCATGCCGCCTCCTCGTCCTTTCGGCCATTTTCACTCCGCGTCCGCCCCGCCGCATCCGAGGCCCGCGCCCCACTCCCGACGGCACACCCGAGCCCTCACTTGACCTGCACATGATAGGTACGCAGCGTTCACACCATGGTCACGGTGCGTGTGGAAGGCTCCCGCTACCACGTACCACACAACTGCGCCGCAGCGCCGCCCCCCACCTCGCGACGGTGCCGTGGCGCAGGCCCTTTCAGGACAGGAGAGGACACCCCACATGTCCCGTCGTCTTCCTCGCCACCGGCGCCCGCTGCTGGCGACCCTCGCCGCCTTCGCGGTGCTCGGTGCGACGGCCGCCGCCGCACCGGCCGCGACCCACCCGGCCCCGGCCACCGCCGCCACCGCCGCCACCGCCGCCACCGCCGCCACCGCCTCGTCGTCGCTCCAGGTGCTCGACGACACCTATTACAAGGACGCGCTCGGCAAGAGCGGCGCCCAGCTCAAGAGCGCCCTGCACACGATCATCAGCAGCCAGTCCAAGGTCTCATACAGCCAGGTCTGGGACGCCCTGAAGGACACCGACCAGGACCCGGCCAACAGCTCGAACGTGATCGAGCTCTACACCGGCCGGTCCCTGTCGAAGAGCGCCAACGGCGGCGCGGTCGGCAACTGGAACCGCGAGCACGTCTGGGCCAAGTCCCACGGCGACTTCGGCACCGCCACGGGGCCCGGCACCGACCTCCACCACCTGCGCCCGGAGGACGTCTCCGTCAACTCGATCCGCGGCAACAAGGACTTCGACAACGGCGGCAGCGCGGTCAGCGGCGCCCCGGGCAACTACACCGACAGCGACTCCTTCGAGCCGCGCGACGCGGTCAAGGGCGACGTGGCCCGGATGCTCCTCTACATGGCCGTCCGCTACGAGGGCGGCGACTCCTTCCCCGACCTGGAGCCCAACGACAAGGTCAACAACGGTTCCGCCCCGAACATGGGCCGGCTCTCCGTGCTGAAGACCTGGAGCCAGCAGGACCCGCCGGACGCCTTCGAGAAGCGCCGCAACGACGTCATCTACAACCAGTACCAGCACAACCGGAACCCGTTCATCGACCACCCCGAGTGGGTCACGTCGATCTGGTAGACCGGACACGACGAGCCCGGGCGGCCGCCACCGTCCGGGCTCAGCCCGGCCCGTCGCCCGTGCACCAGGCCAGGGCCCGTGCCCGGGTGGTGAAGCCCCGCGGCACGGCCGGCCCGCCCCGTTCCCCGGGTCCGGGCAGGGCCAGCCGGTCCGCCCGGTCGACGACGGCGGTACGCGCCCCGGCCGCGGCGATCCGGCCGAGCCCGCCGGACAGCATCGTGAAGGCCACCCGGTCGACGCCGGTCACCTCCGTCAGGTCCAGCACGACCGGCTCCGTGCCCCCGGGGCGCGCCTCGTCCAGGGCGTACAGCACGCGTTCGGCCGCCGTGAAGTCCAGGGACCCCTGGGCGGCCACCACGGCGACCCGCTCGCGCGGCACGCCCGCCCCGGCGGCGGGCGGCTCGTCGGGCGTGGCGATCAGGGTGACGGTGCTGCCGGCCAGCGCCGGGTTGTGCATCAGATGGAGCCCGAGCTCCTCGGACAGGGCACCGACCGCGGCCCGGCCGCGGACCGAGGTGCCGGTCGAATCCAGCCGGGGGCTGTAGGTCGCCAGCCCGAACCGTGCGGGGCTCGCCGCGATCAGCCCGCCGGACACCCCGCTCTTCGCGGGCAGCCCGACCCGCAGCAGCCAGTCGCCGGAGCCGTCGTACATGCCGCAGGTCGCCATCACCGCGAGCGTCTGCGCGGCCACCGGCCCCGGAACCACCGCTTCGCCGGTGAGCGGGTTGACTCCCCCGTGCGCCAGCGTCGCGGCCATCGCCGCGAGGTCCGTCGCGGTGGCCCGTACCGCGCACTGCCGGAAGTACGTGTCCACGGCGGCGACCGGGTCGACGGGCAGCGGACCGGTGCTCCGGATCAGATAGGCGAGGGCGCGGTTGCGGTCCCCGGTGGCGGCCTCGGAGGCGTAGACCCGCTCATCCACGTCCAGTTCCCGGCCGGCGAACCGGCTCAGGCAGTCGAGGACCCGCTCGAACCTCGGGGCGTCGGGGGTGTCCGGGATCAGCGCGGTGGTGATGATGGCGCCCGCGTTGACCATGGCGTTGTCGGGCCGCCCGGTGTCCGGCTCCAGACTGATCGCGTTGTACGCCTCGCCGCTGGGCTCGGCGTTGACCCAGCGGCCCACCTCGTCGAGGCCGAGGAGCGACAGGGCGAGCGCGTAGACGAACGGCTTCGACACGGACTGCAGGGTGAACGGGACGGTGGTGTCGCCCGCCCCGTAGCGGTGGCCGTCCATGCTGACCAGGGCCAGCCCGAAGGCGCCCGGATCGCTCCGCGCGAGCTGCGGGATGTACTCGGCGACACTGCCCTCCCCCAGCGGGGCGAACCGCGCGTGCAGTTCACGCAGGGCCTCGGTGACGGCTTCGGCGGCACTCATCTCGCCCATATTAGGTTCAAAAGGTATGAATTGACTCGCCGACGTCAACCGCTTCGCTCGGGAGCGGACACCACCCGAAGCCCTGGGAGAGAACGATGGATACGGACGACCTGACCGCCGAACTGCTGCGGGAACTGCGGACGGCCAAGCCCTATCCGGCCGTGTCCCTGACCCTGCCGACCCACCGGCGCACCCCGGACAACGCCCAGGACGCCGTACGGCTGCGCAACCTGGTCTCCGAGGCGATGAAGCGCCTGGAGGCCGACCCGGCGGTCGGTCGCGAGACACGGACCGCGATCGGGGAGCAGCTCGACCGGGCGGTCGCCGAGGTGGACCCGAGGCGGGCCCTCGACGCCCTGGTGCTGCTCGCCACCCCCGACGAGTACCAGATCTGGCAGCTCCCCCGTACCGCGCCCGAACGGGTGGTGCTGAGCGACAGCTATCTGACCCGCAACCTGGTGGCGGCGAAGGCCCAGGCCCGCCCGTTCTGGGTGGTCACCGTCTCGGCCGACCGCGCCGAGCTGTGGGGCGGCACGGTCGACGCGCTGCACGAGGCGCGCGCCGGCGGGTTCCCGATGACGGCTCCCCCGGTGGAGTCCGATCCGCAGCGCGAGGAGCGGATCGGTGACACGCCGAGCATCTTCAGCAGCCAGGAGACCCGCGCCTTCCTCCGGTCGGTCGACGAGGAGCTGCGGGCGGTGCTGGCCGCCGATCCGCGCCCGGTGTTCCTGGCCGGTTCCGCCCAGGCGCTCGCGGTGCTGGACGAGGTCGGCGAGAGCGCCCGTTCGGCGACGGGCCGGCTGGTCAAGGGGGTGCCGGCCGGGACAGCGCCGGGCGTGCTGCTGGAGGAGTTGCGCCCGGTGCTCGACGAGGCGCGGAAACGGTTCGCCGCGGCGGTCGAGGGCAGGCTCGACGAGGCACGCGGCCGGCGCGCCTTCTCCGGCGGGCTCGACGAGGTGTGGGCCGCGGTGCGGGAGGGCCGTGCCGGGCTGGTCGCGGTGGAGGAGGGCTTCCAGCGGACCGTGCGGGTGACCGACGAGCACCTGACGCCGGTGGGCGAGGACCCCGACCTCACGGACCCCACGGTCCGCGAGGACATCGTGGACGAGCTGGTGGAGCGGGCCCTGGACAGCGGCGGCGAGGTGGTCTTCCTCCCGGACGGTTCGCTCACGGAGCACGGAAGGATCGCGGCGGCCCTGCGCTACTGACCCGTCCCGACGCCGTCCGGGGCCCGCACGCCTGTCGCGTGCGGGCCCCCGGGCGCGCTGGGAGACTGGTGGGGAAGGCGTCCCAGGAGCTCCGGGAGAGGAGTGATCGGACCATGCCCCAAGGATTCGGACCCAGGCGGAACCGGCAGTACGAGCACATCAAGGAGAGCGCGCAGGAGCGCGGCGTCAGCGAGGAACGGGCCGAGGAGATCGCGGCCCGCACGGTCAACAAGGAACGCGCCCGCGCCGGGGAGTCCAGAACCGCGAGCCGCACCTCCGTCGAGGACATGTCCTCGATGCGGCGCGGCGGCCTGCACGCGCACAGCGGGGCGGCCGGACCGACCCGGGACCAGCTCTACGAAGAGGCGAAGAGGAAGAACGTGCACGGCCGTTCGGGCATGACCAAGGCCGAGCTGGCCCGGGCGCTGGGCCGCTGAGCCGCGTCCCGGGCTTCCGGGCTTCCGGGCTTCCGGGCTTCCGGGCTTCCGGGCTTCCGGCGTCAGCCGTTCCACGTCCAGTCGGCCACCTCGGGCAGGTCCGTGCCGTGTTCCCGGATCCAGGCGTGGTGGCGGGTGCGGGCGTCCGCCATCGCCTGGCGCACGGCCACCGCGCGGACACCGAGTCCGGGCACCCGGTCGATCACGTCCATGACCAGCCGGAAGCGGTCCAGGTCGTTGCGGACCACCATGTCGAAGGGGGTCGTGGTGGTGCCCTCCTCCTTGTAGCCCCGTACGTGGAGCTGGCCGTGGCCCGCGCGCCGGTAGGCGAGGCGGTGGATCAGCCAGGGATAGCCGTGATAGGCGAAGATCACGGGGACGTCCCGGGTGAACAGCGCGTCGTACTCGGAGTCCGGCATGCCGTGCGGGTGCTCCTCGCGGGGCAGCAGCCGGGCCATGTCGACCACGTTGACCACCCGGACCGCCAGTTCCGGCAGATGCCTGCGGAGCAGGTCGGCGGCGGCGAGCGTCTCCAGTGTGGGGACGTCCCCGGCGCAGGCGAGGACCACGTCCGGTTCCCGGCTGCCGTCCTCCGTGCCCGCCCAGTGCCACGCGCCGGCCCCGCGGGCGCAGTGCGCGCGGGCCTGGTCGAGGGTGAGCCAGTCGAAGGAGGGCTGTTTGCCGGCCACGATCACGTTGACGTAGTCGCGGCTGCGCAGTGCGTGGTCGGCGACGGAGAGCAGGGTGTTGGCGTCCGGCGGCAGGTAGACCCGTACGACCTCGGGGCTCTTGTTGAGGATGTGGTCGACGAATCCCGGGTCCTGGTGGGAGAAGCCGTTGTGGTCCTGGCGCCAGACGTGCGAGGTCAGCAGGTAGTTCAGTGAGGCGACGGGGCGGCGCCAGGGAAGCCGGCGGGAGGTCCGCAGCCATTTGATGTGCTGGTTGACCATCGAGTCGACGATGTGGGCGAACGCCTCGTAGCAGGAGAAGAGTCCGTGGCGGCCGGTGAGCAGATAGCCCTCCAGCCAGCCCTGGCAGAGGTGTTCGGAGAGCACCTCCATGACCCGCCCGTCGTGGGCGAGGTGCTCGTCGGTGGGCAGGAGGCGTTCCTGCCAGGCCTTGGCGGTGGCGCCGTAGAGGGCGTCGAGCCGGTTGGAGGCGGTCTCGTCGGGGCCGACGACGCGGAAGTCGCGGCGTTCGGCGGTGGCGGCCATGACGGCCTCCAGCAGCCCGCCGAGCACCCGGGTCGGCTCGTGCAGCACGGTCCCGGGCTTGTCGACCTCGACCGCGTATCCGTCGAGCGGCGGGACGGGCAGGTCGCGCAGGAGCAGGCCGCCGTTGGCGTACGGGGTCGAGCCGAGCCGGGCGTCGCCCTCGGGCACGCAGGCGAGCACCTGCGGGCGGGGCCGCCCTTCGGAGTCGAAGAGCTCCTCGGGGCGGTAGGAGCGCATCCACTCCTCCAGCTGGCGCAGGTGGGCCGGGTTGTCCCGGACCCCGGGCAGCGGGACCTGGTGGGCGCGCCAGGTGCCCTCGACGGGCACCCCGTCGACCTCGGCCGGGCCGGTCCAGCCCTTGGGGGTGCGCAGCACGATCATCGGCCAGTGCGGGCGGCCGGTCCCGCCGCCGGTGCGGGCGGCGCCCTGGATCTCCCGGACGCGGTCGACGGCGCGGTCCATCGCGGCGGCCATCGCCCGGTGGACGCTGAACGGGTCGTCGCCGCCGACGTAGAGCGGGTCGTGCCCGTAGCCGCGCAGCAGGGCGTCCAGTTCGGTCTCGGGGAGGCGGGCGAGGACCGTCGGGTTGGCGATCTTGTAGCCGTTGAGGTGGAGGACGGGGAGAACGGCTCCGTCGTGGACCGGGTCGAGGAACTTGTTGGAGTGCCAGGAGGCGGCGAGCGGTCCGGTCTCGGCCTCGCCGTCGCCGATGACGCAGGTGACGAGCAGATCGGGGTGGTCGAAGGCGGCCCCGTAGGCGTGGGTGAGGGCGTAGCCGAGTTCGCCGCCCTCGTGGATGGAGCCGGGGGTCTCGGGCGCCACGTGGCTGGGTACCCCGCCGGGGAAGGAGAACTGCTTGAAGAGCCGCCCCATCCCCTCGGCGTTCCGGGGGACGTCGGGGTAGGTCCGCGAGTAGCTGCCCTCCAGCCAGGAGTTGGCGAGGACGGCGGGTCCGCCGTGGCCGGGGCCCCAGACGCACAGGCCCTTCACGCCCCGGGACCTGATGACGCGGTTGAGGTGGGTGTGGACGAGGTTGAGCCCGGGTGAGGTGCCCCAGTGGCCGAGCAGCCTCGGTTTGACGTCCGTCCGCACCAGGGGCCGGGTCAGGAGCGGGTTGGCCATCAGGTAGATCTGGCCGACGGCGAGGTAGTTGGCGGCGCGCCAGTGGGCGTCGAGTGCCGCGATCTCCTCGTCGGTCGGGCCGGACGGGGCGTTGCTCATGGGGACTCCCAGGGCCTCTCGTCGAGGCGAAGGCTGAGGCTGAGGCTGAGGCGAAAGCTGGGGCGGAGGCTCAGGGGCCGTACCAGACCGTGGTCGTGTTGCAGAAGGCCCGGATGCCCTGGGCGGCGAGTTCGCGGCCGTAGCCGGAGCGTTTGACCCCGCCGAAGGGCAGGGCGGGGTGGGAGGCTGTCATGCCGTTGAAGAAGATCCCGCCGGCCTCCAGGTCGCGTACGCAGCGGCGGGCCTCCTCCGGGTCCCGGGTCCATACGTTGGAGCTGAGACCGAAGGGGCTGTCGTTGGCGAGGGCGACGGCTTCCGCCAGCCCGTCGACGCGGTAGAGCGAGGCGACGGGGCCGAAGGTCTCCTCGTGGTGGATCCGCATGGCGGGGGTGATCCCGGCGAGGACGGTGGGGGCGTAGAACCAGCCGTGCTCCAGCTCCGGGACGAGGCCCTCGGGCCGGCCTCCCCCGCACAGCACGTCGGCGCCCCGGCGCACCGCGTCGTCCACCAGTTCCGCGAGGTCGGTGCGGCCCTGTTCGGTGGCGAGCGGGCCGACGTCGGTGGACTCCAGCATCGGGTCGCCGACCGTCAGGTCCTTCATGCCGACGGTGAACCGCTCGGCGAACTCGTCGTACACGTCGGTGTGCACGATGAACCGTTTGGCGGCGATGCAGGACTGCCCGTTGTTCTGCACCCGCGCGGTCACGGCGGTACGGGCGGCCCGGGCGACGTCCGCCGAGGGCATGACGAGGTACGGGTCGCTGCCGCCCAGTTCGAGGACGGTGGGTTTCACCTCGTCCCCGGCGATCGACGCGACGGAGCGGCCGGCCGGTTCGCTGCCGGTCAGGGTGGCCGCGGCGATCCTGGGGTCGCGCAGGACCGCCTCGACCGCCGCCGAGCCCACCAGCAGCGACTGGAAGCAGCCCGCCGGGTATCCGGCCCGGCGGAACAGTCCCTCCAGGTACATCGCCGTCTGGGGCACGTTGGAGGCGTGCTTGAGCAGTCCGACGTTGCCGGCCATCAGCGCCGGGGCGGCGAAGCGCACGACCTGCCAGAGCGGGAAGTTCCACGGCATCACGGCGAGCACGGCGCCGAGCGGCCGGTAGTGGACGTGGGCCCGGGAGGCCCCGGAGTCGCGTACGTCCTCGGCGGAGGGCTGCTCGTCGGCGAGGAGTTCCTCCGCGTGGGCGGCGTACCAGCGCATGGCCCTGGCGCACTTGGCGGCTTCCGCGCGGGCCGCCCTGACGGGTTTGCCCATCTCGGTGGTCATGGTGCGCGCGATGTCCCGCCGGTCCTCGTCGAGCAGCGCGGCGGCCTGGTGGAGCAGGCGGGCCCGTTCGGTGAAGCCGGTGGTCCGGTACGCGGCGAACGCGGTGCGGGCGGTGGCGAGCCGCTGCTCGATGCCCGCCGCGTCCAGCGCTTCGAACGTCCTGAGGGTTTCGCCGTTCGCGGGGTTGACCGTCGCGATGGGCATGGCCGTGCCTCCTTGACTCGGTTCTTCGGCCGTGCCCCGCCGTGCGCCGTGCCGCACACGCGGGCCGCCGGGCGGACATCCGGCCGGCGGTCCCGTCGGGCCCGTCCCGGATCAGACGAGAGCGGGGTCGAACACCGCCACGGGTTCGGCGGGGGCGGGGGCCGTCGTCGGCGGGCTGCGGAACTCGCTGCCGTCGGGCAGCGGGGAGAGCGGCACCCGGTCGATGCCGCGCGGCTCCTCGGCGTACCGGGTGAACCAGACGACCTTGCCCTCGTCGGTGCGGCAGGTGCCCCAGCTGTCACTGAGCGCCATCACACGGCTGAGTCCGCCGCCGCCGGTGCCCAGCAGCCGCGGCATCCCGGCCCCCTCGTCGGCGACGGAGACCGTGAGGTGCCGCCCGGACCAGCGGAGTTCGACGGTGCACGTGTGGCCGTCGCCGACATGGCGGTGGACGTTGGTCAGCAGCTCCGCCATGCCCCGGCAGACCGGCCGGACGTGGAGTTCGAGATCCCAGTGGCGGAGGTGTGCGGCGACTATGCGCTGCAACTGGGACACCCGGTCCGCCGAGATCTGGAGTTCGACCAGGAAGTGCCGGTCGAGTGGAACGGTCATCGTCGAGGCTCCTCACATCGAGGCCCACTGGCATTCGCCCCGTTGAACAACGACCCCCGAACACGAAGAGTGAGCGGATATCTCTTCTGGGTCACTCCACAGCGTGGCCCGCCGCTCCCGGTCCCGCAACAGGGGGCGGCCGCCCGGGTCAGAGCAGGTACGGCAGGAGGGTGTCGGGGGTGATCGGGAGGTCGCGCACCCGTACGGCGGTGGCGTGCCGCACCGCGTTGGCGACCGCCGCCGCGGCGCCGACGATGCCGATCTCCCCGATGCCCTTGCTGCCCATCGGGTTGAGGTGCGGGTCGTCCTCGTCGATCCAGTGTGCCTCGATCCGGGGCACATCGGCACAGGCCGGTACGTGGTACGAGGCGAGGTCGCGCTCGGTGAAGTCGCCGAAGACCGGGTCCATGGTGCTCGCCTCGGTCAGCGCCATCCCCACGCCCATGGTCATGCCGCCGATGAACTGGGAGCGCGCGGTACGGGGGTTGAGGATGCGGCCGGCGGCGAAGACGCCGAGCATCCGGTGCAGCCGCACCTCCCCGGTCCGGGCGTGCACGGCGACCTCGGCGAAGTGCGCGCCGAACGCGTGGCGCGCGTACGGGGATTCCCGGCCGGTCTCCTCCCGGGTGTCGGTGGTGACGGTGAGCCCGTCGGCGGGGAGCGGGCCGGTGTGCTCGCGCAGCCGGTGCCGCAGCAGGACGCACGCCTTGTGCACGGCCCACCCCCAGGAGGCGGTGCCGGTCGAGCCGCCGGCCACCGGGGCGTCGGGGAGTCCGCTGCTGCCGATCTCGGTCCGGACGTTGTCCAGAGGGGTGGCCAGGGCGTCGGCCGCGATCTGGGCGAGCACGGTACGGGCACCGGTTCCGATGTCGGTGGCGTCGACCCCGACCCGGTACGAGCCGTCGGGGGCCGCGTGCGCGAAGGCACCGGAGGAGGTGATGTAGACGGGGTAGGTGGCGGCGGCGACGCCGGTGCCGACGAGGTGCTCCCCCTCCTCGCGGGCGGCGGGGCTCGGGTCGCGGCCGTACCAGCCGAAGCGGGCGGCTCCGGTCTCCAGACAGGCCGTCAGGGAGCGGCTGCTGAACGGGCGGCCGGAGTCCGGTTCGTGTGCCGGGTCGTTCTGGACGCGCAGCTCGACCGGGTCCATGCCGAGGGCGGAGGCGAGTTCGTCCATGGCGGATTCGAGGGCGTACATACCGGGGGTCTCGCCCGGGGCACGCATCCAGGAGGGGCTCGGAACGTCCAGGGCGACGACCTGGTGGGCGGTGCGTCCTGCGGCGGAGCCGTACATCACCCGGGCGGGGACGGCCGCCTGTTCGACGAATTCCTTGAGGGTGGAGGTGTGGGTGACGATCTCGTGGTCGACGACGGTGAGGGTGCCGTCGAGTTCGGCGCCGAGCCGGACGCGCTGGACGGTGGGGGCGCGGTGGCCGACCAGGGCGGCCATCTGGCGCCGGGACAGCACGACCTTGACCGGGTGCCCGGTGCGGAGGGCGGCCATGACGGCGAGGACGCACTGCGGGCGCGGGGTGCCCTTGCAGCCGAAGCCGCCGCCGACGTGCTCGGAGCGCACGGTGATCCGTCCGGGCGGGATGCCGAACGCCGCGGCGAGGCTGTCGCGGACCCGGGTGGCTCCCTGGCTGGAGTCGTGGACGGTGAGGTGCCCGTCACCGTCCCGCCACGCCGTGGTGGCGTGCGGCTCCATGGGGTGGTTGTGCAGCGCGCCGAGGGTGTAGGTGGAGTCGACCAGTACGGGGGCGGCGGCGAGGGCCCGGACCGTGTCGCCGCGTTCACGGACGGCGGGGTAGTCGCCGTTGACCGTGTCGGGGGTGTACAGGCCGGGGTGGTCCGGGGTCAGCCGGACGTCGTGCCGCTCGGCCTCGTACGCGACGTGCAGCGCCTCCACGCCCGCGTCGGCCGCCTCCGGTGTCTCGGCCACCACCAGCGCGACCGGCCAGCCCCGGTGCGGGACCCGGTCGTCCTGGAGCACGGCGAGGATCGGGTCGTCGGGCTGCTTCAGCCGGGGCGCGTCGTGGTGGGTGAGGACGGTGCGCACGCCGGGCAGGGCCAGGGCGTCGGCCGCGTCGACGGCCAGGACGCGGCCGCGGGCGACGGCGGCCGGGACGATCCGCCCGTACAGACAGCCCGGCGGGGTGTGCTCGGCGGCGTAGCGGGCGGCGCCGGTGACCTTGTCCCGGCCCTCGCGGCGGACGGCGGGGGTGCCCAGGGGCGGCGGGGCCTGGCTCATGGCGGTTCCTCCCGGCGGGTCGGCGTTGCTGCGGTCAGCGGGCGGCGGCGAGTTCGGCGAGGGCGCCGACGGCCAGATTGCGGGCGAGGGGCACCTTGAACGCGTTGTCCCGCAGAGGCCGGGCCGCGGCGAGTTCGGCGTCCACCGCGCGCTCGAAGGCCTCGTCGGTGGCCGGTGCGCCGTGGAGCAGCTCCTCGGCGGTCCGGGCCCGCCAGGGCCGGTGGGCGAGGCCGCCGAAGGCCAGCGCGGCGTACGTGATCCGGCCGTCGCGGACGGTGAGCACGGCGGCGACGGACGCGAGGGCGAAGGCGAAGGAGGCCCGGTCGCGGGCCTTGCGGTAGAGGGAGGCGGAGCCGTCGGGGGGCGGTGCCAGCACCACCTCGGTGATCAGCTCCCCGGGCCGGATCCCGGTGTCCCGGTCCGGAGTGTCCCCGGGCAGCCGGTGGAATCCGGTGACGGGCACGGTGCGCGCCCCGTCCGGTCCGGTCAGGTGGACCGTGGCGTCGAGGGCGCAGAGCGCCACGGCCAGGTCGGAGGGGTGGGTGGCGACGCACTGCGCGGAGTGGCCGAGCACGGCGAGGTCGCGCAGGCGGCTGTCGCGGGCGGGGCAGCCCGTACCGGGTTCCCGCTTGTTGCACGGCTTGGAGGTGTCCTGGAAGTACGGGCAGCGGGTGCGCTGGAGCAGGTTGCCGCCGGTCGTGGCGGCGTTGCGGAGCTGCCCGGAGGCGCCGGACAGCAGTGCCCGGGAGAGGGCGGGGTAGCGGGTGCGTACGGCTGGGTGGGCGGCCAGGTCGCTGTTGCGTACCGTCGCGCCGATCCGCAGACCGCCGTCCGGGGTGTCGGCCACGTGGTCCAGCGGCAGCCGGGTGATGTCGATCAGCAGCCCGGGCGCGGCGGCGCCGAGCTTCATCAGGTCGACGAGCTGGGTGCCGCCGCCGAGGAAGGCCGCGTCGGGGCGGGCGGCGCTCTCCCGGACGGCTTCCTCCACGGACCGGGCACGGAGGTAGGAGAAGGGTTTCACGGCGCCACTCCCCCGGCCGCACCGGCGGGCGTCCCGCCGGCCGGACGGATCCGGCCGGTGCGGTCGCCCGTTGTCCGCGGCCGTCGCGCACCGTCGTCCTGTCGGCAGAAGGGGTCCACGCACTCGCACCTTTCCGAGGTGGCCTTTTGCCCGTTTTCTACCAGACGGCCGCGGCGCCTCCCGGGCATTGCTCCACCCCCGGGCGGCGAACGGAGAAAGCCGTCGCCCCGTGGCGCCCGACCCCGCTCAGGAGCCGGCCGCGCGCTCCGCCAGACGGAGCCGCACCTCTTCCTCCTGGTCGCCGGAGACCGTTCCGACGACCGTCACGTCGAAGGCGTGCGCCAGGCTGCGGCGCAGCCGCTCCACCGCCCAGTAGCCGCCCTGCACATCGACGCTGACCGGGGCGCCGAGCGCGACCGGCCCGGACACCACCCGCTCCTCGGTGACGTCGACGGTCACGACCCACGCGGTCGGGCGTCGGCCCGCGAGGTCCTGGGGCACGTCGACCGAGGCGCGGTCGGTGGTGAACGCGGCCCGCAGCACGTCGAAGACCGTCCGCGCGTCGGCCGAGCCGCACCCGCTGACGACGACGGACACCTCACGGCCGTACCCGCTCCGCGCCGCTTCCTGTTCCTCGGTGGCGTTCACGGCGCCTCCTTCCGCTCGCCGCACCGCCGCCCACGGCGATCCGGGTATGCCTCCAGCCTCTCCCCTGGCCCCGGCGACGGCGACAGGAGACCGGGGCCGGAACGCGGCCACCCGCTGCCGCCCGCTCCCGCCCAGTGGCGAAACACACCATGAGACATATCAACTTAAAACATGAATTCATGTGATTTTTTGAGTGCGGGCGCCAGCTCGGGGTATCCGGCACATATGGACATTTCGAACGCAGACCTGAGCCCGCTGGCCTTCGTGCTCGCCGACGACCGGGGTGCGAGCGGTTCGGTGCTGGGCATCGTCGGCGTACTGCTGGTGGCCGTCCTGATCGGCGCGGTCTGGCTGGGGCGGCGGCGCCGGGCCCAGGAGCTGCCGCCGCCCAGACCCGACGAGCAGCCACCCCGGCCGGACCACCGCAGCCACGTGGAGGAACGCAACGTGCACGGTGACGACCACTTCCCGCCCGACCGCCGGGGCCTCTCGCCCTACGAGCTCGGCGACCACGGCAACGAGCCCATCCCCCGCGAGCCCGACGAACGGCGCGACTAGCCGATTTCCGGGCCGCACACCGACCGACAAGACCAGGGGCTCTCGCCCGCGCCACGCCGGGCGCACGACCGTGGAGACAGGACCACCATGACCGCAGGTCCCTCGGGGAGGACGCCGGCACCGGCGCCGCTGACCGGATCCGCCGCACCCTGCTGGGTCAACCTCATGACCCGTGAACTGGACTCGGCACAGGCCTTCTACGGCAGGGTGCTGGGGTGGACGTTCCGGAAGGGCGGGCTGGGCCCGGGGTTCGCGGTGGCGCTCCGGGACGGCGTGCCGGTCGCCGGGATCGGCGCGATGGCGGCCACGCACCGGGTGGCCGTGGCCTGGACGCCCTACTTCGCGGTGGCCGACGCCGACGCGACGGCCGCCCGCATCCGCGAGCGCAGCGGGACCGTAGCCGTGGGCCCGATGGCGCTCGGCAAGGGGCGCGGGGCGCTGGTGGCGGACCGGGACGGGGCGGTGTTCGGCATCTGGCAGCGGCCCGTGCCCGCGACCGCTCCGCGCGCGCCGGACGGCCACTCGCACGCCCGGCTGCGACTGCTCACCCGCAACGCCTTCGACGCGGCGATCTTCTACGGGGAGGTGCTCGGCTGGGCGAGCGGGCGTCCGGGGTGCTGCGAGGTGTCGTACGAGAAGGACGAGGTCGTCGTCGACTGCGACGGGCACCGCCTCGCCCGGATCAGCTCCGGCGCGGTGGAGGCGGCCCCCGACCCGCTGGTCCGCCCGCACTGGCAGGTGCACTTTCCGGTCGACGACGTGGCGGCCGCGGTGGCGGCCGCGCGGGAGAACGGCGGCCGGCTCGCGGAACGGCCCCCGGCGGCCCGGGGCGGCGAGGCGACGCTGCTGGATCCGGACGGCGGCCTCTTCACGGTCATCGGCGCCCCGGGCTCCGGAGCGGAGAATTCCGCCTGACTGGATCTTTTCGCACACCCTCGACGGCCAGTTCGAATTGATCTAGGGTTTTATGTACGGCATCGCGCGTCGGTCACCGGCTGGGTGAGGCGTGGAGGTGCCCGTGAGTGCCTACTTGGAGGCATTCCACCGTGTCAGTTTCGTTGAACCACACCATCATCCACTCCCGGGACAACCGGGAGTCCGCCGAATTCCTCGCAGGCGTTCTGGGCCTGGAGATCGGCAAGGAGTGGGGCCCCTTCATCCCCCTCGAAACCGCGAACGGGGTCACTCTCGACTTCGCCAGCATCCCGGAGTCCTCGATCACCCCGCAGCACTACGCCTTCCTCGTCTCGGAGGCCGAGTTCGACACGGCGTTCACGAGGATCGAGGAGCTCGGGATCACGTACTACGCGGATCCGCACCGGAAGCATCCGGGCGAGATCAACCACAACGACGGCGGCCGGGGCGTGTACTTCCTCGATCCCTCCGGTCACGCGATGGAGATCATCACGCGTCCGTACGGCGGCTTTCCCGAGTAACGCCGCCCGCCGACCGGGGCGGACCCTGATACCGACCGGGCCGGCCGGAACCCTCGAGGGTTCCGGCCGGCCCCGCGCCGTGCGGTACGGGACGGCCGATCCGGGTCCGGTACCCCGATTCAGCCGATCGGCAGCAGCAGCTCCGGCCGGTCCCACATCACGACGGGCGGATCGGCCGCCAGGGTCCCGGTCCGCCGGGCCCCCACACTGCGGTAGAAGCCCTCGGCAGGCGGATGCGAGACCACGCGGACGCCGGTCACCCCGGCGCGCCCCGCCTCCTCGCGGAGATGGCCGATGAGCAGCCGCCCGATGCCGAGCCCCTGGGCCTCGTCGGCGACGAACATGAGGTCGAGCTCCGGCGGTTCCAGGACCAGCGCGTAGAAGCCGAGCACCCCGGTGGCACCGGGCCGCTCGGCCACGAAGACCCGGTGCGCCTCGATGTAGTCGGGGCCCACCCGGTACCCGGCGACCATGGCGGCGTACCGCCCCTCGTAGGCGCCGGACCTCCGGACCAGCCGGGTGAGCGCCTTCGCGTCCCGCGCCGTGGCCCGCCTGATGTCCACGGCCCCCGCCCGCGCCCCGCCACCCTGTCGCGTAATGCCCGATTTCATGAGGCGAGTATTACGCAGTCGAGATACGGACACGTGACCGGGGCCGGTTCCCCGCGCCTACGCGTCCTTGCGGGCCTCGTGCCATTCGGCGACCACGGCGTCCACGTCGAACGGCTTGCGGTTCAGCGGCGGCCCGGGCGGCGGCCGGAGGAGGGTCGCCCGGATCTTCTCGTTGATGTCGGCGAGCATGCTCCGCACCTCGCGCTCCGTCCGCACCCCGGGCAGCGCCGCGAGCAGGTCCTCCGCCTCCTTGCGCAGGGCCAGGGTCGGCGGCAGCACCGACACGCCCTCGCGCTGGAGCTTCTGCTTGATCCACCAGTTCTCGTCGTAGGGCGCCTCAAGGCTTTCGAGCGGCTTGCCGAACCCGGGCAACTTCGCGAAGTCGCCCCGCTGTTCGGATTCCCGGACCTGCTTGTCCACCCATGATTCGAAGCTCATGCCCGCGGGTTTGCGTTCGGTCACCGTGCACCCCTTCCGAAGATTCGGATCCAGCCCCTTCAGCCTACCGAGGGGCCGGACGGGGCCCGGTCAGTGGGCGTGTCCGGCAGGCGTCCCCGCGCTGTTCCCCCCGTGTTCCCCGCCGTCCCGCTCCGAGGGTGCCACCCGGACGGTGAAGGCCGCCGTGCGCACCTCGCCCCCGTGCTTGAAGTCCAGGAAGAGCCGGTAGGTGCCCGCACTGGGCGCTGTCGCGGTGAAGGAGACCACCGGGCCCGGACCCCCTTCGTTCGGGTGAACGTGCAGATAGGCGAGGTCGCCCGAGCGCAGCGCGACCAGGTGCCCGAACGCGCCGAGGTAGGGCTCCAGATCGGTGACGGGGCGGCCGTTCCGGCTGATCGAGGGCTTCAGCTCGCCGGCCTGCCCGGCACGGAGTCCGCCCTCCAGCACGACCCGGTAGCCGTCGACCTCGGCGACCGCGGCGGGGGCCGGGAGGGCGGCCGGGCGGTAGGCGCCGGAGACGGCGAGGTCGGCCCCCAGAGTGAGGTTCCCGGCCTTCTTCGCCGCGGGGGTGAAGTCGGCGAACACCCGGTAGCCACCCGCTTCGGGCAGCTCCACGGGGGTCGACCAGGTGCCGTCGGCCGCGCGGACGGGGTGCAGGTGCCGGTACTGGGTGAGGTCGGTCGAGGCGAGGATCAGATGCAGTTCCTTGCCGTGTTCCCGCTGGTAGGCGGTGACCTTGCGCCCGGTGTCGTCCTTGACCGCGAAGCGGATCTCGCCCCGGGTCCCGGCCCGGAGCGTCGGCGTCTCCAGGGCCAGGGCGTAGCCGTTCTCGGAGACCTGGAGCCCGCCGGGCACGTGGTCCGCCGTCTGCGGCGCCGCTCCCTCCTCCTCATCCCCGCCGTGGCCGCCGTGCTGGGCCGCGGGGCGCCCCTCGGCGGCGACCAGCGGGTCGACCCCCCTGCCCACCCCGTACGCGGTGCCGAAGGTCGCGGCGAGCGCGGCGGCGAAGGCGGTGATCTTCAGTGCGTTGTTCATGACAGTTCCCTCCATCGGCCCGACCGGGAGGCAACGCCCCCCGACGCACCACAAGATACCCCCTGGGGGTATCAAGTCAACCCCGGCCCCCCTTCCGCCCGGCCCGAGAGCGAGGGCCAGGGGTGCCTGATGAACGAGTGCGGGTGGAGGAGCGGGGTGCGGTGCGTGCGGTCGCAAGGCGCCGGAGCGTCCGCGGACGGGGGCTCCCCTGCTCGAACGGAGTTGAGAGCTCGGGGACGTGCCCGGCCCCCGCGACGCCGCAGGCCTGCGTCAGCCACCCCCTACGGCCGGGCGGGCACCACCAGGGCCGCCCGCAGCCGCTCCAGCACGGCCTCCGGGATGCGCAGGCCGTCGCGTACGTACCCGTCGAGCCCGCCCCACCGTTCGTCCATCGCGTCCAGCGCCGTGTCCAGGTAGCGGGGCCGCACCTCGGTGACGGCGGACGCGATCCGCGGGTCGCCGCCCGCGTCGAGGAAGCCCCGGACCCGGTCCGCGAAGGCGTCCCGCACCACCGGGTTGACGGCGAGGAACTCGGCGCGCACCGTCTCGCGGGACGCCCCGAGGATCATCAGCAGCACGGCGGCCCCCCAGCCGGTGCGGTCCTTGCCCGCGGTGCAGTGGAAGAGCACCGGATGGGCACTCTCGTCGGCGACCGTCTCGACGAAGGCCCGGTACGCGGCCGACGCCCCCGGCGAGAGCACCATCTGCCGGTAGGTGTCGGCGAACAGCCCCTCCGCCCGCCCGCCGCCGAGCAGTTGCTCGGCCTCGACGGGGTCGGCGAGCAGCGCGCGCAGCCGGGCGGGCGGGACCCCCGGGTTGCCCCCGAACACGTCGGCGACGAAGAGTCTCGCTCCGGGCGGCAACCGGTCGGGGGACGCCGCCCGCTCGTCGGCGGTCCGCAGGTCGACGACGGTACGGATGCCGAGCGCGGCCACCTGCGAGTCCTGCTCCGCGTCGAGCCCGCTGAGCTGCCCGGACCGCAGAACGGCACCCGCCCGGACCCGGCGGTCCGGACCGAGAGCGATACCCCCCAGGTCACGCAGATTGAGGACGGTGGATGCCGGAACGGCTCTGGCGGTCTGCACGTCGCACTTCCCCTTCGGTTTTCCGGCGGGTATCCGCATTCATTCGATCCGATCTTCACAAACGTCGCACGAGGTCGGAAGAACGACAAAGTAAAACGCCGGTCTGCGGCCATCGGGGGCACATACAGGAGACCGGGAAAAGTGAAAGCGGAACCACTCGCCGAGCGTTCGCGCTCCGCCGCGGGCGGGAACCACTCCCCTGGCGGTTCCGCTACCGGAATTCACCGGAGGGAGAAATCCACCCTGCGGACGGACCGGCAAGAGCTTTTCCGGAATTCCCGCACCCGGTGTCCGCCACCGCGACCGACCGGCCCGGGTGCCGTTCCTTCCCCGTATCCGCGCGAAGGCCGCCCGTACCGTCCCGGCCGGGTGCCCGCCGCCCGTCCCCGCGGGGTCCGTAGGCCACGGTGGGTGAAGGATCAAGCGCACTCCGGAGAGGGCAAAGTCACAGGAGGAACCCGGGCTGGCCCCAAGCGCCCTGCCCTAGCATCTGGGCATGACGGTCCTGCCTGCCGACGGGCTTTCGTTGGCCGCCGAATTCCCCGCTCCCGCCCATGAGCAATGGCAACGCCTTGTCGAAGGCGTACTGCGTAAATCGGGCAAGGAAGCCGAGGGTCCGGCCGCCGAGGAAGCACTGTCCACCACGGTGGAGGACGGGCTCATCACCCGTCCCCTCTACACCTCGCGCGACAGCGCGCCCGATGCCGGATACCCGGGCTTCGCCCCCTTCACCCGCGGCAGCAAGGCCGCGGGCAACGCGGCGGGCGGCTGGGACGTACGGCAGCGGCACGCCCTTCCGGACGTCGGCCGCCTCAACGAGGCCGTTCTCGCCGACCTGGAGAACGGCGTCACCTCGCTGTGGCTGACGCTCGGCGGCGGTGCCGGTGTCCCGGTGTCCGCGCTGGCGGCGGCGTTGGACGGGGTCTATCTCGACCTGGCCCCCGTGGTGCTCGACGCCGGTGACGAGACCGACGCGGCGGCCGCGGAGCTGCTGCGGATCTGCGCGGAGCGCGGTGTCGACGCGCCGGACGTACGCGGCAATCTGGGCGCGGACCCGCTGGGACGGGCCGCCCGCACCGGCGCGGAGCCCGACCACACCGTCGCGGTCCACTGGGCGCAGCGGTGCGCGCGGGAGTTCCCCGGGCTGCGCGCGCTGACCGTCGACGCGCTGCCGTACCACGAGGCGGGCGGTTCGGCCGCGGAGGAGCTGGGCGCCTCGCTGGCGACCGGGGTCGCCCTGCTGCGGACGCTGACGGACGCCGGGATGCCGGTCGAGGAGGCCTGCGGGCAGCTGGAGTTCCGGTACGCGGCCACCGCCGACCAGTTCCTGACCATCGCCAAGCTGCGGGCCGCCCGGCGGCTCTGGTCGCGGGTGGCGGAGGTGTGCGGGGCGCCGGGGGCCGGTGCCCAGCGCCAGCACGCGGTGACGTCGTCGGTGATGATGACCCGGCGCGATCCCTGGGTGAACATGCTGCGCACGACGCTGGCCTGTCTGGGGGCGGGGGTCGGCGGCGCCGACTCCGTCACCGTGCTGCCCTTCGACCACGCCCTGGGCCTGCCGGACGCGTTCGCCCGCCGGATCGCCCGCAACACCTCGACGATCCTGCTGGAGGAGTCGCATCTGGCCCGGGTGATCGACCCGGCGGGCGGTTCCTGGTACGTGGAGCGGCTCACCACCGAACTGGCCGAGGCCGCGTGGGCGTTCTTCCAGGAGATCGAGCGGTCCGGCGGCCAGGCCGCCGCCCTGCGCTCGGGCATGATCGGGGACCGTCTCGCGGCCACCTGGGCGGCGCGCAGCAAGGATCTGGCCCGCCGAAAGGAACCGGTCACCGGGGTCAGCGAGTTCCCGCTGCTGTCGGAGCGTCCGGTGGAGCGCGATCCCGCGCCCCTGGCGGCGGACGGGCCCGGCGGTCTGCCCCGGGTGCGGCGGGACGAGGCGTTCGAGTCGCTGCGTGCCCGGTCGGACGCGCATCTCGCGGCGACCGGTCAGCGGCCGAGGGTGTTCCTCGCCGCGCTGGGCCCCGCCGCCGCGCACACCGCGCGGGCCTCCTTCGCCGCCAACCTCTTCCAGGCGGGCGGCATCGAGCCGGTCCACGAGCCGGTCACGGTGGACGCGGCGACGGCCGCCGACGCCTTCCGGGCCAGCGGGGCCACCGTGGCGTGCCTCTGCTCCAGCGACGCGCTCTACGCCGAGCAGGCCGCGGCGGTCGCCGGGGAGCTGGGCGCGGCGGGGGCCCGCCGGGTCTTCCTGGCCGGCCGGCCCGGTGAGTACGCCGGTGTCGACGAGTACGTCTTCGCGGGCTCCGATGTGGTGGCCGTGCTCTCCTCCCTTCTCGACCGTATGGATGTGGCGTAATGCGTATCCCCGACTTCTCCGGCATCGAGCTCGGCGCGGGCGGTGCCGCCGAGGTCTCCGAGGACCGGTGGCGCACTTCGGTGAAGGAGTCCACCGGCGGTTCCGACAGCGATCTGCTGTGGGAGACCCCGGAAGGCATCGCGGTCAAGCCGCTGTACACCGGGCGCGACCTGGAAGGGCTCGACTTCCTCGGCACGTACCCGGGCATCGCCCCGTACCTGCGGGGCCCCTATCCGACGATGTACGTCAACCAGCCCTGGACGATCCGGCAGTACGCCGGGTTCTCCACGGCCGAGGAGTCGAACGCCTTCTACCGCCGCAACCTCGCGGCCGGGCAGAAGGGCCTCTCCGTCGCCTTCGACCTGCCCACCCACCGGGGCTACGACAGCGACCACCCCCGGGTGACGGGCGACGTCGGCATGGCGGGCGTGGCGATCGACTCGATCTACGACATGCGGCAGCTCTTCGACGGTATCCCGCTGGACCGGATGTCGGTGTCGATGACGATGAACGGCGCGGTCCTCCCGGTGCTGGCGCTGTACATCGTGGCGGCGGAGGAGCAGGGCGTCGGGCCCGAGAAGCTGGCCGGAACCATTCAGAACGACATTCTGAAGGAGTTCATGGTCCGCAACACCTATATCTATCCGCCGAAGCCGTCGATGCGGATCATCTCGGACATCTTCGCGTTCACCTCGCAGAAGATGCCGCGCTACAACTCGATCTCCATTTCCGGCTACCACATCCAGGAGGCCGGTGCGACGGCCGATCTGGAGCTGGCTTACACCCTGGCCGACGGGGTGGAGTATCTGCGGGCGGGCCGGGACGCGGGGCTCGACGTGGACGCCTTCGCGCCGCGGCTGTCGTTCTTCTGGGCGATCGGCATGAACTTCTTCATGGAGATCGCGAAGTTGCGGGCCGCCCGGCTCCTGTGGGCCAAGCTGGTCAAGGAGTTCGGTCCGAAGAACACCAAGTCGCTTTCGCTGCGCACCCATTCGCAGACCTCGGGCTGGTCCCTGACGGCGCAGGACGTGTTCAACAACGTCACCCGGACCTGTGTGGAGGCGATGGCCGCCACCCAGGGGCACACCCAGTCGCTGCACACCAACGCGCTGGACGAGGCGCTCGCCCTGCCGACCGACTTCTCCGCCCGGATCGCCCGCAACACCCAGCTGCTCCTCCAGCAGGAGTCGGGCACCTGCCGGACGATCGACCCGTGGGGCGGCAGCGCGTACGTGGAGAAGCTGACGTACGACCTGGCGCGCCGGGCCTGGAAGCACATCGAGGAGGTCGAGGCGGCGGGCGGCATGGCGCAGGCCATCGACGCGGGCATCCCCAAGCTCCGGGTGGAGGAGGCCGCGGCCCGTACCCAGGCGCGGATCGACTCCGGACGCCAGCCGGTCATCGGGGTGAACAAGTACCGGGTGGAGAGCGACGAGCAGATCGAGGTGCTCAAGGTCGACAACTCCTCGGTGCGCGCCCAGCAGATCGAGAAGCTGCGCCGACTGCGCGCGGAGCGCGACGAGTCGGCCTGCCGGGCCGCGCTCCACGCGCTCACGGCGGCGGCGGAGCGGGGGCCCGGCCAGGGGCTGGAGGGCAACCTGCTGGCGCTCGCGGTCGACGCGGCACGCGCGAAGGCGACCGTGGGCGAGATCTCCGACGCCCTGGAGAAGGTGTACGGACGGCACGCCGGCCAGATCCGTACGATCTCCGGTGTGTACCGCAACGAGGCAGGTGAATCCCCTTCCGTGGACCGGACCCGGGCGCTGGTGGACAGGTTCGAGGAGGCCGAGGGGCGCCGTCCGCGCATCCTGGTCGCCAAGATGGGGCAGGACGGGCACGACCGGGGCCAGAAGGTGATCTCGACGGCCTTCGCCGACCTGGGCTTCGACGTCGACGTCGGCCCGCTGTTCCAGACCCCGGCCGAGGTGGCGCGGCAGGCGGTGGAGGCGGACGTGCACGTCGTGGGCGTCTCCTCGCTGGCCGCCGGGCACCTCACGCTGGTGCCGGCGCTCCGTGAGGAGCTGGCGGCCGAGGGGCGCGAGGACATCATGATCGTGGTGGGCGGGGTGATCCCGCCGCAGGACGTCGAGGCGCTGCACGAGGCGGGGGCGACGGCGGTGTTCCCGCCGGGCACGGTCATCCCGGACGCCGCGTACGACCTGGTGGCGCGGCTCGGTGCCGCGCTCGGCCACGAGCTGTGAGCGGCTGACCGGATGCCGCCCACCATCGACATCGACAGTTACGCGAAGGGGGTGCTCGACGGGAAGCGGGCGTACATCGCGCGCGCCATCACCCTCGTCGAGTCCCTCCGCCCCGACCACCGCGAGCTGGCCCAGCGGCTGCTGCGCGAGCTGCTGCCGTACTCCGGAAACGCCCGGCGGATCGGCATCAGCGGGGTACCGGGGGTGGGGAAGTCCACCTTCATCGACGCCCTGGGGACGATGCTCACCGGACTCGGGCACCGGGTCGCGGTGCTGGCCGTCGACCCGTCCTCCAGCCGTACCGGCGGTTCCATCCTGGGCGACAAGACCAGGATGGAACGGCTGGCGGTGGACCCGGCGGCGTTCGTCCGCCCGTCCCCGACCGCCGGGACGCTCGGCGGGGTGGCGAAGGCGACCCGGGAGTCCATCGTGGTGATGGAGGCCGCGGGGTACGACGTGGTGCTGGTGGAGACGGTCGGCGTCGGGCAGTCGGAGACGGCGGTGGCCAACATGGTCGACACGTTTCTGCTGCTGACGCTGGCCCGGACCGGCGATCAGCTCCAGGGCATCAAGAAGGGCGTCCTGGAGCTGGCGGACGCGATCGCGGTGAACAAGGCGGACGGCCCGCACGAGCGCGACGCCCGCGCCGCCGCCCGTGAACTGGCGGGCGCGCTGCGGCTGATGCACCCCGCGGACGCGGCGTGGACCCCGCCGGTGCTGACGTGCAGCGCCCGCGAGTCGACCGGTCTGGACACCCTGTGGGAGCGGCTGGAGCAGCATCGGGCGCAGCTGGAGGCGAGCGGCCGGCTGGCCGCCAAGCGCCGGGACCAGCAGGTCGACTGGACCTGGACGATGGTCCGCGACGAGCTGCTGGAGAGCCTGCGCGCCCATCCGGAGGTGCGCTCCCTGACCCCTGGCCTCGAACAGCGGGTGCGTGACGGCGAGTTGACGCCGACGGCGGCGGCCGAGCACATCCTGGCCGTCTTCCGGGGCACCGTCTGATCCGCGCGGTGGGCCCGGTGGCCGGGGTTCTCCCCCGGCCACCGGGCCGCCTACCGTTGCGGGAGGTCGAGCTGGTACTCCACCGACCGGTGGGTCGGCCGGTAGCCGAGTGCGTCGTTGACGCGCCGCATGGGGGTGTTGCCGTCGGCGGTGTCCGTCAGCAGCCCTTCCAGGGCGGGGTGGTCCTCCCGGGCCCGGAGGACGGACCGGGCCTTCATCCACCGGGCGAGGCCGTGCCCCCGGTGCTCGGGGAGGACCCCGGTTCCGTAGTGCTGGGCGTCGCCCGTTCCGTCGCCCGGGACGACCAGTTCCGTGAAGCCCACGATCGTGGAGCCGGCCGTGTCGACCGCCGCGACCGTGTGGAGCAGATCGCCGCGTGCCGCGACGGCCGCCGCGGCGGAGCGGACGCGGTCCACGTCCCAGACGACCGTGCCGAAGTCGGTGTCGCCCATGGGCATGTCGTCCATGGCCCGGCGGGACCGGGCGAACGTTTCCGCGAGCCCGTCCGGGACGGTGCCGTGCCAGGAGACCAGCCGGTAGCCGGGGCGCGGCTGCCCGGCCGTCCGGCGCAGGGCCTCGATGTCGGCGTCCGCCAGCGCGAGGCGCGCGTAGATCAGGGTCAGCACCGCGCGCGCCCCTCTGGCCCGCAGGAAGTGGTCGCCCGGGGAGTCGGCGCGGGCCTGGGCGAGGACGCTGCGCCGGCCCGCCCCGCGGGCGGCGGCGACGGCGGCATCGAGGAGCCGTGAGCCGACGCCCGCGCGCCGCTCCGCCGGATGCACCTGGATGTCGAGCTCGGCGAGGTGGTCCTGGCCCTCGCGGGTGAGGACGCGGAGGAACGCCGAACCGAGCGGGGTTCCCGAGGAATCCGCGGCGAGCCAGGCCAGGCGGCGGCCGCCCGGGGACGGGGCCGGGTCGGTCAGTGCGGTGACGCGTAGCGACAAGTTGGCTCCCTGGGCGCCGGGGCGCCGGTCGGCGATGCGGAGGGGCGGACGGCCCGGAGCACCCCATCACCCGGTGAACGTCTCGGCAACCGGATATCGGGGCCCCGGTCCCGTATCCGCCGCCCGAGAGCCGTGGTACCGTGCGAGCAGCACTTGTGTACGCCTCTGTCGGAGGCGCCGGTGCCGATTCATCTCTTCGAAGCCGCCGCACCGTCTCCTTTCCGGTCGGTGATCCGGCTTTCTCCCTGTCATTTCGCCCGGTCCGGACCGGTTTCCGTTTGTCCGGGTGTTTCCCGCCCGCCGTGCGGGGCGTGTTCCTTCCGCCCGCGTCGGCCGGCCTCCTCGTTCGCCCTGTCCGCGAAAGGACCCTCCACCATGACCAGCACGATCGAACTCCCCCTCCCGGTCACCGGGCCGGTGACCGGGGAAGCCACGGGCCTCCTCGACCTCACGCCCCGGGGACACGGCACCCTGCGCGTGCGCGACGGACTCCCCTCCCCCGATGACGTCGTGGTCCCCGACGCCCTGATCCGCCGCCACGGACTGCGTCGGGGCGACGCCGTCGCGGGGCGCTGCGACCAGCCCCGCACCCTGTCCACCGTGGAGCGGGTCAACGGCCTTCCCCCGCGGGCCCTGCACGGCCGTCCGCACTTCCGCGACCTCACCCCGCTGCACCCGGAGCGGCGGCTCCGGCTGGAGACACCGTCCGGCGGCACCGCGATGCGCCTGGTCGATCTGGTCGCGCCGATCGGCAAGGGGCAGCGCGGGCTCGTCGTCGCGCCACCCCGGACCGGCAAGACGGTGCTGCTCCAGCAGATCGCGGCCGCCGTCGCCGCCAACCATCCCGAGTGCCACCTCATGGTGGTGCTGGTCGACGAACGCCCCGAGGAGGTCACCGACATGCGCCGGTCGGTACGGGGCGAGGTGTTCTCCTCGACGTTCGACCGGCCCGCGAAGGAGCACATCGCCCTGGCCGAGCTCGCGGTGGCCCGCGCCGAGCGGCTGGTCGAGCAGGGCCGGGACGTCGTCGTCCTGCTCGACTCCCTCACCCGGCTCTGCCGGGCCCACAACACCGCCTGCGCGGCGGGCGGGCGCACCCTCAGCGGGGGCGTCGACGCGTCCGCCCTGCTCGGCCCGAAGCGGCTCTTCGGGGCCGCGCGGCTCACCGAGGAGGGCGGCTCGCTGACCATCCTGGCCACCGCGCTGGTGGAGACCGGTTCCCGCGCCGACGAGTACTTCTTCGAGGAACTCAAGGGCACCGGGAACATGGAGCTGCGCCTCGACCGGCAACTCGCCTCCCGGCGCGTCCATCCGGCCGTGGACATCCCGGCGTCCGGCACCCGGCGCGAGGAACTCCTCGTACCGGCCGGGGAGTTGCGGACCGTCCGGGCCCTGCGGCGTGCGCTGCACGGGAGGGATCCGCAGAACGCCGTGGAGACACTGCTCGACCGGCTCCGCCGCACCCCCGACAACGCGGCCTTCCTCCGCGCCGTCCACCGCACCGTTCCCGGGGCGTGAGCCCCGGGCCTGCCCTCCGGGCAGACGACGCCACTTTCGAAACACGCCCTAGCATGGCCGGGCCACCGCACGACTCGTGCCCCACGCGTACAGGGAGAGCAGCCACATGGAGTTCCGTCGACTCGGGCGCAGCGGCCTGACCATCAGTGAGATCGCCTACGGGAACTGGCTCACGCACGGTTCCCAGGTCGAGGAGGAAACGGCCGTCTCCTGCATCCGGGCCGCGCTCGACGCCGGGATCACCACCTTCGACACCGCGGACGTGTACGCCGGGACCCGCGCCGAGGCGGTGCTGGGGCGGGCGCTGGAGGGCGAGCGCCGCGAAGGTCTGGAGGTGTTCACCAAGGTCTACTTCCCGACCGGTACCGGGCACAACGACCGGGGGCTCGGCCGCAAGCACATCATGGAGTCCGTCGACAACTCGCTGCGCCGCCTCCGGACCGACTACGTGGACCTCTACCAGGCGCACCGCTACGACCACTCGACGCCGCTGGAGGAGACGATGGAGGCGTTCGCCGACGTCGTCCGGTCCGGCAAGGCGCTGTACATCGGGGTGTCGGAGTGGACCGCCGAGCAGTTGCGGGCCGGGCACGCCCTGGCGCGGGAGCTGCGGGTGCCGCTGATCTCCAACCAGCCGCAGTACTCGGCGCTGTGGCGGGTGATCGAGAGCGAGGTGGTGCCCGCCTCCGAGGAGCTGGGCATCGGCCAGATCGTCTGGTCGCCCATCGCTCAGGGCGTGCTGACGGGCAAGTACCTGCCCGGGGCGCCGCTGCCGGCCGGTACGCGGGCCACGGACGACAAGGGCGGGGCCGGCATGGTGGCCGACTGGCTGCGCGAGGAGGTGCTGGAGCGGGTGCAGCGGCTGCGGCCGCTGGCCGACGCCGCCGGGCTCAGCATGGCGCAGCTCGCGGTCGCCTGGGTGCTGCAGAACCCGAACGTCTCGGCCGCGATCATCGGTGCCTCCCGCCCCGAGCAGGTGACGGAGAACATCGGCGCGGCCGGGGTGCGCCTCGACGCGGAGCTGCTGAAGGAGATCGACGCCGTTCTGGACCCGGTGGTCGAGCGGGACCCGGCGCACACGGCCAACGGCTGATCCTGGCGCGCCCGGTCCCGCGCCGTACCGTGCGGGACCGGGCGCCGCGCGGGTCAGGCGCGGGTGTGGAGCGCGGCGGTGTGCTCGCGGACCTGCGCGGGGGTGAGGTAGGAGTCGGTGTACTCGAAGTCGCGCAGGGTGGCCGGTTTGCGGGACTGGAAGCCGGTGCGGACGAAGTCGTCGCCCGCGACCGCGTTGAGCACCCAGTTGGTCATGACCCTCGCCTTGGCGACGTTGGTGCGCAGCGCCGACCAGTGGTAGCCGCGGGCGACGGCCTGGGCGAGGACGCCGTGCATCTCGACGCCGAGCGGCTTGGAGACCGCGTCCTTGCCGCCGAGGTCCACGACGAGCCCGAGGTCCTTGTGGACGTACGGCCGCATCGGCTGGTGGCGGAGGGTGGCGATGAGGTTCTCGGCGAGTCTGCGGCCCTGGCGCATGGCGTGCTGCGCGGTGGGCGGGCAGACGGCTCCGTCGCCCTTGCTCAGGTCCGGGACGGCCGCGCAGTCGCCGAGGGCGAAGACCCCGTCGAAGCCGGGCAGGCTCATCTCGGAGGTGACGGCCAGCCGGCCGCGTACCGTCTCCGCGTCGAACGTGTTGACCAGGGGGCTCGCGGCGACGCCCGCCGTCCAGATCAGGGTCCGGCAGGGCAGCACCCGGCCGTCGGTGAAGGTGACCTGCTCCGCACCGGCCTCGGCGATCGAGACGCCGAGCGACACCTCGATGCCCCGGGCCCGCAGCATCTCCATGGCGCTCCGGCCCAGTTTGTCACCGAGTTCGGGCATCAGCTTCGGGGCGATGTCGATGAGGTGCCACTTGATGAGCCTCGGGTCGAGCCGGGGGTACTGCTGGAGCGCGTTGGTGGTGAGGCGTTGCAGGCAGGCCGCGGTCTCGGTGCCCGCGTAGCCGCCGCCGACCACCACGAACTGGAGCCGGGAGGCCCGCTCGGCCTCGTCGTCGCTGGCGTCCGCGAGGTCGAGCTGGGCGATCACGTGGTCGCGTACGTAGGCGGCCTCGGCCAGGGTCTTCATGCCCCGCGCGTGCTCCAGCAGGCCGGGGATGTCGAAGGTGCGGGTGACGCTTCCGGCGCTGAGCACGATGTAGTCGTAGCGCTCGTAGACGATCTCGTCGGTGATCTTGCGGATGACGCAGACCTTCGCCGCGGGGTCCACCCCGATGGCTCCGCCGGGGATGATCCGGGTGCGGTGCCTGCGGCTGCGGCGCAGTGAGACGGCGACCGACTGCGGGGTGAGCACACCCGCCGCGACCTGCGGCAGCAGCGGGAGGTAGAGCTGGTACGAGAACGGGGCGACGAGGGCGATGTCCGCCTCTCCCGGGGCGAGGCGGCGCTCCAGGCGGCGTACGCACTCCACTCCGGCGAATCCGGCGCCGACAACGAGGATCCTGGGTCGTGCCACGGTGTTCGTCCCTTCTCGGGCCTGTACGGTCGTCCGTTCGCCTGCCCCTCCCCCAGGGCGTGCTTCGAAAGTCCCGTCTGCCCGGAGGCGCCCGGCGCGCACGCTCGCCGCCTTGCCGGGGTCGTCCCGATACATCCAGCATCGGAGCGACATTCCGCCTTGCGATCGCACGCACCGGACACCCCCGGGCCTGCCCTCCGGGCAGACGACGCCACTTTCGAAACACGCCCTCGCACGCGCCCGTCCTCACTCATCCTGACGAACCCGTGCGGACTTCGCCTGCTGGGGACGGCGGACGGACGACGCGGACGGAGGGAGCCGCGCCGGGGCTCAGGCCCGCCCGCTCCCGGAGTCGCCGGGGGTCCCGGTGGGCGGGCGGTTGCGGGATTCGTCGAGGGCCCGGACGCCGGGGTGGTGCAGGTCGAAGGCGGGCGACTCGGAGCGGATCCTCGGCAGGGTGGTGAAGTTGTGGCGCGGCGGCGGGCAGGAGGTCGCCCACTCCAGTGACCGGCCGTAGCCCCACGGGTCGTCGGTCCGGACCCGCTCGCCGTATCTGGCGGTCTTCCAGACGTTGTACAGGAACGGCAGGACCGACAGGCCGAGCAGGAACGAGGAGATGGTGGAGACCGTGTTCAGCGCGGTGAAGCCGTCCGCGGCGAGGTAGTCGGCGTAGCGGCGCGGCATGCCCTCCGCGCCCAGCCAGTGCTGCACGAGAAAGGTGCCGTGGAAGCCGGTGAACAGCGTCCAGAACGTCATCTTCCCGAGCCGTTCGTCGAGCATCTTGCCGGTGAACTTCGGCCACCAGAAATGGAATCCGGAGAACATCGCGAACACCACGGTGCCGAAGACGACGTAGTGGAAGTGGGCGACCACGAAGTAGGAGTCCGAGACGTGGAAGTCCATCGGCGGCGAGGCCAGGATCACCCCGGTCAGGCCGCCGAAGAGGAAGGTGACCAGGAAGCCGATCGACCAGAGCATCGGGGTCTCGAAGGAGAGCGAGCCGCCCCACATGGTGCCGATCCAGTTGAAGAACTTCACCCCGGTCGGCACCGCGATGAGGAAGGTCATGAAGGAGAAGAACGGCAGCAGTACCGCGCCGGTGACGAACATGTGGTGGGCCCAGACGGTCGCGGAGAGTCCGGCGATGGCGATCGTCGCGCCGACGAGGCCGATGTAGCCGAAGACCGGTTTCCGGCTGAAGACCGGGATGACCTCGCTGACGATGCCGAAGAACGGCAGGGCGATGATGTAGACCTCCGGGTGGCCGAAGAACCAGAAGAGGTGCTGCCAGAGCAGCGCGCCGCCGTTGGCGGGGTCGAAGACGTGGGCGCCGAACTTGCGGTCCGCCTCCAGCACCAGCAGGGCCGCCGCGAGGACCGGGAAGGCCAGCAGGACGAGCACCGCGGTCAGCAGGACGTTCCAGACGAAGATCGGCATCCGGAACATGGTCATGCCCGGGGCGCGCAGGCAGATGATCGTGGTGATGAAGTTGACCGAGCCGAGGATCGTGCCGAAGCCGGAGAACGCCAGGCCCATGATCCACATGTCGCTGCCGATGCCGGGCGAGCGGACCGCGTCGGTCAGCGGCGAGTAGGCGAACCAGCCGAAGTCGGCCGCGCCCTGCGGGGTGAGGAAGCCCGCGACGACGATGAGCGAGCCGAAGAGGTAGAGCCAGTACGCGAACGCGTTCAGCCTCGGGAACGCGACGTCGGGCGCACCGATCTGAAGCGGCATGATCCAGTTGGTGAATCCGGCGAACAGCGGTGTCGCGAACATCAGCAGCATGATCGTGCCGTGGATGGTGAACGCCTGGTTGAACTGTTCGGCCGACAGGATCTGCAGCCCCGGGCGGGCCAGCTCGGCCCGCATGACCAGGGCCAGTACCCCGCCGACGAGGAAGAAGGCGAAGGAGGTGACGAGGTAGAGGCTGCCGATGGTCTTGTGGTCGGTGGTGGTCAGCCAGGCGACGACGGCGTTCCCGGGTTCCTTGGCGCGGACGGGCAGCTCGTTCGCGTACGCCGCGCTGTCCTCGGCCGCACCTGTTGTGCCCGTCGTCGTCACCGGGGCGCTCCTTCGGTCGTCGCTCGCGGCCGGCCGTGGGGCGCCTCCGCCGCCGCGACGGCCGGCGGGCTCCTCCCGCGCGCGTCACGCCGGATTGCAGATGAAGCAAATCAGCCGCGGGGCGGCCGGACGGGTTCCACCCGGCCGCCGCCGCGCGACATTCACCCGACAGGGGGCGGCCCCGGGCCGGGAACGGCCGGAACACCGGCTCCACACTCGAACGGAGATATGGAACCGCCCCGGCCGGGCGTGATGCCGGCCGGGGCGGAGGGGCGGGGCGCCCGGGCGCGCCCACCCGAGGTGTTTCCGGGCGCTTCGTCAGCCGATGGAGGCGATGGCCTCGACGAAGGTCGCCGACGGGCGCATGACGGCGGCGGCCTTCGCCGGGTCGGGCTGGTAGTAGCCACCGATCTCGGCGGGCGAGCCCTGCACCGCGATCAGCTCGTCGACGATGGTCCGCTCCTGCTCGCCCAGCGTCTTGGCGAGCGCGGCGAACGACTGCGCGAGCTGCGGGTCCTCGGTCTGGCGCGCCAGCTCCTGGGCCCAGTACAGGGCCAGGTAGAAGTGGCTGCCGCGGTTGTCGATCCCGCCCAGCTTGCGGCTCGGCGACTTGTCCTCGTTGAGGAAGGTGCCGGTCGCGCGGTCGAGCGTGTCGGCGAGGACCTTGGCACGCGCGTTGCCCGTGGTCGCCGCGAGGTGCTCGAAGCTGGCCGCGAGGGCGAAGAACTCGCCCAGGCTGTCCCAGCGCAGGTAGTTCTCCTTGACGAGCTGCTGGACGTGCTTGGGCGCGGAGCCGCCGGCGCCCGTCTCGAAGAGACCGCCGCCGTTCATGAGCGGGACGACCGAGAGCATCTTCGCGCTCGTGCCCAGCTCCAGGATCGGGAACAGGTCGGTCAGGTAGTCGCGGAGCACGTTGCCGGTGACGGAGATGGTGTCCTCACCGCGGCGGATGCGCTCCAGCGAGAAGGCGGTGGCCTTCACCGGCGACATGATCTCGATCTGCAGACCGTCGGTGTCGTGGTCGGCGAGGTACGTCCTGACCTTGGCGATCAGCTGCGCGTCGTGGGCGCGGTCCTCGTCGAGCCAGAACACGGCCGGGGCGCCGGTGGCGCGGGCCCGGGTGACGGCGAGCTTCACCCAGTCCTGGATCGGCAGGTCCTTGGCCTGGCACATGCGGAAGATGTCGCCGGCGCCGACGGCCTGCTCCAGCACGACGTCGCCGTTGCCGTCGAGGACCCGCACCGTACCGGTGGCGGGGATCTCGAAGGTCTTGTCGTGGCTGCCGTACTCCTCGGCCTTCTGCGCCATCAGGCCGACGTTCGGGACCGAGCCCATGGTCGACGGGTCGAAGGCGCCGTGGGCGCGGCAGTCGTCGAGGACGACCTGGTAGACGCCCGCGTAGCTGCTGTCCGGCAGCACGGCGAGGGTGTCGGCCTCCTGGCCGTCCGGGCCCCACATGTGGCCGGAGGTGCGGATCATGGCCGGCATGGAGGCGTCGACGATGACGTCGCTCGGGACGTGCAGGTTGGTGATGCCCTTGTCCGAGTCGACCATGGCGAGCGCGGGGCCCTCGGCCAGCTCGGCCTCGAAGGACGCCTTGATCTCGGCACCGACGTGCGGGATGCCGTCCAGGCCCTTGAGGATGGCGCCGAGGCCGTCGTTCGGGGAGAGGCCGGCAGCGACGAGCACATCGCCGTACTTCGCAAAGGTGTTCGGGAAGAAGGCGCGGACCACGTGGCCGAAGATGATCGGGTCGGAGACCTTCATCATGGTGGCCTTGAGGTGGACCGAGAAGAGCACGCCCTCGGCCTTGGCGCGGGCGACCTGCGCGGTCAGGAACTCGCGCAGCGCGGCGACGCGCATGACCGCGGCGTCGACGACCTCGCCCGCCAGGACCGGGACCGACTCGCGCAGCACGGTGGTGGTGCCGTCGTCACCCGCGAGCTCGATGCGCAGCGAACCGGCCTCGCCGATCACCGCGGACTTCTCGGTGGAGCGGAAGTCGTCGACGCCCATGGTGGCGACGTTCGTCTTCGAGTCGGCGGACCACTTGCCCATGCGGTGCGGGTGCGCCTTGGCGTAGTTCTTGACCGAGGCGGGGGCGCGGCGGTCGGAGTTGCCCTCGCGCAGCACGGGGTTGACGGCGCTGCCCTTGACCTTGTCGTAGCGCGCGCGGACGTCCTTGTCCTCGTCGGTCTGCGGGTCGTCCGGGTAGTCCGGAAGCGCGTAGCCCTGCGCCTGGAGCTCGGCGATGGCCGCCTTCAGCTGCGGGATCGAGGCGGAGATGTTGGGCAGCTTGATGATGTTGGCCTCGGGGCGCTTGGCCAGCTCACCGAGCTCGGCGAGCGCGTCGTCGATGCGCTGGCCCTCCTCCAGGCGCTCCGGGAAGCCCGCGATGATGCGCCCGGCCAGCGAGATGTCACGGCTCTCGACATTGACCCCCGCCGTCGAGGCGTAGGCCTGGACGACCGGCAGGAACGAATACGTCGCCAGGGCCGGGGCCTCGTCGGTGTGTGTGTAGATGATGGTCGAGTCAGTCACCCTGTGCTCCGCTCCACGTCTGCGACATTGCTTGACATCAAGATATCTCGTGACCGCCGCGGTCTCGACAGGGCCCCGCCTTCGCCCACGGCGAACCGCCCCTTCGGCGCCGTACGGCACACCCCGGCGGGCCCGTCCGCCCCGGCCCGCGGCGCCCGGGCCCGCCCTCCCGGCGGTCAACGGGCGGGTGGCATACGGTGGTTGCCGACCGCCTTCAGAAGGAGTGCGCACATGCCTGTCTCGCTGGGCCTCGGTCTTCCGCAGATGAAGCAGTACGACATCGGCCGCGACGTGGCCGAGGTGGCCCGCGCCGCGGAGGACATCGGCTACGAGAGCCTCTGGGTCTTCGAGCGGATCATCTTCCCCGAGCCCGCCACACAGGGCCTGTACAACGTTCCGGGCCTGCCCTGGCCCGACCAGTACCGCAGCGTCGCCGACCCGCTGATCACCCTGGCGCTGGCCGCCGGGGCGACGAGCCGGGCCCGGCTCGGCACCAGCGTCCTGGTCGCCCCGCTGCACGTGCCCTTCCAGCTGGCCCGGTCGCTCGCCTCCCTCGACGCCGCGAGCGGCGGCCGGGTGGTCGCGGGTCTCGGTACGGGCTGGTCCCTGGACGAGTACGCGGCCGCCTCGGTCGCCCCGTTCGAGAAGCGGGGCGCGGTCCTGGACGAGCTGCTCGACGTGTGCGCCGCCGTCTGGGGCCCGGACCCGGTCTCGTACACCGGGACGCTCACCACCATCGCCCCCTCCGAGGTCGGCCCGAAGCCGGCGCGTCCCGTCCCGGTGTACCTGCCGGCGAACAGCCCCCGGGCCACCCGCCGCCTGGTCGACCGGGCGGACGGCTGGCTGCCCGTCGCCATGGGCGCCGACCGGCTCACCGAGCAGTGGGACCGGATCCGGGAGCTGGCGGCCGAACGGGGCCGGGAGCGGCCGCTCGGCGTCTGCGTACGGGCCAACGCCCGGTACAGCGCCGCACCGGTGACGGGGGCGGACCGCGCGCCCTTCCACGGCGACGTGGCGCAGATCGTGGCGGACCTGGCGGCCCATGCCGCCACCGGCGTCCCGGAGATCCTGCTGGACCTCCAGGGCACGACGCGCGACGCCTCGGAGCTGATCGACGTGGCCGCCGAGGTGTACCGGGCGGCGCGCGCGGCCGGCGTCTGAGAGCCCGCCCCGGCCCGGGGCGTCAGCGGCGGCGCCCCGCGCCGCGACGGCGGCGCCCCGGTTCGGGGCGGCTGCCGTCCAGCTGGATCCAGATGCGGATCTCGGTCCCGCCGAGGACGGACCGGCCGACGCGGACATCGCCGCCGGTGGCCTCCGCCATCCGCCGGACGATGTCGAGCCCGAGCCCGGTCGAACCGGTGCGGCCGTCGCCGTTGCCCCGGGCGAGGGCCGCGGCCGGGTCCGGGATGCCGGGGCCCGCGTCGGAGACCAGCACGATCACCACGTCACCGCCGTTGTGCACGTCCACCGAGAAGGCGGTGCCCTCCGGGGTGTGCCGGAAGACGTTGCCCAGCAGGGCGTCGAGCGCGGCCACCAGGTCGGCCCGGGCCACCGGGATGAGTACGGGGCGGTCGATGCCCGCGACGCTCACCGGGCGCCCCTCGTCCTCCGCGAGCGCGGACCAGAAGTCCATCCGCTCGCGGATCACCTCGGCCGCGTCGCAGCCAGCCCCGGGGACCGGCGCGCCGGTGCGCGGCCTGGCCTCGCGGGCGGTGCGGATGATCGTGTCGACCTCGCGCTCCAGCTGCTCGACGGCGGCCCTGGTGTGCTCGGCGGCGGGCCCCTCCCCCAGCGAGGCGGCGTTGAGCCGGAGCACCGTCAGGGGCGTGCGCAGCCGGTGCGAGAGGTCCGCGGCGAGTTCCCGTTCGTTGGCGAGCAGCCGTACCACCTGGTCGGCCATGGAGTTGAAGGCGACCGCGGCCTGCTTCAGCTCGGTGGGCCCGTCCTCGGGCACCCGCACGCCGAGCCTGCCCTCACCCAGTTCGAGCGCGGCGTCCGCGAGCTGCTCCGCCGGCTGGATCAGCCGTACGCCGAGCCGGTCGGCCACCGCGACCGCGCCGACGACCAGCGCGACACCGACCCCGGCCAGCATGATCCAGGCGGTGGTCACCCCGTCGGTGACATCGGCGTCGGAGACGAACACCTCGACGATCGAGGTCTCGGCGGAGTTCAGCGCGATGGGCGCCAGCAGCGCCGATCCGCCCGGTACGTCCGAAATACCGGAACGGCCCAGCCGCCGGACGGCCTCGATCTCGTCGCGGGAGGCCCGGCCGTGGCCGAGCTCGACCTCGGGCCGGTCGCCGTGGGACGGGATGTGCAGGGCCATCCGCCCGGCCGCCCCGGCGTCGGTGGAGAGCATGGCCCGGCTCAGCTGGGTCCGGTCGGTGGTGATGGAGAGCGTGGGCCCGATGGCGGCCGCCTGCCGCTCGGCGTTCGAGAACGCCCGGTCCGACGCCATCTCCCTGACGACCAGTCCGAGCGGCACCGCGAAGGCGACCACCACCATCACGGTGACCGCGAGGCAGACCCTGACCAGAGCCCATCTCACCGAGGGGGCTCCAGCTTCACGCCCACGCCCCGGAAGGTACGCAGATAGCGCGGCGACGCCGCGGACTCGCCCAACTTCCGCCGCAGCCACGACAGATGGACGTCGATCGTCTGGTCGTCGCCGTACGGCTGCTGCCACACCTGGGCCAGCAGCTCCTTGCGCGAGACGACGACCCCGGGCCGGCCCGCGAGAAAGGCGAGCAGGTCGAACTCACGGCGGGTCAGATCGAGCGCGGCACCGTCCAGCGCCGCCTGCCGGCGGAGCGGGTCGATCGTGAGCCCGCCCACCTGGATCACCTGGGAGACCGGAGCACCACCGGTGTCGGCGGCGCGGGCGCGCCGCAGGATCGCGGCGACGCGCGCCGAGAGGTGCTCGACGGAGAACGGCTTGATCAGGTAGTCGTCGGCGCCGTCGTTGAGCAGCCGCACGATCTCGGTCTCGTCGTCCCGGGCGGTGGCGATGATCACCGGTACGTCGGTGATGCCCCGCAGCATCTTCAGCGCCTTGGCCCCGTCCAGATCGGGGAGTCCGAGGTCGAGAATGACCACGTCGAAACGGAACTGGGAGACCTCGCGCAGTGCTTCGAGGGCGGTTCCGACGCTCCGTACGACATGGGACGCCTCGGTCAGATGCCTGATGAGGGCTGATCGCACGAAACGGTCGTCCTCGACGACGAGCACACTAGCCATGGAAAAATTGTATGGCGTTCAACGAACTGCTCCCCGCGTCGGGTGCCGGCCCGCGCACATGATGCAATAGGGCCCACGATGCGACGAGCACTGGTACACAGCATAGCCTGGGTGCTCTCCACGGGAGCCGCTGTCACGCTGTCCTGGTGGGGAGTTCACACCGCGATGACGGGCACCGCGTACGACCCTCCCCGCGCCGTCCCCATCGCGGAGGCCGAGCGCGCCTCGAACAACCTGCCCGAGCCCGGGAAGACCCCTTCGCAGCGCCCCGGGAAGTCCCCGGAACCCACCCGCTCCGAGCCCGGCGGGGTGCGGCGGGACGGCTCCGCCGGGAGCCCGTGGCCCGATGCCGCCCGCACCCCCACCCGGCCGCCCTCGCCGGACCCGAGCCGCACCGCACCCGGCGGGTCCGCGAACGTCAAGGGCTACACCGTCGACGGCGGACGGGTCGTCTTCGACATCAAGCGGGCCTCGGCCGAGCTGGTCTCGGCGACCCCGGAATCCGGCTGGCAGATGCAGGTCTGGAAGACGGCCCAGTGGATCCGGGTGACGTTCACTCAGGGCGACCGTGAGATCTCCGTCTTCTGCACCTGGTACCAGCACGCGCCGCTCGTCGAGATCGAGGGGCAGTAGCCCGGCCCGCCGGACACCCTTCCGGCCGCCTCCGGCACAACACGGCGCCGACTCAGTAGAGTCGGCGGCGACTCGGCGAGTCCGCCCGGTCGGTGCGCGCCTCCTGTCCGAGGAGCGGGCCCTCCCCTCTCGTCAGGAGACCCCGTTGAGCATGCTGATCAACACCCCTGAGACCGTGGTCGCGGACGCGCTGCGCGGTATGGCCTCCGCCCATCCGGAGCTGGCCGTGGACGTCGAGAACCGCACGGTGGTGCGCCGTGACGCGCCCGTGCCGGGGAAGGTGGCGCTGGTCTCCGGCGGCGGTTCCGGGCACGAGCCCCTGCACGCCGGGTTCGTCGGGCCCGGGATGCTGTCGGCCGCCTGCCCCGGCGAAGTGTTCACCTCGCCCGTGCCGGACCAGATGGTGCGGGCCGCCTCGGCGGTCGACGGCGGCGCGGGCGTGCTGTTCGTCGTCAAGAACTACACGGGCGACGTGCTGAACTTCGAGATGGCCGCGGAGCTCGCCGAGGAGGACGGCGTACGGGTCGAGCAGGTGCTGGTCGACGACGACGTGGCGGTGACGGACAGCCTCTTCACCGCGGGGCGGCGGGGTACCGGCGCCACGCTCTTCGTCGAGAAGATCGCCGGAGCGGCGGCCGAGGAGGGCGCCCCGCTGGACCGGGTGGCGGCCGTCGCCCGGCAGGTCAACGCGTCGTCGCGGAGCTTCGGGGTGGCGCTGGGCGCGGTCACCACCCCGGCCAAGGGCTCCCCCACCTTCGACCTGCCGCCGGACGAGCTGGAGCTGGGCATCGGCATCCACGGCGAGCCCGGCCGGGAGCGGCGGCCGATGATGACCTCGCGGGAGATCGCCGATGCCGCGGTGGGCGCGGTCCTGGACGACCTGCGGCCCACCGGGCCGGTGCTCGTCCTCGTCAACGGCATGGGCGCGACGCCGCTGCTGGAGCTGTACGGGTTCGGCGCGGAGGTGGCGCGGGTGCTGTCCGGGCGGGGTGTGGCGGTGGCCCGTACGCTCGTGGGGAACTATGTGACCTCGCTCGACATGGCGGGCTGTTCGGTGACGCTCTGCCAGGTGGACGAGGAACTGCTGCGGCTCTGGGACGCGCCGGTGGAGACACCCGCGTTGCGCTGGGGCCGTTGATCCGCCCGGGCCCCGCCCGTCCCGCCCCGTTCTGCTGGAGCGACAAGGAGATCATGTGCTCGACGCCGACTTCTTCCACCGCTGGATGACCGCGTCCGCCGCCCTGGTGGACCGTGAGGCGGACCGTCTCACCGACCTCGACGCCGCCATCGGGGACGCCGATCACGGCAGCAACATGCGGCGCGGCTTCGCCGCGGTGACCAAGGTCCTGGCCGAGGAAGGACCGGGGACCCCCGGGGCGGTGCTGACGCTGGCCGGGCGGCAGCTGATCTCGACCGTCGGCGGTGCCTCCGGCCCGCTGTACGGGACACTGCTGCGGCGCACCGGCAAGGCCCTGGGCGACGCCCCCGCCGTGTCGGAGGGGGAGCTGGCCGGGGCGCTGGCCGAAGGCGTCGCCGCGGTGGCGCAGCTCGGCGGGGCGAAGGCCGGGGACAAGACGATGCTGGACGCGCTGCTGCCGGCCGTCGAGGCGCTCGGCACCTCGTTCGGCGCGGCCCGGGAGGCGGCGGACGCGGGGGCGCTGGCCACGGTGCCTCTGCTCGCCCGCAAGGGCCGGGCGAGCTATCTGGGCGAGCGCAGTGTCGGGCACCAGGACCCCGGGGCCACCTCGGCGGCGCTGCTGATCACCGCACTGGCCGAAACGGCCGGGGGTGCGGCATGAGCGCCGGCGGCGGGGTCGGGATCGTGCTGGTCTCGCACAGCGGTCCGGTGGCCGAGTCCGTGGCGGAGCTGGCCAGGGGGCTGGCGGCGGGCGGTGCCACGGCTCCGGTGGCCGCCGCGGGCGGGCTGCCCGGCGGCGGGCTGGGAACGAGCGCGGAGCTGATCGCCGGGGCCGCCCGGTCGGTGGACTCCGGCGCGGGTGTGGCGCTCCTGGTCGACCTGGGCAGCGCGGTGCTCACGGTGAAGTCGATGCTGGCCGAGGGCGACGAACTGCCGGACGGTTCCCGGCTGGTGGACGCGCCGTTCGTGGAGGGCGCGGTGGCCGCGGTGGTCACCGCGTCGGCGGGCGGCGACATCGAGGCGGTGGCGGCCGCCGCCTCGGAGGCGTACGCGTACCGCAAGCTGTAGCCGGGCGGGCTGCCCGCACCGGGGTGCGGGCAGCCCGGGTCCCATGGCGTCAGGCGGCGTTCGCGGCGGCGGCCGCGACGATCCTGATCCGTACCCGTTCGGTCGTGCCGTTCACCGTCACGGCGAGGGTGACGGTGCCCGGCCGGAGCGCGGTGAGGGTTCCGGTGGCCGGGTCGAGGACGGCCGTGCGGTGGGGCCCCGGTCGTTTCGCGTCCCCGATGAGGACGTTCGGGGATCCGGTCCAGTCCGCCGCCAGCGGGAAGCCGACCGGGACCTCGCGGCTGCCCTGGGTGACGGTCGCGGTGACCTTCGTACGGCTTCCGGCGCGGAGCACCGGCGGTGCGTCGATCCGTACCGCGTCGACGTGCGCGCGGGTCTGGACGGAGACCCAGTCGGGTCCGCCCTGCCACGGCCGCTGCCGTGCCGCGGCCTGTTCGCCCGGTCCTACGCGGTCGGCGCCCACCAGCGACCAGCCGGTGAAGCCGCCGTCGGCGGCGGGTCCGGCCGGCGCCTTGCCGGAGTTCCCGTTGACCAGATAGGGGACTCCGTCGACGTGCGAGGCGTTGAAGACCCCCACGTGGCCGCCGATGAAGGCCGCGCCCTTGCCCGTGGTGCGGCGGAAGTCGGCGAGCCACTGCTCGATCAGGGCGGCCTCCTTGCGGTCGCCGAGCTGGCTGCCCTTCTGCACGGTCGGGTCGCGCGGCGGGACGTGCTGGATCAGCATCAGCGAGTCGACGCCGCGGTCCTCGGCCGCCGCGTCCAGCTGGGCGCGGAGCTGCCGGATCTGGGCGAAGCCGCCGCCGCGCAGGCTGAGGCTGGAGGTGTCGAGGGTGACGAAGCGGGTGCCCTTGTGGTCGAAGGTGCGCTGGGCGGGTCCGAACTCCTGGACGAAGTTGTCGATCCGGCCGCCCATCACCTCGTGGTTGCCGGGCACGTAGTACCAGGGCAGCGCGTCCCCCAGCTCCTCGTCGAGGATCCGGTGGGCGAAGGCCAGATCGGCGGGCGAGCCCTCGTCGACGAAGTCCCCGGCGATCACCAGGAAGTCCGGGGCGGCCGCCCTGATCTCTCGCAGGGTGCGCCGGGCCTGGGCGACGAGGGCGCTGTCCGGTTCGCGGGCGACGAACTGGGCGTCGGACATCACGGCGAACTTCCAGTCCCGGCGGCCGGTCACGGCGGCCGGGTCGATCAGCGGATCGGCGGGGGCGGCCTGTTCGGGCAGCTCGACGGTGGGCGGCACCTGGGCGGTGAGTTCGTCGATGACGATCCCGCCGGTGTACTGCTTGGCGGCCGCGGTCTCCGCGAGGTAGAAGCGGGAGACGGAGAGCGGCATGGCGGTGCCCGGCGGCACGTCGAAGGTGACCTGCCGCCAGCCGGTCCAGGTGACGTACGGGCCGCGCAGCAGCTGGTCGGAGCCGGCCGCGTCCTTGAGGTGCAGGGTCGGCCAGGCGCCGTTGCCGTCGCCCTTGATCCACAGCTTGAACGACTGGGGCTGGCCGGGCACGGCGACCGGCCGGGGCGGGGCGGCGTAGGCGGCGCGGGTGGCGGTGGAGAGGGTGAAGTCGTAGTCGAGCTTCAGACCGGTGCCGGTGCGGCCGTCGGGGGTGGCGGTCAGCGAGCCTTCGGCCCGTGCCTGGCTGAACTTCCAGGACGCGGCGTCGTCGAAGGAGGAGACGGCCTGCTCGGTGAGGCCGACGCTGACGGCGAGGACGGTGGTGGTGCCCGCGACGGTGGCGGTGACCAGCCCGGCGCCGGAGCCGGTGCGCGAGGCGACGGTGAACGAGCCCTGCCCGTCGTCGCGGATGTCGAAGAGCGCGCGGTCGTAGTCGAGCGTGACGTCGCGCGGCTCGACGGGGGCGCTGGTGCCGTGGGCGTCGAGCCCGACGATGCCGAAGGTGCCGGTGGCTTTGCCGTCGGCGAGGCCGACCCGCTGGGTGGTGGGCTGGATGGCGGCCAGTTCGTCGAGGACGGTGAGGGTGGCGGTGCCGCGGGCCGGTCCGTGCTGGGCGCGTACCTCGGTGGTGCCGCCGGCGCGTGCGGTGAAGAGCCCGTGGCCGTCGACCGTGCCGACGGAGCCGCGGGTGGTGTTCCAGCGCGGGGCGCCCTGGGCGGGGCCGTACGTCTCGTCGTAGCCGGTCGCGGTGAGGCGCCGGGTGAGGCCGGGGAAGACCCGGTCGGGGTGGCCGCCCTTGACGGGGTCGGTGCCCGGTGCGGTGGCGGCGGGGGTGCGGGGCTGGACCCAGTAGCCCTTGAGCCGTCCGCTGCCGTCGGGGGCGGTGAGGGCGAGGCCGTTGGGGACGGTGCGCTCGCTGCCGTCGGACGGGCTGTTCTCCACCTGGAGCGCGTCGCTGCCGGGGGCGCGGGCGACCAGGGTCGAGGAGCCGCCGCCGTCCAGGTTGAGCGCGCTGTACGAGCCGGCCCGGCGCATCATCAGGCCGAGTTCGGTGAGGGTGACGCCGCCGCTGTCGGCCTGGCGACCGTCGACGGTGATGATCTGCATCGCCCGGCCGTCCTTGGAGAAGCCGACGGCGGTGCGGGGCGCGGCGGTGTTGTTGCCCTCGCCCTCGTGGTTCTGGGCGACGCCGTCGACGACCAGGAGTTCCCGGCCGCCGACGGCGGTGCGCGGCACGGCGCCGGAGTCGGTGCGGGCCCGGTAGGCCAGGGACACCGGGTCGCCGGGCCGGAGCGCGGCAATCGCGGCGGCGGAGGCCTCCCGGCCGATCAGGAAGGTGGTCCCGTCCGGGACGGGGCCCGATCCGGGCGCGTCCGCCACGGAGACGACCCTGCCGTCCCGGACCGCCGCCTCGGCGACCGGCTTCGCGGCGTCCACGGTGAGGGCGCGGTCGGCGCTCCCCCAGGCGGAGGTGTACGCGCCGATGGAGCCGGACGGCACGTTCGCGGCGTTGTACGCGGTCAGCGGCCGGCGGCCGGAGGGCAGGGTGAGCGTCCCCTCGAAGTACAGGTCGAGGATGCGGCCCGCGCTGTCCGGGCCGATGCCGACGGCCCGGTTGATCCCGGGGGCGGGCGACTGGACGGGGACCCCGTCCTTGACGCCGATGCCTTCCGGGGCCCCGGTCTGGTTGATGTCGAAGAAGTCGGCGTTGATCGCGGCGACGGTCCGGCGGCCGGAACCGGCGTCGTGCCGGGCGGCGAGTTCGGAGACGGTGTGCCGTTCGGAGACCTTGCCGGAGGAGAGGTAGTCGGCGCGCACTCCGCCGCCGGCGAGATCGACCGAGAGCTGGTCGACCCGCAGCCACTTGTCGGATTCGAGCCGGTCGTAGGAGTCGAGCCGGATCCCGGGGGCGAGGGGGCGGGAGGCCCGCGCGGTCTCGATTCCGTCGCCGTCCGCGACCGCCCGGGGCGACGCGCTCCTGGCGTTGCTCGCCGGGGGCGGGGCGACGGGGCGGAGGATCTCTGCGGCCGTGCCGGGACGCGGGTCGGGGTTCGGGTCCGCGAGCGCGGGCTGGATCATGCCGAGTGTCAGGGCGGACGCCGTCGCGAGGAGCACCAGCGGGCGGGCCGCGGTCCTGGGCCGTCTCGCCGCCCTCCCACGCGGTCCGTTCGTCGTACCGACTGTGCCAAGGCCCACAAGTCCTCCTGGATTCCCGATGGTTGCGCGGCCCGGTGCGGGCGGCGGGCGTGTCCGGCGGACAGCATGGCCGGGGCCGGGGCGGCGCACCAGGGGGCATCGGGAACCTCACGGCGAACAGGCGGCGTCGGCCCGATGGCGTGGATGATCAAGGAGAGGGGGTGTCGCCGGCACTGGTGCGTTGGGGCCGGGGCGCAGAATTGACGGCATGCCATCACCGGAGCGCACCACGCGCAGCGCGGGTCTTCTGCTGTTCCGCCGTACGGGCGGGACCGGTTTCGAGGTGCTCGTCGGGCACATGGGCGGCCCGTTCTGGGCACGCCGGGAGCAGGCGGCGTGGTCGGTCCCCAAGGGGGAGTACGGCCCCGACGAGGAGCCGGCCGCGGCGGCCCGCCGCGAGTTCGGGGAGGAGTTCGGGCACCCGGTGCCGGAGGGTCAGTGGATCGCGTTGGGCGAGAGCCGTCAGTCCGGCGGGAAGACCGTGACGGTGTGGGCGCTGGAGGCCGATGTCGACGCCGCCTCGGCGGTCCCCGGGACGTTCACCATGGAGTGGCCGAGGGGGTCGGGGGTGGAGCGGGAGTTCCCGGAGGTCGACCGGTTCGCCTGGTGCACGCCCGAGGAGGCGGCCGGGCGGCTCGTGGCCGGGCAGCGGGTCTTCCTCGACCGGCTGCGGGAGCGTCTGGCGGCGGGGCCGGCCGCGACCTGACCGGGGCCCGGCCCCGCCGGGTCAGCGGTGGCCGGCCTGGGCGGCCTCGATGCTGCTGTGCAGGTCGTTCGTCGCGTCGAGCGCGGCGGCGCCGGAGACGACCAGGCAGGCGAGCAGTACGGCGGCCGCGGCCCGCCCCGTGCGGCGCCGTGCGGGGGCGCGGCCGAGCAGGGCGGCGACCCGGCGCGGTACGGGGCCGGCCGCGGCGGCGAGCGCGGCCCTCGGGCGGGTCGGCGCGGCGCTCCCGGAGGTGCGGGCGGCGAGCGCGGCCCGGCCGATGGCGCGGGCGGCGATCCGCCGGTCCCCGACGGCCGACGCCGCGGCCTCGTCGGCGCAGCGCTCCAGGGCGTACCGCATGGGGGCGCGCAGGGAGCGCAGCGCGGGGTGGCAGAGCGCGGCCGCCTCGGCGACGACGGTGAAGAGGTGGTGGCGGCCGGTGAGGTGGGCGCGTTCGTGGGCGAGCAGCGCCTCGCGTTCGGCGGGGTCGAGGGCGTGGAGCATTCCGGTCGTGACGACGATCCGGCCGGGGGTTCCAGGGCGTCCGGGGAGGGCGTAGGCGTCGGGGCGGCTGTCGGGCAGCACGGTCAGTTCGCCGTCCGCCGGCCCCTCGGCCGGTGCGGCGGTTCCCAGCTCCGCCCAGTGGCGGCGGACGGTGCGGGCGACGGCGGCGGCGCAGCCGAGCAGCAGGGCCAGCGCGGCCGCCGCCAGGGGGACGGCGACGGCCGGGGTGGCCCCGGCCAGCGGCCGGACCAGCTCGCCGAGGGCGGAGACGACGGAGAAGCGGGTCGCACCGGGCACCACGAGCAGTACCAGGGCGAGGAGGCCGGACAGGGCGAGGCCGATGCCGGTCGCGGTGAGCAGCAGCACGGCGCGGGCGGGGGCCAGCGCGTCGGCGAGGCGGCGGGCCGCGGGCACCGCCAGGAACGGCATCAGCAGCGGGATCCAGACGGCGTAGATCATGGGGCCTCCCCGTCGAGCAGTTCCCGGAGCAGTCGCTCGTCCTCGTCGGTGAGCTGCGAGACGAACCGGGCCAGGACGGTGCCCCGGTCCTCGCGCTTGCGCAGTTCGCTGTGCATCCGGCGGGCGGTCAGTCCGGGCTCGTCCTCGGTGGGGGTGTAGGCGAACCCTCGGCCGGCGCGGCTGCGGGCGACGGTGCCCTTCTCGTACAGGCGGGACAGGATCGTGGTGACGGTGGTGCGGGCGAGGGAGGGGCCGATCGCGCTCTGGACCTGGCCGGGGGTGAGGGGGGTTCCGGCCGCCCACAGGGCCGTGAGGATCGTGGACTCCAGCTCGCCGGAAGGGCGGCGCTCCGGTGCGGCGCCGGGGCTCTCGGCGGCCGGGCCGGGGGTGCCCGGGGCGGGCCGGGAAGGCGGTTCGCGGTCCGGGCCGGGGCCTGTTTCCCCGTTCGGTATCCCCTTCGCCTGGGACATGGGAACTCTCCTCCCCCATCGGGCGTCTACAGTGATGTAGACCGTCTACGCCACTGTAGTCAGTCCGGGCGTCCCGTCGGCCGCCCGCTCACCATTATGGGAGACCCACCACCGTGTCCGGATTCTCACTGGCCTCCGTGCCGCTGGCGGTGAACCCGCTGGACGCGGGTTCGCTGCTCGCGGCGTTCGGCGCGCTCGGCATCGCCGTCGTGCTGTTCGCCGAGACGGGGCTGCTCGTCGGCTTCTTCCTGCCCGGCGACTCCCTGCTCTTCACCGCGGGCCTGCTCTGCGTGCCGGGCGCCCACGGCCCGGTGCACCTGTCGCTGCCGCAGGTCCTGGCCGCCGCCGTGGCCGGCGCGCTGCTCGGCGCCCAGACGGGGTACTGGATCGGCGGGCGGGGCGGCCGGGCCCTGCTCACCCGCAGCCGCTCCCGGCGGCTGCACGAGGGCGCCGCCCGCGCCGAGGAGCTGCTGGGCAGATACGGGCACGCGCGGGCGATCGTGCTGGCCCGCTTCGTCCCCGTGGTGCGTACGGTGCTCAATCCGCTGGCCGGGGCGCTCAACGTGCCGGCCGGAGTGTTCACGCTCTGGCAGGCGGCCGGCGGGGTGGTCTGGACGGTCGGGCTGGTCCTGGCGGGTTACGCCCTGGGCTCCTCGGTGCCGAACGTCGACCGCTACCTGCTGCCGATCGTCGCCCTCGTGGTCGTGGTCTCCCTGATCCCGCTCGCCGTCGAACTGCTCCGGTCCCGCAGCCGCCGCGCCGCCGGGGCGGAAGGAGAGAACAGCTGATGCGCCTCGCCTCCACCGCCGCCTCGTTCGACGGCGGCCTGTACACCTGGGTCACGGAGCTGGCACAGCGCTCCCCCGCCGCCCTGGACGCCTCCGTCCGCCTCTGGTCGGACTACGGGCTCGTCCTGTTCGCCCTGCTGATGCTGGTGTCCTGGTGGCGCTCGCGCTCCGGCGACCCCGCGCGGACCGCCATGGCGCTGAGCGCCCCGCTGGTCGTGGTGGCCGCCTTCCTCGCCAACGAGCTGGTCAAGTCGGCCTTCCACGAGCAGCGCCCCTGCCGGACCCTCCAGGTCGTGACGGTGGAGGCCTGCCCGCCACTGAACGACTGGTCCTTCCCCAGCAACCACACCGCGATCGCGGTGGCCGCGGCGACGGCGATCTGGCTGGCCGACCGCAGACTCGGCGCGGTCGCGGTGACCGCCGCCGCGCTGATGGGCGCGTCCCGGGTGTGGGTCGGCGCGCACTACCCGCACGACGTGCTGGCCGCGCTGGTGACCGGGGTGGCCGTCGCCTGGCCGCTGACGGTCGCGGCGAGGCGCTGCGCCCCGGCGGTGCTCCGGCTGCGCGGCACCGCGCTGCGGCCGCTGGTCGCCACGCGGTGAGCCGGGGCCCGTGCGGACGGGCCCCGGCCGGCCGGGTCAGCCGTGGGGAAGGATGACCGCGCGACCGTTGATCTTCCCGTGGTGCAGCCGCTCGTACGCCAGCGGCGCCTCGTCCAGGGTGTACGTCTCCACGTGCACCCTGACCGCCCCGGCACGGGCGAGGTCGAGCACCTCGGCGAGCTCGGCGCGCGACCCCCAGTACGGGGAGGTCACCGTCGTGTTGTACGGCAGGGAGCCGAAGCCGACCGGCAGCGCGCCGCCGCCGATGCCGACGATCGTGACGTCGGAGTCGATCGCGGCCGCCGCCCCGGCGGTGGCGACGGTGGGCGGTGCCCCGACGAAGTCGAGGACGGCCTGGGCGCCGGTCCCGCCGGTGAGCTCCCGGATCCTCGCCGCCGCGCCCCCGTCGGACAGGACGGTCTCATGGGCCCCGACCTCGCGGGCCAGGGCCAGCTTCTCCTCGGAGACGTCGAGGGCGACGACCCGTACGGCTGTCATGGCCCGCAGCAGCTGGATCGCGACGTGGCCCAGCCCGCCCGTGCCGATGACCACGGCGGTGGCGCCGGGAACCAGCTTGGGCAGCGAGCGCTTGATCGCGTGGTACGGGGTCAGGCCCGCGTCGGTGAGCGGCACGGCCTGCACCGGGTCGAGCCCGCCGAGCGGCACGAGGTGGCGCGGGTCGTCGACGATCATGTACTCGGCCATGGCACCGGGGGCGCCCAGTCCGGGCGGGGCGATGCCGAGCTCCTTGGCCCGCAGGCAGTAGTTCTCCTTGCCCTCGGCACACTTGACGCAGGTGCCGCAGCCCCAGGGGCCGTACACCGCGACGGCGTCGCCCACCGCGAGCCCGCTCACCCCGTCGCCGAGCGCGGCGACGGTGCCCACGCCCTCGTGGCCGAGGGTGAGCGGCAGCGGGAACGGGATCTGCTCCGCGGGCCAGCTCATCACGGCGATGTCGGAGTGGCAGACACCCGCGGCGGTGACCTTCAGCAGCACCTGGCCGGGGCCGGGCTCCGGATCGGGCACGGTGACGACCTCGGGCGCCGCGCCCACGGTGCGGTACTGGACGGCCTTCATGGGGTTCTCCTCACGTTCGTACTCTGCTCGCCTTCACCCCCGTTGCCCCCGTTGCCCGGTCAGGCGGCGGAGTAGCCGCCGTCCACCAGGTGGTAGCTGCCGTGGACGAAGGAGGCGCGGTCGGAGAGCAGGAAGGCGGCCAGTTCGGCGACCTCCTCCGCCGTGCCGAGGCGTCCGGCCGGGTGGAGCGATATCAGGTGCTCGCGGGCCGCACTGTCGGTGTTCCGGAGCAGCGGGGTGTCGATGAAGCCGGGGCCCACGGCGTTGATCCGGACGTTGCGCGCCGCGTATTCGAGGGCCGCCGTCTTGGTCAGGCCGACCACGCCGTGCTTGGCGGCGACGTACGCCGGCGATCCGGCGAAGCCGTTGGTGCCGAGGATCGACGACATGTTCACGATGGCGCCGCCGCCCGCATCGACGATGGCGGGGAGTTCGTGGCGCATCGAGTAGAAGACGCCGCTGAGGTTGGTGGCGACGACCCGGTCCCAGTCCTTGACGTCGTAGGCGCCGGTGGGGTTGCTGGGCCCGGCGATGCCCGCGTTGTTGACGGCGAGGTGCAGGGCGCCGAAGGTGTCGACGGCGAACCGTACGCCCGCTTCGACCGAGGCGGGGTCGGTGACGTCCAGGGCCACGGCGGCGGCCTCGGCCCCGGCGCCCGCCAGCTCGGCGGCGGCCTCGCGGGCACCGGCCTCGTCGTAGTCGGCGACGACGACGGCGGCGCCGCCGGCGGCCAGCCTGCGGGCCAGCGCCAGGCCGATGCCGGAGGCACCGCCGGTGACGAGGGCGGTCCGGCCGATGAACTCCTGGTCGGCGGGGGTGGGGGTGGTGCTCATCGGTCTCTGCTTTCTTCGGTGGTGCGGTGTGCTGCCCGCCCGCCGGGAGGCCGCGTGAGCAGCTCCCCGGCCAGGGCGTCGAATGCCTGCCCGATCAGTCGGGGCAGGTCGTCCGGCCGGTCGGCGCGGGCCCAGGCCGCCTGGGCCGCGAGGAGCGCCCCGGCCCCCGCGGCGACCGCGACGGCGGGGCGGAGGTCGTCCCGGGCGTCGACGCCGAGCCGGTCCGCGAGGATGGCGACCGAGTCCTCCTGCGCGTCCACCCGGATGTGGTGGAACGCCGCGTAGAGGGTCGGCTCCCGCTCGGCGAGGACGACCAGCTCGAAGATCCGCTCACGCCGGTGCCAGGCCGGGACGCCGGAGTCCTCCAGCCAGTCCTCCACGGCCCTTCGGTAGGCGGTGAGCGGGGGCTCGTCGGCCGGGCGGGCCCGCAGGGCGTCGTTGATCCGGTCGCCGTCGCCCCGGATCGAGTCCAGGACCGCGGCCTCCTTGCTCGTGAAGTACCGGCTGAAGGTGCGCCGGTCGACGTCCGCGCGTTCCGCGATCTCCTCGACCGTCACATTCCTCAGGCCCCGGTCGAGCACCAGCTCGAAGGCGGCCTGCGCCAGCGTGTCCCGGGTCCGGCGGGCCTTGCGGCCCCGCCGCTCCGGGCTCTTCCGTTCCGGATTCATACATGCACCGTACACCCAAAAAATGTCCCACCGCGACATGAGTCCCGGCGGGACATTCAATGGGGGCGGCGCGCCGCTCCGGGCCGGTCCTACCGGCCGCCGAACGCCTCGGCGGACCGGCGGGCTCCGTACCCGGCCGCACCGCCGCGGGCGGGGTCGCCGGCCACCGCCCGGCGCAGGGCGAGTGCGGCGATGTCGTCGCGCCGTACACCTCCGGAGAAGGAGTCCAGGTCGGCGTCGAGGGCCGTCAGCACGTCGTACGGGGCCCGCTCCGCCCAGCGGCCCAGGCGGGCGTCGAGCGGGTAGAAGGCGCCGGAGGCGTCACGGGCCTCGGTGACCCCGTCGGTGCAGAGCAGCAGCGTGGCGCCGGGCGGGAAGTCCAGCCGCTCGGCGACCCTGCCCTCGTGGCTGAGCTCCGCCATGCCCAGCGGCACGGAGGTGTGACGCAGCGGTACGGCCGCGGCCACGCCCCCGTGCAGCAGCCGGGGCGGCAGATGGCCGCAGTTGACGGCCTCGACCCGGTCGCCCCCGTCGAAGCCGAGCACCAGGGCGGTGACGAAGCGTTCGGTCTCCCCGGTCTGGGCGGAGAACATGTTGTGCCGGGCGACCGCGTCCTCCAGGGCGTCGACCACGCCCGTCAGGGTGGGCTCGCGGATGGCCGCCTCCCGGAAGGCCCCGAGCACGGCGAAACCGGCCCCGATCGCGGCGACCCCCTTGCCCTGGACGTCCCCGATGATCACCCGGGTCCCGTAGGGCGACTGGACGACCTCGTAGATGTCGCCGCCGACCAGGCGGTCCTCCTCGATCGGGGTGTAGATGCCGTGGGCCAGGACCTGGTCGGTCAGGATGGGCAGCGGGCGCAGGATCTGGCGCTGGAGGGCGACGGCGGCGGAGCGCAGCCGGGCGATCTGGGTGGCGTGCCGGATGCGCAGGACGCTGGCGCCGATGCCCAGGCAGCAGGCCAGCACGGTGAAGGCGATGCCGGTGAGGACGTCCCCGCGGGAGCCGCCGGTCGACAGGTGCGATCCGGTGACGACGAGCATGATCAGGAGGGATACGACGGCGGTCTGCCGGATCGTCCCGAAGACCGAGACGAGGGCGGGGACCACCACCAGCAGCGGCACCAGGCGGAGCTCACCGCCGGTCTGGACGTCCACCAGGACGAGCACGGCCGTCAGCAGGGACAGGACGCCGAACAGCACACGGTTGCGGACCCGTGGCGCGCGTACGGCCTCCTCCCCCGCGTCCGCTCCCGGGAGCACCGCTCCGGGTACGGAGAACAGGCGTCGAAGCCCGATCCTCACGGCCGACTCCTCCCGGGACCCGCCGGCCCGGTGCCGGCACTCCTTACCAGTGCACCCGGCATCCGGGCGCGGCACACGAGTCGTAGGGCCTTCCGGTCCGCGCCGAAGGTCCCGAGAACCGGTCCGCCCGGCCGTGCGGGGTGTCCGGCGGAGGCCGGCCGGACACCCCGGGCCGGGGTCAGCGCACGGCCGCGGCGGGGCGGTCGCCGTCGGGGGCCGACGGGCCGGTGGCCGGCCGGTCCGGGGCCAGCGCCCCGAGGAAGGACGTACGGCGGCGGAGCGCGAACCCCATGGACTCGTAGAGCCGGACGGCGTTGGTGTTGGCGGCGGCCGCGTGCAGGAACGGCGTGTCGCCGCGCTCCTTGATCGCGTGGGAGACGGCACGCACCAGTCCGGTGCCCAGGCCCTGCCCGCGCACGGACTCGTCGGTGCAGACGGCGCTGATCTCGGACCAGCCCGGCAGGACCATCCGCTCGCCCGCCATGGCGACGAGCACCCCCTCGCGCCGCACCCCGAGGTAGGTGCCGAGCTCGACGGTGCGGGGCAGGAACGGGCCCGGCCGGGTCCGTTCGACCAGGGCGAGCATCTCCGGTACGTCGGCGGGGCCGAGCCGCGCGGCGCCCGGGAAGGGTTCGGTGGCGACCCCGGCGTCGACGAGCTGGACGCCGTCGATGTCGAAGACGACCTCCCAGTCGTCCGGCGGCGGCTCGCGGAAGGCGGTGATGCTGATGCCTCCGCCGGGCCCGACCAGGGCCGCCGCGTCCGCCCAGTCCCGGGCCTCCGGCTCGTCCGGGAGGGCGACCCACGGGGCCACGTCCACCGGGTAGCGCAGGATCCGGCCACGGCGCTCGGCGAACCGGGCGTGCGGCCCGGTCAGCGCGGCGCGGACCGGGTTGTCCAGCGGATGCGTGCCGTCCGGCGTCCTCACCCGGTCACCTCGATCACGGTCTTGCCGCGTGCGTGGCCCTGCTCCACGGCGCGCAGCGCGTCGCCCGCCGCGGTGAGCGGGTAGGTCCGGTCGACATGGGTCCGCAGCACGCCGTCCTCGGTGAGCCGTGCCAGCGCTTGGAGGACCGCCGCGTCGCGGGCCCGCCGGACGGCCGCGCCGCCGAGCTCCACCACGAGCTGCTTGTCCCCGATGCCGATCAGGGCGGCCGGGTCGTCGAGCAGCGCGGCCGCGGCCCTCAGGGTGTCGCCGCCGACCAGGTCGACGACCGCGTCCACCCCTTCGGGGGCCGCCGCCCGCACCCGCTCGGCGAGCCCGGGGCCGGACGCGACGTGCACCGCGCCGAGCGATTCGACGAACTCCTTCTTGGCCGGGCCCGCGACGCCGACCACCCGGACGCCCCGGTGCCGGGCGAGCTGGATCGCGGCACTGCCCACCCCGCCGCCGGCACCGGTGATCAGCAGGGTCGCCCCCGCCGCGAGGTCCAGCTGGTGGATCGCGTCGTACGCGGTGGCCGCCGCGACCGGCAGCGTCGCGGCGTCGGTGAAGGACAGCCCGGCGGGCTTGTGCGCGGCCACGGTGACGGGAATCAGGGTGTACTCGGCGTAGCCGCCGGTCACCGGGTTGCCGAAGACCTCGTCGCCGACCGCGAAGCCCCCGGTGTCCGGACCGACGGCCTCGATCACCCCGGCGGCCTCGCTGCCGAACACGGTGGGGAAGGGCTGCGGCTCGCTGCCGGGCCTGACGTACCCCGTGCGCAGTTTCCAGTCGACCGGGTTGACGCCGGCGGCCCGGACCGCGACAAGCAGTTCGCCCGGTCCGGGCACCGGCTTGTCCCGTTCGGCGAGGGCCTCCGTCTCGGGGCCGCCGTAGCGGGTGAACACATACGCCTTGGGCATGGGCTTCCTCTCTGCTGCCGCACGGCACCGGGCTGGGCGGCCGCACCGGCCACCACAGCAGCGGCAAGTCTCCCGCCCGCCCCGGTATTCCCAGGTGCCGGGTCCGGCGGGTGCCCGACGGGGCCGGAGGCCACGGGCCGGAGGCCACGGGCCGGGACCGTCGATTTCGACTCAACTAGTGCCGCATATGCGCCGGTCGGCCCCGTACCGCCCCCCGGCTGTGGCAGTCTGGAGGACGACCGCCCCACCGGGCTCCCCCGTACCGGTGGGGCGGTTGCTCTGTCCGCACTGCCCCGCCCGGCGTCGGGGCGACGCGCACGGCGATTCCCGGCCATCCCGGGGTGCGTGGCCCGGCCAGGCACCGGTCCGTCCGCATGGCTGCCGCGTCCCTGGGCATGTGCATACACCTCACGGGCTACGACCAGGGGAGCGTGACGGAATGAGGGCGCACACTGCGCGGACCGCCGGTGCGGAGCGAGCGGAGCGCGCACGTCCCGGACCGGCCCCGGCCGCCGCCGGGGACATCGGCGGCCTGCCGTGGATCGAGGACGCGGGCCGGGTCGCCCCCGCCGACGCCCGCGAGCTGTCCCGGCTGTTCTTCCACCGCCTCCAGACCCTGGAGGAGGGGACCTCCGCCCATCAGTACGCACGCAACACCCTGATCGAGATGAACCTCTCGCTCGTCCGGTTCGCCGCGGGGCGGTTCCGCAACCGGGGCGACGACATGGAGGACATCGTCCAGGTCGGCACCATCGGGCTGATCAAGGCCATCGACCGGTTCGAACTGTCCCGCGAGGTCGAGTTCACCTCCTTCGCGGTCCCTTACATCACCGGGGAGATCAAACGGTTCTTCCGCGACACCACCTGGGCGGTGCACGTACCGCGCCGCCTCCAGGAGCTGCGGGTCGACCTGGCCCGGGCCAAGGAGGCGCTCCTCACCGAGCTGGACCGGGAGCCCACGGTCCGGGAGCTGGCCGAGCGGATGGGGCTGGGCGAGGACGAGATCACCGAGGGCATCGTCGCGGCCAACGGGTACGCGGCGGGCTCCCTGGACGTACCGGCCGACGCCTCGGACGCGGGGCGGCTCCGCGCACCGGCACGCACCTTCGCGGAGGTGCTGGGCGGCCCCGACCCGGCGCTGGAGGCGGTCGAGAACCTGCACACGCTGGCTCCGCTGCTGGACGGTCTGGACGAGCGCGAGCGCCGCATCATCGACCTGCGTTTCGGCCATGAGATGACGCAGTCCCTGATCGGCGCGGAGCTCGGCATCTCGCAGATGCACGTCTCGCGGCTGATCAGCCGGATCCTGTGCAAGCTCCGCAGCGGGCTGCTCGTGGAGGAGTGACCCGGGGCCGCCAGGCGCCCGGGGTCCTTTCCCGGCGCGGTGCCGGGCCCGCTCAGGGCTGTCGGAGCGCGCCTTCGCGCACGGCGGCGTGCACCGCCCTGGCGAGTCGCGCGCCCCAGCGCGAGCGGGGCCCCGCGAAGGGCTCGGCGGGCCCCGCCCCCGGTTCCGGGGCGGCGACGCAGACGGCGTCCGTGGGGGTGCCCGAGCAGTCCAGGCCCGCGTCCAGGAGCGCCTGCACCTTCGCCTCGGTGGCCGTGGCGACGGCGTTGACGAGCGCGGCGTCGGAGAGCGGCGCGGGGACGATGACGACGATGTTGACCGTGCCCGGGGGCGGCGGGCCGTCGGTGCCCTCGGCCGGGGCCGCGGCCCAGCCACGCACCCCGAGTCCGCAGGTGGCGGTCGCGGTCACCCCGCCGTCGGTCGCGGCGGTGTACGCGGTCACGTCGGCGGCCGTCATCAGCCCGGCGCCGGGGCCGGTGAGCCGTTCGGCGGCGGCGATCTCCGCGAGGTGCCGGTCGGGGTCCATGCGCGGATAGCCGCCGGGCACCTGGGCGTTGAGGATCCACTCACGCGGCCCGATGCCGCCACCGAGCACCGCGCTGCCGCAGACCCGCCACCCCGGCCCCAGCCGCCACACCAGGTGGTGCAGCTCCGCCCCGTCCTCGTGCCGGGCGAGCAGTTCGCCGCGCTGTCCGGGCAGCAGGCTGCGTACGGTACGGATGGGACACTCCCGGTGGCTCGGCGGGGCTGCGGGCCGACGTTCCCCGCCGTCGGACCGGTGCGGGAGGCCAAGGTACCCCGCGCCCGTTCGAGGCCTGCCACCACCGTGTATCAGCCGGATCCGGCCATCACCTCACCCGAATGGCGTAACGCATCGGCCGGGTGTCCAGGACCGTCGCGGGCCGCCGTCGCGGACCAGGAGGACGGCGGGCGGCGGGGGCCGCGACTGGGCCGGTTGCAGCGTCCATCCGGGTGAGGCGCGATGGAATACGGACGCGCCTCCCCTGGCGGCCCCCGCCGCAGGACGCGCCCGGAGGAGGAGGAATCGGCCATGGCAGCCGCTGACGGTTTCACGGATTCCGGAGAGCTCGACGGCCTGACGGTGTACGACACCCACGGCGAGAAGGTCGGCACCGTGGGCCGGGTGTACGTCGACGACAACACGGGCCGGCCGGACTGGATCACGGTCAAGACCGGCCTGTTCGGCATGAAGGAGAGTTTCGTCCCGCTGGCCGGGGCCCGCCGCGTGGGTTCCGATCTGCACATCTCGCACCCGAAGGTCCGCGTCAAGGACGCGCCCCGGGTGGACGCGGACGCGCATCTGTCCGTGGCCGAGGAGGAGGAGCTGTACGACCATTACGGCCTGCCCAGGAACACCACCGCCGCCATGAAGCCCCGCGGCCGCACGGACACCACGACCGCCGCCGGTACGGGCACCACGGCCATGGGCGCGGCCGGAACCAGGGGCACCACCGCCCCCACCGGAATGCCCGGGGCGACCGGCACCTCCGGCCGGCCCATGCACCGCGAGACCACCGGCACGGCGCAGACCTCCCGTCCCCTGGCCGGTGCCGGGGCGGGCCCCATGCGCTCCACCGGTGAGCCGGGCGGCAAGGGCGAGATGATCCGCTCCGAGGAACAGCTGCACGTCGGCACCGAGGAGTACGAGAGCGGTACGGCACGCCTCCACAAGTACGTCGTCACGGAGAACGTGACCCGGACCGTGCCCGTGACGCACGAGGAGGTACGGCTGATCCGGGAGCCGCTCCGCCCCGACGAGAAGACGGCGGCGCAGCACCCCGCCATCCGCGAGCAGGACATGGAGGTCACCCTGCACGCGGAGCGCGCGACCACGAGCAAGGAGACCGTGCCCGTCGAACGGGTGCGCATGGAGACCAGGAAGGTGACCGAGCAGAAGGAGGTCTCCGCAGAGCTCCGCAAGGAGCAGATCGACTACGCGGACGGCAAGGACATACCGGGCAAGGGCATGGGCGGCGACTTCGGTCAGGGCCGCCACCGCTGACCGGCCCTCCGGTCCGCACGTTTCCGCGGGTGGTGCACGGGGTGTGGCCGGTGGTACGCCGGGCGGTGTTCCCCCGTCGCACCACCTGCCGGATGCCTACGGACGCTGGAGAGCGATCACGGCGTTGTGTCCGCCGAATCCGAAGGAGTGGCTGACGGCCCGCCGGATGGGCTGCCGCAGCGGTTGCCCGATGACGCAGTCGATGTCGAACTCGGGCGCCGGGGCGCCCAGGTTGGCGATCGGGGGCACGACGCCCCGCTGGAGCGCGAGGATGGTGAGTCCGGTCTCGATCGCCCCGGCCGCCCCCATGCAGTGCCCGAGAACGCCCTTGGGGGCGGTGACGGGCGGCTGGTGCGGGAAGACCCGGGAGATCAGGGCGGCCTCCATGGCGTCATTGGCCGTGGTCGCCGTGCCGTGCGCGTTGACGTGGTCGACGTCCTCGGCGGCCCAGCCCGCGTCGCGCAGTGCGGCTTCCACCGCCGCCTGGGCGATCCGCCCGGAGGGGTGGGGGCTGATGGGGTGGTGGGCGTCGGTGGTGGCACCGGTGCCCGCGAGCAGGGCCCGCGGGGCCGCGCCCCGGGTCCGGGCCTCGTCCGCCCGTTCCAGCACCATGACGGCCGCGCCCTCGCCCAGCACCAGCCCGGCCCGGTCGGCCGCGAAGGGGCGGCACAGCCCGGCCGGATCCCCGTCCCGCTGCGCTCCGGCACCGGACCTGGCGAAGCCCGCCATCGCGACCGGATAGACGATCGACTCGGTGGCCCCGGCGATCGCGATGTCGCACTGTCCGCTGACCAGCAGGTCGCGGGCGACGGACAGCGCGGTGACGCCGGACGAGCAGGCGGTGCACGGGGCCATGCTCGGCCCGGTGGCCTTCATCTGGATCGCGATCTCGGCGGCGGGCATGTTCGGAATGGTGAGCAGGATCGCCGAGGGCGAGGTGGCCCCGGCCCCGAGCCGGTCGAGCACCACCGCCTGCTCGGTCAGCGAGGTGGAGCCCCCGCTGCTGGTGCCGACGATCACCGCGACCCGGGTGCCGTCCCACCGCGCCGGGTCGAGCCCGGCGTCGGTGACCGCCTCCCGGGCGGCGAGGATGGCGAGCTTCACGTACTTCCCCATGCGGAAGGCCGCCCGGCCGCCGATCGCGGCGTCCAGGTCGATGCCGTCGACCACGCAGGCGAAGTCGATCGCGCACCCTTCGAGCCCGGCGACGGTACGCGCCGGCGACACGCCCGCGCACACCCCCCGCCACGTCGATTCGGTGTCGTTGCCGACCGGGGTGATCATGCCCAGACCGGTGATGGCGATGTCCGGCCTGCTCATCGGGCCTTGCTCATCGCTGCCTCGCCGCCCAGCCGGACCCCGCCGGCCGCCGCGTCCATGAACCGGGTGATGTCGGCCAGTGTGGCGCCCTTGGGGAACTGCTCGAACTCCCGGTCGCAGCCGGTCGCCTCCCTGATGAGCACGGCGAACTCGGCGACGGCGAGGGAGTCCATCTCCAGGCTGTCCATGGTGGAACTCGGGTGGATCTCCGCGGCGGGCACTTTGAAGGTCTGCGTCAGCACCTCGGCGATCCTCGGATGAATCGTACTCATGTTTCTTTCTCTCCATCGTTCGGTAAGGACTGCCGGGACGGCGGCGAAACCATCCCGACGCCGGATCAACTGGATGGAGTGCGTCCAGTTACGCCTTGCGCCGAACCGATTCGGCACCGTTCTCCTCGCACCCCTCGCACCAGCGGGCCAGCAAGGCCGTCGCACCCCAGTACGCCAATAGGACAAAGCGGACGCCAAAGGCTCCGATCGCCTCTCCGACCCGATTGCCACGCACGGTTGTTCCCCTTCTGTTCATGGTTCTCACCGCTCCTCGGAGGACGGCTCCCGGTCCGCGTCCGGCCGCCAGGGGGCCTCGGGATCGTCGTAGGCGTCCACGTAGTCGGGGCGGGCGATGGGCCAGTCGGCGAGCACCTCCGGCGGCAGCGCGAAGGACTCGGCCAGCTCGGGCAGGTGCGGGGCGATCTCCGCGGTCAGCTCCTCCAGCCGGTCCGGCAGCCCGTCGACCTGATCGGCGGCCAGCAGCCCCGCCGCCAGCAGATCGCCACTGGCACGGGCGATCCGTTCGAGCGCGAAGAGCCGTTGCAGCGCGCCGAGCCGTTCCCTGGCGGGCCCCTCGGGGAGCGCGGCCACCGCCCGGGCGTACGCTTCGGCGGCTTGGCGCTGGGCGTGTGCCTCGACGCCGCGCAGCGCGGGCCCGGAGGCCGCGTTCCAGCGCGCCAGCGGGTCGCCGTGCGGGACCAGGCGCATCCGCGCGCGGGCCCGGTCGAACCAGATCGCCTCCAGCCGGACGAGCAGCCGCCCGAGGAAGCCGGGATCGTCGAACGCGTCCGGCCCGGGGAAGGGGGCGGGGAGGGGGTCGGGGCCGGCCGGGGCGGTGGCGAAGAGCATCTCGGCGGCGGCCTTGGCGTGGATGGCGAGGTTGTCCCCCTCGGCGGTGATGGCGCCCTCGATCCCGGTGAGGAGTTCGCTCATCCCGTTGTGCTCCAGGAGCGCCTGGGCGCCGCAGCGTTCCCGGGACTCCACGATCACCGCCCTGGCCTCCCAGGTGACCCAGCCCTTGGCGACGGCGACCAACCGCTCCGTCTCCTCCCCCGGCCCCTCCTCCTCCCAGCGGTCCAGCGCCCGGCGGTGCAGCAGGCTCATCGCGAAGACGGTGGCCATCGCCGAGGCGAGCGGTCCGTGGTGGCTGCGGTGCGCGATCACCGGCACCCGGTCCGAGCCCCGGGGGCCGGAGATGAGGCGGTGGCCCCCGTAGCGGACGGCGACGGCGAGCGCCGCGCGCGCGCAGCCGACCGCGCAGGCCGTCATCGAGATCTTGCCGGAGGTGACCCGTCCGATCGACGTGAGGAAGCGGCGCCTGCGGTTGGCGACGGCACTGCTGAACTCCCCGTCCTCGCCGATCCGGCCGTGCTCCCCGTCCAGGAGCGCGGTGCGGTCCACGAACACCCGGTCGAAGGAGGTCAGGCAGTGGTCGACCGGGCTGCCGGTACGGGTGGGCAGCAGCCGCACGCGTACGCCGGGCAGGGTCCGCACCTCGTCGGTGAGCGGCACCAGGAAGAGGAAGACACCGTGCTCGTGGCCGTCGACGAGGAGGCGGGCCGCCACCAGCCCGGACTTGGGGCCCCCGCAAGGGCTGGTGTTGGGCATGAACTTCTGCGCCCCGGCATGCGGGGTGCTCAGGACGAAGCCGTCGCGCTCGCGGTCGTACTCGGCCGTGGTCTCGACGGCGACCGCGTCGTTGCCGTGCGCCACCTCCGTACAGAGGAACGTGCCGACGCGCCGCAGCCGCAGGAAGTCCGAGAGGTCGCGGCGGTGTTCGCCGTCGTGGTCGACGAGGCTGCCGAGGAAGAGGTTGTAGTGGATGCCCGCCACCGTGGTCAGTGCCGGGTCCACCGGGCCCAGCCACTCGTGCAGGGCGGCCAGCGCGCGGGGGCCGGTCGGCGGGGCATCGCCGTCCAGGCTGTCGTTGAGGTGGCGCAGCCGCTCGTACGCGAGGGCCCGGCGCTCCTCCTCGGTGGAGCCGCGCCCCGGGCGGCGGAAGGGTTCGGTACGGATCAGCCGCTGCCAGAAACCGTGCTCCCGGCGGAAGTCGTCGCCGAGAAGCACACCGGTGAGGAGGTCCCTGGTCCGTTCTGCGGAGGTGTGGTCGGTCGCTGCGGTCATGAAAATATAACGATCAAGCATTGTCGAGGACACCCCGGTCCGCGGGCGGCGGACCGTCCGCGCGAAAGCGCTGGAGCGCGAGGACCACGTTGTGTCCGCCGAAGGCGAAGGAGTGGCTGAGAGCCCGCTCGACCTCCTGTGCCCGGGGCTCGCCGACCACGAGGTCGAGGCCGAACTCCCCCGGCGCCGCGCCCAGGTTGGCGATCGGCGGAACGGCACCGCGCTCCAGGGTCAGCACGCAGGCGACCGCCTCGATCGCCCCGGACGCCGCGAGGGTGTGCCCGAGGACGCCCTTCGGGGCGGTCACCGAGGGGCGGTGCGGGAAGAGCCCGGCGATGAGCGCGGCCTCCATCGCGTCGTTCAGCGGGGTGGCGGTGCCGTGCGCGTTGACGTGGTCGACCTGGTCGGGCCGCCAGCCGGCCTCGCGCAGCGCGGCCGTGACGGCCTTGCGGGCGCCGCCCCCGGACGGGTCGGGGGCGGTGGGGTGGTGGGCGTCGGTGGCGGAACCGGCGCCGGCCAGCAGGGCGCGCGGGCGGCCGCCCCGGGCGAGCGCGTCGGCCGCCCGCTCCAGCACCAGCACGCCGGCCCCCTCCCCGATCACGAACCCGTCCCGGTCCGCGGCGAACGGCCGCGAGGCCCCCGCCGGATCGCCGGTACGCCGGGAGAGCGCCCCCATCCCGGCGAAGGCGCTCACCACCAGCGGGGTGAGCACGGCGTCCGTACCGCCCGCCACCACCACGTCGCACCTGCCGTCCAGCAGCAGGTCGCGGGCGAGGGCGAGGGCGGTCGCCCCGGAGGCGCAGGCGGTCGCCGGGGCGAGGCTCGGGCCGTGCGCCCGCAGCGCGATGGCCACCTCCCCGGCCGCCGCGTTGGGCATCATCATCGGGACCAGGAGCGGCGACACCGCCTCCGCCCCGCCGCCGTCGAGCCTGCGTACGTTGTCGACGAGCGCGGACACCCCGCCGACCCCGACTCCGAGCACCACCCCGACCCGGTCGCCGTCCCACCGGTCCGGCGACAGACCGGCGTCCGCCACCGCCCGGCGGGCGGCGAGCAGCGCCAGCTTCACGAACCTCGCCATCCGCCAGACCGAACGCCCGCCGATCGCCGCGTCCAGGTCGATCCCGTCCACCGCACAGCCGAAGTCGACCGGCAGACCGGCCAGTTCCTCGCGGCGGCGGGCCGTGGACACCCCGGCGCACAGCCCGTCCCAGAAGGCGTCCTCGTCCGCCCCCGCCGGAGTCACCAGCCCCATTCCCGTCACCGCCACGTCCGTACCGACCCGTGTCATCTCCGCCCCCTCCGCTGTAATCGATCACCCCTACTGGTTGTCGAACGGTCGTAGCCCCGGTGAGGATGCGGCCAATGAGCCGATCGGGTCATTTCTCCGCCCGGCGCGTGTCCCGGGGCGCACGCCGTGGTGACCGCGTTCCGCCATCCGCAGCAGCCCGCCACGCGGCCCGTTCCGGCAGGTTGTCAGGTGGAGGGATGGAAGCAGAGCACGACCGGCCCGGCCCGTCCCCGGACGACGGCGAACTGGCGGCGCTGCGGGCCAGGGTGGCCGCGCTGGAGGCCGGGGGCCCGCGGCACCGTCCGCCCCGTGCGCGGTCGGCCCTCGCGGTGCTGCTCGTGCTCGTCGCCGCCGTGCTGACCCCGCTGGGCATCGTGTCCACCTGGGCGAAGAACCAGATCGGCGACACCGGCAACTACGTCGCGATGATGGCGCCGCTGGCCTCCGACCCGGAGGTGCAGGCGGCGGTGACCGACCGCGTCACCGGAGCGGTCATGCAGCACCTGGACGTGAAGACGCTGCTGGCCGATGTCGCGCCCGCGGACCGGCCGGCGCTCGACCGGGCGCTGGCGACGCTGAGCGGCCCCCTCACCACGGGCGTCACCGGATTCGTGCACGGGACGGTGGAGAGGTTCGTCTCCGGCGACGCCTTCGCCAGGATCTGGACCGATCTCAACCGGGCCTCCCAGTCCGCCGCGGTGAAGGCCCTGTCCGGGAGCCAGGAGGGAGCGGTACGGATCACGGACGACACCGTCACCGTCGATCTCGCGCCCGTCGTCGACCAGGTGAAACAACGGCTCGTCGACCGGGGGCTGAAGGCGGCGGCGAAACTCCCCGCCATCCACACCGACTTCACCGTGCTCACCGCCCCGTCGGTGGGCAGGGCCACGATGTGGTTCCGGGCCCTCCAGCTCATCGGCCTCTGGCTGCCGCCGGTCACCCTGGCACTGGCGGCGGGCGGGGTGCTCCTCTCGGTGCGCCGGCGGCGCGCGCTGATCGCGACGGCGCTCGCGCTGGGGGCGGGGGCGGCGGTGCTGGGGCTGGCCCTGTGGCTGGGCCGGGCCTTCTACCTCGACAGCCTGCCCTCCGGGGTGTCGCGGCCCGCCGCCGGTGCGGTCTTCGACGCGCTGGCCGGGCCCATGCGGGTGCTGGTGCGGCTGGTCGTCACGCTGGGCGTCGTGGTGGCCCTCGCCGCGTGGCTCACCGGTACGGGCCGTACCGCGACCCGGGTGACGGCGATGTGGAGCGGCGGCATCGGCGCGGTGCGGGAGGCGGCCGGGTTCACCGGCGGCCCGGTCGGCCGGTGGGTGCACCGCGCCCGGCGCCCGCTGAACTGGACGGTGGTCGTGGTGGCCGGCGCGGTCCTGCTGGTGTGGGACCGGCCGACCGGACTGGTCACGGTGTGGATCGCGCTGTGCGCCCTGTTCGCACTCGCCGTCGTCGAGTTCCTCGACGACGACAGCAGCCCGCGCCTGACCGTGACCGGCTGACCCCGGCTACCGGGCAGGACCCAGCGCCGCCCGCAGCTCCCCCGCGTCCGGCGGGTTGGCGCCCGCGCGGGCCACGGTCACCGCCGCCGAGGCCGCCGCGTACCGCAGTACGTCGGCGACCAGGGCCCGGTCGGCCCGGCGCAGCCGCTCCCGGGCGGCCGCGCCGAGCAGCCCGTGCGCGGCGAGGGCGTGCAGGGTGCCGGACATGAAGGCGTCGCCCGCCCCCACGGTGTCGACGACCTCGGCGGGCAGTGCGGCGGTCTCCTCCCGTCCGCCGGACCACACCGCCAGCGCCCCGTCACCGCCCCGGGTGACCAGGACGAGGGCCGGGCCGCTCGCCCGCCACCGCTCGGCGGCCCGTTCCGGCTCCTCGCCGGGGTACAGCCAGTCCAGGTCCTCGTCGCTGGCCTTGACCACGTCGCTGAGCGCGACGCACCGCTCGACCCGGCGGAGGGCGGTGTCGCGGTCCCCCATCAGTGCGGGGCGCACATTGGGGTCGTAGCTGACGGTGGCGGTGGCCCGCAGCGACTCGACGGCGCCGACGACGGTGCCCCCGCCCGGTTCCAGCACGGCGGCGACGGAGCCGGTGTGGACGTGGTGCGGCGGCCGGTCCGGGGCGACCGGGCCGAGCGTCCAGCCGATGTCGAAGGTGTACGTGGCCCGGCCCGTCCCGTCCAGGGTCACGGCGGCGGACGGGGTGGCGGCCGTGGCGCCGTCGGTGCGGACCTCGACGCCCGCCCCGGCGAGATGGTCCCGGATCAGCCGGCCGTGGGCGTCGGGGCCGAGCTGGGTGAGCAGGGTGGTGGGGTGGCCGAGCCGGGCCAGGCCGTGGGCGACGTTGGCCGGGCTGCCGCCCGGGTGGACCCGGTCGGCCAGGCCGGGCCGCCGGACGATGTCGGCGACGCACTCGCCGATGACCAGCAGGTCGAATCCGTCGAGCATGGGGTGGGGTCTCCTACCGTGTGCTGGTGTACGTGTCCCGGCCGGACGGGTGCCCGGGGCGGTTGCCCCGATCCTGCCGTGTGCGTGGGGCGGCCCGGTCGCGGCCTCACCGGTCCCCGGCCCCGGTCCCGTCGCCGACGCCGAGTCCGGTCAGGAACGCGGCGGCGGCCGGGGTGGGCCGGAAGCGGCTCCAGACCAGGCGCTCCGTGCGGGCCGGCGCCCCGTTGACGGACAGCACGCGTACGCCGGTCAGTTCCGCCGCGAAGGCGGACGGGAGCAGGGCGATGCCGAGCCCGCTGCGGACCAGCCGGACGATGAAGTCGGTGCCGTTGACCTCGCAGGCCACCTCGCGGGTGAGCCCGTGGGCGGCGAACGCCTCCTCCGACTGCGCGCGGGCCGCGGTACCGTCCGGGTAGTCGACGAAGAGCTCCTGCGCCAGCCGGGCGAGGTCCACCTCCCGCTCCGCGGCGAGCGGATGGGTCGGGGCCACGACGGCGACCAGTTCGCCGGTGCTCAGCTCGTGGTCGTTCACCCCCGTCGGCCGGTAGCTCGGCAGCACGCCCAGGAACGCCACGTCGACCGTCCCGTCCCGCACTTCCTGGACGAGGTCCTTGCTGGCCCCCTCGCGCAGCACGATCCGTACCTGCGGGTGGCGCAGGTGGAACTCCCGCAGCGCCGCCGGGACGTCGACCGAGGAGACGGTCGGGATGACCCCCACCGCGAGACGGCCGCGCACCTCCCCCGCCGTCGCCGCGACCTCGGCGCGGGCCCGCTCCGCCGCGTCGAGCGCCTGCCGGGCCTCCGGGAGGAATGCCTCGCCCGCCGCGGTGAGCCGCACCCGGCGGCTGGTGCGGTCGAAGAGCCGGGCCCCCAGCTCCTTCTCCAGCCGGGCGATCTGGTGGCTCAGCGCGGACTGGACGACCAGGCACCGCCCGGCGGCCCGGGTGAAGCTGCCGAGTTCCGCGACCGCGACGACGTAGCGCATCTGCTGAAGTTCCATGCGTCCATCGTGAATCACGATCGATGAAATGAAAAACATGTGTTGGACTCATGGATGGTGGCTCCCGGAAGCTGGGCGCATGGCTCACACCACTCAGGAAATCCACGGCCGGGCCGTACCCGGCGCCCCCTCCCGGCCGCCCGTCCTCGGACGCGGCCTGGTTCTGCTGATGGCGCTCGCCGCCGCCCTCTCCTGCGCGGGCAACTACTTCGCGCAGCCGCTCCTCGGCGTCATCCAGGCCCATCTGCACCTGGGAACGACCGCGGCCGGACTCATCGTCACCGCCGCCCAGGCCGGTTACGCGCTGGGGCTGATCCTCCTCGTCCCGCTCGGGGACGTCCTGGACCGGCGGCGGCTCGCGGTGGGGCTGTTCGCCCTCACCTCGTTCTTCCTGCTGGCGACGGCCGCCGCGCCGACCGGGCCGCTGCTCGTCGCGGGGACCCTGCTGACCGCGCTGACCTCGGTCGGGGCGCAGGTGGTGGTGCCGTTCGCGGCGACGCTCGCCGCCCCGGCCGAGCGCGGCCGGACCGTCGGCATCGTGATGTCCGGTGTGCTGCTCGGCGGACTGTTCGGGCGGATGGCCGCCGGCGCGCTCGCCGAACTGGGCGGCTGGCGGACCGTGTACTGGGTGAACGCCGTGCTCATGGCCGTCATGGCGGTGCTCCTGCACCGCCGGCTGCCCCGGCTGCCCCGGCCGGGCGGCACGGTCCCGATCCCGTACGCCGGACTGCTGCGCTCCACGCTGGCGCTGCTGCGCGAGGAGCCCGTGCTGCGCCGCCGGGCCGCCTTCGGCGCGTTCTCCATGGCCTCCTACAGCGTGCAGCTGACCTCGCTGACCTTCCTGCTGGCCGGTTCCCCCTTCGGCTGGAACGCGGCCGTCATCGGCGTGTTCGGCCTGGTGGGCGTCATCGGGGTGATCGGTATGAACGTCGCGGCGCGGCTGGGCGACCGGGGCCGGGTGCAGGCGGTCTCGGCGACGGCCGCCCTGCTCCTGACGCTCGCCTGGCTGCCGCTGCTGGCCGGGGGGACCTCGCTGTTCTGGCTGACGGTCGGCGTGATCCTGCTGAACATCGCCCAGCAGGCCGGGCTCAACAGCAGCCAGAACGTGATCTACGCGCTCCGTCCCGAGGCCCGCAACCGGATCAACTCCGCCTTCATGACGCTGTTCTTCATGGGCGGGGCGGCCGGGGCCGCGCTCGCCTCGGTGGTCTGGTCCCGGGCCGGCTGGAGCGGTGTCTGCCTGCTGGGCGGCGCGCTCGCGGCGGGCAGCCTGGCCGTGTGGATCCTGGAGCGGGTACGGGCGGTTCCCGGCCCGGGTGCCGTCACTCGTTGACGGCGGTCAGCAGCACCACGGCGTCCTCCAGGGCCAGCAGCCCGTGCCGCTCCTGCGGGATCGGCTGGAGCCCGCCGGCCCCCAGCTCCACGTCGCCGGAGGCCGCCGTGAGCCGGACCCGGCCGCGGAGCACCTGGAGCGAGGCGGCGGTGGGGGCGTTGTGCTCGTCGAGGGCGGAGCCCGCGGTGAGGGCGATGACGGTCTGCCGCAGGGGTTCCTCGTGCAGCAGGCGGTGGGCGCTGCGGCCGTGCGCGGAGGCGCGGGCCGCGGTCAGGTGCTCGTCGGCGAGGCTGTTCAGGTCGTCCATGTGCCCACTGTGCCGCAGGGGCCGCCCGGCCGCGATCCTGCCGCGGCCGGTCAGCCGCCTGCCGTCCAGCGGTATCTGACGTCCGGTTCCCTCTCCTCGTTGCGGCTTCCGTCGTCGAAGGCGACGGCGGTGAATCCGTGCCGCTCGTAGAACGCCCGGGCGTCGGTGTTGCGCTGGAAGACGTGGAGCGTGAGCTCCCCGGCCGCGCGCTCGCGCGCCTCGGCCAGCAGCAGCGAACCGACGCCCCGGCGCCGTACGTCGGGACGGAGGTAGAGGTGCTCCAGCTCGGTCCCGTCCAGGGAGGAGAAACCGAGCAGCTCCCCGGCCCCGGTCTCGGCGATCCGCACCACCGTGCCGGGCAGGACCACATGGGTCATCCAGGCCAGGGTCTCCTCGTCGCTGTGCACCTTCGGCAGGTACGGCATGGCCGCGGCGCGCGAGTCGAGGAAGAGCCCGGTGAGCGGCCCGGCGTCCTGCGCGGTCGCCCCGCGGAGCACCACCCGGTCCTCCGGTACGGAATCGTTCGGCACCTTCTCACCCCTCCTGTCCGGCCGGCCCCGGCGGGCCGCCCGTCGTCGTGGCCGAACCTACCCGGTCCGCACAGGGCCGGGTTCGGCCGGTCCTCGGGAGACGCGAAGCGCCGTGGCGGTTACCGCTCGGCCCCGGCCCGGCAGGTGAGGTCCTCGGCTGGGAGCCTGCCCGTGGTCAGGTAGGCCGTGGCCGCCGTGTCCGCGCAGGAACCGCCGCCGGGCGCGTAGAGGACGCCGTGTCCCTCGCCGTCGGCGACGGTGAGCATCCGCGAGCCGCGCAGGGCCCGGTGCATGGCCCGCCCGGCGAAGAGCGGGGTCTGGGAGTCCCATTCGTTCTGCACGATCAGCGCTCCGGCCCCGTTGTCGATGGTGGTCTGCGGCTCGCTGCCCGGTTCCCAGAAGGCACAGGGGGTGATGGCCGACGCGAAGTCGCCGTACAGCGGGTAGCGGGCCGTGTCACGGATCGCCTCCCGGCGGTACCGCTCGGGGTCGTGCGGCCAGGTGCGGGTGTCGGCGCACAGGTAGGACCAGGCGGCGGAGGCGTAGCCGTCGTCGCTCTCCTCTGCCGCCCCGGCCGTGCCGGACCGTGCCGGGTTCCCGGTCCCGGCCGCCCTCTTCAGCCCGGCGATCCGTTCGGCGGCGGTCCGGAGGTGGAAGAACGTGCTGTTGTCGGCGCGGATGTCGTCGCCGGTGAGGCGCTGCCCCTCGAACGCGATCGGCTCGCGGTCCGCCCGCGCGACCAGGTCCCAGAAGGTGCGGCGGACCTCGGCCGGGGTGCCGCCCAGTCCGTACGTGGTGTGCCGCCGGGCGGCCCATCCGGCCCATCGGGTGAAGGCCCGCTCCGCCGCCTTCGCCATGTCCTGGAACATGCCCCGGTAGATCCGGGTGGGGTCGGTCGCGCTGTCGAGGACGACGCGGTCGACGCGCCGGGGGAACAGCTGCGTGTAGACGGCGCCGAGGTACGTGCCGTAGGAGTATCCGAGGTAGGAGATCTTCTTCTCGCCCAGCACGGCACGGATGACGTCCATGTCGCGGGCGCTGTTGCGGGTGGTGAGCCGGGGCAGTTCGTCACCGGCGGCGGCCCGGCACTTCGCGGCGACCGTCCGCGCCCGGTCCACGTCCTTGGCGAAGGTCCCCTCCTTGTACGGGTGGTCGGCCTGTTCCTCGCCGGTCAGACCGCAGCTGACCGGTGCGCTGCGGCCGGTGCCCCTCGCGTCGAATCCGACGAGGTCGAACCGCCGCTTCACCTCGGCGGGGAACGTCGTCATCGGGTCGACGGGCAGGTTCAGTCCCGGTGCCCCGGGCCCGCCCGGGTTCAGCAGCAGAACGCCGTGGCGGTCCTTCGCGCTGCCCGCCCGCAGCCGGGATATCGCGATGCCGATGGTCCTGCCGCCGGGGTCGCGGTAGTCGAGCGGTACCTCGACCGTCGCGCACCGGAAGGCGGCGGGCTCCTTCTCCGAGCAGCGCTTCCACTGGAGCGGCTGCTGGGTGTACCGCCGCAACGGGTCCTTGGCCGTGGCGGGGCCGGGCCGCTCGGGCGCGGCGCAGGCCGTGACGAGGACCAGCGCCGAAGCGGCGGCGGTCGCGAGGGCGGCGGTACGGAGGGGGATGCTGCGGGTGTTCCTGTCTCGCACGGTGGTGCTCGTCCTTGTCGGGAGGGATGGGTTCTCGGTTCCGGGTGCGGTGGCGCCGGTCAGTCGGCGGCGAGCTGTTCGCGGACGCACTGCGCGTACTGGCTGAGGGTGTCGGGCTGGTAGCACGCCTGGGTGTGGTTCGCGTACCAGGCCAGAAGGACGGCGACCAGCCCGGACACCGCGATCGCGAGGGCGGAGGTCACCAGGGCGGTGAGGGCCCGGCCCCGGCCGGTTCCGGTCCGTCGTGCCGTCATCAGCGCGGCGATGCCCAGGATCAGGCCGAACACGGCGAGGGGGCCTCCGACGAGCACGACGGAGGTGAGGAGGCCGACGATGCCGAGTGCCATGGCGGCCGTGGCCAGGCCGTTCCGCGCGGGGCCCGGTCCGGTGCCGGCGGGTGCGGTCCGGGCTCCCGCGAGAGGTGCCCGCTGCGGTGCCGTGCGGTTCGGCGGTGTCTCGATTCCCTGGGCGTTCATCGGCCCGTCCTTTCGTCCTGTCGGTCGGCGAGGTCCCGATTCTGGATCTCGGGGCGTGCGGAGACATCACGGAAAGGCGGGAGAATCCGCTCCCCCGATCGGGGGAGGGTGTGGCCGGGTCGTCCGGCCATACTGACCAGGTCATGTTCAGAGGAATCCGGCCGCTGCTGCGCGGCTCCACGTATACGGGTGCGCTCTTCGCCTACTGCGGCGCGCTGGCGAGCCTTCCGCTGCTGCCCCTCGCGGCGTTGCCCGCGCTGGCGTGGCCGTCCGCCCCGACAGGCGTGCGGCTCGCCCTGACGGTGCTGGTCTGGTCCGTGCTGATCGGCCTGATCGGGCTGGCCCGGACCACGCGGCGGGTGTTGATCGCCTGTGCCCGGCGGATGCTGGGGGTGCCGCTGCCCGATCCCGTGCGGCGGGGCGCGGACGCTCCCGCCGAGGGGCCGGATTCCGCCACGGGGGCGGGGGCCGACCACTGGCGGACGCCCCTGTGGCTGCTGTCGCAGGTGGCGCTGGGGTGGACGGGGGCGCAGTCGGGCGTCCTGCTGCTCGCCGCCGGACTGCTCCTCCCGGGCGGCTGGGCCGGTGCCGAGGCGGGGCTGAGTGTGCGCGGCTGGTCGCTGCGGCCGGAGAGCGGCTGGCAGAGCTGGGCCGCGGCGGGGTGCTGCCTGCTGTTCGCGGCGTTGTCGTGTCTGGCGGTGACCGGCGCGCTGCGGTGGCTGGCCCCCCGACTGCTGGGTCCGTCGTCGGCCGAGCGGCTCGCGCGGGCCGCCGAGCGGGAGCGCTCGCTGGCCGAACGCAACCGGCTGGCCCACGAGTTGCACGATTCGATCGGGCACACGCTGACGGCCACCACGATCCAGGCGGCGGTGGCGGGCGAGGTGCTCGGCGCCGACCCGGCGGCGGCACGGGCGGCCCTGCGCGGCATCGAGGAGTCGGCCCGGACCGCGCTCGAGGACCTCGACTACGTGCTGGGCATGCTGCGCGAGGAGCGGGTGGGCGCGGCGCCGACCCGTACCCTGGCCGATCTGCCCGGGTTGTTCGACGGGGTACGGCAGGCGGGCGCCGTGGTGGAGCCGGAGCTGTCGGGCGACTTCACGCGGGTGCGGGGGACGCTCTCGCGGGCCGCGTACCGGATCGTGCAGGAGGGGCTGACGAACGCGCTGCGGCACGGCGCGGGCGGTCCGATCCGGGTCACGGTGACGGCCACGCCCGAGCTGGTGAGTCTCGGGGTGGTCAACCGGTGTGCTCCGGGGGCGCGCCCGGTCCCGGACGCCTTCCCGACCTCCGGGCACGGCCTGCCGGGGCTCGCCGAACGCGTACGGCTGCTGCACGGCGAGTTCGAGGCCGGCCGGGAGGGACCGGAGCACTGGCGGCTCGGGGTCCGGCTGCCGCTACGCCTGCCCTCATGATCGGCTCACCCTCGGGCGCGGCGGGCCCCGACACGGGCCGGGCTCCCGTGGCCGACACCCCCGTCACCCTCCTGATCGCGGACGACGACGCGGTGACACGCAGCGGCCTGGGCACCTTGCTCGGCATGCAGCCGGGGATCACGGTGGTCGGCGAGGCGGCCGACGGCGTCGAGGCGGTCGAGCGGGCGCGGCGGCTGCGGCCGGACGTGGTCCTGATGGACGTACGGATGCCGAGGCTCGACGGCATCGGAGCCACCCGGCAGCTGCTCGCCGGGCCGGACACGCCGCCGAAGGTCGTGGTGATCACCACCTTCGAGAACGACGGCTACGTCACCGCCGCGCTCGGCGCCGGGGCCTGCGGCTTCGTCCTCAAGCGGCTCCCGGTGCCCCGGATCGCGGAGGCGGTGCGGGTGGTCGCGGCGGGCGAGGCGATCCTCTTTCCGGCGGCCCTGCGCCGGATGGTCACCGCCCGCCCGTTGGACTCCGCCGAGGCGCTGCCCCGGGCGGCGCTCACGGTCCGGGAGGAGGAGGTGCTCCGTCTGATGGCCACCGGTCTGTCCAATCCGGAGATCGCCCGGTCCTGCGGGGTGAGCGCGGAGACGGTGAAGACGCATGTCGGGAACGTGCTGACCAAGCTCGGAGCGCAGAACCGGACCCACGCGGTGGTGATCGCGTACGAGACGGGTCTGGTCGTGCCCGGGGTCGCGGGCTGACACCGGCCCGGCCCGCCCGCCCCTCGGGAGAAAGCGTGGATGGACGACGCGGCTGGAATACAGGGGCGCTTGACGACCGCGGCACGGGCGGCGGAGGCCTCGGGGGCGGACGAGGACCTGCACGCCTACTGGGCCCTGGTCGAGGAGGTGGTGGAGGGGGCGAGCGGGGAGACCGTGTCGCACTGCGCGTCGGAGCTGCTGGGATCGGCCGGTGTCCTGGAGCGGGAGGTGGGCTGCGATCTGGCCGGAAAGGCGGCCGAGGCGCACGAGTCCCTGCGCGGCGGGGCGGCGGCCGCCCTGGTGGCGCTGGCCGGGGTGGAGACGGATCGCCGTGTGCTGTCGTCCCTCGTCCACGCCCTGGGCCGGACGCGGGACCCGCGCGCCGTTCCCGTGCTGGTGGGGCTGTCCGGACACGGGGACGCCGGTCTGCGGCGCGACGTCGCCTCGGAGTTCGCCTCCGTCAGCAGCGGTCTGCCCGACGGGCCCGATGTCCGGGCGCTGATCCGGCTCACCGGGGACCAGGACCCCGAGGTCCGCGAATGGGCGGCCTTCACACTGGGGTTCCAGCTGGAGCAGGACACCACGGCCATCAGGGACGCGCTCTGGACGTGCACCACCGACGCGTACGGCGCGGTCCGGGAGGAGGGGGCGCGGGGGCTGGCCCGACGGCACGACCCGCGGGCCGTCCCGCTGATCGCGCACCTGCTGGACTCCGACGACGGGTCGAGTCTCTTCCTCGTCGACGCGGCGGCCGTCCTGGGCGTCCCCGAACTCCTGCCCGCGCTGGCCGCCCACCGGCCCGATCCGGCCGGGGCCGAATGGGCCGCCGCGGCCTGCGACCCGGTGCGGCGGGCCCGGATGGAGGCCGACGCCTGGGCGGTCGTCGTGGAGCTGGAGCGGCTGCGCCCGGATCTCGGCGCGGCGCTCGGCTCACCGCGCTACGAGTCGGTGCACGCGCTGAAGGTGAGTCACCTGGAGTCGGCCGGCGAGGAGTACGACGCGGCCGCGCTGCTCGCCCGCGCCGGCGGGGACCCGGCACGGGCGGCCGCGCTGGTGGTGGCCGACCTCTCCGACCTCGCCGGTCCCGCCGCGGGCGGGGCGCGGACCGGCGGCCGTCCGGAGTCCCCGGCGTAGCCGGCGCGGCGGTGGCCGTCGCCGGACCGCCGCCCGGCGGGGCGGTCTCGGCACGGTGCGGCCGGCCCGGGAAAATGGGGCGGAAGCAACCGGAGCGACCACCGACACCAAGGAGCAGGCATGCCGCACGAGCGAGCCGGACAACCGGCCCGGCCCGAGGATCTCATCGATGTGGCCCGGCTGGTGACGGCGTACTACACGCTGCACCCGGACCCGGCCGAGCCGGACCAGCGGGTGGCGTTCGGCACCTCCGGCCACCGCGGTTCGGCCACGGCCACCGCGTTCAACGAGGACCACATCGCCGCCACCAGCCAGGCGATCTGCGAGTACCGGGCGCTCCAGGGCATCGACGGGCCGCTCTTCCTCGGCGCCGACACCCACGCGCTGTCGGAACCCGCCCGGGTGACCGCCGTCGAGGTCTTCGCCGCCAACGACGTGACCGTGCTGCTCGATCCGGCCGACGGCTACACCCCGACCCCGGCGGTCTCGCACGCGATCCTCGGCCACAACCGGGGCCGCACGGAGCGGTTCGCCGACGGGGTGGTGGTGACGCCCTCCCACAACCCGCCGGGCGACGGCGGGTTCAAGTACAACCCGCCGAACGGCGGCCCCGCCGGGTCCGACGCCACCGGCTGGATCCAGCAGCGGGCCAACGAGATCATCGCCGCCGGGTCGAAGGAGGTGCGGAGGCTGCCGTACGTCCGCGCGCGTGCGGCGTCGACCACCGGGACGTACGACTTCCTCGGCGGCTACGTGGCCGATCTTCCGTCGGTGCTCGACCTGGACGCGGTGCGGGCGGCCGGGGTGCGGATCGGCGCCGATCCACTGGGCGGGGCGTCGGTCGCGTACTGGGGCCGGATCGCCGAGCAGCACCGGCTCGACCTCACGGTGGTCAACCCGCTGACCGACCCCACCTGGCGGTTCATGACGCTGGACTGGGACGGGAAGATCCGGATGGACTGCTCCTCGCCGTACGCGATGGCCTCGCTGATCGAGCAGCGCGACCGGTTCCGGATCGCGACGGGCAACGACGCCGACGCGGACCGGCACGGCATCGTGACGCCGGACGGCGGGCTGATGAACCCGAACCACTACCTGGCCGTCGCCATCGACTACCTGTACCGGCACCGGGAGCGCTGGCCGGAGTCGACGGGGGTCGGCAAGACGCTGGTCTCGTCGGGGATGATCGACCGGGTCGCCGCCGGTCTCGGCCGCCGGCTGGTCGAGGTCCCGGTCGGTTTCAAGTGGTTCGTGGACGGGCTGGCCGACGGTTCGCTCGGGTTCGGCGGCGAGGAGTCCGCCGGGGCGTCGTTCCTGCGCAAGGACGGCTCGGTGTGGACGACCGACAAGGACGGCATCCTGCTGGCGCTGCTCGCCTCGGAGATCCTCGCGGTGACGGGCTCGTCCCCGTCGGAGCGGTACGCGGAGCTCACCGCCCGGTTCGGCGAGCCGGCGTACGCCCGGATCGACGCCCCGGCGGACCGGGAGCAGAAGGCGGTCCTCGCGCGCCTCTCGCCCGAGCAGGTCACCGCGGACACCCTGGCCGGTGAGCCGGTCACGGCGGTGCTGACCGAGGCGCCCGGCAACGGGGCGCCGATCGGAGGCATCAAGGTGACCACGGAGAACGCCTGGTTCGCGGCCCGCCCCTCGGGCACCGAGGACGTCTACAAGATCTACGCGGAGTCCTTCCTCGGCGCCGGGCACCTCGCCCGGGTCCAGGAGGAGGCGAAGGCGGTGGTCGCCGCGGCGCTGGGCTCCTGAGCCCGGGGCGACGGCCGGTTTCGGTGGTCCGGAACCGGCCGTTGCACCCGGCCGGGAACAGTGCTTGGCTGGACACCACAAGATATGAATGGGGGTTCAGAGCATGGCCTACCGCGCCACCGCCCGTACCGAGGCGACCCGGCTCGCCCACCGCGAACGGCTCCTCGACGCGGCACGGCAGCTGCTCGCCGAGGGCGGGTATCCGGCGGCCAGTGTCTCCGCGCTCGCCCGGCGGGCCGGTGTCGCGACCGGCAGCGTGTACAACCACTTCGCCTCCAAGCAGGAGTTGCTGGCCGCGGTCTTCCGCCATGTCGCGAGTCATGAACTCGAAGCGGTACGGGAGGCGGTGCGGGCCCGCGACGGCGCCCGGGAGCAGTTGCGGGCGCTGGTCGAGGTCTTCTCGTACCGCGCGCTGAGCAGTCCGCGTACCGCCTGGGCGCTGCTGGCCGAGCCGGTCGACCCGCTCGTCGAGGAGGAGCGGCTCGGCTACCGGCGCGGCTATCACGCGCTTGCCGGGACCATCATCGCCACCGGGATCCGAACGGGCGAACTCCCGCCGCAGGACGTCGAGTTGTCGGCCGCCGCGGTGATCGGCGCGGTCGGCGAGGCGTTGCTCGGCCCGCTCTCCCCGGTCGGGGAGGGGGCCGGGGCAAGGGCGGAGCCGGTCGTGGCGGCCCTCACCGCGCTGTGCCTCAGGGCGGTCGGCGCCCGGCCCGCCTGAACGACCGGCCCCGTACGCCCCCACCGACGCAACAGGACAGGAGCACCGCCATGACCGTCACCGAGCACCGGACCGGCCCGCACTCCGGGGCCCCCGCACCGCACCCCACCCACGAGGTCACCAACCAGGCACCGCCCCGCAGGGATCTCGACGAGTACGGCACCAACGCGCCGCTCACCGAGGCCATCCGGACCTTCGGCGCCGCCTGGCACGAGCCTCGCCTGCACACGATCGGCACCCTGGTCGGCTCCGGGGACTTCCAGGACGCCACGGAGCTGGCCCACACCTCGCCGCCCGTCCTGCACACCCACGACCGGTACGGCAACCGGATCGACGAGATCGCGTTCCACCCCGCGTACCACGAGATCATCGGCGCGGCCGTGGCGCACGGCACGCACACCTCGGGCTGGGCCGACCCGAAGCCCGGGGCGGCGGTGGCACGGGCGGCGTCCTTCATGCTCTTCGCGCAGATCGAGCCCGGCCACGCCTGCCCGATGTCCATGTCGCACGCCGTGGTCCCGGTCCTCCAGCGCGACCCGGACGTGGGGCGCGAGTGGCTGCCGGGCCTGCTGAGCCGTTCCTACGACCCCCGTACGATCGCCCCGGCCGAGAAGACCGGGCTGATCTTCGGCATGGGGATGACGGAGAAGCAGGGCGGTTCCGACGTACGCGCCAACACCACCCGGGCCGTCCCGGTGGCCTCCGACCCCGAGGGCCGGGCCCATCTGCTGACCGGCCACAAGTGGTTCTTCTCCGCCCCGCAGTCGGACGCCTTCCTGGTGCTGGCCCAGGCGGAGGCCGGGCTGACCTGCTTCCTGGTGCCGCGCGTGCTGCCCGACGGCACCCGCAACACCATCCGCGTCCAGCGGCTGAAGAACAAGCTCGGCAACAAGTCGAACGCCTCCTCGGAGGTGGAGTTCGACGGCACCTGGGCGGTGCGGACCGGTGAGCCGGGCCGGGGCGTGGCGACCATCATCGAGATGGTCAACCACACCCGGCTGGACTGCGTGCTCGGTACCACCGCGGGCATGCGGCAGTCGGTCTCGGAGGCGATCTGGCACGCCCGGCACCGCAGCGCCTTCGGCGCCCGGCTCGCCGACCAGCCGGCCATGGCGGCGGTCCTGGCCGATCTGGCGCTGGAGACGGAGGCGGCGACCTGGACCTCGCTGCGGCTGGCGCACGCGTACGAGAGCGGCGCCGGGGAGTCCGAGGAGCTGTTCCGGCGGCTGGCCACCGCCGTGTCCAAGTACTGGATCTGCAAGCGCGGCCCGCACCACGCCTACGAGGCGCTGGAGTGCCTGGGCGGCAACGGCTACACCGAGGACTGGCCGCTGGCCCGGCGCTACCGCGAGCAGCCGGTGATGGCGGTGTGGGAGGGGTCGGGCAACGTCATCGCGCTCGACGTGCTGCGCGGCATCGGGCGGACCCCGCAGGCGCTGGACGCGTTCTGGGCCGAGCTGGAGACCACGGCCGGTGCCAGTTCCGTGCTGGACGCGCACGTCGGCCGGGTGCGGCGGGAGCTCGCCGAGAACCTGAGGGACCCGGTCGCGGCGCAGTTGCGGGCGCGTGCCTCGGTGGAGGGCATGGCGCTGGCCCTCCAGGCCTCGCTGATGCTCCGCCACGCGCCCTCGGCGTCGGCCGAGGCGTTCGTCGCCGCCCGCCTGGGCGAGGACCGCGGCCACCAGTACGGTGTCCTGCCGCGCGGGACCGGCACCGCCGCGATCGTGGAGCGGCACTTCGGCGCGGAGGGCTGAGCCGCCGCCGACGGGCCCGGGGCGGTGTTCCCGGGCCCGGGCTCAGGCCGTGGCGTCGGGCCAGGCGTACGGCGGGGGCACCGGGCCGGTCGGGGGGTCGCCGCCCACGGTCTCCAGCTCCTTGTCGGCGGCTCTCATCAGCTGGGCGGCGACGTCCTTCATGGCCCGGCCGGCCGCGAGGTCGTCGCCGATGGCGGGCACGTCCACGTCCTGCGGGTTGCAGTGGGCCACCCCGCGCCCGGTGACCTTCCCGGCACCGGTGTCCAGGACCGCCTCCGCCCGGGTCGTGCCGTCGTCCTCGGTCAGGCCGAGACGGAGCCGCCACTCCTGCGTGCGGGTCATCGCACACCTCCTGCGACCGCGCCCGGTCGCGTCGCGCCGCCTCGACGCGGTCCTGTCCCCAGGATCCACCCGGCCGGGCGGGTCCGCGCGTTCCCGCTCGCCCTGCGGGGACGGCACCGCCGAAATAGGATGCGGGATGACGATGTCCACCGAGGGCGGGCGCCGACCGGCCCCGGAGTGCGCCGCACGGACGGGCGCGGTGCGGAGCGGCCCATGAACCGGCGTCGGCCTCCCCGTTCGGCGAGCTCCGACGAGCTGCTCACCACCCTGCAGCAGCTGACCTCCCGGGCCCGCCGCGAGGTGGAGCTGCACCGGGCGCGGCTGGAGCTGGCCGAGGTCCTCCAGCGCGACATGCTCCCCGCCACGCTGCCCGCCCGCCCCGGGCTCCAGACCGCCGCCCGGTACACACCGGCGCGCAGCGGTCTCGACATCGGCGGCGACTGGTACGACGGGTTCGTGCTGCCGGACGGGGCACTGGCCTTCGCCATCGGGGACGTCCAGGGCCACGACGTCGAGGCCGCCGCCTTCATGGGCCAGGTGCGGATCGCGATGCGGGCGATCTCCGCGACGGCCACGGACCCCGGCGAGGTGGTGGCCCGGACCAACGACCTGCTGGTCTCGGCGGGCTCTGGGCTCTTCGCCACCTGTACGTTCGTCCGGCTCGACCCGGAGTCGCGGGAGCTGTACAGCGCGCGGGCCGGCCATGTCGCCGCGGTGTGGGCCACCACCGACGGCCGGTCCGGTGTGACCAGCGACGAGGGCGGGCTGCCGCTCGGCATCCGGGCGGGCGAGCGGTATCCGGTCACCCGGCGGCGGCTGACCGATCCGGGCGCGTTCGTGCTGGTCACGGACGGGGTGGTGGAAGGTCCCTCGTTCCCGATCGACCAGGGCCTCGAAGCGGTGACCCGGCTGGTGCGGGCGGGGGCCGGCTCCGGCGCCGGGGAGCTGGCCGACACGGTGCTGCGGGCGGCCGGGCAGACCGGGCACCGGGACGACGCCGCCGTGCTCGTGGTGCGCCACGGCGCCGCGCCCGGCACGGGCCGCCGGGCGGCCGTGTCCCGCGCGGCCTGACCGCCCCGGCGCCCCCAGGCGTGTCACACAGCCTCCGCCCGTCCGGGCCGGTGTCTGATGTGACGCGTGATCCGCAGCGAGAGAACCGGGCGGACGGCCGCGGCCGTCCTGCGTGTCCTGGCGGTCGCCGCCGCCTACTACGCGGCCGGCGGGCTCGGCCTCATCGAGCAGGTCTCCGTCCACGGGGCGGTCGTCACCCCGCTCTGGCCGCCGACCGGTATCGCGCTGGGCGCCCTGGTCCTCCTGGGGCCGGGGGTCTGGCCGGGTGTCGCGCTCGGCTCGCTGCTCGTCGTCGCCACGCTCAGCGGGTCGGTCACCCCGTCCACCTTCGTCGTCGTGGCGGGCAACACCGCGGCCCCGCTCTGCTCGTACCTGATGCTGCGCAGGGCCGGATTCCGCAGCGAGCTGGACCGGCTGCGCGACGGGGTCGTGCTGGTCTTCCTCGGCGCGCTGGCCGGGATGACGGTGAGCGCGACCGTGGGCGCGGGCATGCTGCTGGTCGACGGCAAGCTGCCGCAGAGCGGATTCTGGCCGGTCTGGGCGGCCTGGTGGTCGGGGGACGCGATGGGGGTGCTCGTGGTCACCCCGCTGCTGCTCGTGCTGCGCAGGGCCCGGCTGCCGCGGGCCGGTGACCGGTGGGGCGAGGCGAGTGCGCTGGCGGTCGTCTCCGTGGTGGTCTCGCTGGTGGCCACCCGCAGCTCGCTGTCCATGATCTACCTGGTGTTCCCGCTGATCGTCTGGGCCGCGCTCCGCTTCCAGCTGGCGGGCAGCGCGCCCTGCGCCCTGCTGGTGTCGGCGCTGGCCGCGGCCGCCGGTACGGAGGGGGCGGGCCCGTTCGAGGGGCTGGCGATCGTCCATGTGATGGTCAGCCTCGCGGTGTTCAACGGCTGCGTGGCCCTGACCGCGCTGCTCCTCGCGGCGGTGGTGACCGAGCAGAGCAACGTCCGCCACCGCATCGAACGCGCCTGCGAGGAACTGGCCGAAGTGGTCGATCAGCTGGCGCCCGGACGGACCGCGGCGGCCTGGCCGTCCCGGTCCGAGGACGGGCTCGACCGCCGCTGAGCCGCGCGTCCCGTCACCGCCGTTCCGGACGCACCTGCTCCCCCGCGGCCGGAGCGTTCCGCTCCAGGCGGGCCCCCAGGGTGGCGGCGAAGTCCTCGGCGCGGGCCAGCTGGACGCGCAGCTTCTCCACCTGCTCGGTGGCGGTCTGCCGGTAGGTCCGCACGCGCTCCAGCAGCGCCTCGCGCTCGCCGTCGTCGAGGGCGTCGCCGCCGTCCAGGCGGTCGGTGGCGTCCAGCAGGTCGCGCATCTGCTCCAGCGTGAAGCCCAGGGGCTTCATCCGGCGGATCACCATGAGCCGGGCGACGTCCGTCTCGGTGTAGAGACGGAAGCCGCCCTGGGACCGGGCGGAGGGAATGACCAGGCCGGTCTCCTCGTAGTGCCGGATGGTGCGCAGGGACAGCTCCGTCCGCGCGGCAACCTCGCCGATCTGCATGTGCCTGTCGTCCACGCCGTCTCCCTGGTCCTCCCCGTCGCGGCGGGCCGCGTCCCGCACGGCCCCACCGATCTCTACCCTAACGTTAGGGTAGAGTTGCTGAAGGCAAGGGCGGTCCGACCGCCCGGCCACTGCCGTTCCGGGGCCGATGGCGCCCCCGGCGAAGTTCCGATTCTTGCAGGAGAGAGCGTGCTCGAGCCCATGACGCCGATCGCCGCCGCCTGCCCGCCGTGACCCTTCGCCCCCGGACGTAGTCCGCCGGCCCGGGCACCGCCCCGGGCCCCCGGCTCGCGCCTGCCAACGACTCACCGGCCCGCCCCGGGCCGCCCACGGGATGCCGGCCGGCCTCCCGCGCCCCCTCCCCGCACGCCCCGGCCCGTCCCCGGTGTGCCCGAGCACGACAGGTACGCATCCCCTTGTCTTCTGCTGCTGCGACCCCCGGCACATGGCTGCGCGGCCTCAAGCCCGACTGGCTGAACGACCCCGGGGTGTGGCGCACCGAGGTCCTGGCCGGTCTGGTCGTCGGCCTCGCGCTGATCCCCGAGGCGATATCGTTCTCGATCATCGCCGGGGTCGACCCGGCGATCGGCCTGTTCGCCTCCTTCACCATGGCCGTGGTCATCTCGGTCGTCGGCGGACGCCGGGGGATGATCTCCGCCGCCACCGGCGCCGTCGCCCTCGTGATCGCTCCCCTGAACCGGGAGCACGGCCTGGGCCACCTCTTCGCCGCCGTCATCCTCGCAGGCGTCTTCCAGGTGGTCCTGGGCGCGCTCGGGGTGGCGAAGCTGATGCGGTTCGTGCCGCGCAGCGTGATGGTCGGCTTCGTCAACGCCCTCGCGATCCTGATCTTCATGGCGCAGGTGCCCGAGATGCACGACGTGCCCTGGGCGGTGTACCCGCTGGTCATCGGCGGCCTGGCCCTGATGGTGTTCTTCCCGAAGGTCACCAGGGTGGTCCCCGCCCCGCTCGTCTCGATCGTCGTCCTGACCGTCATCACGGTCGGGGCCGGGATCGCGGTGCCGACCGTGGGCGACAAGGGCGCGCTGCCGTCCTCGCTGCCCGTACCGGGGCTGCCGGACGTGCCGTTCACCCTCGACACCCTGACGACGATCGCCCCGTACGCGTTCGCGATGGCACTGGTCGGCCTGATGGAATCGCTGATGACGGCGAAGCTCGTCGACGACATCACCGACACCCGCTCCTCCAAAACCCGCGAGTCGATCGGCCAGGGCGTCGCCAACATCGTCACCGGATTCTTCGGCGGCATGGGCGGCTGCGCCATGATCGGCCAGACGATGATCAACGTGAAGGTCTCCGGTGCCCGTACCCGCGTCTCGACCTTCCTGGCCGGCGTCTTCCTGATGGTGCTGTGCGTCGCCTTCGGCCCCGTCGTCTCCGACATTCCCATGGCCGCCCTCGTCGCCGTCATGGTCATGGTGGCCTTCGCGACGTTCGACTGGCACTCCGTCGCCCCCAGGACGCTGAAGCGGATGCCCGCCGGCGAGACCGCCGTCATGGCCATCACCGTGACCGTGGTGGTCGCCACCGGCAACCTCGCCATCGGCGTCGTCGTCGGCTCCCTCACCTCCATGGCCGTCTTCGCCAGGCGCGTCGCCCACCTCGCCGGGATCACCGCCGTCACCGACCCCGACGGCCGCACGGCGGTCTACCGGGTCACCGGGGAACTGTTCTTCGCCTCCTCCAACGACCTCGTCGGCCGGTTCGACTACGCCGGCGACCCGGAGAAGGTCGTCATCGACCTGTCGGCCGCCCACGTCTGGGACGCCTCCTCCGTGGCCACCCTGGACGCGATCGAGGCCAAGTACGCCCAGCGCGGCAAGACCGTGGAGATCACCGGCCTGAACGACCCGAGCGCAGACCTCCACGCCAGGCTCACCGGCGGCCACTGACCCCCGCGCCGCCCCCGGCCGGTCCGGCGCACCACCGCACCGAAGCTTTCCGGCCAACGGCCGTCACCGTACGGCTGTTCGCTCGTTTGTTGGCCGGGGAAGGTCTCCCGGCGGCACCCCCGGGCGGACCAACCTGGGTGGGCGCCCCGAGCGGCCGACCGGTACGGATGTCCACACACCTCCGCATTCGGGCGTACTTCAAATGCCGCACTCGGCCACAGACCGATCGATCCGGCACGGAACGGGACGAGAACCGAGCCAGTACGCATGTCTGAACTTCACGAGAACTCCAGCGAAAAGCCACACGTGTGGATATCGTGCAGCGAGCGCGGGCGCGTCCGTCGGACCATGAGATCGACGGATGCGCCCTGTTCACGACGTTGCGACGGCGACTGGGGGGTTCATGGGGTACGCCGAGCTACCCGATGCGGACAGGTCGACCCGGCCGGGACCCGCCTGGGTGCTTCGTTCGGATCAGCCCGGCGTGATCCGGACAAGAGCCCCCGGGGTGCGGCGCCCGCACCCGCTGCCGGACCTGCCCCGGGGCACCGGCCCCGACCCCCGGCGGCGGACACCGGCCGGGCCCCGTCGCAGGACCGGCCCGGCCCCCCAGGGGGCGTCGGCGCCCGAGCACATACCCGGCATGCCGACGGTCCTCCTCGGCGCCGAGCTCTTCGGACTGGGGATACCCGCGTGGCTGGTGCTGCGCGCCGCGGGGCTGCCGTCCGCGCCGCTCGCCGTCTCCGCGGCCTCGGCGGCGCTGCTCTGGTCCGGGCTGCGGGCGTTACGCGGCCGGTACGCCGACCGCCCGCCGGACGGGGCCGCGGGTGTCCTGGCCTCGGCCGGTGACTGGCTGCTGCTCATGGGCCTGCTCGCCGTACTGCGCGGACTGACCGGCGATCCGGTCGATCCCGGGACGGCGGTCCTGGCCGTACTGCCCGCCCTGCCCGCCTCCGTCGCGGCGCAGTCCCTGCGGCGGCTGCCCCGGCCCGGACACCGGCACGGCCCGGTGCGGCGGGTGCTGGTGGTCGGCGAAGCGCCGGGGGTGGACCGGGCGGTCCGGGTGCTCGCGTCCCGGACCGACCATCCGTACCGGATCGTGGCCGCGGTGCCGGTGGGGGGCGCGCCGTTGGAGTGCGGGGTGCCGGTGCCGGGCCGCCTCGCCCCGCGGCCCGCCGACGACGACGTGTCGACCGTGCTGGGCGGGGCCTTCGCCCAGGACGCGGACCTGGCCCTGGTGGTCCCCGGCCCCCAGCTCTCCGAGGAGCGGCTGACCCGGCTCTCGTGGGGGCTGCACGACGGCGGGCTCCCGTTGTCCGTCCTGCCGGGGCTCTCCGGCCTCGCGCCCGCCCGCGTCCGGCCCGCCGAGGCGGCCGGGCTCACCCTGCTGCACATCGCGCCGCCGCTGCGCCGGGGTCCGCAGCCGGTCGTGAAGGCGGTGGTGGACCGTCTGGGCGCCGCCCTCGGCCTGCTGGCCCTGGCTCCGTTGCTGGTGCTGATCGGGGCGGCGGTCCGGCTCGGCTCCACCGGTCCGGTCTTCCACCGCCAGATCCGCCAGGGCCGGAACAACCGGCCCTTCACCATGTGGAAGTTCCGCACCATGGTCCTCGACGCCGAGAGCCGCAAGCCGTGCCTGGCCGCCGAGAACGAGACCGACGGTCCGATGTTCAAGATGCGCCGCGACCCCCGGGTCACCGCCGTCGGCCGCCTGCTGCGCCGCACCTCGCTCGACGAGCTGCCCCAGCTGCTCAACGTGGTCCGCGGCGAGATGTCGCTGGTCGGCCCCCGGCCCCCGCTGCCGGACGAGGTGTCCCGCTACGACGAGCGCGAGCTGCGCCGCCTCGCGGTGCGGCCGGGGCTGACCGGCCTCTGGCAGGTCAGCGGCCGCTCCGACCTGTCCTGGCAGGAGACGGTCTCCCTCGATCTCTGGTACGTCGACAACTGGTCGGTGGCCACGGACATGGGGCTCATGGCCCGCACGCTGCGCGCCGTCGCCGACGGCCGCGGGGCGTACTGAGGGCGGCGGCGGACGATGCGAGGAGCCCACGCGCCCCGGGACGGCGCGCCCGGACACTCACCCCTTGTCGGCGTCCTGTTCCAGCCACCACGCGTAGGTCCCGGCGATCCCGTCGCGCAGCGCGATCCGCGGCGCGAAGCCGAGGGAGGTCAGGCGGGAGACGTCGAGCAGCTTGCGCGGGGTGCCGTCCGGCTTGTCCGCGTCCCAGCCGACCCTCCCCTGAAATCCAGTCACATCCTGGACGAGAGCGGCGAGTTCGCGGATGGTCAGGTCGCTTCCGCAGCCGATGTTGACCGGTTCATCGCCGTCGTACCGCTCCAGCAGCAGCAGGCAGGCGGCGGCCAGGTCGTCGACGTGCAGGAACTCCCGGCGCGGGCTCCCCGACCCCCAGAGCACGACCTCCGGCGCGCCGCCGAGGCGGGCCTCGTGGAACCGGCGGATCAGTGCGGGCAGTACGTGCGAGGTCGCCAGGTCGAAGGTGTCGCCGGGCCCGTAGAGATTGGTGGGCATGGCGCTGATGTAGGAGGCGCCGTACTGCCTGCGGTAGGAGCGGATCTGCGTGATCCCGGCGATCTTGGCGATCGCGTACGGCTCGTTCGTCGGTTCCAACGCGCCGGTGAGCAGCGCGCTTTCGGGGATCGGCTGCGGGGCGAGCCGGGGGTAGATGCACGAGGAGCCGAGGAAGAGGAGCCGCTCGGTCCCGGCCGCGTGCGCCCCGGCGATCACGCTCAGCTGGATGCGCAGGTTGTCCTCGATGAACTGCACGGGGTACGTGCTGTTGGCCATGATCCCGCCGACCCGGGCGGCGGCCAGCACCACGGCGTCCGGCCGGACGGCCCGGAGGAACTCCCCGGTCCGTTCGCCGTCGCGCAGATCCAGCCGGTCCCGGTCCCGGGTGAGCACTTCATACCCCTCGGCGGTCAGGCGGCGGACCACCGCCGAGCCGACCAGGCCGCGGTGCCCGGCGACGAAGACGCGCGCACCGGATCGCAGCAGCGGACGGGCGGATTCCCGGGGGCGGCCGGGGAGATCGGTCGTCATGCGCCGGATTCTGCCAGCCGGCGCGGTCGGTGATGACGTCTTGCCGGGGATCGCCCGATTCGGCTATCTCGGCGGAAAGCATTCGGTGCGGAGACAACGGTCATCGAGGTGACCGGAGAAGGGGGAATGGTGGCGAAGACCGCGCTCATCACCGGCGTGACCGGCCAGGACGGCTCGTACCTGGCCGAGCTGCTGCTCGACAAGGGGTACACGGTCCATGGGCTGATCAGACGCTCGTCGAGCTTCAACACCGAGCGGATAGACCACATCTACCAGGGGCCCGAGGAGGAGAACCGCTCGTTCCTGCTGCACCACGCCGACCTCGCCGACGGGGTCGCGCTGGTCAATCTGCTGCGCGACATCCGGCCGGACGAGGTCTACAACCTGGGCGCGCAGTCGCACGTCCGCGTCTCGTTCGACGCCCCGCTGTACACGGGGGACGTGACCGGGCTCGGTACCGTGCGGCTGCTGGAGGCGGTCCGGGCCAGCGGGATCGACACCCGGGTCTACCAGGCGTCGTCGTCCGAGATGTTCGGCGCCAACCCGCCGCCGCAGAACGAGCGGACCCCGTTCCATCCGCGCAGCCCGTACAGCGTCGCGAAGGTCTACTCGTACTGGTCCACCGTCAACTACCGCGAGGCGTACGGGATGTTCGCGGTCAACGGGATCCTCTTCAACCACGAGTCCCCGCGCCGCGGCGAGACCTTCGTGACCCGGAAGATCACCCGGGGGGTGGCCAGGATCAAGGCGGGCCTGCAGACCCATCTCCACCTGGGCAATCTCGACGCGGTCCGCGACTGGGGGTACGCCCCCGAGTACGTCGAGGCGATGTGGCGGATGCTCCAGCGCGACACCCCGGACGACTACGTGGTCGCCACCGGCGAGGGCGTCAGCGTCCGGCGGTTCCTGGAGTACGCCTTCGCGCACGCGGGGCTCGACTGGCGCGAGCACGTCCGCCACGACGCCAAGTACGAACGTCCCAGTGAAGTGGACGCCCTGATCGGGGACGCCGCCAAGGCCGAGGAACTGCTCGGCTGGAAACCGGTGGTGCGGTCCCGGGAGCTCGCCAGGATCATGGTCGAGGCGGACGTCCGGCAGTTGTCCGACCAGCTCGCCGGAGCGTCCGTGCGGGTGGACCGATGAGACCTCGCGGCCCTGGCGCCGCTGTGCGCCCCTTACCGACGGCGGCCGCCCGGTCGCCGCTCGCCCTCACCATCGGAGCCGAATGATGAACGCAACCACGGGGCGCAGACGCTCCGGGCCCGGCCGGCTGCGTGCCGCGGCCGCGGCGCTCGCCCTGCTCGCCGGGGCCCTGTCCACCGCGGCGTCGGTGACCTCCCCCGCCTCGGCCCTCACCGCGCCGGTCGCGCTGACGGCGGACGATCTGTCCACCTGGCAGACCAACGGCATCGTCTGGGCCATGGCCGGTACGTCCGACGGGGTCGTCTACACCGGGGGGACCTTCTCCACCGTCCGCCCGCCCGGCGCGGCGGCCGGGACCTCGGAGCAACCGGCGTTGAACTTCGCCGCCTTCGACGCCGCGACGGGCGAACCGACCGGCTGCCAGCTCTCGTTCACCCTGTCGTCCGGGACGGCCACCGTGCGTGCCCTGGCGCTCTCGCCGGACCAGAAGACCCTCTACGTCGGCGGGCAGTTCGGGTCGGTGAGCGGGGTGGGGGTCAGCAACATCGCCGCGATCGACACCGCCACCTGCACCCCGCGCCAGGACTTCAAGCTCGCCGTCTCCGCGACGGTGCGGGCGCTGACCGTCACCGCCGACACCGTCTATCTCGGCGGCGACTTCAACTCGGTGGCCGGGCAGACCAGGAACAAGTTCGCCGCGGTCACCACGGCGGCCGCGCTGAAGCCGTGGAAGGCGAACACCGACGAGGTGGGCCGTGCGGTCGAGCTCACCCCGGACGGCAAGCACGTGCTGCTCGGCGGCGACTTCTTCACCGTCAACGGCACCACGTCGCACGCGCTGGCGGTCGTCGACGCGACGACCGGGGCGGTGGCCAAGAGCTATCCGGCCGGGTTCATCCCCGACGCCTCCGTGGTGAAGGACCTGGCGACGGACGCCACCGGTTTCTACACCGCCAACGAGGGCACCGGGGGCGGTGTGTTCGACGGGCGGATCGCCCTGGACCTGAGCACCTTCGCTCAGCGCTGGCGGGACACCTGCCTCGGCGCGACCCAGGCCGTCCTGGTGCACAAGGGCGTCCTGTACAGCGGGTCCCACGCCCATGACTGCGCCACCATGGGCGAGTTCCCCAACCAGCCGCGCAAGCATCTGCTGGCCCAGTCGGTGACCGATCCCAAGCTGCTGCCCTGGTTCCCGGACACCAACGACGGCATCGGCGAGCCGGTCGGGCCGAGGGTGATGGCCCAGGCGGACAAGGACGGTCACCACTACCTCTGGGTGGGCGGCGAGTTCACCACTGTCAACGGCACCGCCCAGCAGGGGCTGACCCGGTTCGCCGACGGCCCGGACACCGGGGCGCCCTGGGTGCCGAACGTCGGCGTCTCCACGGTCGCCGCGGGCAAGGTGGAGGTGAACTGGCAGGCCAGTTACGACACCGACGACGGCACCCTCACCTACCGGATCTACCGGGACGGCGGGACCACCCCGGTGTACACCACGACCGGGTACTCGGTGTTCTGGGACCGGCCGCAGCTGAGGTGGACCGACACGGACGTGGCACCGGGCGAGACCCACACGTACCGGATCACCGCGAGCGACGGCACCAACACCAGCGCCAAGTCGCCCGCCGTCTCCGCGACCGTGGCGTCCGCCGCCGCGAAGTACCCGGCCAGGGTCCTCTCCGACGGCGCCTCGCTGTACTGGCGGTACGACGACCCCTCGACGTTCGTCGGCGACACCGGCGCCGGGCGCGACAACGGTTTCGCCCGCAACTCCCCCACCCGGCAGTCGGTCCCGGCCGCCGTCGCGGGCCCCTCCACGGCACTCGGCCTCAACGGGACCAGCCAGTACGTCTACAGCAACAAGCGCCACCCGCAGCCCACCAAGTTCTCCGTGGAGACCTGGTTCCGGACCACGACCACCAAGGGCGGGCGGATCGTCGGCTTCAGCAATCTGACCATGCAGAACAGCACCCAGTACGACAAGCACATCTACATGCGCGACGACGGGAAGCTGGTCTTCGGCGTGAAGAGCGGCAGCGCCCGCACCATCACCACCCCCGCCGCGTACAACAACGGCGCCTGGCACCACGTCGTCGCCACCCAGGGCACCGGCGGCATGGCGCTGTACGTCGACGGGGTGCTGCGCGCCTCGACCACCCAGTACACCGGCAACGAGAAGTACGACGGCTACTGGCGGGTCGGCGGGGACAACCTGAACGGCTGGCCCAGCAAGCCGTCCAGCACCTTCTTCGCCGGTCAGGTCGATGAGACCGCCGTCTACCCGACCGCGCTGACCAGTGCGCAGATCAGTGCCCACTACGCGCTGAGGACCAGCGGATGAGGGGTCCGTTCCGGGCCGGTGCCGCCGTCGTCGTACTGACGGCGGCGCTGGCCGCCTGCGGCTCGTCCCCTTCCCCGGCCCCGTCCCCGGGCGGCGCGCCGGAGGCGGCCGGCACCGGCGCGACGCGGCCCCCGTCCGCCTCCTCCGCCCCGGGGGACCCCGGAGACCCTCCGGCCCCGCGCACCACCGAACCGCCGAGGATCCCGGTCGAGCAGCTCACCCCGGCCACCGGTTCGTTCACCGCGAAGCAGAAGGAGTACCTGACCGACCGGGTGCCCCGGGGCATGGACCCGGCGGCCGTGCTCCAGACCGGCCAGGAGACCTGCGACCGGCTGCGCTACCTGGTGAAGGCCGACCGGGACGTGGCGGTCGGCGCGCTCGTGACCGGTGAGATCGCCGACGCGGAGCCGGCGATCGAGCACCTCTGCCCCCAGCGCCGCGACCTGCTGCGGGACGCGGCCCGGGGGTACGCGGACGGAACGTACCAGGGCGCACGGCTGCGGCCGGGCCGCTACCGGGTCGTCTCCCCCACCGGGAGCTGCGCCTGGCAGATCACCGGCGCCGACGGCACCCCGCTCACCGAGGGGGGCGGGACCGACGACGGGAAACGGACCGTGCTCACCCTGGGCCGCGACGCCCGCGCCTTCACCTCCACAGGCTGCTACGCCTGGCTGCCCGAAGGGGACCTCGGATGAAGAAGCTTCCGATAGCCGTGGCGATCCCCACGAGGAACGAGGGGCTCAACATCGCCGAGGCGGTCAACTCGGTGCTCGGCCACTTCGAGGCGGTCGTCGTCGTGGACTCGCACAGCACGGACGACACGGTGAAGATCGCCGAGGAGTGCGGGGCCGAGGTGGTCACGTACACCTGGGACGGCGGCCATCCGCGCAAGAAGCAGTGGTGCCTGGACCATGTCCGCACGGACCTGGACTGGATCCTGCTGCTCGACGGGGACGAGCGGATCAGCCCCGGTCTGCTGGCCGAACTGCGCCGGATCTTCGCCGACCCCGGTACGCCGAAGCCGGCCGCGTACGACATCCCGCTCGGCTACTGGTTCGCGGGGAAGCGGCTGCGGCACGGCTACACCATCCGCAAACGGTCGCTGACCGACCGGACCCGCTGCCGGTATCCGGAGGTGGCGGATCTCGACGCACCGGGCATCGGCGAGGTCGAGGGGCACTACCAGCCGGTCGCCGACGCGGTCGGGGCGCTGCGCCATCCGATCGAGCACCAGGACCTCGACCCGGTCGCCGCCTGGTTCGAGCGGCACAACCGCTACTCGGACTGGGAGGCGTGGCTGGAGCACCGCCCCGAGGTCAAGGAGCAGGTGCGCCGGGCGAAGTCGCGCCAGGGGCAGTTGTTCCACCGGGCGCCGTTCAAGCCGCTGGTGTCCTTCGCCTACATGTACGTCTACCGACGGGGGTTCCTCGACGGGCGGGCGGGGTTCGACTTCGCGGTGGCGATGAGCTTCTACCGCTGGCAGATCGCGCTCAAGTCCCGCGAGGGACGCGCCCGCTGACCCGGCCGCCCCTCCGGCGGACCACGTCCTCGTAGGTCCGCCGGAGGGACTCGGCGACGGCGTCGATGGTGAAGTCCGCGTTGACCAGCTCCCACGCGGCCTTCCCGGCACGGGCGTTGGCCTCCGGTTCGAGCAGCTCCAGGACGGCCGCGGCGACCTCGTGCGCGTTCCGCGCGTCCTCGCCGGGCCGGCTGTCGATCACCCGGCCCGCGCCCGCGCGCGCCACGTCGGGGGCGAGCCCGCAGGTGCGGGTGATCACCACGGGGGTGCCCACCGACATCGCTTCGAGGACGGAGACGCCGAGCGGCTCCTCGATCGAGGGCAGCACGTACACATCGGCCGCGCGCCCCGCCGCCAGGACCTCCTCGTGGCCGAGCGGCCCCACCTGGTCGAGCGAGCCCGCCACGCCCAGCCGTCGGGCGAGTTCGAGGGTGGCGGGCAGGGCTCCGGTGTCGGGTCCGGCCAGCACGAAGCGGGCGTCTGGGTGGCGGGCGAGGACCTCGGGCATGGCGGCGACGAAGTCCTCGGGACGCTTGCGCTGCTGCACCCGGGCGAGGAAAAGGACCGTCGGCGGGCGCCCCGGGGTCCGGGCGGGCTTGATCGGCTGCGGGCGCACCCCGTTGACCAGCCGTACGGTACGGGCCGGCGGCACCGGCGCGGCGACGGCGTCCACCTCGCGGCGCTCGGTCTCGGTGAGGTGCAGTACGACGTCGGCGCCGCGCAGGACGCGGCGCACGCCCAGCAGGTCGGTGAGCCGGGCGATCCGGTTCCCGGTGGGGTCGACCATGCCGTGGGTCTGGACGACCAGGGGCGTGCCGGCGGCCAGGGTGAGCAGTCCGGCGGGGAGGGTCACCAGGTCGCGCATCAGGTGGAGGTGGACGAGGTCGGCGCCGCGCGCCATCCGGTGGGCGGTGCGCAGCAGCGCTCCGGAGGTGATGCCGCTGACCTCGAAGGCGGGCAGCAGGTGGCGGGCCGGGAAGAGGTGGGCCGGTACGCCTTCGACCGTGCGGGGCGGCGGGCCGTCGAATCCGTCGGCGAGCGCCATGATCCTGGCGTCGTGGCCCGCGGCCCGCTGGGCCTTCGACAGATTGAGCGCCACCCTGGTCGGTCCGCCGAACGCGTGGTCCGGGGTGTGCAGTGTGACGATGTGCAGGATCTTCACCAGGCCCCCTCCAGCCCTCGGCCGACGCCCCGAGACTAGTCGTCCAAACACCCCAAGTGGGTTGGTTCGTTAGAGTGTTCACGGTTCATGGGTGCGCGGTTCCACGGTGCGCGGACCCTCCGGTCCGGGGAGACGGGGAGCAGACGATGTCCGCGCGGGAGGCGGCGCCACCGGCGAAGCCCATGTCGTGGGCGATGCTCTCGCGTGCCCTGGCGATACCCCTCATCCTCGCCCTGGTCTGCTTCCTGCCCGCGGTGGTAGCCGCGCAGCCGGGCGACGGGGCGCGGGACGCCGCGTACTGGCTCCAGCTCGTGCTGACCTGCTACGCGGGGGCGCGGCTCGCGACGATGATCCTCTCCACCCGGCGGCGCCTGCTGCAGGGCGTCTTCTGGATGTTCGTGTACATCGCGATGGGGGTGGCGCCCTTCACCCAGCTCGTGCTCGGGCGGACGCCCACACCGCTGGTGGGGCCGCGCGCGGACCTGGTGACGGCGGTGGCGCTGGTGCTGGTGGGCTGTGCGGCCTTCGACCTGGGGGCGCTGCTGGCGTCCCGGCGGCCCCTGCGCGAGCGGCCCGTCCCACGGCCGGGGCGCGGTCCGGCCGTGGCGCATCCGGTGCGGCTGAGGGTGCTGGTGGTGCTGGCGTTCGCGGCGAGCGGCTACTACGTCGTGAAGCTCGGCGGGCCCGCGGTCTTCTTCAGCAGCCGTCAGGAGATCAGCGCCTCGGTCGCGGCCAGCGGGGTGGTGTCGGGGCAGTCCAATGTGGGGTCGGCCTTCCTCAAGGGCTTCGGCACGGTGCCGGCGCTGCTCGCGCTGCTGTTCTTCACCCGCCGTCTGGTGACCTCGCGGCGGGCCCGGCGTTCCCCGTCGACGGTGCTGGTCTGGGCCGGGCTCGTGGCGCTCAACGTCGTCGTCAACAACCCGTTCTCCAACGCCCGTTACTGGTTCCTGACGGTGCTGGTCTCGCTGCTGTTCACCGCGTTCCCGAGCAGTGCGGCGATGTACCGTTCGGTGCTGGCCGTGGGGGTGGTGGGGGCGCTGGTGCTGTTCCCGTACGCGGACCGGTTCCGCTACGACAGCGCCGGGTACCGGCCGGTGGAGTCGTCGTCGGTGTTCGAGCCGCTGGCCGCCAAGGACTACGACCAGACGGTGATGTTCGCCAACGCCATCACCTGGGTGGACGGCCGGGGCCACGGCTACGGGCGTCAACTGGCGGGCTCCGCGCTGTTCTTCGTGCCCCGTTCGGTGTGGGAGGAAAAGCCGGAGGACACCGGGGTGCGGGTCGGTCAGTGGATGGGGATGACCATGACCAACCTGTCGGCGCCGTTGTGGGCCGAGATCTGGGTGGACTTCGGGGCGCCGGGCATGGCCGGCGCGTTCGCGCTGATCGGGTACGCCGCCGCCCGGACCGACCGGCGGTACGCGCGGGCCGTCTCGCGGGCGGGGCCGGGGCCCGGCGGTGTCCTCGCGGTGGCGGTGCCGTTCGTCGCCGGGTACGCCTTCATCCTGCTGCGCGGCCCGTTGTTGCAGGCGGCGGGGAAACCCGCGGTGGCGGCCCTGTGCCTGCTGCTGGTCATGAGCCTGCGGACTCCGGGCGGACGGGACGGGCGTCCGCGTCGGGGGACGGCGGTCCGGCCGCGGTCCGGCGCCCGGTCCGGACCACCCTGATCCAGGTGGCCAGCGCCTTGCAGACCGAGCCCAGGCAGAGCCCCCAGGCGGCGCCCGGCACCCCGCCGAGCAGGTACCCGCCGGTGAGCAGGGCGACGGCGGTGAGCGAGAAGACCACCTGGACGGCGAGGGTGGTGCGCGGGTCGAGGACCCGCAGGGCCAGCAGCCCGCAGGTGCCGACGGCCATCGCCGCGTACTGGCTGCCGGTCGCCGGGAGCAGGGCGGCCGCGACGGGCCAGGTGTCGCCGAGCAGCCGGCGGCCGGCCGGTCCGGGCAGCAGGGCCAGTACGGCGGCCCAGGCGGCGGCGGTGGCCGCGAGGACGGCCGCGAGCAGGGCCGCGGCCCGTATCCGGCGCCGGTCGTCGGCGAGGCGGCCGAGCAGGGGCGGACCGAAGCCGGTGGCCGAGGCGTAGAGCACGTTCAGCGGGCCGAAGAGGGTGGTCGCCCCGCGCAGGGCGCCGACCACCAGCGGGTCGCCGACGGCGCCGAGCCCGAGCACGGAGAGCTGGGCGGTGGCGTTGCCCACCCCGAACTCCACGACGAAGCGCCGCCCCAGCCGGCCCCGGCGCAGCGGCTCCCCGATCCGCGGCGGCGCCCCCGCCGTCCCCCGGTGGAGCAGCGCGGCCGACAGCAGCAGGGCGGGCAGGGTGGCCAGCCCCCAGACGGTCACCAGCCGGGCGGCGGAGGCTCCGTGCGGCTGTCCGGCGAGGGCGCCCAGTACGCAGAGCAGCCGCAGGGTGTCACCGGCGAGCGCGAGGTGCGGCCGGTGCAGGGTGGCGAAGGCGTACCGCAGGACGTCCTGCCCCAGGACGACGGGGAGTACGGCCCCCAGGGCGGCCAGGGCGGCCGGGGCGGCCCCGGGCAGCAGCAGGCAGATCCCGGCCAGCGGGGCACCGAGCGCCGCCGCCGCGAGCAGGGTGAAGGCGACCGCCGACCGGCAGGCGCCGCGCACCTCCGGACCGTCGCCGCGCCGCAGCACCAGCGGCTGGCCGGTGTGGGCGCCGGAGACGCCGAGGAGGACCGTGAAGACCAGGTAGACCGCCGAGAAACGGGCGAAGTCGGCCGTGGTGGAGATCCGGGCGGCGCTCACCAGCACCAGGATGTTGGTGAGGGCGGCCACCCCCTGGTCCACGACCGAGCAGACGATCGCGGTCCGTGCCCTCATCTGTGTCCGGCGGTGGAGTCGAAGGGGCGCAGGCCCAGGGTCTGGGTGGGGTCGCCGGTGTCCGCCGGGTGGCCGTCCGGTCCGCCCTTCCGGTCCGGCCGTCCGCCGCCCGCCCGGTGTCCGACGGCGCGGCTGCGGGCCCGGCGTTCGGGGCGGCCGAGGCCGGGGTGGAGAAGGGCGCCGAGCACCGAGCCGCCCGCCCCGGCGATGATCTCGCGGATGCGTTCCAGGTCGCCGCGGTGCACCTCGCGCTGGTCGCAGACCACCACGACGCCCTCCACCCGGTCGAGCAGCGCGACGGCGTCGGCGTAGGCCAGGACGGGCGGGGCCAGCACGATGACGACGGCGCCGGGCCGGTCGCCCTCGGCGAGGATGCGGCCGACCAGGGCCGAGGTCAGGGCGCGCGGCACGTTGTCGGTGCGGCGGCCCGCGATCAGGGTGAAGGCGCCCGAGCCCGGCACGTCCACGTTCATCCGGCTCTCGGCGGGCCAGGACCACTCGCCCCGGTTGATGCCGCGCGGGGGGACGCCCTGGGCGGCGGGGCCGAGGTTCGCGGCCAGCGCGGGGGTGCGCAGATCCGCCTCGACCAGGACGACGTCGCGGCCCATCTCGGCGAAGGCGGCGGCCAGGTTGGCCGCGGCGGCGGACGCGGCGGCGCCGTCCCCGCGCGGGGCGGTGACCAGGAGTCTGCGGCGCCGGTCGAAGGATGGGTCGTAGGCGAGCCGGAAGGCCACCGCGCGGTACTCCTCGGCGAGCCGGCTGCCGCCGCGGCCGATGGCCAGGGGCGATCCGGTCGCGGAGCGCTCCCTGGGCAGGGTGCCGAGCAGGGGCGCGCCGAGCGAGCGGACCAGTTCCCGGGTGGAGCGTACGGCCGGGTCGAAGACCAGCCGCACCCAGGACAGCAGCAGCCCGAGCGCGATGCCGACGACGCCGCCGAGTCCGAGCAGCAGCGGCAGGGAGGGGCCGCTGGGTCCGGTCGGGGTGGCGGGTTTCTTCGTCAGATAGCCCGGTGTGGTGTCCAGGGCGCGCAGCTCGGAGATCTTCCGGGAGAGTTCGGAGATCGAGACGACGAGGTTGGCGCGTGCGCTGGTCACGTCGCCGCTTCCGCCGGTCTGTTGCGTCAGCTGGTCGCGCTGGGTGGTGAGCGGGGCGAGCTGGGCCTGGTAGCCCTCGACCATGTTGGCGATGCTGTTCTCGGTGCGCTGCTGGCGGATCTCCAGGTAGGCGGCGGCCAGGGCCTGGGCGCGCCGCTGGGCGAGAGCGGGGGTGCGGCCGGTGTAGGCGAAGCGCAGCGCCAGGGTGTTGGGCGGGTTGGTGACCTGGAGGCCGGACAGCAGGGGCTCCACCTCCACCCGGTCGCCCTGCCGGGCCAGGTTGGCGGCGGCCAGGGTGCCCACGGTGTCGCTGACGGCGGTCTGCCGTTCCGAGCCGATGTTGATGCCCTTGTCGGCGGAGGCGCCGGCGGCGAAGGGGTCCGAGGCGGCGGAGCGTACGACGACCTCGCCGGTGGAGGTGTAGGTGTCCTCCCCGCCGAGGGCGAGCCAGCCGCCGCCGAGGAGACCGGCGACCACTCCGGAGACGAGCAGGGTCCGGTAGCGCAGCAGTTGGCGGAACTGGTCCCGCAGCAGCGCCGGTTCGTCCTGGTCCTCCAGGGCGGTGTTCGGCTGGTTCATCGGCGTGGTCTCCCTTGCGCGTCCGCGAGGACCTCGGTGAGCAGGGCGTCGAAGCGGGCCAGGCCCGCCTCCCGGCCCAGATGGCGTGCGACGTACTGCGGTCCGTTGGCCCCGAGGGCGTCGGCCCTGGCCGGTGACTCGACGAGGTTGCGGACCGCCGAGAGGAGGGCCGCCGGGTCCTCGGGGGCGACCAGGAGACCGGCTCCGGAGCGGTGGACCTCCTGGGCGGTGCCGCCGCCCTCGGCGACCGAGGCCACCACGGGGCGGCCCGAGACGAAGTAGGAGGTGAGCTTGGAGGGGACGCTCATGTCGAGGACGGAGGCCCGCTGGGTCACCACGAGCACGTCGGCGGCGGCCAGGACGTCGGTGAACTCGTCCTCGGCTGCGGGGGGCAGGAAGTCGAGGTTGCGCAGGCCCGCCGCGCGCCCGCGCAGCGTCTCGCGCTGGTTGCCGTCGCCCATGAGCACCACGTGTATCCCGGGGGCCAGCCGGGCGGCGTCGACCAGTACCTCCAGCCCCTGTTTGAGCCCCATGTTGCCGCAGTGCAGCACGACCGGGGTGCCCTCGTCCCAGCCCAGGCGCGCCCGGGTCGCGGCCCGGCCGGCCGAAGGCGTCCGTACGTGCGACCAGTTGGGCACGGTGCGGATGCGGCCCGGGTCCACTCCGTACGCGGCGACGCGGGGCACGAAGCTCTCGTGGATGACGCCGACCAGGGTGGCGGAGCGCAGCGCGCGGCGTTCGGCGGCCGAGGCCAGGACCGCCGCCCTGCCTCCGCCCCGGATGCCGCTCTGCGCGGCGGCGGCGCCCATCAGGTCCTGTACGACGGGGATGTAGGGGGCCCGGTGCCGGGCGGCCAGCCGGGCGCCGAGCACGCCTCCGGCGAGGCTGGGGATCTGGGCGACCACCGCGTCCGGCGGGGGCGCGTCCGGCGGCGACAGGACTCCGTGGCCGAGCACGGTCGCCTCGAACAGGGCCCGGCGCAGGGCGCTCTGACGCGGCGGGACGTAGTGCCGGCGCCGGTGCACGGTGACCCCGGCGCGCTCCTCGGTGACCCGCCGCACCCCCCGGTACCCGGGATCGGTCCGCCAGGACGGGTAGTGCGGCATTCCGGCCAGTACGTGGGTGTCGGCCCCGGCCGCGGCCCAGTGCTCGGCGAGCTGGGCGGCGTAGGGGCCGATGCCGGTCAGCTCCGGCGCGTAGTTCGTCGAGACGAGCAGCAGGGTGCGGCCGTCGAACGGTCGGTGAAGCTGGGCATCGGTCATGGCGCTCGCCTTCCCCCCGGGACCCTCCGTGTTCCCCGCGGGGAACGGTCCCAAAAGCGAGCTTATCCGTTCACGAGATGCGCAACTGGTCTTCACAGTAAGGTCGTTGGACCATCAGCACCGATGCCGACATCCCACCGCACCGGACGGCATGTCCGGACACCCCGCGTGCGGGGCCGGGGCGTCGCGCCCACCGTGGGGGGAGAGAACGGATGGTGCACAGGGTCGGCTACGCGCCGGGGGTCTACGACCTGTTCCATGTGGGGCACCTCAACATCCTGCGGCACGCCCGCGGTCAGTGCGACTACCTCGTGGCCGGAGTCGTCTCCGACGAGATGGCCGAACGCGCCAAGGGGCACCGGCCGGTGATACCGCTGCCGGAGCGCCTGGAGATCGTGCGCAGCGTGCGCTACGTGGACGCGGCGTTCGTGGAGACGGTGCCGGACAAGGTGGAGACCTGGCAGCAGGTGCGGTTCGACGTCCTCTTCAAGGGGGACGACTGGCGGGGCACGGAGCGCGGAGAACGGCTGGAACGCGACCTGGCGGCGGTGGGTGTGGAGGTCGTCTACTTCCCGTACACCGTGCACACCTCCAGCACCCAGTTGCGCCGCGCGCTGGAGGTGATCGTCAGCCGTCAGTCCGGAGCGCTCTGAGTTCCCCGAACCACTTGACGAGGAACAGCACCAGGAACAGCGCGTGCACGGCGGCGAGGGCCGCGTAGCCGGTCCGGAACGCGTCGCGGTCGCCGAGCAGCAGGAACACCAGGCAGAATACCCCGTAGTCGGCGGGCAGCAGGGCGAGCGCCCGCAGCCGGGAGGCCGGGGCTGCGGCGCCGGTGCCCGGCCGGACGGCCGCCCGGCCCAGCTGTTCGCGCAGCAGACCGGCGCAGAAGGTCAGCACGGCGGTGAACAGGAAGCCCAGCGGCAGCAGCAGCCAGCCCGTGCCGGGCACCCCGCCGTACCGCTGGAAGGAGATCAGCACGGCGGTGTGGACCAGGATCATCTTGGCGCAGTCCACCACATGGTCCAGCCACTCGCCGTCCGGGCCGCCCCGGCCGGTGAGCCGGGCCAGCTGCCCGTCGGCGGAGTCGAGGGCGAAGCCGACGGCCAGGGCGGCGTAGACCAGGAGCGCGAGCCCGGCCGAGGGCCGGACCAGCGCCACCGCGGCGATCCCGGAGAAGGTGAACGCCGCGCTGGCCAGCGTGACTTGGTTGGGCGTCAGACCGATGCGGTACGCGGCGGCGGCGAACAGCCGGCCGGCGGGCCGGTTCACGTACCGCGAGTACAGCGACACCCCTCTGGCCGTCTTCTGGGCGCCGCGCAGCTCACGCAGAACCGTGCCCGTGCTTCGCATCCGCCCCCCAGCGTGCCGCTCCCCGGTCCGCATCATGGCACGCGGGCCGGGCCGGGCGCCGCCCGTCGGCCGGATCAGGCGGAGGCGGTGCGGCACTCCGGGTGGCCCCAGCCCTCGGAGTTCTTGGCGATCATCTCCTGGGCGGCGTAGGGCCGGCCGCACCGGCAGCGGCCCGCGAACTTGGCCCGGATGGTGCCGCCGGACCGGGCCGGGCGGGACCCGCCCGGCCGCTTCCCGCTCCCGGAGGAGGCGCCGGTGCTCCGGCTGCCGGTGGCCCGGGCGGGGGCGGGCGCCGGGGGCTCGGTGGCGCCGTGCGCGGTGCCGGCCGGGCACTGGGCGACGGCGGCCTCGCTGGCCGCCTGGTCGGCGATGGCGTTGAGCGGGTCGCCGTCGACCTGGTGGGCGGGGACGTAGGTGAACCGCACGGTCCGGCCGGTCAGCCGCTCGTCGATGCCGGTGACCAGCTCGCGGTTGGCGACCGGCTTGCCCGCCGAGGTCTTCCAGCCGTTGCGCTTCCAGCCCGGCAGCCATTTCGTCACCGCGTTCATCGCGTACTGCGAGTCCATCCGCACTTCGAGCGGCACGGCAGGGTCGGTGGCCGCCAGCAGCTCGTACAGGGCGGTGAGCTCGGCGACGTTGTTGGTGGCGGTGCCCAGCGGCCCGGCTTCCCAGCGCTCGGGCCGCCCCTGCGCGTCGGCCACCACCCAGGCCCAGGCCGCGGGTCCCGGATTGCCCTTGGACGCGCCGTCGCAGGCGGCGATGATGCTCTCGTTCATGCCCTGATCATGCCAGCGCGCGGGGTGGGTGCGTGCCGCGGCGGCCTTGCCCCGTACCCTCTTCACCATGACCGCTGGGGGGCCTGAGCGCCGTGTGATCGACAACCGTTTCGAGCTGGTGAACAGGCTCGGCAGCGGTGGCATGGGCATGGTGTGGCGGGCCCACGACCTGGCCCTGCACCGTGATGTGGCGCTCAAGGAGGTGCGGCCCCCGGACCCGGCGATGATGGAGAACGATCCGGAGTCGGCCCGGCTGCTGCGCGAACGGGTGCTGCGCGAGGCGCGGGCGCTGGCCCGGCTGGACCACCCCGGGGTGGTCACGGTCCACCACATCGTGGACGGCGGCGCGGGTACGTATCCGTGGATCGTGATGGAGCTGGTGCCCGGCGCCTCCCTGGCGGAGCGGCTGGCCGAGGGCACCCTCGCCCCGGCCGAGGCAGCCCGGCTGGGCCGCGGGGTGCTCTCCGCGCTGCGGGCCGCCCACGCCGCCGGGATCCTGCACCGCGACGTGAAGCCGGCCAACGTGCTGCTGCGGGCCGACGGGAGCCCGGTCCTCACCGACTTCGGCATCGCGGCGATCCGCGAGTCCACGAGCCTGACGGCGACCGGCTCCATCATCGGCTCCCCCGACTACATGGCGCCCGAGCGGATACGCGGCGACGAGGGCGACCCCTCCTCGGACCTGTGGTCGCTCGGCATGATGCTGTACGTCGCCGTCGAGGGCCGTCATCCGCTGCGCAGGGCCACCACGCTGGCGACGCTGGCCGCCGTGCTGGACGAGGAGGTGCCGCCGCCCCGGCAGGCCGGTCCGCTGGCCCCGGTGCTGACCGCGCTGCTGGTCCGGGACACGGCCGCCCGGCCCGGCCCCGAGGAGCTGGACCGGTTGCTGGCCGCGGTGGCCGACGGGTCCGGGCCCCGGACCGCTCCCCCGCAGGACGCCGTACCGCCCCGGCGGGCCACACCCGCCCCGCAGGACGCGGTGCCGCCGGGCCCCGGCTTCGGCCCCGCCCCGACCACCGTCCTGCCCACCGCCCCCGCTCCCCGGCCGGCCGATCCGTTCGCCCCGCCCGCCTTCCCGAACCCCGCACCCCCGACGCTGGGGACCCGGGAGATCAACCGGCGGGTCCGGCGGGGCCGGGTCGTGGCGGTGTCCACCGCGCTCGCCGGGACGGCCCTGACCGGCGTCCTGGTGTGGTCGCTGCTGCCCGAGACGGACACGGGATCGTCCGGCGCCGGCTCCGCCTCCGCCGCGGACCGGCCGCGGTCGGAGCGTACGGCCGCGGGCCGTTCCGCCGGGAAGGGCACCACCTCGGACAGCACCGGCCCGGACAGCACGGAGAAGACCCCGGCGGCGCCCGGGAACCTGCTGACGCCCGCCGGTGCCCGGTCCGTCATCGCCTCGCTCGAGCCGGTGATGGGCGGCACCGAGATCACCTCGTTCACGCTGTACGACGTGCACGCCAGCGCCGAGGCCCCGCTCGCGAAGAACAAGGCCCTGTACGACGTCTTCTCCTACCGGGACGGCAAGGCCGTCCGGGACCGCGCGGGCGGCACGCTCATGTCGGGTGCCAAGTCGGTGGACCTGCTGAAGTTCAACTGGGACGCCCTGCCGGGACTGATCCGCCGGGCGGACAAGGAGCTGGGGGTCGCGGAGCCCACCACGCACTACGTGGACATCGACCCGGCCTCCCCGTTCGACGACTACCAGCCGACGCTCAGCGTCTACGTCTCGGACGAGTACGGCGGCGCCTATCTGCGGGCCGACATCCACGGCAAGGTGCTCAAGAAGTACCCGCGCGACAGCTGAGCCGCCAGCGGCCCGGCAGGCCCCGGGCTCAGCCCAGAACCGCCACCGCCACCAGCAGCGCGGTGGCGACCGCCGCGCCCGCCACCAGGGCCCGCAGACCGGCCGGGCCGCCGCGCCCGGCCCGCTCCACCTCGCCCTGGGGCGGGGTGAGCGTCTCCGCCCTGGCCAGCCAGGCGCGCGGCGGGTTCTGCGGGACGACGACCCGCCAGGGCTGCTCGGGGTCGTACTCGACGACCGCCCTGGAGCGGTGCAGCAGCCCCTGGAGGTCGAGCGGGTGGCGGACCTCGACCCGGTACGGGGGCAGTCCGTCGGCCACCACGGTCAGGTCGAAGGCGAAGGCGGAGTTCACCGACCGCCCGTCGGCGACGGTCCGGCCACTGGCCCTGTCCACCGCCCGCACCCTGTTGACGACGGCGGGCGCGAAGGCGCGCGGGCCGTCGGAGCGCAGCGGGGCGGCGGCCGCGTTCCCGCCCATGTCCTCGGCGATCCTGCCGTACGCGGCCAGGGTGAGGGCCGACAGGGGGAGCCCGAGGAACAGCAGCCAGCGGGGTCCGTGCACGGCGCCCTGGACCGTGACCGCCAGGACGAGTCCGGTACCGAGCGCGCAGAGGACGGCGAGCGACCGGAAGACGCCGCGCAGCCGGGCGACGGGGGAAGGGGTCGGGATGCTCATACGAGGCGCAGCGCCTTCCTGCGGGGGATGACGACCCGGGTGCGGTCCGGGTCGTCGGGGCGGTCGGGGTCGTACAACGCGAGGACGTCGCGGCGCAGCGCGAGGCGGTCCACGACGGCCGGGACCTCGTGGTGGACCCCGGCGGCGTCGTCGAAGACGACGGTGACCTCGCCGTACTTGCCGCCGCCCGCGGAGCGCCAGCCCGTGAGCCGCGCCTCGGCCGTGGTGTAGCGGCGTGAGAACCTCCGCAGTCCGCCGCCCCGGCGCAGGCTGACCGCCGCTCCCCACCAGGCGGCCAGGCAGCCCGCGCCCGCGATGGACCAGAGGAAGGTGAGCCAACTGGAGACGGCGAACTCGCCGAACGGGAAGATGATGTGGAAGGAGGTGGTGGTCCCCCGCTCGACCAGTCCCTCGTCCAGCGCGTCGTACCAGCCGGCGAGCGCGGCCGCGGCGGACAGCGAGACCATCGCACCGGGCACGGCCCGGCGCAGGTACCGGGCCGTGAGCAGTCCGAGGAGGACGGCCATGCCGATGCCCAGGAACGGGGCCACCGAGGCGAACTGGTCGCTGCCGCAGGTGCCGGTGCCGTCGCAGCTCCACCGCACGCCGACGGCTTCGTGGGCGGCGATGTACCACATCAGCCAGACCTGCCACACCATCAGCACGCAGGCGATGACGCGCAGGGTCTGCGCATAGGTTCTCTGCCGCACTGTCCGCCCTTGCTCTTGCCTGGCCATCGACCACCGGAACGGGGTATTGACATACCCAGTTGGACCCTATACGAGCCATCCACGTGGTGTCCGTGGCCCCGGCCACACCCCGCCGGTCCGCCGCCCGGCACCGGTCAGCCCGCTTCGTTCAGCACCTCGCGCACCCAGCGGACCTTGACGGCCTCGTGGAACATGTCGCCGCCCTCGTGGCCGTTGAACGAGTAGACCTCCATGCCCTTCGGGCCGGCGTACGCGTTGTGAGCGGCGAAGACCGTGGAGGGCGGGCAGACCTGGTCCATCAGGCCGACGGAGAAGAGCGCGGGGGCGCTGGACCGGGCGGCGAAGGAGACCCCGTCGAAGTAGGACAGGGTGCGCAGGACGCCCCGCTCCCTGTCCCGGTGCATCTTGAGGTAGCGGGCGATCTCCGCGTACGGGTTGGAGTCGGTGAGGGTGACGGCCCGCCCGAAGTGGCAGAGGAAGGGGACGTCGGGCGCGATGCCCGTCAGGCCGGGGACGAGTCCGCCGACCGCGAGGGCGATGCCGCCGCCCTGGCTGCCGCCGACCACGACGGTGCGGGCGGCGTCGGCGAGCGGGTGCGAGCGGGCGGCTTCGACGGCGCGTACGGCGTCGGCGTAGACCCGCCGGTAGAAGTAGCTCCGCGGGTCCTCTATGCCCCGGGTCATGAAGCCCGCGATGGAGGGGCCGGAGCCGATCGGGTCGGGGGTGTCGCCGACGTTTCCGCCGCTGCCCTGGCCCCGTACGTCCATGATGAAGTGGGCGTACCCGGCCAGCGGCCAGAGGCCGTGGGTGTGCGGCAGGCCGCGTCCGCCGTTGTAGCCGTGGAACTGGACGACGAGCGGAAGCGGCCCCTCGGCACCGGCGGGGGCGCTGAACCAGCCCTTGATCGGATGGCCGCCGAAACCGGCGAAGGTGACGTCCCAGGTGCGCATGCCGCTCAGCCCGGTCTCGACGGGCTCGAAGGAGGCGGCGAGGTCGAAGGAGCGCGTCTCGTCGAGGGTCTCCGCCCAGAACGCGTCGAAGTCATCCGGTTCGTCCACCTGCGGTCGGTAGGAGCGGAGTTCGGGCAGCGACAGGTCGAACAGGGCCATGACGGGTCTCCTCACGGTGCGACATTTCCGAACAGTGTGCCGTGCGGCAGCACACCGCCGAACAGGGGGCCCGGCGCGGGAACCGGCGCCGCCCCGCACCGGAGCCCACAAGCACACCCATATTGCGCAATTAATTTGCATAGAGCGGCACTGAATCCTGATTCAGACTCCATCACTGAGGGATCGTCAAACTTCTTTGCCAGCACGCCGCAAACACATCCCGCCCAAGGGTTGACGTTTCCGTGATGAATGGACGACGATTCCGCATGTTGCACGCCGGGTTCGCCGGAGTGCGCACGGTAACGGCATTCGATCGAGGGAACGACCAGAGCGTGCGGCGGGCCATGTCCGTGCTGAGCGGATTACTCAGCGGCCGGCCCGAGTCACGGGCCGTCGCCCCGGCCGGGGCACCATGGCCCGGCACGCCCGCCTCCCCCCACCCGCCGCCCGCCGGGCACCGGCCCGGCCCGGTGGCACGTGGTCCCCTCGACCACCCCTTCCCCCCGGGCGGTCCGCCCGGCACACCGGGCCTCCGCGCGGTCGACCACCGCACCGCGGAGCCCGTCCGCCGCCTCCCCCCATCGGGAACACGGCCCGCCGACGCGCCCGGTCCGCATCCCGCGGGCGCCCCCGCGGGACCGCCCGCCGGCCACGCCGTACCCGGCATCCGGCACTGATCCGGTCCCGGCACGCGGCCCCACGCACCACCTTCAACCGCTCGACTTCCCCGTACGGAGAGACCCTCATGACCAGGTTCGACCTCAGCCGACGCAGCGCGCTCCGGATGTTCTCCCTCGGCGCGCTCGGAGTCGCCGGCTCCGGGGCGCTGAGCGCCTGCGCTCCGTCCAACGGATCGAACTCCAACGGCGGCGACACCAGCGCCAAGGACTTCCACTTCACGTCCTGGTCGATGAACGAGGAGGCCGCCAGACCCGCGGTCCAGAAGATCGTCTCGAACTGGGAGAAGCTCAAGTCCACCAGCATCAAGACGACTTCGTACCCGTACAACGAGTACCTGAGCCAGCTCGCGGTCAAGCTGGGCGGCGGCGAGGTCACCGGCGCGGTCCAGCTCGACATCGCCTGGCTCGGCACCATCGCCCAGACCGGCAAGCTCGCCGACCTGGGGACGAAGGCCCCGGAGGGCCACTACACCGACGTGGCGCTGGAGAGCGGCACGTACAACGGCAAGCAGCTCGGGCTGCCGTGGACCACCGGGTCGATCGGCCTGGTCGCCAACGGAAAGCTGCTGGAGCAGGCCGGGATCACCAAGCACCCCACCACGACCGAGGAGTTCGAGTCGGTCCTGCGTGAACTGAAGGCGCTGGGCGGCGGCCTGGTGCCGTACGCCGCCGCGACGAAGGTGGCGCAGCTCAAGGACATCTTCCCGTGGATGCAGACCTTCGGCTGCACGCTCCTCGAAGGAGACCGGGTGACGATCGGCGACGACGCCTCGATCGACGCCGTCACCTGGTACAAGCGGCTGTACGACGAGCGGCTGATCTCCGCCGACGTGGACCGCTTCGACGCGCGCGCCCTGTTCGCCCAGGGCAAGGCGGCGTTCTACGACGACGCCCTCGTGGGCAAGGGCGTGATCGCCGCGCAGGCGAAGGACAAGAAGCTGGCGGACGCGATGCAGCCCGTGGCCCGTCCGGTCCTGCAGAAGGGCGACATCCCGCGCGCCCTGCTGTGGGGCCAGGTCATCGTCATCGTGCGGGGCCACGGCCAGGACGCGGCCACCGAGTTCGCGCTGCACACCACGTCGGACAGGAAGACGGTCACCGACTACTTCGAGCAGCTCGCGCTGCCGCCGACCACCACCGAGGGCCTGGAGGACCCGAAGGTCCAGGGCGACACCTTCACCACCGGCTGGACCGACAAGATCACCGGGACGGCGACCAGCAGCCCCTTCTGGCGGTTCGCGAAGAACTCCCAGATCGAGGAGGCGGTCGCCAAGCAGGTACAGGCGGTGCTGGTCGGCTCGGCCACGCCCAAGAACGCCATGCGGGAGGCCGGACAGGCGGTCAAGGACCTGATCCAGGACTGAGCCGCGGTCCGGGACCTCTCCGGTCCCGGACGGCCTGCGGCGCACCGCCCGCCGTAGCGGACGGTGCGCCGGGGTCATCCGTACAGGGCTCCGACCAGTTCGGCGGCCGAGGGGGTGGCCCGCATCTCCTCGGCCAGCGCCCCGGCCCGCTCGCGGAACGACGGCCCGGCGAGGACCCGTTCGACGGCGGCGCCGATGCTCCGTACGTCGTCGGGGCCCAGCACCGTCGATTCCTCGCCGCTCGCGTTCGCCGGGACGACGGCCTCGCCGGCCCCCGCCGCGGTCACCAGCCGCGCGTTCGCCGGCTGGTCGGCGAAGAGCGGGACGCAGACCAGCGGGACACCGGCCGCGAGAGCGCCGTAGACCGTCCCCGATCCGCCGTGGCACACCACGAGGGAGGCCCTGCGCAGCACATCCTCCTGCGGCACCCATGACTCCACGCGGACGTGCGGCGGCTGCGGCCCGAGGTCCCCGGGGCCGAGGTGGCGCCCGGTCGTGAGCAGGACCCGGACCGGCAGCTCGCCCACCGCCTCCACCAGCCCCCGGTACAGCCCCGCCGCGGTCGGCATCGCGCCCGCCTCGGAGCCGAGCGTCAGATGGACCAGCGGCTCCTTCGCCCCGTTCCACCAGTCCGGCAGGACCGCCGACCGGGACTCCTCGTGGTAGCGGTGGGTCACGTCGTACGGGGACGGGTCCATGGAGACGGGCAGGCGGGTCAGGTACGGGGACGCCAGGAGCCGCCCCGCGATGCCGGAGCCGTACGCGTCGAGCACCGGGCCCACCAGCGGGTCAGCCAGGGCGGTGAACCCCCCGGCGGAGACCGCGACCCGGGCGTGCGGGATGCCGTGGCGCTCGGCCGCCACGACGGAGGAGAACTCGAACGTCTCGTGCAGGACCAGATCCGGCCGCCAGTCCCGGCAGACCTCCTCCACCACGGGCAGCATCGCGGCGGTGCAGAGCCGGCCGAACCCCTCCGCGACCATCACGGAGACCCCGTCGTCCGGGGCGAGCGACATCGCACGCCCTCTGAGCGCGTCCATGGCCTCCTTCGGCGGCTCCCCGCCGATGCGGTAAGGCTGCTTCCGGGCCGCGAGCACCGGTTCGAGCGCCGAGGGGGCGACGACGAGAACGTCGTCACCGCGCGCCGCGCACGCGTCGATGAGGGGGACGAGTGGGTAGAAGTGGCCCGCGCCGCGGGTCGAGGTGAAAAGTACGCGCATGGGACCGAGCGTAGGATTCCGCGCTCTCCGCCCACAGGGTCACTTTCCGCCTGATTACGGCGTGTTACCGGCGTTTGATCCACGACGCCCCACGCATGGCGTACGGGTCGCACATCTGGCTCCCCACGTCGGCTGTCGTACCCCTGTGCCAGGCTTCCTCCACGAGCGCCGAACAGGGCGTTCACTTTCCCGGGGCCGGTAGCGGCCCCGGGCTCCCGAAGGAGAACGCCCGTGTCCGGCACCGGAGTCGTCGCCGCTTCCCTGACCGCCGTCACCGCCCTGCTCGCCCCCGGGCGCCCGTCCGTCGCCGAGCGGGTGCTGCTCGCCCATGACGACCCGGAGGGCTATGCGCGGGCGTACGCGGACGAGTTGGAGGATCGGGGCATCGACGGGCCCGTCCCGGAGCTCCTCCGGGTGGCGCTGGTCGACGCCCTCTACGCGCACGGGCTGCTCGCCGAGTTCGACTGGAAGGAGCATCCGGAGGAGATCCGGGCCCGGCTCCGCCTGCTGGACTCCGCGCCCGCCGCTGACCCCTGGGCACTGTTCGAGGACGGTGATCTGCTGCTGCCGACGTACGACTTCCTGGAGGTGTGCGGCCGCCGCTACCGGGAGGTCGGCGCGGCGCTCGCCGTGATCGATCTGGAGTCGGACTGCTATCCGGTGGTGTGCCTGCCCGCTGCGCGGGCCGGGGAGCTGACGGAGCTCGCCGGGCGCGCGGGCATCGTCGTGCACGCCTTCGGCGTCTGAGCCGGGCGGGTCCCGGTGTCCCGGGGCGCTCCGGTCACGCCTCGCGGGCCCGGGTGGCGAGCACGGCCGCCAGGACTCCCGGCACCAGCAGCAGGGTGAACGCGGCGGCGTAGCCGGTGTGGTCGTCCGATCCGGCGCTCAGGAAGGCGTTGAAGAGGGCGGAGGCGATGCCCAGGGTCAGGATCTGGCCCAGGTTCTGGTTGGTCTGCATGGCACTGCTGGCGTAGCCCTGCCGGTCCCGGGGGGCGTGGCCGAGCGAGAGCACGGTGAGGGACGGGGTGAGCAGGCCCATGCCGGTCGCGGCGACGACCATCGACGAGGCGGCGACGACGGGCGGCATCCCGGGCAGCGACCCGACGGCGGCGAGCACGACCGCCGCCGCCTGCACCACAGCGCCCACCACGACCAGGCGGTGGCGCGGGGTCCGCTCCGGCAGGCGGCCCTGCACCCAGGAGGAGGCCGCCCAGGCCAGCGCGGCCCCGGTGAAGGCCAGCCCGGTCACGACCGGGGCCACGTCCCGGCCGGTGACCAGCATCAGCGGCACCAGTGCCTCCAGCGTGAAGAACACGCCCGAACTCAGCCCGCGCAGCAGCACGGTGGCGGGCAGCCCGCGTGCGGCGCGCCAGGTGCCCGTCGGCAGCAGCTGGTTGGCGAACAGCACCAGCAGGGCCAACCCGGCCACCGCGAACAGCAGATGGCGGGTGTCCCAGCCCGACGCACCGTACTGGCCGAGCGCGGCTCCCACGCTCACCGCCAGCGCCACCATCGGTCCGGGGCGCGGCGCGTCGCCCCGGGCGGGCGCGGCCGGGGCCTGCCAGGAACGGCCGCGCAGCGCGGCGACCACCGCCAGGGCGGGCAGCGCGGTGAGCGCCGCCAGCCCGTAGAACACCGCCCGCCAGGACCACCACTCGGCCACCAGGCCGGCCAGCGGCGGGCCGACCAGTGAAGGGACGATCCAGCAGGCGCTCATCAGTGCCAGGGCCCGCGGCCGGAGCCGGTCGGGATAGGCCTGGCCGATCGCCGCGTTGACGGCCACCGCGATCATGCCGCCCGCGACGCCGTCCACGAAGCGTCCGGCGGCCAGTTGCCAGACCGAGCCGCTGGCGGCCGAGACCAGCAGGGTGACCACCGCCAGCACCATGCCCACCGCCAGCGGGCGTTGTGCCCCGGCACGGTCCGCCCACTGCCCGCCCAGCACCCCGCCCAGCAGGCTCGCGGCGACGAAACAGCCCGCCACCAGGGGGAAGAGCGCCACCCCGTCCAGGTCCCGTACCGCGGTCGGCAGCGTGGGCACCACGGCGAGCGCGGCGAGCCCGGTCAGGAACATCACCGCGGCGAAGCCCGCGGTGGCCGTCCGGTACGTACGGGAGAACAGTCCTTCCGCGGTTCCGGGCCGTTCCGGGGCCAGTCGGGCGGGGGCGGCGGGCGTTGTGCTCTCGGGGGCATCGGTCACGGGCCGACAAGCTATGCGGCCCGGCGCGGCGGCCGCCACCCGTTTTCCGCGCGCCGGGGAGCCCGTACCCCTGCCCCGTGGCCCGTGCCCCGTTCAGCTGTCGGCGGGTTCGGCCGCGGTGGCCTCGGTGGCCGGCCGGGCCCCGGCGCCGGCGGGGTCGTGCGCGGGCAGGAAGGACGCGACGAGGAAGGCCACCAGCGCGGCACCGGCGCCGATCGCCAGTACGGTACGGAAGCCGTTCAGCGACGGCACCTCGACGGGTCCGAACCAGGTGGTCATCTGGGCGAGGACCACGCCCGCCACGGCGCTCGCGGCGGAGGTGCCGATGGCCCGGGTGAGGGTGTTGAAGCTGTTGGCGGCCGCGGTCCCGGTGACCGGCACCGCGCTCATGATCAGTGCGGGCATCGCACCGTAGGCAAGGCCGATCCCGGCCCCGATCACGGCCGAGACCAGCAGGAGTTCCCAGATCGCGGACATCAGGACGATGCCCAGCAGGTACCCGGCGGCGACCACGACGGCTCCGGTCATCAGCGTCGTCTTCGGCCCGCTGGTCCGGGAGATGCGCGCCGACAGGGGCGCGACCGCCATCATGACCAGCCCGGACGGGCCCATGACCAGCCCGACGGTCAGCAGCGAGGCCCCCAGGCCGTACCCGGTGGCCTTCGGCAACTGGATGACCTGGGGCAGTACGAGCGAGACCGCGAACATCGCGAAGCCGAAGACCGCCGAGGCGATGTTCGTCAGCAGAACCTGCCGCCGGGCGGTGGTCCGCAGGTCGACCAGCGGCTGCCCGGTCCGCAGCTCCCAGCGGCCCCACACCGCCAGGACGACCAGTGAGACGCCCATCAGGCCGAGCGTCCACCCACTGGCCCACCCCCAGGCCGCCCCCTTGGAGATCGCGAGCAGCAGACAGAGCAGGGCCACGGAGAGCCCGGCCGCGCCCACCAGGTCGAACCGGCCGCCGGTGCGCACCCGCGACTCCGGAACCAGCGTCAGGACGAGTACCGTGGCGAGCCCGCCCATGCAGGCCGCCACCCAGAACAGCACGTGCCAGTCGACCCGTTCGGCGAGAAAGGCGGCTGCGGGCAGTCCGAGGGCGCCCCCGATCCCCAGGGAGGCCCCCATCAGCGCGACCGCCGATCCGAGCCGCTCGGCGGGCAGTTCGTCGCGCATGATGCTGATGCCCAGCGGGATGACGCCGGAGGCGAGGCCCTGGAGGGTCCGGCCGACGATCATCGGGCCGAGGCCGTCGCTGAGCGCGCTGACCACGGAGCCGGCCACCAGCAGGAGCAGGCTGGCCAGCAGCATGCGGCGCTTGCCGTACATGTCCCCGAGCCGGCCCATCACCGGGGTGGCGACCGCTCCGGCGAGCAGGGTCGCGGTGATCGCCCAGGTCGCGTCGGAGGGGGAGGCGTGCAGGAGGTCGGGCAGCTCGGGCACCAGCGGGATCACGATCGTCTGCATCAGGGAGACGACGATCCCGGAGAGGGCGAGCACGGCGACCAGGCGGTCCGCCGCTGCGAACCGGCCCTCCGTGGGCCGGTTTCCGGCCGGGGGCGGGGCGCTGGACTTCACGGAGACCTCCGTTGCGGCGTGCGTGCGGGGACGGCGACGGGTCGACCGGCCCCGTCCCGTTACGGATCGGACCGGTGGGGCCGCGCCCGGTGGCGCGGGGCGCGGCCCCACCGCGCGGTACTGCCTACAGCGTGCGTTCGAGCCGGTCGGCCATCAGCCTCACGAAGCGCGAGGGGTCGCCCAGTTCGCCGCCCTCCGCCAGCAGCGCCAGGTCGTACAGGAGCTCGGCCGTCTCCTCCAGACCGGCACCGGGTTCCTCGCCCCGGGCGGCGTACGCCCGGTTGAGGCCGCTGACCAGCGGGTGCCCGGCGTTGAGTTCCAGGATGCGCTTGGAGTGCGGCACTTCCTGGCCCATGGCGCGGTACATGGCCTCCAGGGCGGGCGTCACACCGTTCGTGTCGGAGACGACGCAGGCGGGCGAGACGGTGAGGCGCGAGGAGAGCCGGACCTCCTTGACGCTCTCGCCGAGCCGCTCCGTCATCCAGCCGAGCAGATCCGCGTACTCCTGCTGCCGGCCCTCCCGTTCGGTGGCCGCCTCCTTCTTCTCCTCCTCGGTGCCGAGCTCCACCTCGCCCTTGGCCACGGAGCGCAGCTTCCTGCCGTCGAACTCGGGGTCCGCCTCGACCCACACCTCGTCGACGGGGTCGGTCAGCAGCAGCACCTCGATGCCCTTGGCCCGGAACGCCTCCATGTGCGGGGAGTTCTCGACGGCCTGCCGGGACTCGCCCGTCAGGTAGTAGATGTGCTCCTGGCCCTCCTTCATCCGCTCCACGTAGCTCCGCAGCGTGGTCGGCCCGTCCTTGTCGTGGGTGCTGGCGAAGGACGAGATGCCGAGGATCGTCTCCCGGTTCTCGAAGTCGCTCAGCAGCCCCTCCTTGACAACCCGGCCGAACTCCCGCCAGAAGGTGGCGTACTGCTCCGGCTCGGCGGACATCATGTCCTTGACCGTCGACAGCACCTTCTTCGCCAGCCGCCGGTGCATCAGCTGGATCTGGCGGTCCTGCTGGAGGATCTCGCGCGACACGTTGAGCGAGAGGTCCTGGGCGTCGACGACACCCTTGACGAAGCGCAGGTACGGCGGCATCAGCGCTTCGCAGTCGTCCATGATGAAGACGCGCTTCACATACAGCTGGATGCCGCGCTTGTACCCCTGCATGAACAGGTCGTGGGGCGCGTGCGCGGGGATGAAGAGCAGCGCCTGGTACTCGAAGGTGCCCTCGGCCTGGAGCCGGACGGTGGTGAGCGGATCGACCCAGTCGTGGCTGATGTGCTTGTACAGCTCGTGGTACTCGTCGTCGGTGACCTCGTCGCGCGAGCGCGCCCACAGGGCCTTCATCGAGTTGAGCGTCTCGGGCTCGCGCGGGGTGCCGTCGGCCTCCTCCCCGGTGGCCGCGGCATCCTCGGGCGCGGTCTCCGCGGCCATCCTGACCGGCCAGGTGATGAAGTCGGAGTACCGCTTGACGATCTCCCTGATCTTCCACGGGGAGGTGTAGTCGTGGAGCTGGTCGTCGGAGTCCTCCGGCTTGAGCCGGAGCGTGACCGACGTCCCCTGCGGTGCGTCGTCGACGGTCTCGACGGTGTACGTGCCCTCCCCCGTCGACGTCCAACGGGTGCCCCGGTCCTCCCCCGCGCGCCGGGTCAGCAGCTCGACCTGGTCGGCCACCATGAAGCTGGCGTAGAAGCCGACGCCGAACTGGCCGATCAGCCCCTCGGCCGCGGCGGAACCCTCGGCCTCCTTCAGCTCGCGCAGGAACTTCGCGGTCCCCGAGTTGGCGATGGTCCCGATGAGCTGGACCACCTCGTCGTGGGACATGCCGATGCCGTTGTCCCGCACGGTCAGGGTGCGGGCCTGCCGGTCGGCCTCGATCGCGATGTGGAGGTCGGACACATCCACGTCGAGCGCGTCGTCGCGCAGTGCTTCGAGGCGGAGCTTGTCGAGCGCGTCGGAAGCGTTGGAGACGAGTTCGCGCAGGAACACGTCCTTGTTCGAGTAGATCGAGTGGATCATCATCTGCAGAAGCTGTCGCGCTTCCACCTGAAACTCGAACGTCTCAGTGGGCATAATTCCGTGATTCCTTCTCAGGTCCTCGGTGCGGGATCCGGCCTGAGCACTTTAGATCAGCCGGTCTTGACACCGGACGGCTTCCGTCAACTGCTCCTCCCCGCGTTGGATACGGTGTATCCGACCCACCGCATCGAATGAGCCCTCCCGAGGGACCGCACAGCAGCTTGAAACACGCCAAGGACAATCAGCAACGAGCCCCTCGGAGTGGACATGCACGCCCGGCGACCTCCTGCTCTGATCGGGCCCGACGCCCGGCGATGGCGGACGTTCCAGAGCGATAGGACCCTGGTCGTAGCCGCCCGGACCGTCACGTCGACGGCCAGGGTGCTCGAATGCCTGCCCGCACTGCTGCGCGGGGACACCAGGGTCGCCGTCGTCTTCGCCTACGACTCCACCTCCGCCTTCAGCGGTGGGGTGCTCGACCTGCTCCACGACGCGGGATGCCAGGTGATCGCGTGGGACCACGTCCCCGCCGCGGCGCCCGACCTCATCGTCTCCGCGAGCGAGAACATCGACGTGCCCGACGGGGACTGCCCCGTCCTCGTGCTGCCGCACGGAATCGGGTTCCAGAAGCACGTGCCGGATTCACGGGCGCGGCGCAGCCGCCTGTCCGGTGTGGTGCCCGACCGGCTCCTGGAATCCGGCCGGGCGTGGCTGGCCATCTCGCACCCGGGCCAGGAGGAGCAGTTGCTCGCGACCCATCCGAAGGCGGCCGGGCGCACGCTGCTCATCGGCGACCCCGCCTTCGACGAGATGCTCGTCAGCCTGGACCGGGCCGCCGCGTACCGGGCCGCGCTGGGCGTACCGGACGGGCGGCGGCTCGTGGTGCTCAGCTCCACCTGGGGCCCCACCTCGCTGCTGGGGCGCCACCCCGATCTGCCGGCCCGGCTGCTCGCCGCGCTGCCGTACGACGAGTTCCGGGTCGCCGCGATCGTGCACCCCAACGTCTGGTCGGGGCAGAGTCCCTGGCAGCTCCGCGTCTCGCAGGCCGCCGCCCTGGAGGCGGGGCTGATCCTGGTCCCGCCCGTCCACGCCTGGCGGCCGGCCCTGGTCGCCGCCGACGCGGTCGTGGGCGACCACGGTTCGGTGACCCTGTACGGCGCGGCCCTGGGCAAGCCGGTGCTGCTCGCCGCGTTCGGCAGCGACGCCGTTCAGGGCACGGCCGCGGACAGTCTCGGGCGGTCCGCTCCCCGGCTCGATCCGATGGGCGATCTGGCCCGGCAGGTCGCGGACGTGGTCGGTACGCACACCGCGCAGCGCTACCGCACGGTCGCGGACCAGGCGTTCGCGGAGCCGGGGCGCGCGCTGCGCCACCTGCGCACCGCGCTCTACCGGCTGATGGGGCTGGCCGAGCCGTCCCCCGGGGTGCCGGACCGGGTGGCGCTGCCCGCGCCGGAGCACACCGGCTCCCCCGTGTCCTCGTGGACCGTGTCGAGCACCGTCCGCCGCGACGGCGCGCGGCAGGCCGTCACCGTACGCCGTCGTCCCGCGGCCGTGTCCCGGGCCGGGCACGAGGCCGCGTACGAGGTGTCCGGCACGTTCACCCATCTCGCCTGCGACGACCGGGAGCGGGATCTGCGGCGGGTCGAGAGCGCCTCGGTCCTCACCCGGCACGAGCCCCTCCCGACGGCCGCCGGGGCGGTGCGCTGGATCGAGGAGACCCTGGACCGGCTGCCCGGCTGCCGTCTCGCGGCGGTCGCCCTGGGCGCGGGCGGCTGCCTGGTCGGGCTGCGCGACGGACGGATCGTCGAGGCGACCGTCACCGGCCCCCCGGTAGACCCCGGTCTGCCGGCCGCGATCGTCTACACGCTGCTGCTCGCCGGGAGCGCGCCGGGCGACACCGAGGCCGTCCTGCGGATCGGCGACGCGCGCGAGGAGGACGTGCTGCTGAGAACGCGCCCCCGACCCGCCGCCGGTCCGTCGTACTGAGGGTCGACCGGCGTCAGTCCGTGGCGTCCAGGGCGTCGATGCGGCGGCGGACCTCCTCGGCCCGCGGGCTGCCGCCCTCCTCGTAGATCTCCAGGGCACGGGCCAGATCGGCCCGCACCTCGGCGGGTGCGGCGGCCGTGCGCTGCCTGATGCCGGCCAGGGCCACGAGGGCCTGCGCCTCGTAGTGCGTCGCCCGTTGCGCGCGCAGCTCCGCGACGGCCTGGCCCAGCGCGCGGATCGCCTTGTCCGTCTCACCGAGGTGGTCGTGGACCAGGCCGATGGCGGCCAGGGCCCTCGGCGCCATCCGCCGGTCGTCCAGTTGGGTCAGCCGGGTGTGCGCCCCGTCCAGGGTGGCCAGGGCCTGTGGGTGGTCGCCGTTCGCGTCCTGGGCGCAGCCGAGGAAGTAGGCGGCGAGGGCGGCGCCGCGTTCCTCCCGCGCCTCGGTGCTCAGTTCGAACGCGCTGCGGTAGGCGTCCATGGCGTGGGAGAGGTCGAAGCGTTCCCAGTACCGGCCGGTGAACTCCTGGACGGAGGCCCGTACCAGCAGGTCGCCCGAGACCTCGGCGCAGGCCGCGGCGGTGTCGAGTTCGCGGCGTGCCGCGTCGTACTCGCCCAGGTCCATCAGTGGGCGGGAGAGCAGGCTGCGGAGCCTCGCCTCGGCCGCCGGTTCCATCGCCGCGGCGGCGGCCGCCGCTCCCAGTTCGAGCGATTCCCGCCAGTCCCCGAGGTGCCGGTTGTGGAAGAACAGCACGGTGAACACCTCGGCCAGCTGCCACACCCCGGCGGCGAGGGTCTCCTCGCGCGCGGCGGTCCGGAGCACGGCCAGGATGTTGCGGTGCTCCGCCTCCAGCCAGTCCAGGGGCGCCGGGCCGGCCCCGGCGGTGAACGGGTCGGGCGCCGTGTCCAGGAGCCCGGAGAGGTCGCCGACGCGCAGCCGGTCCTGCCGGATCGCCCGGTCCGCGAGGGCGGTGAGGGCCAGGTAGTGGGTCAGCACCCGCCCCGTCAGGGCGAGCCGGGCGCCACCGGGTTCCTCCGCCTCGGCACGTTCCCCGGCGTGCAGGCGTACCAGGTCGTGGAAGCGGTAGCGGCCGTCCTCGCCCGCCTCCAGGAGCCGCGCCGCCGCCAGCTCCCCGAGCATCGTCCTGGCGCGTGCGGCGTCGAGATCGGCGGCGACCGCGGCGACTCCGACGTCGAACGTGGTGCCCGGCAGCCAGCCGAGGAGCCGGTAGAGCCGGGCCTTCTCCGGCGGGAACTCCTGATACCCCAGATCCAGTACGGCGGACACCGAGCGCTCCCTTCCGAGGGACATCCCTGCCAGCCGACGCGGTGCGTCGGCGAGTTCGCCGGCCAGCCCGGCCATGGTGAGCCCCGGCTCGGTCAGCAGCCGGGCCGCCACGATGTGCAGGGCCACCGGCAGGCCGCCGCACAGCTCGACCAGCCGCTCGGCCGCGGCCCGGTCCGCCTCGACGGCTGCGGACCCGCAGCGCTCGGTCAGCAGATCCAGCCCGCTCTCCCGGTCCAGCGGCCCCACCGGCATCATCCGGGCCCCGTCCAGGGCCAGTTCCCGCAGCAGCCCGCCGCTCGCGACCAGCAGGGCACTGCCCTCGCCCTTGGGGATCAGGGGCGCCGCCTGGGCGGGCTGGCTCACGTTGTCGAGGAAGATCAGCAGCCGCCGGTCCGCCGAACGCGACCGGAACAGGACGGTGCGGTCGGCCAGCGACTCGGGGATGCACATCTCGTCGACGCCCAGGGACCTGAGACAGCGCCGGACGGCCTCGGAGACGTCCCCGCCCTCGGCGTCGCCGCGCAGAGCCGCGAAGTCCACGTAGATCTGGCCGTCGGGGAAGAGCGCCTTCTTCTCCTCGGCCCAGCGCGAGACCAGCGCGGTCTTGCCGACGCCGGACATCCCGTACAGGGCCCCGAAACCGACCCGTACGCCCGTCGAGCGGCCGCCGCCCACCCAGGCGTCCAGCTCGGCGAGGTCCTCGACGTGGTTGATGAAGGCGAAGGTGAGCGGCGGGATCTCGTCCGGTCTGATGTCGAGTCCGGGCCTGGGCTGTTCCTGGACGTTGAAGGTGATGCCGCCGTGGATCCGCTGGGCCTGGATGCTCGGTCCGTAGACATGCCCGGACAGGTCGTTGCGCAGCTGTACGCGGTCGGCGCCGCCGGTCTCCTCGCCGCTCACGCCGCACCTCTCCCCGGCCCGGCCCAGGCCGTGCGTCCGGTCACGTGTGTCGCGCCGCTCGCTGTCACCGCCGCCAACTCCGCTTCCACTGTTCCCCCGTTGCGTCGACGCCGTGTCCCTGCGCGTCTGATCGTTGCGCCTTCCACCGTAGAGACCGGACGGGCGGTTCGGAAGCGCGAACGCGGCGCGGCGCGTACGGGTTCCGGCCATGGTGCCGGACGGCCCGCGACGAGCGGTTCGCCGCTGCCGCCGGGTACCGGGCGGAGGTGCGGCGCCGGGCCCGGGGTGGGTGGGCCTATCTTGGCCGGTATGCAGTTCTACACGATCGGTCAGGCGGCCCGGCTCCTCGGCGTGAGCCCCGACACCGCGCGCCGCTGGGCCGACGCGGGCCGGGTGGCCACGCACCGGGACGAGAGCGGGCGGCGGCTCGTCGAGGGCAAGGACCTCGCCGCCTTCTCCGTCGAGCTGGCCAAGGACGGGAGCGAGGAGGACGCCTCGTACACCTCGGTCCGCAACGCCTTCCCGGGGATCGTCACCGCGGTCAAGCTCGGTGACGTCGCCGCCCAGGTGGAGATCCAGGCCGGGCCGCACCGGCTGGTGTCGCTGCTGACGCGGGAGGCGGTGGAGGAACTGGGGCTGGAGGTCGGGATGGAGGCGACCGCCCGGATCAAGTCGACCAATGTGCATATCGACCGTGCCTGACCGGGGGTGACGGCCCTCCCGGCTCCACCGGGGCGACCGTCCCGTACAAACGCACATGCGAGCCCGCGAGATCAACTACCGGGCTCATGCAAAGCCACAGCAGACTTCCCCCTCGCATCTGCGGCATTATCATCGGGTCGGCCCGGTGGTGCCGGCAGACCGTAGACGTGTCCGTGAGGACCAAGAGGGAGTGGAACCCGTGACAAGCCGTACCGCACGCCGGACCCGCCGGACCCTTCAGGTGGCCGGTGCGGGCGCCGCCGCGCTGCTGGTCCTGACCGCCTGTTCCTCGTCCGGGAAGGACGACGCACCGGCCTCGGACGCACCGGCCTCCTCGAAGAAGCTGTCCGGCACGGTGACCGTCTTCGCCGCGGCCTCGCTGAAGGAGAGCTTCACCGCCCTGGGCAGGACGTTCGAGAGCCGGCACCCGGGCACGAAGGTGACGTTCAGCTTCGGGGGCAGCGACTCCCTCGCCGCGAGCATCACCGGCGGTGCGCCGGCCGACGTGTTCGCGGCGGCCAGCGCCAAGACGATGAAGATCGTCACCGACGCGGGCGACGCCTCCGGCACCCCCGCCACCTTCGTACGCAACCAGCTGGAGATCGCCACCCTGCCGGGCAACCCCGACAAGGTCGCCTCGCTCAAGGACCTCACGGGCCCCGGCCTGAAGGTGGTTCTCTGCGCCAAGGAGGTGCCGTGCGGCGCCGCCGCGCAGAAGGCCCTCGACGCCGCGAAGCTCAAGCTGACCCCGGTCTCCTACGAACAGGACGTCAAGAGCGCGCTGACCAAGGTCGAACTGAAGGAGGCCGACGCGGCGGTCGTGTACCGGACCGACGTGAAGGCCGCGGGTGACAAGGTGGAGGGCGTGGAGTTCCCCGAGTCGGCCGACGCCGTCAACGACTACCCGATCGCCCTGCTGAAGAACGCCCCCAACGCCGCCGCCTCCGAGGCGTTCATCGCGCTGGTGCGGTCCGCCGAGGGGCAGAAGGTCCTGACCGGGGCCGGGTTCCTGAAGCCGTGACCCGGCCCGTCGAGTCCGACGCCGCGCGCGGCCCCCGTCCGGGCGGGGCGCGGCGTCACCGGGTCCGGGCGGGCGGCCGCGGCGCGCCGCTGCCCCTGCTCGTGCCCGCGCTGCTCGGACTGGCGTTCCTGGTGGTGCCGCTGTTCGCACTGCTGGTGCGGGCCCCATGGCGGGACATGCCGGAGCAGCTGACCAGCCCCGAGGTGTGGCAGGCGCTCCAGCTGTCGCTGGTCTGCGCGACCGCCGCCACCGCCGTGAGCCTGGTTCTCGGGGTGCCGCTGGCCTGGCTGCTGGCCCGGGTCGAGTTCCGCGGCCGCGGTCTCGTACGTGCCCTCGTCACGCTGCCGCTCGTGCTGCCGCCGGTGGTGGGCGGTGTGGCGCTGCTGTCGGCGCTCGGCCGCAACGGGGTCGTCGGTTCGTGGCTGGACGCGTGGTTCGGCGTCACGCTGCCGTTCACCACGGCGGGGGTGGTGGTGGCCGAGGCCTTCGTGGCGATGCCGTTCCTCGTCATCAGTGTGGAGGGCACCCTGCGGGCGGCCGATCCGCGCTTCGAGGAGGCGGCGGCGACCCTGGGCGCCTCCCGCTTCACCGCGTTCCGGCGGGTCACGCTGCCGCTGATCGCACCGGGCATCGCGGCCGGCGCGGTGCTGGCGTGGGCCCGCGCGCTCGGCGAGTTCGGCGCGACCATCACCTTCGCCGGCAACTTCCCCGGGCGTACCCAGACCATGCCCCTCGCCGTCTACCTGGCGCTGCAGAGCGACCCGGAGGCGGCGATCGCCCTCAGCCTGGTGCTGCTGGCCGTGTCCATCGCGGTACTGGCCGGGCTGCGCGACCGTTGGATGACCGCAGGATGACCAGGAACCACGACGAACCGGCCGGTGCCGAAGCGATGGGCCTCGACGCCCGGCTGGTGGTGGAGCGGGGGGCCTTCCGGCTCGACGTGGAGCTGCGGGTCGCACCGGGCGAGGTGGTGGCGCTGCTCGGGCCGAACGGTGCGGGCAAGACCACGGCCCTGCGGGCACTCGCCGGGCTGGCCCCGCTCACCGACGGCCATCTGCGGCTGGACGGCACGGCCCTGGAGCGTACGCCGCCGGAGGCCCGGCCGGTCGGCGTCGTCTTCCAGGACTACCTCCTCTTCCCCCATCTGACCGCCCTGGACAACGTGGCGTTCGGGCCGCGCTGCCAGGGGATGGGCAAGACGGCGGCCCGTGGCCGGGCCGCCGAGTGGCTCGACCGCCTCGGCCTCGCGGACCACGCCGGAATGCGGCCCCGGCGGCTCTCCGGCGGCCAGGCGCAGCGGGTCGCGCTGGCCCGCGCCCTCGCCACCCGTCCGCGGCTGCTCCTGCTCGACGAGCCGCTCGCCGCCCTCGACGCCCGGACCCGGCTGGAGGTGCGCGGTCAGCTCCGGCGCCATCTGGCCGAGTTCGAGGCGGTGGCGGTGCTCGTCACGCACGACCCGCTCGACGCCATGGTCCTCGCCGACCGGCTGGTCGTCGTGGAGCGCGGCGGGGTCGTCCAGCAGGGCAGCCCGTCGGAGATCGCCCGCCATCCCCGTACGGACTACATCGCCCAGCTCGTCGGGCTCAATCTCTACCGGGGCCGGGCGGACGGCCACACGGTACGGCTGGACGACGGCCCCGCCGTCACCACCACGGAGGTCCTGGCCGGGGAGGTCTTCGTGGCGTTCCCGCCGAGCGCGGTCACCCTCCACGGCAGCCGGCCCACCGGCTCCAGCGCCCGCAACGTGTGGCGCTGCGAGGTCGCCGGGCTGGAGGCGCACGGCGACCAGATCCGCGCCTCGCTCACCGGTGGACTCCCGCTCGCCGCCGACCTCACGACGGTGGCCGCCGCCGAACTCGACCTGCGCCCGGGGGCGGAGGTCTGGGCGACGGTGAAGGCCGCGCAGACCCACGCGTACCCCGTGTGAGACCCGGCGGGGGTCAGAGGGCGGCGAACAGGTCGTCGAGCGGGGCGGGGGCGCGGCCGGGACCGAGGGCCTCGACCAGGACCCGGCCGTAGTGGATCTTGCGGCCCTTCTTCGTGCCGAGGAAGCGCCGTATCTGCTGTTCCGGGGCGCGGCCCTGCTGGGCGGGCTGGCCGAGGAAGGTCTCCAGGGGGCGCAGATCGCCCTCCGCGGCGATCAGTTCCCTCACCCGGGCCACCCCGAGCGCGCGGATCAGCTCCTCCTCCAGGTCGGCCGCGCAGACGAAGAACTCCTGCGGAACCGCGCCGGCCCGCTCCAGGCCACGGGCGTAGTAGCCGCGCTCGCGCTCGTCGCAGAGCCCGGTCAGGCGCAGGCCCAGACCGGTCGGGCCGAGCAGCCCGGCGAAACGTCCGACGCTCATCGCCCCGCCCATCGGCAGGACGCAGACCCCTTCCGCCGCCAGGTCCCGGCCCCGGGCGGCGGCCAGCGCGTCGACCGCGGCGGCGTCGCTCGGCCCCTCCAGCAGGACGACCGTCCGGACCGGCAGCCGCGCGGCCAGCTCGCGCACGGGGTCCCCGGGGCCGCCGGCCGCCCATGCCACGACCGATTCCTGGAACAACCGCATCTCCGTCATGGGGCCGAGTCTCGCTCCCGGGTCTCCTCCCCGCCAAGGGATTTCCCCGCCCCGGCCGGGTCCCCGGGACGAACGGGACGGTGGCCCGTCCGTCGTGGTGGCTCCGGGCACACCCCGCCCGGGAAGTGTGGTGCCCCACCACATACGCCGCCGATCCGGGCCTCCCTACGGTGTGGCGACACGGAACCGTCCCCACCCTCCGGAAGTGGTGTCCATGGCAGCCCCAGCAAGCTCCCCGCCGGCATCCTCGAACCTCAGGCGGATCGTCGCCGCCAGTCTCATCGGCACCACCGTCGAGTGGTACGACTTCTTCCTGTACGGCTCGGCCGCCGCGCTGGTCTTCAACAAGCTGTTCTTCCCCGAGTCCGACCCGCTCGTCGGCACGCTCCTTTCCTTCCTCACCTACGCGGTCGGCTTCGCCGCCCGGCCGCTCGGCGCCCTGGTCTTCGGGCACTACGGCGACCGGCTCGGCCGCAAGAAGCTGCTGGTGATCAGCCTGCTGATGATGGGCGGGGCGACGTTCGCGATCGGGCTGCTGCCGACCCACGCCACCGTCGGGTCCGCCGCCCCGGTGCTGCTCACCGTGTTGCGGCTGGTGCAGGGCTTCGCGCTCGGCGGCGAGTGGGGCGGGGCGGTGCTGCTGGTGTCGGAGCACGGCGACGCCCGGCGGCGCGGCTTCTGGGCCTCCTGGCCGCAGACCGGCGCCCCGGCGGGGCAGCTGCTCGCCACCGGGGTACTCTCCGCGCTCACCGCGCTGATGTCCGACTCCGCCTTCGGGGCATGGGGGTGGCGCATCCCGTTCCTGCTCTCCGGTGTGCTCGTCCTGCTCGGCCTGTGGGTCCGGCTCTCCGTCGACGAGTCGCCGGTCTTCCAGGAGGCGCTGGCCAGGGCCGAGGCCCGCAGGGCCACCGCCGGGGCGACGGAGAAGATGCCGCTGGTCGCCGTACTGCGCCATCACTGGCGCGACGTGCTGATCGCCATGGGCGCCCGGATGGCCGAGAACATCAGCTACTACGTCATCACCGCGTTCGTGCTGGTCTACGCGACCACGGCGGCCGATCTCAGCAAGCAGACGGCGCTCAACGCGGTGCTGGTCGCCTCGGCCGTGCACTTCGCGGTCATCCCGATGTGGGGAGCCCTCTCGGACCGGATCGGCCGCAAGCCGGTCTATCTCGTCGGTGCGGTCGGCGTCGCGGTCTGGACGTTCCCGTTCTTCGCGCTGATCGACACCCGGAGTTTCGGGAACGTGCTGCTCGCCGTCACCGTCGGGCTCGTGTTCCACGGTGCGATGTACGCGCCGCAGGCGGCGTTCTTCTCCGAGATGTTCGCGACCCGGGTGCGGTACTCGGGCGCGTCGATCGGCGCGCAGTTCTCCTCGGTCGCGGCCGGTGCCCCGGCCCCGCTCATCGCCACCGCGCTGCTCGCGGACTACGGCAGCTCGACGCCGATCTCGCTGTACGTGATCGCCGCGGCCCTGATCACCCTGCTAGCGGTCGGCTGCGCCCGGGAGACCCGGCACCGGGACCTCGCGGAGATCGGGGCGACGGCCCCCGACCCGGACGGGTCCGAGGCGCGGGCGGCGGACGCCCGGACCGCCTGAAACACCGTCCGCCGGGCGGGGCCGCGTGCACGGCCCGCCCGGCGGACGGTCCCGCTCACGGCTGCGGGGTGGGCTCGAACCAGGTGGGCCCGTCGCTCAGGGACTGCTTGATCCGGAAGAGCCCGAACTCGTCCAGCGGCGGCAGCGCGTCCACCGAGAACCAGCCCACATCCAGCGACTCGTCGTCGTTGACCCGGGCCTCGCCGCCGGTGGCCCGGCAGCGGAAGGTCACGTCGAGGTACTGGCAGCGGTCGCCGTTCGCGTACTCCACGGGCTCCAGGGCCTGGGTGAGCACCACCCGCTCCGCCACGCAGCGCACCGCCGTCTCCTCGAACACCTCGCGCTCCGCCGTGGCCGCCGGCTGCTCCCCCGGTTCGCAGATGCCGCCGATCACCGCCCACTTGCCGGTGTCGGTGCGGCGGCCGAGCAGGACCCGGCCCTCGTCGTCGAAGACGATCGCGGTGACCCCCGGCAGCAGGAGCAGTTGCTGACCCGCGGTGGCGCGGATCCGACGGATGAAATCAGGAGTAGCCATGGCCCCGACCCTACGTGGTGCGGCCGCCGGTCACCGGGCGCGCCGGGCGCGGACCGCGCGCAGGGCGACCAGGCCGAGCCCGGCCGCGGCGATCAGGACGAGGACGCCCTCGGGAAGCGTGCCCATCCGGGTCGCGGGCGTCAGCGAGGAGCGCAGCGGCACCTCGTCCACGAGCGCGTCCGGGGTGAACTGCTTCGTCTGCTGGACGATCGTCCCGTCCGGGCGGATCACCGCGCTGACCCCGCTGGTGACGGGAACGACGACGGACCTGCTGTGCTCGACGGCCCGTACCCGGGACATGGCCAGCTGCTGGTAGGTCATCTCGCTGCGGCCGAAGGTGGCGTTGTTGCTGGGTACGGCGATCAGCTGGCCGCCGTGCATGACGGTGTCCCGTACGGCGTCGTCGAACGCGGCCTCGTAGCAGGTCACGAGCCCGACGCTGGTGCCCGCCAGGTCGAAGACGCCGACCTTCTTCCCGGGACCGAACTCGCGCTGCACCCGGTCCACGTCCGAGCTGAAGACCCGGGCGATGGACCGCATCGGCATGTACTCGCCGAACGGCTGGATGTGGCGCTTGTCGTAGGTGTCGACCGGGCCCTTGCCCGGGTTCCACTGGATGAGGGTGTTGCGCAGGTTCCCGGTGTCGGGCTCGACGACCGCCCCGATCACGGTGGGCGCGCCGATCGCCTTGACCGCCTCGTCGATGAGGATGCGGGCGTCGGCGTTGCGGTAGGGGTCGAGGTCGGAGGAGTTCTCGGGCCACAGGACGAAGTCGGGCTGCGGGACCTTGCCCTGCTTCACCTCCCGGGCGAGCTGCTCGGTGCGGCGCACGTGGTTGTCGAGGACGGCGCGGCGCTGGGCGTTGAAGTCGAGCCCGAGCCGGGGCACGTTCCCCTGGATCGCGGCGACGGTGGCGGTGCCGTCCTCGGCGGAGTCGTCGACCAGCGGCAGTGCGGCGAAGGCCCCGGCCACGGGGACGAGCACGGCCGCGGCCGCGGCGGCCACGGCCCCGCGCGGCACGGTCCCGGTCCGCCGGTACGCGCGGAAGCGGAGCACCGCCTCGCAGAGGCCGAAGCCGCACAGCACCACCGCGAAGGAGAGCAGCGGGGTGCCGCCCAGGGCGGCCAGCGGCAGGAACACGCTGTCCGCCTGGCCGAACGCGATCTTCCCCCAGGGGAAGCCGCCGAACGGCACCCGGGCCCGGACCGCCTCGTCGAGCGCCCAGACGGCGGCGGCCCACAGCGGCCAGCAGGCGAGCCGGCTGACGGCGGCGATCCCGATGCAGCCGACCGCGATGAACAGCGCCTCGGCGGTGGCGAGGGCCAGCCACGGCACGGGGCCGACGTCCTCGCCCGTCCAGTGCAGCAGCGGCAGCATGAAGCCGAGACCGGCGAGGAGGCCGAGCCCGAAACCGGCGCGGAGCCGCCGGCCGTGCAGCACCCAGCCGAGCAGGGCGAAACCGGGCAGGACCAGCCACCACAGGGGGCGGGGCGGGAAGCTCAGATAGAGCAGCACGCCCGCGATCACTGCGGCGGCGGGTCGTACCAGGCGCTGTCGCCGGGAGACGGGGGAGGAAACCGGCTGCGCGGCTCCGACGGGGGTGATGGTGGCGCTCACCCGGCGGAGTCTACGGTGGGCGGCTGTGCGCCCGGGAGCCCCTCCCGGCAGGAAGTGCCCCTGGTCAGGCTCCGGCCGCCGCGCCGCCCGTGGTCAGCCGCAGACGTTCGCGGATGAACCGGACGCCCGCCTCGGCGTCGTCGACCGTGATGGTGAACGTGCGGCCGTCGCCGAGCCGGAGCACCAGCCCCTCGCCCCGGCGGACCACCACGGCCGTGCCCTGATCGGGGCGCCAGCGGTAGCCCCAGCCGCCCCACTGGCGCGGGGTGACCTCGGGGGCGAACTCGGCGCCGACCACCTGGGTCAGCAGGATCCGGCGCCGGGGCAGGCCCATGTGGCCGCAGCGCACCTCCAGGGCGTCCCCGTCGATCCGGACGGCCACGTTCACGAAGGCGAGGGTGCCGAACAGCATGAGGAGTCCGGCGGCGACGCAGCCGATCACGGACATCAGCAGCGGGGCGACCCCGGAGGTCCAGTTGGAGCTCACGGCCAGCTGGACGCCGAGCGCCAGGCAGGCCGCTCCCCCGGCCGCGAGGACCCACTGGGCCCGGTTGGTGGCCCGGCCGGTCCAGACGGCGGGGTGCGGGTCTGTTCCGTTGTGACGGGATTCGCGGGAGTCGTCCCTCATGTCCAGCAGCGTACTCAGGAATCCGCACGCCGGGCAGGGGCCGAAGGGCCCGCGCCGGGTCAGCGGACCGGGCTGACGGCTCCCAGCAGAAGCCCCTCCGGGTAGGCGGGCGCGGCCCGGGGGAGGTCGGTGAGGTCGCCGCCGACGAGCACCGAGACGCGTCCGGTGGATTCGGCCGACGGAGCGGGTTCGGCCCCGATCCGGCGCAGTGCCTGGGCGGCGACGGCCTCGGCCGATCCGTACAGCGAGACGGGCGGCAGGCCGGGCCGCCCCACGGCGGCGCGGATGCGCTCGCCGACCAGCTCGTAGTGGGTGCAGCCGAGGACCACGGCCCGCACGTCGCGCGGGGTGTGGGCGGCGGCAGCGGCGACGGCCCGGTCGATCGCGGCCTCGTCGGCGTCCTGCACGGCGTCGGCGAGGCCCGGACAGGGCACCTCGGTGACGTCGACGGCGCCGGCGAATTCCGCGATGAGCCGGCGCTGGTACGGGCTGCCGGTGGTGGCGGGCGTCGCCCAGATCGCGACGGGACCGCCCGTGGCGACGGACGGCTTGATCGCGGGGACGGTGCCGATGACCGGCAGCTCGGGCTCGAACGCGGCGCGGAGCGCGGGCAGGGCGTGGACGGAGGCGGTGTTGCAGGCGACGATCAGTGCGTCCGGCCGGTGGGCAGCGGCCGCACGGGCCACGTCCAGCGCGTGGGCGGTCACGTACTCGGGCGTACGCGGCCCCCAGGGCGTGTGCTCGGGGGCGTCGGAGGAGAGCACCAGATCGGCGTCGGGCCTCAGCCGGCGTACCGCGGCGGCCGCCGCGAGCAGGCCGATTCCCGAGTCCATGAGCGCGATCTTCACCCGGTCACCATAGTCGACAGCTCGTGCGGTTACGTCCGGGTGGGGCAGACTGCGGCGAATGAGCGCCGTTGCCTGGATCGCCGTGGGTTCGCTGGCCGCATGGGTGTGGCTGCTGCTAGGACAGGGGTTCTTCTGGCTGACCGGCCAGCGGCTGCCCCGCCGCGAGGACCCCGGGCGCTGGCCGTCCGTCGCCGTCGTGGTGCCCGCCCGTGACGAGGCCGACATGCTGCCGGTGAGCCTTCCGTCCCTGCTGGCGCAGGACTACCCGGGGCGTGCGGAGGTCATCCTCGTCGACGACTGCAGTACGGACGGTACGGGCGACGTCGCCCGCGCGCTGTCCGTCCGGTACGGCGGGCTGCCGGTGTCGGTGCTGTCGCCGGGCGAGCCCGAGCCGGGCTGGACGGGCAAGCTCTGGGCGGTGCGGCACGGGATCGCCCGCGCCCGGCTGCGCAGGCCGGCGTACCTGCTGCTGACGGACGCCGACATCGCGCACGAGCCGGACAGCCTGCGCGAGCTGGTCGCCGCCGCCGAGTCCGGCGGCTACGACCTGGTCTCGCAGATGGCCCGGCTGCGGGTGTCGAGCGGGTGGGAACGGCTGGTCGTACCGGCCTTCGTCTACTTCTTCTCGCAGCTCTACCCGTTCCGGTGGGTGAACCGGGCCGGGGCGCGGACGGCCGCCGCGGCCGGTGGCTGTGTCCTGCTGCGGACCGGGGCGGCGGAGCGGGCCCGGGTTCCGGAGTCGATCCGGCAGGCGGTGATCGACGACGTGTCGCTGGCGCGGGCGGTGCAGCGCGGCGGGGGGCGGATCTGGCTGGGGCTCGCCGAGCGGGTGGACAGTGTGCGGCCGTATCCGCGGCTGGCGGATCTGTGGCGGATGGTGGCGCGGAGCGCGTACGCGCAGCTGCGGCACAGCCCGCCGCTGCTGGTGGGGACGGTGCTGGGGCTGGCGCTGGTCTATCTCGCGCCGCCGCTCGCGCTGGCCGCCGGGCTGCTGGCCGGGGACCCGGTGGCGGCGTGGGCGGGCGGTCTGGCGTGGGCGGTGATGGCCGGGACGTACCTTCCGATGCTCCACTACTACCGGCAGTCGCCGTGGTGGGCGCCGCTGCTGCCCTTCACCGCCGTGCTCTATCTGCTGATGACGGTCGACTCGGCGGTGCGGCACTACCGGGGCCGGGGCGCGGCCTGGAAGGGGCGTACGTACGCCCGTCCCGAGGCCGCGCCGGAGCGGTGAGCGGGAGCCCGGCGGCGGACCGGCCCGGCCGGGGTCACTTGCGGCCGGGGGTCCAGTTCATGCCCCACCCGTAGGCGTGGTCGATGGTGCGCTGCGGGCTCACCCCGCGCTCGGGGACGAGATAGCGGGCCTCGCGCTGGACGGTGAGGTCTCCCCCGTTGTTCGTCAGCAGGGCCAGGGCGCAGACGGTGGACGGGACGGTGCACTCGTCGAGCGAGAAGTCGATCGGCGCGCCGTGCTGCGGCTGGAGCGTGACGGTCGCGTGGAGATCGGCGAAGCTCCGGGCGCCCTCGTAGATGGTGACGAAGATGAGGACGCGGCGGAGTCTGTCCATGTGGTCGAGGTTGACGGTGAGGTTCTCGCCGGTGGCCACGGCGCCGGTGCGGTCGTCCCCGTCGAGATGGATGTACGGGGGCTGGTGGAGGGCGCCGAAGGCGTTCCCCAGGGCCTGGACGACGCCCTTGCTGCCGTCGGTGAGCTCGTAGAGGGCGCAGAGGTCGAGATCGAGGTCCGCGTGCTGGGCGACGGCCCGGCCGAGCTTGCTCCCCCAGCCCTTGAACTGCTTGCGCACCTCCCAGTTGAGGTTGACGCGGAGCGCCCCCGACGTGCCGCCCTGCTTGGCGAGGGAGACCCGCGGCGCCTCCTTGGTGAGTGTCACCTTGGAGAGGCGTACCGGGGCGGCGGCCGGCGGCGCCATCGGCGGAGCCGGCGGGGCGGGAGGCATGTGCGGGGGCATGGTCGCGCTCTGCGTCTGCTGGGAAGCCCAGGACGGCTGGGGCGGTTGGGGCTGCGGATACGGCTGGTACGCCTGAGGCTGCTGAGGTTGGGGCGGCGGCGGGTACTGGGGGGACTGCGGCGGCCGGGGCGGCTGCTGCGGTTCGTCGACGGAGATCCCGAAGTCGGTCGCGAGACCCGCGAGGCCGGTGTCGTACCCCTGGCCGACGGCCCGGAACTTCCAGGCGCCCTGGCGGCGGTAGAGCTCACCGAGGATGAACGCGGTCTCGACCGTGGCGTCCGAGCTGTCGAAGCGCGCGATCTCCGTGCCGTTCGCCGCGTCCGTGATCCGTACGTACAGACCGGACACCCGGCCGAAGGTGCCGCCGTCCGCGGAGGCCGCCAGGACCACCCGGTCGATGGCCGGTTCGACTCGGGCGAGATCGACCGCGAGGTTGTCCGTCATGCCCCCCGCGGACGGGCGCTTGCCCTCGTGGCGCACCGCGCCGGAGGCGTGCGAGGGCTGGTTGTAGAAGACGAAGTCGGCGTCGCCGCGCACTTTCCCCGATACGAGAAGGAGCGCCGAGCCGTCGACGTCCGGTGTCCCCGGGGCGGTACGCCACCCCAGTTCGACCCGCACGGCCTGGGCCGGCACCGGAACATTGGCCCCTTTTTGCATGGTCATGCTCGCCCCCATCGCGAGTCCCGCTGTCCACAATCTCTTGCCCGCAAACCTAACCCGCCGGGCGGGCGCACGGGACGCGGAGACCGGGCCGGGCCGGACCGGCGGACCGTCCGTCCGCGGCGGTCCGGGGCCTCCCCGGCCCGTTCCGGTCTTCCGATCGGGTGTTCCAGGCGGGTTCCGGCGCGGCCCGCCCCGCGCACGGGGCCGGTCTTCGGTAGGAGTACCGCGTGCCCCCTCACGGTTCCGCCGATCCGCCGCTCGGCTTCCCCGCCGCCCGCGCCGCCGGATGCCCCTTCGACCCGCCGCCCGCCTACCAGCAGGCCCTGCACACCGGCCGCCCGGCGCGGGCGGTCCTGTGGGACGGCTCGGTCTGCTGGCTGGTGACCGGGTACCCGCAGGTCAGGGCGCTCCTCGGCGACCGGCGGCTGAGCGCCGACGTCCGGATCGACGGGTTTCCGCTGCTGTCCCGGAGCAGACGGCGGCTGCTGGACCGCAGCACCCCGTCCTTCATCCGACTGGACGAGACCGAGCACGCCCGTCAACGGCACCTGCTCGCGGGCGACTTCATCGTCAAGCGGGTCCAGGCGATGGAACCGCGGATCCAGCAGGTGGTGGAGGAGACGCTGGACCGGATGACCGCCGGGGACGGAACGGCCGACCTGGTTCCCGACTTCGCCGTTCCGGTGGTCTCGCGGATCGTCCTGGAACTGCTGGGCCTGCCGTACGAGGACCATCCCTTCCTCCAGAAGCACAGCCACGTCCTGTCCGAGACCGACCCGGAGATCGGGGAACTGCGGGAGTCCCTCGCGGCCCTGAGCGGGTACCTGATCGACCTCGTCGAGCGGAAGCGACGTGTCCCCGACGAGAGCGTGCTCGGCCATCTGGCCGGGCGCGAGGGCCTCACGTCCGAGGAGGTCGCCTCGATGGGGCGGCTCCTGCTGACCGCGGGCCACGGGACCACCATCGACATGACGGCGCTGGCCGCCCTCGCCCTGCTGCGCGACCCGGAGCAGGCCCGGCTCCTGCGCACCGAACCGGATCTCACCGACGGCGCGGTGGAGGAGCTGCTGCGGTACCTGACCGTCGTTCACCACGGTGTGCCCCGGGTGGCGGTGGCGGACCTCGACGTCGACGGCACCGTGATCCGGGCGGGCGAGGGCGTGGTGCTGATACTCTCCACCGCCAACCGGGACGGCGAGCGGTTCGCGCGGGGCGACCGGCTGGACCTGACCCGCGACGCCCGCCACCATCTGGCCTTCAGCTTCGGGGCCCATCAGTGCCTGGGCCAGACGCTGGCCCGTACGGAGCTGCGGATCGCCCTGCCCGCACTCTTCCGCCGCCTGCCCGGACTGCGGCTCGCGGTCCCGTTCGAGGACCTCACGTACCACACGGACGTGATCTACGGCGTCGACGCGGTACCCGTCACCTGGTGACGCCGCCAGGCCGGGGTGCCGGGTCGCGGGCCGCGAGGTCCGCGAAGCGGTGGGCGACGGTGCGCCAGGTGGCGGTGGCCCCGGGCTCGTCCCGCACCGCCCGGGCGTGCAGGGTCTCCGGGTCCGGCGCGCCGTTGCGGTGCAGGCGGTCGCGGTTCCAGCCTCGGATCCGCTCGGCGGTGGTCTCCGGGTGGAACTGCACGCCCCACGCCGCGGAGCCGATCCTGAACGCCTGGTAGGGGCAGTCCTCGCTGCGGGCCAGCCAGTGGGCGCCGGCGGGGAGCGCGGTGACGGCGTCGACGTGGTTCTCGATGGCCGAGGGGTGTGCGGGCAGCCCGTGGAACAGCGGATCGTCGGCCGCCTCGGGGCGCAGGTCGAGCCGGGTGCTGCCGAACTCGGGCGTTCCGTGGTTGCCGCGCACCTCGCCACCGGCGACCTGGGCGAGCAGCTGGCCCCCGAGGCAGATGCCGAACACCGGCGTCCGTGCGGCAAGGGCCTGGCGCACCAGCTCCCGGGTCGCGGGCAGCCAGGGCGCGCGGACGTCGTCGTCGGGAAGGAAGGCTCCGCCGAGCACGATGAGCGCGGAGTCCTCCAGCCGGTCCGGAAGCGGGTCGCCCTCGTGGGCCCGGACCACCCGTGCCGTGACGCCCCGCTCCGCCAGCCAGGCGGTCCAGCGGCCGAGGCCGCCTCCGGAGTCGTGCTGCACCACCAGGGCCGTGGCCGTCGTGCCGGTGTCCTTCATCGTGCCGCTCCTCGCCGTCGTCCGTCGCGTGGCTCCGACTACCGTTCCGTCAGCTCCGCCAGCCATACGTGCCCGGGATGGACGCGTTCCAGCCAGGTGCCCAGGCGGTGCCGTCGCGCCCGGTCCAGCAGCGGCAGCACTCCGTGGAAGTCCGCCCCGTCCTTGGGCCGCGCCGCCTTCGCCTTGAAGAGCAGCACCGCTTCGGGTGCCAGATAAGGGATGCCGTCCGGTGTGCACTCGATGATCTCGTCGTAGGGCAGCCGCAGTTCCGGGTCCCGGCGGCAGATCCACATACCGCCGTCGTGCGGCTCGCGGAACACGTCGAACAGGAACCGGCCGCTCTCCGGATCCCTCGCCCACGTCTGATGCGTGGCCGCCAGAACCCCGGCTCCCGCCTCTTCCCAGATCCGCCCCCAGCCGACCGCGTCGAAGACAAGATCGGGGAATCGGTCCCGAATCCCGGGGAAATCCGCGGCGGGCACCGCGATCTCCAGATCGCCGTGCGCCCGTGTTTGCTCCCCGCGGAACAGATCCAGCGCCCATCCCGCCGCGACGCACCACGGGGTATCGATTCCGCGCAACCGCTCCGCGATCCGCTCCGGCCGCCAGGCACCCGCCCAGCGGGCCTCCACTTCGTCCAAGTCGGCCACGGTGCCGCCGGGCGGCGGTAGTTCGGTCATCGGCCCAAGATACTGGCGGCACTTGCCACACGGAAATTTCACCGGCTGAACGCTTATCCCGCATTTAACCGGCCCGGCGAAAGCGTTCCGGGCCGATGATCTCCGCTCCGGGCAGTACCGCGCGGATGTCACCCTTTGCGGCCCGGCGGCCACTTCTCGTGAACCATCGCGCCCACCGCCGGAAAAGGCCTCGTGTTCACGGCGGATTTAGCAATCTTTCAGCGGCTCGCACCGACGGAATCAGCGTAAATCGGATGCCCCCGAGATGGGGACTCCCCAACCGGCACATCGTGGGCTTAACTTAGGTGTCATGACGTCCCCCCGCTCCACCTTCGGCGGCGGCTACTACGCCGCACCGTCGTTCCCCGACACTCCGATCTACGACTCCCTGGTCGCGGAGCGGGGCACTCCTCAGATCGCTCCGATCCGAGTCCCGGCCGCCTACGACACCGGCAACAGCTACCTGCCCGCCCTCCCGGCGGCGCTGCCGGCCCTTCCCGCGGCCCCCACCCCCACTCCGCCCGCGCCGTCGTACGGCTATCCGCAGCCCGCACCCCCGCAGGGGTACGCGCCCGCGCCGCCCGCGCCGTTGCAGCACGCCCCGGCGCCGTACATCCCGCAGCAGCCCGCCGCGGCCCGCGGCGGCTACCCGGCGCCCCATCCCCAGCAGCCGCAGCGCCCCGCGCCCGGTACCGGCTACGAGGCGATGCGCCCGGCGGCTCCGCGCCCCGCGCCCGCCCCGGCGCCCCGCCCGGCCCCCTCGCCCTACGAGGACCCGTACAACCGCCCTTACCAGGGCCGGGGGTACTGAGCCGGGACATGCACCGTCGTACGGAGCCGCCGCCGGGCCATGGGGACTCGGCGGCGGCTTCCGTGTTGCCGTAGCGGACGGGACGTCAGCGGACGGCTCGTCAGTGGACGGAACGTCAGCCGGGGGGCGGGGCGGGGGAGCTCCGCACGCCGAGCGGAGAGAGGGCTCATTCTCGCCCCTCCCTCCGCGCATGAAGCATCCCGTACCGGGCTAAGACGGATACGGAAGGGGGCGTGGACAGTGCGAGCGGTGACGGGTGTATGGCGTTGGCGGCACAATTCCCTGCGCCGTGCCACGGACCGGCGCGAGGCGTGGGCGGCCCTGGCCGCGCTGCTCCTGATGGTGCTGGCGGCTCCCGCGCTGGGCTGGGCGTGCGGGGCGCGGACGGACGACGCCCTGCAGGAGTCGGCGCGGGCGCAGCGGGCGGGGCGTCATGCCACCACCGCGGTCGTGGTGCGCCGGTCGCCGCAGGGCCCGCGCTTCCCCTCCGACCCCGAGACGGCCCCGCGGCGCACCCTGCCGCCCTCGGTGGTGGCGCGCTGGCGGTCCCCCGACGGCACGGTGCGGCAGGGCACCGTGACGATCGAGTCCCGGCGGACCGCCCCCGGCGCCCGGGTGGAGATCTGGACGGACGACGCGGGCCGCCCCGTCCCCCGTCCGATGGACGAAGCCACCGCCCGCGCCCACGCGGTGCTGGCCGGGATCGGTGCCGCGCTGCTGGCGGTCGGCGCGGTCGAGGGGGTCCGGCAGCTGATCGTCCGTCGTCTGAAGAAGGCGCGGTACGACCGGATCGACCAGGAGTGGGCCAGCACCGGTCCGGACTGGGGCAGGACCGGAACCGGCAGTTGATCGCCTGCTGATCGGGGCAACTCCCGCCCGCCGCGCGCGCTACGGTGGACCGGCCCGCCCGGTTTCCCGGTGGGCGGTCCCGGGGACCCACCGCTGCCGCGAGGCCGGTGACCAGGGCATCACGCACGCACGAGGTGGGGACACAACAGCGCCATGGCACAGGGCACGGTCCAGGTGACGCACACCGGAACTTCGCGGTGGCGGCGCCGCACAGGCGAGTACCCCTCCCTCACCGCGGCCCTGGAGGCCGCGGCCGACGGGGACGTCCTCACCGTCTCGCCGGGCACCTACCGGGAGAATCTGGTCCTGCACCGCGCGGTGACCCTGCGCGGCACCGAGGGCTCGGTCGGCTCCGTACGGATCGCGCCGGTCGACGGCGTGCCGCTGACCGTCCGCGCCTCCGCCGTCGTCTCGGACATCCATGTGGAGGGCCAGGACTCGACGGCGCCCGCGCTGCTGATCGAGGACGGGGCGCCGGAGATCGCGGACCTGCGGATCGTCACCCGCTCCGCCGCCGGGATCGAGGTGCGCGGGGCCGCCCGGCCGACCGTGCGCCGGTGCACGGTCGACAACCCCGCCGGTGCCGGCCTCGCCGTACTCGACGGGGCGGGCGGTGTGTTCGAGGAGTGCGAGGTGGTCTCCGCCGGGCAGTCCGGCGTCTCGGTGCGCGACGGCGCGCACCCCCGGCTGGAGCGCTGCCGGATCCACCACGCCTCGGGCGCGGGGCTGAGCGTCACCGGGGAGGGCAGCGGCCTGGAGGGCTTCGGCTGCGAGGTGTACGAGATCAAGGGCAGCGGTGTCCAGGTCACCTCCCGGGCGTCCGCCCATCTCACCGACTGCACGGTGCACCGCACGTCCGCGGACGGGGTGACGCTCGACACCGACGCCGTGCTGACGCTGGCCGACTGCGACATCCACGACATCCCGGAGAACGCGGTCGACCTGCGCTCCCGTTCGGTGCTCACGCTGACCCGGTCCACGGTGCGCCGCTTCGGCCGCAACGGCCTCTCGGTCTGGGACCCCGGCACCCGGGTCGACGCCAACCAGTGCGAGATCCACGACAGTACGGGCGACTATCCCGCGGTCTGGGTGAGCGACGGGGCCACGGTGATACTGGACTCCTGCCGGGTCCACGACGTGCCGGACGCCCTCTTCGTCCTCGACCGGGGCTCACGCGCCGATGTCGTCGACAGCGATCTCTCCCAGGTCCGCAACACCGCCGTGTCGGTGAGCGACGGGGCCACCGCGCAGCTCGACGACTGCCGCATCCGCGAGACGTCCACCGGTGCCTGGTTCCGCGACCACGGCAGCGGCGGCACACTGAACAACTGCACCATCGACGCGGTCCAGACCGGCGTGATCGTCACCAAGGGAGCCGACCCGGCGATCGAGCGCTGCACGGTCACCTCGCCCGCCGAGGCCGGTTTCTACGTCTCCGCCGAGGGCCGCGGAACGTTCAACGGCTGCCGGGTCACCGGGAGCGACGGCTATGGATTCCATGTGATGGACGGCTGCCGTACGACGCTGACCCGCTGCCGGACCGAGCGGTGCGCCCGCGGCGGGTACGAGTTCGCCGAGCCGCCCGTCACCCGTGGCGACGGCCAGGGGACCGGCCCGGTGGTGGAGGACTGCACGAGCGACGAGAGCGCGCTGCGCTCCTCCGCTCCCCCGGCGCCCACCGTGCTGACGGCCACCCAGTCCTCCCCCGGGCTGCTCGGCGGGGTTCCCGGCCAGCGTGCCGTGGAGCCCGCCCCGGCCGCGACACCCGAAGCTCCCGCGCGCCCCTCGGACGCGGTGCTGGCGGAGTTGGACGCGCTGGTGGGCCTGGACAGCGTCAAGCGCGAGGTGCGGGCCCTCACCGACATGATCGAGGTGGGCCGGCGCCGCCAGGAGGCCGGGCTGAAGGCCGCGTCGGTCCGGCGCCATCTGGTCTTCACCGGCTCCCCCGGCACCGGCAAGACCACCGTGGCCCGGCTCTACGGCGAGATCCTCGCCTCGCTCGGGGTGCTGGAGCGGGGCCATCTGGTCGAGGTGTCCCGGGTCGACCTGGTCGGTGAGCACATCGGCTCGACCGCCATCCGTACCCAGGAGGCGTTCGACCGGGCGCGCGGCGGGGTGCTGTTCGTCGACGAGGCGTACGCCCTGTCGCCCGAGGACTCCGGCCGGGACTTCGGCCGGGAGGCGATCGACACCCTGGTGAAGCTGATGGAGGACCACCGGGACGCGGTGGTCGTGATCGTCGCCGGGTACACCCACGAGATGGAGCGGTTCCTGACCATCAATCCCGGTGTGGCGTCCCGTTTCTCCCGGACCATCACCTTCAGCGACTACGAGCCCGCCGAGCTGCTGCGGATCGTGGGGCAGCAGGCCGACGAGCACGAGTACCGTCTGGCCTCCGGGACCGGGGAGGCGCTGCTGAAGTACTTCACCGAGCTTCCCAAGGGGCCGGCGTTCGGCAACGGCCGCACCGCGCGCCAGACCTTCGAGTCGATGGTGGAGCGGCACGCGGGACGGGTCGCCCAGCTCGACGAGGTGAGCACCGACGACCTCACCCTGCTCTACCCCGAGGACTTGCCGGAACTGCCCTGACCCTGCGGCGCCCCGGCCCCGTCCGCCCCTGCCGTCCCGGCCGCCTGCCGGGGAACGAGCGGGTCGAGGCGTTCCAGCAGCGCGGCCCGTTCCTCGGCGAAGACCGGGTCGGCCTGGTAGTCGCCGTGCCCGAGGATCGCCTCGGGCAGCGGGTGCTCCGGGGTCCGGCCGTAGACCAGGGGGTCGCGCAGCGGACCTCGGTCCACCTCGGGACCGGGGACGTCGTCGAGGCGGATCCGGCCGCCGATCGGGTCGGTGGCCCGCCACAGGTTGCGCCAGCAGTGCACGGACCGGTGCAGCACATGCATCGGCCCGGTCCCGAAGTAGGCCGGGAACCAACGCCCGTACAGCCGCTCGATCGGCGAGCCGTAGGTGAGCAGCGCGACCCGGCTCCGGGTGTGGGCGGGCAGCTGCCAGACCGCGGACGCGGCCAGCACACTGCCCTGGGAGTGCCCGGAGATGACGAGCCTGCCGTGGGTCAGCCCGGTCCAGCCGGACATCCGCGAGGCCAGGTCGGGGACGGCGCGCTCGGCGTAGCAGGGCGGGGCGAAGGGGTGGGCCGCGCGCGGCCAGAACGTACCGACGTCCCAGAGGATGCCGATGGTGCGCCGGGCGGAGGCGTCGCGGTAGGCGCGGCGGCCCCAGGTGACGAAGAGGATGAAGCCGAGTCCGACCATCCAGGAACCGGTGGACTGGGCGGCGTCGGCGAGGGATTCGAGGAACGCGCCGCTGCCCTTCATGGCGAGCCCGGGAACCTTCCCGGTCACCCAGGCGCCGAGGACCGCTCCGGCGCCGAGCAGCAGGGCGGCCCCGCAGAGGGGGCCGAGCATCCAGGGCACGGAGTCGGTGAGCCCCGCGGCGGCCTGGACGCGGGCGATCTGCCGGGTACGGGCGGGCTCCGGCCGGCCCTCGGCGTACTCCCGGTCGATCCCGGGCTCCATGGCGCGGGCGGTGCGCCAGGTCCGTGCCAGCAGGAACAGGGTGGGCAGGGCGAGCAGCACCAGGAGCACCGGGATGATCGACGCCTGCCAGCTGAGCAGGACGGGCGGTCCGGGGATGACGGAGCCCTTGCCCATGCCGGGGGTGCCGGGGCCGTCGAGCCAGTCGGCGACGCGCTGGGAGACTCCGCCGCTCATGACCCCGCCGAGGGCGCAGGCGAGCATGGCGACCACCGGGCCGCCCAGTCCGTACAGGACGGTGCGGGCTTCGGGGGTGCGGTGGTAGAGGCCCAGGGAGACGGCGGCGAGCACCACGACGAGGGTTCCCTGGCCGATGGCGAGGAAGCTGAAGGCGAAGTCGCCCGGGAGGGCGCCCGAGGAGACCCAGCCGGGGCGGGACCAGGAGGCGTACGCGGCGGAGAGGACGAGCAGGGCCAGTGCCACGCCGGGGAGGTAGGTGATGAGGGCGCGGTCGAGCTTGTTGTCGAGGCGCCGTTCGCTGCGGCCCCGGCGGCAGACCACCCAGACCACCACGAGCCCGCAGAGCAGCAGCGTCGCCTCGATCAGCCGGCCGACGGAGCCCGGGACGGGGCTCGCGACGGCGCGGTCGTGACGGGCCGCGGCGCCCGCGACCGACGCGGCGACGGTCAGGAAGCCGGCGGCGGTGTGCGCGGCGCGCAGCCGGGCGACCAGTCGGCGGCCGTACCAGAATCCGGGCCGGCCGAGGGCGGGGACGCTGGTGGGCGTGCCGGCTCCGGAGTCGTAGGTGTCGTCGTCGGGTGCGGAGCCGGTGAGGGTGCGCTGTGATTCGTACGCGCTCCAGGTGCGGTTGGAGAGGAACCACAGGAGCACCACCAGGGCGGTGGGCACCACGGCGGCGAGGGCGAGCCGGCGGCCCGGCTGGGACCACCAGCCGCCCTGGGCGGTGGAGAGGAAGCCGAGCCAGGAGCGCTGGTCGGAGCAGGCCGGGACCCCCGCGCACTGCCAGGCCACCAGGTCGAGCGCCACCTCGCAGGCCGCCGCGGTGAGCAGCGCGGTGAGGCTGAGTGCGACGAGCCGGACGACCACCCCGTACAGGCGCACCGCCCGGGTGCGGGCGCGGGCGGTGGGGCGCATCCAGTGGGCGAGGTTGACCACCATGAACGGGAGCAGCAGCAGCCACAGGGCGCGGGAGCCGTTGCCGGAGGTCAGGTTGGACCAGCAGTACGCCTCGGGGATGGGGCGGTCGCGGTAGCGCTCCGGGTGCTGTTCGGCGTCGGTGTCCTCGGCGCGCCGGTAGATGGCGGCGGTCGCGTCGCCGGTGATCCGGACCGTGCGCGGATCGTCGAGCATCTCCTGGGGGGTGGCGCCGCCCACGCCGTGGACCAGCAGTTCCAGCGCGGGCCCCGGACTCTGCGGGGCCGGGGAGGCAGGTGGCACGAGGGTGACTCGCTCTCTGGTTCGTGTGGGGGTGTTGACGCGGTGTCACCAGGATCGTGGAAGGGGCCGGTGACCGCGCCGCTCTCACGGAATCTCCCCAGTGCGGCGGTGGACCACACCGCGTGGCAGGATGACCCCGTTCGAAATGACCGCCGCACGGCCACGGAGGAAAGGGGCGGACCGGCGTTGAGCGAGAACCAGAACCTGCTCGCGGAGCAGCGGCGTGCGCTGATCCTCGACGAGGTACGCAGGCGCGGCGGGGTCCGGGTCAACGAGTTGACGCGCAGGCTCAATGTCTCCGACATGACGGTGCGCCGGGACCTGGACGCGCTGGCCCGCCAGGGGGTCGTCGAGAAGGTGCACGGCGGGGCCGTGCCGGTGGTCGAGGCCAGTACGCACGAGCCGGGTTTCGAGGCGAAGTCGGCGCTGGAGCTGACGGCCAAGGAGGACATCGCGCGGGTGGCCGCGGCCATGGCGGTGCCGGGCAGCGCCATCGCGCTCTCCGGCGGCACGACGACGTTCGCGCTGGCCCAGCGGTTGCTGGAGGTGCCCGATCTGACGGTGGTGACCAACTCGGTGCGGGTCGCCGATGTCTTCCACACCGCGCAGCGGCCGTCGGGGACGTCCGGGGCGCGGCCGGGGGCGGCCACGGTGGTGCTCACCGGCGGGGTGCGGACCCCCTCGGACTCGCTGGTCGGTCCGGTCGCGGACCAGGCGATCGCCTCCCTCCACTTCGACGTGCTGTTCCTGGGGGTGCACGGGATCTCCGTGGAGGCCGGGCTGTCGACGCCGAATCTGGCGGAGGCGGAGACCAACCGCCGGTTCGTCCAGTCGGCGCGGCGGGTCGTGGTGGTCGCCGACCACACCAAGTGGGGCACGGTGGGCCTGAGTTCGTTCGCGGCGCTGGAGCAGGTGGACACGTTCGTGACGGACGCGGGGCTGTCGGCCGCCACCCGTGCGGAGATCGAGGAGCATCTGCCGGGGCTGCTGGTGGCGGGGCGGGGCGCGGACGACGGCGCCTGATCCGCCGTACCCGGCGGGTCCACCGCCCGGTGGCGATGTGCCGGACTTGTCGGACACTCCGTAGAATCGCGGCGTGGCTGTCTTCCGGATCGAGCGCTTCACCTCACTCCCCGCCGCCGAGTCCTGGCGCCGGGTGACGGACTGGGAGCGGCACGCCGCACATGTCCCGCTGACCGGGATCACGGTCGCGGAGGCTTCGCCGACCGGGGTCGGAACGGTTTTCGTGGCGCGTACCGGGCTGGGGCCGCTGGCGTTCGACGATCCGATGGAAGTGGTGCGGTGGGTTCCGCCCGCCGCCGGGCGGGCGGGGGCGTGCCGGCTGGAGAAGCGCGGTTCGCTGGTGCGGGGGCGGGCATCGATCGAAGTGTCCCCGACGGGATCCGGCTCGCATGTGGTGTGGGTGGAGGAGCTGACCGTCCGCCCACTGCCCGGGTGGTGCGATCCGGCGCTCGCCCGTGCGGGGCGCCGGGTCTTCGGCCGGGTCCTCGACGGCCTGCTGGGGCAAGACATCTGACAAGACGTCAGTTATGGTGTGCCCGACCGGTCCCACGACCGCACGGGAGGTACGTTCCATGCCGCGCCGACTCCGTTCCGTGGAGCTGGAATTCGTCGACACCGCCCCGGTGCGGCTGGTCTTCTCCGCCGAGGTGTCCGCGCCGCCGGAGGCGGTGTACCACGCGCTCGCCGACGACGTGCCGGGCTGGCCGGAGTGGTTCACGGCGGTGACGTCCGCCCGCCCCACCCCGGACGGCGGGGGTCGTGTGGTCCGGCTCAAGGGCGGCTTCACCGCACACGAGACCATCATGGCGACGGAGCCCGGCGAGCGGTACGCCTACCGGGCCGACCTGGTCAACGCGCCCGCCGTACGGGCGTTGCTGGAGGAATGGCGGCTGACTCCGGCCGGAGCGGGCACCCGGGTGCAATGGACGTTCGCCGCGGACGGTCCGGCGCCCTACCGGCTGCTCATGCGGCTGGCCCGGCCGGGGGTGGGCCGGGCCTTCCGGGAGGCGGTGCGCAATCTCGACCGGCGGCTGGCGGGGGCCGCCGCGTAGCCGAAGCCCCTGTGGGGCGGACGGTCACCCCAGGGCTGCCGTCCGGGCTTCGTCGAGCGATGTCACGCCGTCGGAGGCGAGGAAGTGGCCGGCGCCGGGGACCACGAGCTCGGACACGCCCAGGAGGCCGGCGAGGCGGTCGGTGTGACCGGTCGGCACGATCGGGTCGGCGTCCGACCGCAGGACGGCGAGCCGGTCGATGTGGCCGCCGAGCCCCGTCACGTCCGGCACCCCGTCGACATGTGCGTCCAGCTCCGGGAGGTCCGGCAGCCGGTCGACGAACCCCGCCACCAGCACCAGCGCGCCCAGGCGCCACGGCCCGGTCAGTGAGCCGAGATGGCGCAGCACCGTGACGCAGCCGAGGCTGTGTGCCACGACGATCGAGCCCGCGTCCGGCGTGCCCAGGACGGCCCCGGCGGCGGCCGCCCACCGGTCGGGGTCCGGGTTCCCGGAGTCCGGGAGGGCGGGGACCACCGTGCGGATGCCGTCGGCTTCGAACCGCCCGGCCAGTCGGCCGAACCAGTGGTCCCCGGGGGTGGCGCCGTAGCCGTGGATGATCGAGGCGCGCCGTTCGGTTGAGGTGTGTGTCATGACGCCGGACGGTACGGCTTCACGTCGGCGTGAAGGTCAAGTCACCGAGGAGGAGCCGTGCTCATAGGCGGACTCGCCGAGCGGACCGGGGTGAGCCCGCGCGCCCTGCGCCACTACGAGGACCGCGGGCTGCTGGTCCCGGCTCGCGACACCAACGGCTACCGGATCTACTCCGACACCGATGTCGACCGGGTGGCGCGGATCAGGACGATGATCGACGCGGGCCTGGGAACGGAGGCGATCGGCCGGTACCTGGACTGCCTCCGCCCGGACGGCGAGGGGGCCCCGCTGGAGATGTGCCCGGCGCTCCGGGCCGAGTTGGAGGCCCTGGCCGGGCGCATCGACGCCCAGCGGGACGGCCTCCGCCGGACCCGCGAGCGCCTCTCCGCGCTCCTGTCCGCCGACGGACGGCAGCTCGGCGGACCGGAGGGAACGGCCGGCCGGTCAGGGCCAGTCGCCGCCGGCCAGGAAGGAGTCGATGGTCGCCGTGTACGGGGCGATGTCCAGGCCCTGTTCGGCGAGCCAGTCGTCGGAGTAGTACTTGTCGAGGTAGCGGTCGCCGGGGTCGCAGATCAGGGTGACGACGCTGCCGGTGGCGCCCTGCCCGACCATCTCGGCGACGAGTTTGAAGGCGCTCCAGAGCCCGGTGCCGGTGGAGCCGCCCGCCTTGCGGCCGATGGCCCGCTCCAGGGCGCGTACGGCGGCGACGCTCGCGGCGTCCGGCACCTTCATCATCCGGTCGATCGCCCCGGGCACGAAGCTCGGCTCCATCCGGGGGCGGCCGATGCCCTCGATCCGGGAGCCGCAGTCGCTGGTGGCCAGGGGGTCGTGGTGGGTCCAGCCGTCGAAGAAGCAGGAGTTCTCCGGGTCGGGGACGCAGATCCGGGTGTCGAACTGCATGTAGTGCACGTAGCGGGCGATGGTCGCGGAGGTGCCGCCGGTTCCGGCCGTGGCGACGATCCAGGTCGGCTCCGGATAGCGCTCCAGCCGCATCTGCTGGTAGATCGATTCGGCGATGTTGTTGTTGCCGCGCCAGTCGGTGGCCCGCTCGGCGTAGGTGAACTGGTCCATGTAGTGCCCGCCGGTCTCCTCGGCGAGCCTGGCGGACTCCTCGTACAGCTTCCGGGAGTCGTCGACGAAGTGACATCGGCCGCCGTGGAATTCGATCAGCCGGCACTTCTCGGGGCTGGTGGTGCGGGGCATCACCGCGACGAACGGGACGCCGATCAGCTTGGCGAAGTACGCCTCCGAGACGGCGGTGGAGCCGCTGGACGCCTCGATCACCGGCTTGCCCGGCCGGATCCAGCCGTTGCAGAGCCCGTACAGGAAGAGTGAGCGGGCCAGCCGGTGCTTGAGGCTGCCGGTGGGGTGCGTCGACTCGTCCTTGAGGTAGAGGTCGATGCCCCAGGCCTCGGGCAGCGGGAAGCGCAGCAGATGGGTGTCGGCGGACCGGTTGGCGTCGGCCTGGACCTTGCGTACCGACTCCTTGAGCCAGGCCCGGTACTCGGCGTCGGAGCGGTCGACGTCGACCGTCTCCATGACCCGTCCGGCGTGCTCGTGCGTCTTGGTGCCCATCAGCCCGTTCCTCCTCTTGCCGCTGTCGCCGTCTCCCGCAACCTACCCTCCCCACCTGCAAAAACGTTCACTTTGACCGGTCATAGCACTGCCTTGGACCTCCGGGACGCCACGGCCGGGACACCCGGCCCGCACGCGGCCTGGCGTCCTGGCCCGGCATTGTGCAGACTGCCCATCAGAGGTGTCATGAAGGGGGCGAAGCAGTCATGAAGGAAACGGAGTTCAGCGCGACGGGAGTCCGCATCGAGCGGTGGGCCCGTTCGCTCACGCGGGCCGGGCAGGTGGTCGTCAAGGACGGCAGGCTCGCCCTGCTGACCAGCAACGGCCGGGAGATCGACAGCGCCCCGGTGGGCACCGTCAGCGCAGGTCGGCCCTGGTTCGCCGGGTCCGACGCCACGGTGGCCCGCCTCAACGGGACGCGGTACCGGCTCACGATGGGACAGCGCAACCACGGCCCGGACCGGACCGGACCGGCCCGCCGGTTCCTGGAGACGCTGCGCAGCGCGGGCGGCCGGACGACCTGACGCGGCCCCCGCGGCGCCGGAAGGCCGCGAGTTGCGGAGCGGTGACCCCTGAGTGACATTGAACACGTCACTCACGGTTCACCGGCGGTGACGGCAGGATCCTCCGCCGGCACCACATCAGCAGCCGCCAACTGCTGGATCCGTTTCTTCGTCTTCTTCCGGACCTCTTTCGGGGAGTCGCAGTCGTGATCACCGACCCAAGCAGGCACTGCACGGTGGAGCTCCAGGCCCTGCCGTCGCGGATCGGCCAGGTACGCAGAATCGTCTCGGCGCAGTTGCGCTCCTGGCATCTCGAACCCTTGATCGACCAGGCCGCACTCGGCGTCACCGAGCTGCTGACCAACGTCCACCGGCACGCCCAGCCGGACAAGTCGTGCACCGTCGAGATGGAGCTGCTGCTCGAACGGCTGACGGTGTCCGTCCACGACCATGATCCGAGGCTGCCGACCGTGCGCCCGCCCAGCATGTCCAGCACCTCGGGACGCGGGCTCGCGCTGATCGCCGCCGTCAGCGAGAGCTGGGGGGTCCGGCCGAGCGGCGGAGCCGGGAAGGTGGTCTGGTTCACCCTTCCGGCCCCACCTTGCCCCGCCGCCCCGCCACCCGGCCCGGTGTACGGAGCCACCACCGACGGCCCCTTCGCGCTGGGTTCCGTCATGTACCTGGGGAGCCGTACGCCGTCCACCGAGCGGTCCGCGGCGGTCGGCTGACCCGTCCGGCGGCGGTCAGACCGTGCCGCTGCCGACGCCCCGGCCGAACCGTTCATCCAGGACGGAGAGCCGGCGCCAGTACTCGTCCTCGTCGATCTCGCCGGCCGCGAAGCGCCGGCCGAGCAGGGCGATCGGCGCCGGTTCGGACGGGGCGGCCTGGGCGGCGCGGTCCTGCCAGGGGGCGCCCCGTCCGCGCCGTCCGGCACGGCGCAGCAGGGTGGTGCCGCCGACGACGACGGCCGTCCAGACGATCGGGATCAGCAGGACCCAGGGCCCGGGCCCGGGTCCGCCGTTGTACGCCAGGATGTTCATCTCACTCGGCTCCCTCGGTTCGGGTGGTGCGGCCGGGGGTTCCCGGCACTTCCGAGCCTCGCCCGGAGCGGGGGCGGTGTCGTCGTACCGCCGGCGGCCGTACGGGTACCCCCTCGGGAGTACCCCGGCGCGGCCGGGTCAGGCCAGCGCGGTCAGCGGGTCGTCCAGGACCGGCTGCCAGGCCAGTTCGGCCGCGCCGACCAGGCTGTTGTGGTCGAGCGTGCACGGCAGGATCGGCACGCTGCCGCTACGGCCCCACAGGCTCCGGTCGGCGACCACCGCGCGCAGCCGTTCCGGGTCGGCGTCGAGCAGGGCGCGGTACAGACCGCCGAGGACGATGCGGTCCGGGTTGAGGATGTTGACCAGTCCGGCGAGTCCGAGGCCGAGCCGGTCGATCAGCTCCTCGGCCGCCCCCCGTACCGCCGCGTCCTCGTACCCCGTACGGAGCAGGTCGCCCGCCTGCTTGAGCAGGGACTCCTCCGGGCCGGGTTCGCGGCGGGCGGCGAGCAGGAAGGCCAGCGGGTCCGTCTCGACGTCCAGGCAGCCGCGTCCGCCGCAGTGGCAGGGGCGTCCGTCGGGGTGGACCGTGAGGTGGCCGACCTCCAGCGCGAGCCCCGAACTCCCGGTGTGCAGGCGGCCGTCGAGGACCAGGGCACCGCCCACGCCCCGGTGGCCGGTGGCCACGCAGAGCAGGTGCCGGGCGCCGCGCCCCGCGCCGTGCCGGTGCTCGGCGAGGGCGGCGAGGTTGACGTCGTTGCCGGTGAACGCGGGGCCGGGGATGCCCGACGCCCGTACCCGGTCGGCGAAGATCTCGCGGACCGGGGCACCGGCCGGCCAGGCGATGTGCAGCGGGTTGAGCGCGGTGCCCTCCGGCTCCGCGACCGCCGAGGGGACCGCGAGGCCCGCGCCGACGCAGCGCAGTCCGCTGTCGCGCAGCAACCGGGCGCATTCGTCGACCACTTCGCCGATGACCTGGGCCGGGTCGGAGGTGACGGCGACACGGCCCGGGGCGGTGGCCACGAGCCGGCCGCCGAGCCCCACGAGGGCGGACCGGAACCCGTCGGCGTGCACCTGGGCGGCGATGACGACGGGCCCGTCCTCCCGGACCGCCAGCCGGTGCGAGGGGCGGCCCTGCGATCCGGCGGCGGAGCCCGGCCGGGAGTCGACCCTGATCAGGCCGAGCGCCTCCAGTTCGGCGGCGACCGCACCGGCCGTCGCCCGGGTGACGCCGAGCTCGGAGGTGAGCACGGCGCGGGTGGGCGCGCGCCCCGTGTGGATCAGCTCCAGCGCGGGTCCGAGCGCGCTGCGGCCCCTCTCCAACTTCGTCCGGGTGGTGGACACCTTGCCGTTCATGGGGGCGAGTCTCCCATGATTCCCGGGCCGCACCGGACCCCCCGGTGGTGTGGGGAGACTGCCCGCAGCCGTCTTGCGTCGACCGCCGGAGCGCCTCTATCCTCACTTTGTGCCGCAACTAAACAAACTGCGGACGGCTCTTCCGGGGGACCCCGGCGGTGACCCCGCCGCGCCTCCCTCGCCCCGTCTCCGTACCGCCCTGACCCTCTTCTTCGCCCTCGACGGCTTCCTCTTCGCCGGCTGGGTGGTCCGCATCCCCGCGATCAAGCAGCAGACCGGCGCCTCCGCCGCCACGCTGGGGCTCGCCCTGCTCGGGGTGTCCGCCGGGGCCGTGGTGACCATGATGTTCACCGGGCGGCTCTGCCGCCGCTTCGGCAACCATCCGGTGACCGTGGCCTGCGGCGTCCTGCTCCCGCTCGCCATCGCACTGCCCGCACAGACGCGTTCGGCCCTCTCGCTCGGGCTGGTGCTGCTGCTCTTCGGCGCCGCGTACGGCGGGATCAACGTCGCGATGAACAGTGCGGCGGTCGATCTGGTCGCCGCCCTGCGGCGCCCCGTGATGCCGGGCTTCCACGCCGCGTTCAGCCTCGGCGGGATGGTCGGCGCCGGGCTCGGCGGGCTGGTCGCGGGCGGCCTCTCCCCCGCCACGCACCTCCTCGCCCTCACCGTGATCGGGCTGCTGGTCACCGCGGTGGCCGGGCCGGTGCTGCTGAGCCGTCCGGCGCCGCCGCCCGTGGCCGGGGCGACGGGGTCCGGCGCTCCCGGGATGAGCGGGCGGACCAGGCGCCTGGTGCTGCTGTTCGGTGTGATCGCGCTCTGCACAGCGTACGGCGAGGGCGCGCTGGCCGACTGGGGCGCCCTCCATCTGGAGCAGGACCTGCACGCCCACCCCGGCGTGGCCGCCGCGGGCTACTCCCTGTTCGCGCTGGCGATGACGGCGGGGCGGCTGAGCGGCACGGCGCTGCTGGAGCGGCACGGCCAGACCCGCACCCTGGTCATGGGCGGCTCGACGGCCGCGGCGGGGATGCTGCTCGGCGCGCTCGCGCCCAGCACGTGGGCGGTGCTGCTCGGCTTCGCGGTCACCGGTATCGGTCTGGCCAACATCTTCCCGGTCGCGGTCGGCCGGGCCGGTGCGCTGGCCGGGCCCGGCGGGGTGGCCGCCGCGTCGACGCTCGGCTACGGCGGGATGCTGCTCGGGCCGCCCGCCATCGGCTTCCTGGCCGAGTGGTCCTCGCTCCCGGTGGCCCTCACCACGGTGGCGGTGCTGGCCGTCGCGGCGGCGGCGCTGGGCTACGGGGCGCGCGGCACGGCGCACGGCTGAGCCCGCGCACCGCACGTGGCCCGGCACCGCCCGCCGTCAGCCGAGCCAGCCCGGCCGCACCAGCCCCGACTCGTAGGCGAGCACGACGAGCTGGGCCCGGTCGCGGGCGCCGAGCTTCACCATCGTGCGGCTCACATGGGTCTTGGCGGTGAGCGGGCTGACCACCAGCCGCCGGGCGATCTCCTCGTTGGAAAGCCCCATCCCGACGAGCGCCATCACCTCGCGCTCCCGTTCGGTGAGCCGGTCCAGCCCGGCCGTCCGCGCGGGCACCCGGGAGCGCGCGGCAAACTCGGCGATCAGCCGGCGGGTGACTCCCGGGGAGAGCAGGGCGTCGCCGCCGACCACCGCGCGTACCGCGCGCAGCAGTTCCTCCGGCTCGGTGTCCTTGACGAGGAATCCGGAGGCTCCGGAGCGGATCGCCTCGAAGACGTACTCGTCGAGCTCGAAGGTGGTGAGCATGACGACCCGGACCCCGTCGAGGCGGGCGTCGCCCGTGATCGCCCGGGTCGCGGCGAGGCCGTCCAGGCGGGGCATCCGGATGTCCATCAGGACGACGTCGGGCCGCAGTTCGGCCACCAGGCGCACGGCCTCGGCCCCGTCGGCGGCCTCCCCCGCCACCTCGATGCCGGGCTGGGCGTCCAGCAGGGCACGGAAGCCCGCCCGGACCAGCGACTGGTCGTCGGCGAGCAGTACGCGGATCACGGATCCTCCTCCTGGTGCGCGGCCGGGCCGGACGTCCCGGTCGGCAGCGGCAGTTCGGCGCGGACCCGGAAGCCGCCGCCGGTCCGGGGGCCGGCCTCGATGGTGCCACCGAGCCCGGCGGCCCGCTCCCGCATCCCCGCCAGACCGTTGCCGCTGCCTCCGGCGTCCGTGCCGGTCGCGGGTCCCTCGTCGTCGATCCCGAGCCGGATGCGGTCGGGCCGGTAGCCGACGCGGACCCGCGCGGTACGCGATCCGGAGTGCCGGACCACGTTGGTCAGCGCCTCCTGCACGATACGGAAGGCGGCGAGGTCGGCGCCGGGCGGCACGGACCGGCGCACGCCGTCGGTCTCGACGGTGACGGTGAGTCCGGTGGACGCCGCCTGCTCGACGAGTTCGGGGAGCCGGTCGAGTCCGGGCGCCGGCGCCGTGGGGGCGTCCCCGGGGGTACGCAGGGTGTCCAGGACCTGGCGGACCTCGCCGAGGGCCTCCTTGCTGGCGGCCTTGATGGCGGTGAGGGCCGCCCGCGCCTGTTCCGGGTCGGAGTCCAGCAGGGCGAGCCCCACGTTCGACTGGACGTTGATGACGGAGATGCTGTGGGCGAGCACGTCGTGGAGCTCGCGTGCCATCCGCAGCCGCTCCTCGTCGGCCCGGCGCCGCTCCGCGGCCTGCCGTTCCGCCCGGCGGTCCGCCCCCTGTTCGCGGCGTACCCGTACGAACTCCGCGGCGGCCGCGAGGGCCAGCACCCAGGCCGTGATGCCCAGCTCCTGCCCCCAGCCGGCGGCCCGGTCCCCGGCGGGCGGCAGCCACCGGTAGAGCCAGTGCGCCACCAGGACATGGCCCAGCCACACCAGGCCGACGGCCGCCCAGGCGGCCCGCCGGTGCCCGGCGACGACGGCACCGAAGCAGCCGACGGCGACGGCCAGGAAGACCGGACCGTACGGGTAGCCGGCCGCCAGGTAGGCCGTCGCCGCGACCGCGCTGCCGTAGGCGGCCGCCACCGGATACCGGTGCCGGAGCAGGAGCACGGCGACCGCCAGCAGGAGGAGCAGCCGCGCGACGGGGTCCAGGGGCAGGCGGCCCTCCGGCCGGACCCGCGCCGCGACGGCCGAGCCCGCGAGGACGACGGCGCCGAGCAGGACCGTCGACACCCACGGCAGCCGGGCGGCGGGCCCTCCCGGCGCCCCGGTCAGCCAGCGCGGCGGCCCGACCCGCACCCGGGGAAGGCCGCCGATTCCGGGCGCACGCCGCTCGTCCATGACGGCCACGCTAGGGGGTGGGCCCCGGTGACGGCGTCGGCCGGGGGTGGTGGTCGCCCGTACTCCCCGGGGAGTACGGGGCCGTTCAGGCGCCGGGCAGGCCGACCGTGCGGGCGAGTGCGGTGACGGCCTCCCGGAAGAAGACCTCCCGGTCGTCCACCACCCGGTGGAACTGGCCGAAGATCTCGAAGGAGACCAGCCCGAACAGCTGCGACCACGCGGCGATCAGCGGGGCCACGGCCTCCGGCGGGAGGTCGGGGGCGAGGTCCGCGACCTGCCGTTCCGCTTCGGCGCGCAGGTCACCGGCGAGCGGCGGCGGGGCCAGCTCGCCCGCGCGGTGGGCGTCCGCGACCACGGTGATCAGGACGAGGCCGACCCGGGCGGCGGGGCCGATCGTGGCCTGGGGCGCGGTGTAGCCGGGCACGGGCGAGCCGTAGATCAGGGCGTACTCGTGGGGGTGGGCCAGGGCCCAGCCGCGCACCGCCCGGGTGGCCGCGAGCCAGCGCGCGAGGTGCGGGGCGTCCTCGGCGAGGGCGGCGCGGTGGGCGGCTTCGGCGGCGGCGCCCACGGAGTCGTACGCGTCGACGATCAGGGCGGTGAGCAGCTCGTCCCGGCTGGGGAAGTAGCGGTAGAGGGCGGACGAGGCCATGCCCAGCTCGCGCGCGACGGCGCGCAGCGAGAGCTTCGCGGCGCCCTCGGCGGCGAGCTGTTTCTTCGCCTCGTCCTTGATCGCCGCGGTGATCTCCGCGCGGGCGCGTTCCCTGACTCCTCGGACAGTGCTCATGTCCTCAGTCTGCCATGGAGGAAGAGCACCGACCAAGAACGAGAGCAGTGCTCTTGCTTTGCAGTACCCCTCTCGTGCACACTGATCTCAAGCGAGAGCACCGCTCTCAAAAAGTCGAGGAGTCCCCATGTCCCAGCCGTACTACCTCCGTGGCAGCGCGATGAACGTCCGGATGAACGGCCTGATCGGCTGGCTCGCCCGCCGAGGTCTCAGCCTCTTCGGCTCCGCCGAGCTGTCGGTGCCCGGCCGCAAAAGCGGGCAGATGCAGCGCGTACCGGTGAACCCGCACACGTACGGGGGCGCGCGGTACCTGGTCTCCGCGCGGGGCCACTCCCAGTGGGTGCGCAACATGCGCGCGGCCGGCGGCGGCGAACTGCGGGTGGGCCGGAAGGTCCACGCGTTCACGGCCGTGGAGATCGCGGACGACGAGCACAAGGCACTCGTCGTCCGCGCCTACCTGGAGCGGTGGGGCTGGGAGGTCAAGGACTACTTCAAGGGCATCACGGCGCAGTCCTCGGACGCCGAACTGCTGGCGGCCTGCCCGGACCACCCCGTCTTCCGGATCGCCGTGGAACGGTGACCGTACGCCCGAACGGGCCGGGGCTAACGGTCCATCGCGGACAGGGCGCGCTGCGCCAGCGGATGCGTACGGACCAGCTCACCGAGCGAGGTCGTGCCCCGGGTGATCCCGGCGAACGCGTTCCAGGCCGGGCGGAAACCCGTCAGCACGGCGTGCAGCACTCCGGGACGGCGCTCGAACAGCTTCAGCATCCGCCGCCCGACGCCCATCTCGACACCGAGGCCGGCCTTGATGGCGAACGCGTAGTTGAGTGCCTGGCGACGGGCGTCCACCGCGTCGTGGGACTCCGCGATCCGGACCGCCCATTCACCGGCCAGCCGTCCCGACCGCAGGGCGAAGGAGATCCCCTCGCGGGTCCACGGCTCCAGCAGCCCCGCCGCGTCGCCGCAGACCAGGACCCGGCCCCGGGAGAGCGGCGAGTCGTCGCTGCGGCAGCGGGTCAGATGGCCGGAGGAGATCTTCGGCTCGAAGCCCGCGAGGCCGAGCCGGGCGATGAAGTCCTCCAGGTACCGCTTGGTGGCCGCGCCCTCGCCGCGTGCCGAGATCACGCCGACGGTCAGGACGTCGCCCTTGGGGAACACCCAGCCGTAACTGCCGGGCAGCGGGCCCCAGTCGATCAGCACCCGGCCGGCCCAGTCCTCCGCGACCGTGGCCGGCACCGGGATCTCCGCCTCCAGGCCGAGGTCCACCTGGTCGAGCTTGACGCCGACATGGGCTCCTATCCGCCCCGCGCTGCCGTCGGCGCCGACGACCGCGCGGGCCAGCACCGTCTCACCGCCGGACAGCACCACGGCGACCGTGCGCCGGTCGGGCACCGCCGCACCGTGCTGCTCCACCCGCGTCACCGTCGCGCCGGTGCGCAATTCGGCGCCCGCCTTCTGCGCCTCCTCGACCAGGCCCGCGTCGAACTCCGGGCGGTTGATGAGCCCGAAGAGCATCCGCTTCGAGCGGCGGGTCCGCGCCAGACGGCCGTTGAGCGAGAAGGTGACCGCGTGGATCCGGTCCCGCAGCGGCAGTTCGAAGCCGGGCGGCAGCGAATCGCGTGAAAACCCGATGATGCCGCCGCCACATGTCTTGTACCGGGGAAGCTCCGCCTTCTCCAGAAGCAGCACCCGCCGTCCGGCGACTGCCGCCGCGTATGCCGCCGAGGCCCCGGCCGGTCCGCCGCCGACTACGACGACGTCCCACACGGACGACTCTTCGTGCTCCTGTACGGCGTCTGCGTTCTCGCTGCTCACGATGTGCTTCTGCTCCCGATCCCACCAGTGGCCCATGCTGCTCACGGCATCCTACGGCGCGTCTCCCCCGGCCCCCGCTGTGGGAGGATCGACCGTACGTTCGTCCCGCGTGCGACGCCGCACACTCGGTGCGCATGCGGCCGGATTCATCCAGATAACGTCGCACCCACGAGGAGCGTGCCCATGACCGCCCGTCCGATCGCCGAGACCATCTCCTCGCTGATGCCCCGCGCCAAGTCGGAGCTGGCCGAGCTGGTGGCCTTCCAGTCGGTGGCGGACCCCGCGCAGTTCCCGAAGAGCGAGTGCGAGGCGGCGGCCGACTGGGTCGCCGACGCGCTGCGCGCCGAGGACTTCCAGGACGTCGCCCTGCTCGACACCCCCGACGGCACCCGCTCGGTCTACGGCTTCCTGCCCGGCCCGGCCGGCGCCCCCACCGTGCTGCTGTACGCGCACTACGACGTGCAGCCGCCGCTCGACGAGTCCGCCTGGCTCTCCCCGCCGTTCGAGCTGACCGAGCGCGACGGCCGCTGGTACGGGCGCGGCGCGGCCGACTGCAAGGGCGGCTTCATCATGCACCTGCTCGCGCTGCGCGCCCTCAAGGCCAACGGCGGCGTGCCGGTCTCCGTCAAGGTGATCGCCGAGGGCTCCGAGGAGCAGGGCACCGGCGGTCTGGAGCGGTACGCGGAGGCGCACCCCGAACTGCTGGCCGCCGACACCATCGTCATCGGCGACACCGGCAACTTCCGGGTCGGACTGCCGACGGTCACCGCGACGCTGCGCGGCATGACGATGCTGCGGGTCACCCTCGACACCCTGGAGGGCAACCTGCACTCCGGGCAGTTCGGCGGCGCCGCCCCGGACGCCCTGGCCGCGATGATCCAGCTGCTGGCGTCGCTGCGCGCCGAGGACGGCACGACGACCGTCGACGGACTCGCCCAGGACAGCGAGTGGGACGGACTCCAGTACCCGGAGGCCGACTTCCGCAAGGACGCGAAGGTGCTCGACGGGGTCGGGCTGATCGGCACCGGCACGGTCGCCGACCGCGTCTGGGCCCGGCCCGCCGTCACCGTCATCGGCATCGACTGCCCGCCGGTGCTCGGGGCCACGCCCTCGGTGCAGGCGAGCGCGCGGGCCCAGGTCAGCCTGCGGGTCCCGCCGGGCCAGGACGCCGCCGAGGCGACGGAGCTGCTGACCGCCCACCTCCGGGCGCACACCCCGTGGGGGGCCAGGATCTCGGTGGAGCAGGTCGGCCAGGGCCAGCCCTTCCGGGCGGACACGTCCAGCCCCGCGTACACCTCGATGGCGCGGGCGATGGAGTTCGCGTACCCCGGCGAGAAGATGCAGACGTCCGGGATGGGCGGCTCGATCCCGCTCTGCAACACCCTCGCCGCCCTGTACCCCGAGGCGGAGATCCTGCTCATCGGGCTGAGCGAGCCGGAGGCGCAGATCCACGCGGTGAACGAGAGCGTGTCGCCCCAGGAGCTGGAGCGGCTCTCGCTCGCCGAGGCCCTGTTCCTGCGGAACTACGCGGAGTCCAAGCAGGGCTGACCGCGCCCGTCCGGCCCGTTCCGGGTCCCGCTACGCGTTCGGCGAAGCTCGCCGAGAGCGTAGAACGGGGTCCCGGGGCGGGCCGGACACGTACGTTCGCGGCATGGACCTCGTCGAAGTGCTTCCCCGGCTGCACATGTTCCGTTTCCCCATCGGTCAGGCCTATCTGTGGCGTGACGGCTCCGATCTGACGCTGATCGACGCGGGCGACGCCGACGCCGCGCCCGCGATCGAGGGCGGGATACGCGAACTGGGCCTGGACCCGGGCCGCATCTCCCGGATCGTCGTCACCCACGGGCACGAGGACCACTACGGCGCCGCGCGGGAACTCGCCGACCGGCACGGTGCCGAGATCCTCGCGCACGGCGCGGACGCGGCGGTGATCCGGGGCGAGGAGCCGATGGCGCCCCCCGTGATCCTGGACTGGGAACGCCCGTTGTGGGAGCGGACGCGGACCGTTCCCGCCGCCCCGCCGACCCGGGTCGACCGCGAGCTGGCCGACGGCGACGTCATCGGGTTCGGCGGCGGGGCCCGGGTGGTGCACGCCCCGGGCCACACCCCCGGCTCGATCGGGATCCATCTGCCGGAGCACGACGTGCTGTTCACCGGGGACTGCGTGGCCGGGGTCGGCCGGGTGATCCTCGGCGTCTTCAACATCGACCCGGCCCTGGCCCTGGCCTCCTTCCGGCGGCTGGCCGCGCTGGAACCGGACACGGTCTGCTTCGGCCACGGCGATCCGGTGGCCCGGGGCGCGGCGGCGGTGCTGCGCGCCTCAGCCGACGGGGACCCCGGCCTCCAGGTTGAGCACGGCTGAGCGCTCCCGGGCCCGCAGCGCCCAGCGCAGCCGCTCGAACCGGGTCGGCGGCAGCAGGTCGGCGGCCTCCTCCTCGGTGACGAACCGCCAGCCGCGCAGCTCGGAGCCGGGGAGGAGCAGCCGCCGGGCGTCCGCCCCGGTGAGCAGCCCGCCGTCGAAGAGCAGCCGCAGCCCGCCGAATCCGGGTGGGTCGGGCGCCTCCCAGTCGACGACCAGGAGCTTGGGCACCCGGTCCAGGTGGATGCCGATCTCCTCGAACACCTCGCGGATGCCGGCCTGGGCCGGCGCCTCCCCGGACTCCACCACCCCGCCGGGGAACTCCCAGCCGGGCTTGTACGTCGGGTCGACGAGCAGCACGCGGTCGTGCTCGTCGAAGAGCAGCACCCCGGCGGCCACGGTCTCCGCGGTCGGCTCGGGGGTCTGGACGATCTCGCACGGGGTGGCGGTGCCGTCGCCGACCGCCTCGGCGATCCGCTGGGCCGTCGCGTACGGGGTCAGCGCCCCGGAGTCGACGAGGTGCGCGTCCCGGGTGAGCCAGCCGAGGGCCGCCCGGTAGGGCTCGATGTGCTGGTAGGCCCACTGCCGTACCCGCTCGCTGTGCTCCGGGTCGTCGGGGTCCTCCACCCGTTCGGCGATCCGTGCACGCAGGATCGTTTCCTCGGGTGCGAGCAGGACATGGTGCACGGGAATGCGCCGGGAGGCCAGCCCACCGAAGATCTCGTCGCGGTACTCCTGTCTCAGCAGGGTCATCGGCACCACCAGGACCCCGGGCACCTCGGCGAGCAGCGCCGCGGCGGTGTCCACGACCAGGCGGCGCCAGATCGGCAGCTCCTGGAAGTCGGTCACCTCGGCGAGTCTCTTCTGGGGCAGCAGCTGCCGCAGCCCCGCGCCGACGAGCTCGGGGTCGTACAAAGTGCTGTTCGGGATCAGATCGATCAGTTCACGCGCGACGCTCGACTTGCCCGCGCCGAACGCGCCGTTCACCCAGACGATCACGGTTCCCCCTCTTCCGTAGCCCCCTGAGGCTTGCCCGCAACACCCCGCCGCGAAAACCCGGCCGGGGCGGCGGTTGTCTCCCGGGCCGGACCGACGGCGGCGGCCGGGGCCCTCAGCCCTTGGTCGAGCCGAGGGTGAGGCCCGCGATGAAGTGGCGCTGGAGCAGCAGGAAGACCACCAGGGTGGGCAGGGCGACGATCACCGATCCGGCGGCGAGCAGATTGTAGTCGGTGAAGAACTGCCCCCTGAGGTTGTTCAGCGCCGAGGTGATGGGGAGCTTGTCCCCGTCGGAGATGAAGACCAGCGCCCACAGGAAGTCGTTGTACATCCAGGTGAACTGGAGCGTGCCGAGCGCGGCCAGGGCCGGGCGGCACAGCGGCAGGGTGATCCGCCAGTACCGGGTCCACACGCCCGCTCCGTCGACGACCGCCGCCTCCAGGATCTCCTGCGGCAGGGTGCGCATGAAGTTGGCCAGGACGAAGACGCAGAAGCCGAGTTGGAAGCCGATCTGCACGACGACGACGGCCCAGTAGGAGTCGTACATCGTCATCGAGTCGGACATCCAGTACGGCAGCGGGACGCGGTTGAACAGCACGTACAGCGGGGTCACGATCACCTGTTGGGGCAGCAGGTTCCCGGCGGTGAAGAGCATGAGCAGGACGAGGCTGCCGCGCATGTGCAGCCGGGCCAGCGCGAAGGCCGCGAACGAGGCGAGGAAGAGCGTGACGAGCACTCCGGGGACGGCGATGAGCAGGGTGTTGACGAAGTACTTCGTCATTCCGGAGTCGGTGAACGCCTGCCGGTAGTAGTCCAGGGAGAGGTGGCGCGGCAGCGAGAAGTAGCCGTGCTCCGAGGTCTCGTCGTACGGCCGCAGCGAGGCGTACACCGCGAGCAGGAGCGGGGCGAGGAAGGCGACGGAGACCGCGGTCAGGAAGAGGTGGACGCCGACGCGGCCGGGGCGGAAGCGGCGGCGGGCGGGCCGGACCGGCGGCGGGCCGGGCCGGACGGGGGCGGCTGGGGCGCTCAACGGTTCTTCTCCCCTCGGTACTCCTGGACGAGGTACGTCACGACGAAGCCCAGGGAGACCAGCAGCAGGACCACGGCGATGGCGGAGCCGAAGCCGATCCGGCCGGCCTCGCCGATGATGTTGTCGGTGACCAGCACCGAGAGCAGTTCGAGTCCGTTGCGGCCGTGGTTGACGGCGTACACGATGTCGAAGGCGCGCAGGGACTCGATGACGGTGATGACGCCGACGATGACGTTGACCGGGCGCAGGGTGGGCAGGACGACGCGGAAGAAGGTCTGGGCCTCGCCCGCGCCGTCGATCGCGGCGGCCTCCTTGAGCGAAGGGTCGACGGCCTTCAGCCCGGCGAGGTAGAGGATCATCACGTAGCCGGTGTGCCGCCAGGCGGCGGCGAGGAGCACCACCCAGATGTTGAGGTCCGGGTCGCCGAGCCAGTCGGTGGGTGAGGCCGTGTCCCCGAGGACGGCGTTGAGGGCGCCCTGGTCGCGGGAGAAGACCAGTTGGGCGATGAAGCCGACCACGGCGAGCGAGAGCACGACGGGCATGTACAGCGTCGACTGGTAGAAGCGGCTGAAGCGCACGCCCCGGTCGATGAGTACGGCCAGCAGCAGGCCGAACGGGGCGGCGACCAGCCCGAGGAAGGCGAGCCAGAGCAGATTGTGCCGGGCCGCGGGCCAGAACGGCGGGTAGTTGGTGAAGAGGTTCTCGTAGTTCCGGGCACCGGCCCACTTGATGTCCCCGACACCGTCCCAGTCGGTGAAGGAGAGGGCCACGGAGGCGAGGGTCGGCCCCCAGACGATAACGATGTCGAGCAGGACGGGCATGCCGAGCAGCACACCGAGTACGGCGAGGTCGCGGCCGGTGAACCGCCGCATGGACCGCCGTCCGGCGCGCCGGGCCGGGTTCAACGACACGGTCGGGGCTCCAGGTTCGGTCGGATGACGTCGGGATGGGCCGGGGTCAGCCGGCGGCGAAGATGGACTTCTTCTGCCGTTCGATGCTGTTGACCAGTCCGTCCACGTCGTTCGGGTCGCTGATGAACTGCTGGATCGCCGGGATCATGACCGTGGAGGCGAAGTCCGGCCGGGTGTCCCGGTCGAGGAACTGGGAGATCTGCTTCGCCCCGGAGACCAGTTCCACCGCCTTCTTCTGGATCGGCGAGTACGCGGAGATGTCCGCCCGGTCGTTGACCGCGATGTTGTTCGGGTCGCTCTTCAGGTAGATGTCCTCGGCCTTTCCGGTGGCCAGCCACCGGAGCAGGTCCTTGGCGCTCTCCAGGGTCTTCCGGTTCTTGAGGTTCTTCGACTTCGCGGCCAGCAGGAACCCGTCGATGGGCGCTTCGACGGCGTCCTGCCCGTGTTCCGGGGCGATGACGGGGAAGGGGAAGAAGTCGAGGTCGTCCTGTTCGTCCTTGGGGAACTGGGCGCCGGGGTGCGGCAGTCCGAAGACGCCCATGCCGGCCTCCTTCTTCTGGAGGCTGGTGGCCGCCTCCTGCCAGGTACGGCCGTTGGCACCGGGCTGGCAGTACGGGAGGAGCCGCCGCCAGGTGTCGAAGACCTCCCTGACCCGCTTGTCGGTCCAGGCCACCTCGCCGGCCATCAGGCTCTTGTGGAACTCGTAGCCGTTGGTCCGCATGTCGATGTAGTCGAAGGTGCCCATGGCGGGCCAGCCGTCCTTGTCGCAGAAGGCGATCGGGTCCAGCTTGTCCTTCCGCATCTGCCGGGCGAGCGCCACGTACGCGTCGAGCGTCTTCGGCGCCTGGTAGCCGCGGTCGGCGAAGAGGCTCTTCCGGTGGAAAACGGCCCACGGATAGTAGTAGTACGGCGTGAGGTACTGCTTTCCGTCAGCCCCGGTGGACTGGGCCTTCAGCGCGTCGGAGAAACCCTCGTATTCCTGCCAGAGATCGCTGATGTCGTGCAGCAGACCCTTCTCGGCGAAGAACTGCATCCGGTTTCCGGCGAACCACATGAAGACGTCGTCCGGCTTGCCCTGCAGATATCGGTTGATGTTCTCCTGGAAGGTGTTGTGGTCGACGGTGTTGACCTTCACCTTCCGGCCGTCCGACTGCTCCTCGTACGCGGCGAAGGCGTCGGCGAATGCCTTCTTCGGCACCGGGTCGGAGGAATTCGACCCGAGGGTGATCGTCTTTCCGTCGCCGCCGGGGCCGCTCCCGCAGGCGGTCAGCAGCGCGGGCAGCGCCACGGCTCCGGCACCGACGGCCGCACCACGCAGCAGGCTCCGCCGGGACATCCGATGTCCCGCCACACTTCCCGGCACGGTGTACCTGCCGTCATCAGACTGCGTCATGCCCCACTCCCTCGGAGATGCAACCCAACACAACCGAACGTGCGCTTGGATCTCACTCCCAACTATTCGCTCCGTCAAGGGTTTTGACGAGATGCCAGTTAACCGGCGCCACTCCCCTTCCAACAGACTCCAACACGCTCTAACGTAATCGCACTCATTGGCGTGCACATGTCGCCATCCGATCATGCGAGTGTGGAGGAACGTAACGATGCGTCATCTTCCAACCCGTACAACCCGAACCGCTCGGGCGGGCCGCCGGGCCGCCGGAGTGCTGGCGGCCGGGCTGCTGTGCGCGGCCGGAACGGCCGTACCCGCCGGTGCCGCGGACTCCCCCGCGCCGCGCCGCACTGTCGCCCCGCAGTCCGAAAACGGCCTTGCGCTCACCCCGCCCATGGGATTCAACAACTGGAACTCCACGCATTGCCGGGCCGAGTTCGACGAGTCGATGGTCAAGGGGATCGCCGACATCTTCGTCGAGAAGGGCCTCAAGGACGCGGGATACCAGTACATCAATCTCGACGACTGCTGGGCCGCACCGCAGCGCAATGCGGAGGGAAAGCTGGAGGCCGACCCGAAGCGCTTTCCGAACGGCATCAAAGCCGTCGCGGACTACGTCCATTCCAAGGGTCTCAAGATAGGCATCTACACCAGTGCCGGCACCAGGACCTGCGACAGCGTCGGCCTCCCGGGCGCGCTGGGCCACGAGTACAGCGACGCCCGGCAGTTCGCCGACTGGGGCATCGACTACCTCAAGTACGACAACTGCAACAACCAGGGCGTCGACGCCAGGCAGCGCTATACGACGATGCGGGACGCGCTGGAGGCGACCGGCCGCCCGATCGTCTACAGCATCTGCGAATGGGGCCAGAACAAGCCCTGGGAATGGGCCGGTGAGGTCGGCAACCTCTGGCGCACCACCGGCGACATCAACGACAGCTGGGGCAGCATGCTGTCGATCATGAAGCAGAACCTGCCACTGGCCGCGGCGGCCGGGCCCGGCCGCTGGAACGACCCGGACATGCTGGAGGTCGGCAACGGCGGCATGACGGACACGGAGTACCGCACGCACTTCTCCATGTGGTCCGTGATGGCGGCACCGCTGCTCATCGGCTCCGACCTGCGCAGGGCGAGCGCGGAGACCTACGAGATCCTCTCCAACCGCGAGGTCGTCGCGGTCGACCAGGACCCGCTCGGCAAGCAGGGCACCGTACTGTCCTCCACCGACGGACGCTGGGTGGTCGCCAAGGAGATGGCGGACGGCAGCCGCGCGGTCGCCCTCTTCAACGAGACCGACAGCGCCCAGCACATCGCGACGACCGCAGCCGGGGCGGGACTGCCGGAGGCCGACGGCTACACGGTGCGCGACCTGTGGGAGCACCGGACGTACAACACGGCGGGCACCCTGGCGGCGACCGTCCCGGCACACGGCACCGTGCTGCTGCGGGTGGCCGCCGACGACGGCTGGGCCGCGTACCCGCCCGCGGTCGGGCTCGGGATCGACTCCGCACCACTGCTGGAGGCCGGCCGCACCACCACCCTGACCACCACCGTCACCGACCTGGGCCGCACCCCGGCCAGGGCGGTGTCGGCCCGGCTGGACGGCCCCTCGGGCTGGCGGGTGGAAGCGGTGTCGCCGACCGGCGCGCCCGCCCTGCCCACCGGCCGCTCCCTCACCACGCGCTGGCGGGTGACGGCCCCCGCGTCCACCCCCGCCGGCGCGTACGGTCTGACCCTCGACGTCCGCTACCGCGCGCCGAACGGGGCCCGCGCGCGGTCCACGGTCCCGCTCGGCGCCCATGTGGTGGTCGCGCCCCCGGCGGGCGACAGCTTTCTGAGTGATCTGCCGCGGCTCTCCGCGAGCAACGGCTGGGGCCCCGTCGAGCGCGACACCAGCAACGGGGAGAGCGCGGCGGGCGACGGCAACCCGATGACGATCGGCGGCACGGTCTTCGCCAAGGGGCTCGGTGTGCACGCCTACAGTTCCGTCGAGTTCTACGCGGGCGGCGCCTGCTCCACCGTGACGGCGCGGGTCGGTGTGGACGACGAGAAGGGCGCCAAGGGATCGGTCGCCTTCGAGATCCGGGCCGACGGCAGGACGGCCGCGTCCACCGGCGTGCTGACCAACGCGATGCCCGCGCAGCCGATCACCGCGGACGTGGGCGGCGCGCGGGTGGTCCGCCTGGTGGTCACCGACGGCGGGGACGGCACCGACTCCGACCACGCGGACTGGGCGGATCTGCGGATCACCTGCTGACGGATCGCCGGGCGGGCTGCCGCGTACCACGCCCCCGAATCCGCCCGGCGCATCCCCGTACCCCCGGAACCGGACCTCCGCGGGCCCGCCCGGGCGAGTCCCGCGCACCGCACCACGGCGGCCCGGTCAGTCGCGGGCGGCCGGACCGCCGTCCGGCCCCGCCCGCAGGGCCGCCGCCGCCGCGCCCACCAGGCCCGCGTCGGCCCCCATCACCGCCGGGGCCACCTCGATCCGGCGGACGAAGGACAGCGTGGCGTACCGGCTCAGCGCCCGGCGCAGCGGTACGAAGAGAACGTCGCCCGCACCGGCCACTCCCCCGCCGACCACCGCGATGTCGATCTCGACGAGGACGGCGGTGGCGGCGATCCCGGCGGCCAGCGCCTGGGCGGCACGCTCGAAGGAGGCCAGCGCCGCCCCGTCGCCCGCCCGCGCGGCGGCGGCCACGGCGGCCGCCGAGGTGTCGCCGTCCGGTCCGGGCCGCCAGCCGTCCGCCAGCGCCCGGCGGGCGATGTTCGGGCCGCTGGCGATGCGCTCGACGCAACCGCGCGAACCGCACGGGCAGGGATCGCCGTCCAGGTCCACACTCACATGGCCGATGTGTCCGGCGTTGCCCGTGGGGCCGGGGTGCAGCCTGCCGTCGAGTACGAGTCCGCCGCCGACGCCGGTCGACACGACCATGCACAGCGCGTTGCCGTACCCCCGGGCGGCACCCAGCCAGTGCTCGGCGGCCGTCATCGCGACCCCGTCGCCGACCAGCTGGACCGGCATCCCGCCGACCACCCCGGCCACCCGCTCCACCAGCGGGAAGCCGCGCCAGCCGGGGATGTTGACCGGGCTGACCGTACCGGCCGAGGCGTCGACCGGGCCCGCGCTGCCGATGCCGACCGCCGTCACCCGCCCCCACCCGGGCGATCCGGTCAGCTCGGCCAGCACCTCCGCGACCGCGCCCATCACCGTCCCGGCGTCCTCCCGGGCCGGCGTCGGACGCTGCGCCCGGACCACCAGGGTGCCGTCGCCGCCCACCAGCGCTCCGGCGATCTTGGTGCCGCCGATGTCCAGCGCGGCGACGAGATCGGATGGCATGGGTGCGGCTCCGTGGGTAGGGGGCGGGGACCTGCGGCTTCGGGAATCGGCCCGGCTCAGTCTCCCTGCCGCTGACAACGTTGTCCAGGGCCTATGCTCGACCGCACACGACCCGGCCCGCTCCATGGCACCGCCCGTGCGGGAGCAGGCCGGTCCGCACCAGAGGACAGGACAAGCGCACCGTGGCCGAGACCGCCCGTCACTCCGAGCCCCGCTACGGCAACCGGCCGACCATGAAGGACGTGGCCGCCCGCGCCGGGGTGGGCCTCAAGACGGTCTCCCGTGTGGTCAACAGCGAGCCGGGCGTCACGCCCGACACCGAGCGCCGGGTCCAGGAGGCCATCGAGGCGCTCGGGTTCCGCCGCAACGACAGCGCGCGGGTGCTCCGCAAGGGCCGCACCGCCTCGATCGGCCTGGTCCTGGAGGATCTCGCCGACCCGTTCTACGGACCGCTGAGCCGCGCGGTGGAGGAGGTCGCGCGGGCCCACGGCGCCCTGCTCATCAACGGGTCGAGCGCCGAGGACCCGGAGCGCGAGCAGGAGCTGGTGCTCGCGCTGTGCGCCCGCCGGGTGGACGGGCTCATCGTGATCCCGGCAGGTGACGACCACCGCTATCTGGAACCGGAGATCAGGGCGGGCGTCGCCACCGTCTTCGTGGACCGCCCGGCGGGCCTCATCGACGCCGACACGGTCCTGTGCGACAGCTTCGGCGGTGCCCGCGAGGGCGTCGCGCACCTGATCGCGCACGGCCACCGCCGGATCGGCTTCATCGGCGACCAGCCGCACATCCACACCGCCACCGAGCGGCTGCGCGGCTACCGCGCCGCACTGGCGGACGCGGGTACGGAGGCCGGGGACGCCTGGGTGTCGCTCGGCCCGACCGACCCGGCGCGGGTACGGGCCGCCGCCGAGCGGATGCTCTCCGGCCCCGAGCCGGTCACCGCGATCTTCGCGGGCAACAACCGGGTGACGGTGACGGTGGTGCGGGTCCTCGCCGAGCTGGAGCGCCGTGTCGCCCTGGTCGGCTTCGACGACATCGAGCTGGCCGACCTGCTCGGCATCACCGTCGTGTCCCAGGACGCCGCGGCCGCCGGGCGCACCGCGGCCGAGCATCTCTTCCGCCGGCTCGACGGGGCCGGGCACGCCCCGGCCCGGGTGGAGCTGCCGACCCGGCTCGTGCCGCGTGGCTCGGGCGAGCTTCCGCCCGCCTGAGCCACGCGGCCTGAGCGGCCCTCGCGGAGGACGCGCTACGGCGCGGTGACGGTGAGGTCGGCCCGGCGGGGCGAGGCGAAGCCGTCGAGGTCCTCGCGCGTCAACCCGGTCAGCCGGGCGACCTCGGCGGTGTCCAGGGCGCCGCAGTCGATGCCGCGCAGGAGGTAGCCGCTGAGCGCCTTGGCGGTGGCCGGCTCGTCCATCACGTCGCCGCCGGCCTTCGCCACGTACGCGGCGAGCCGCGCGGCGGCCTGCTCCAGGCCCTCGCGGTAGAAGGTGTACACGGCCGCGTACCGGGTCGGCAGGTGGGCCGGGTGCATGTCCCAGCCCTGGTAGTAGGCGCGGGCCAGGGCGCGGCGGGTGAGGCCGTAGTGGAGCCGCCATGCCTCGTGCACCCGCTCGGTGGGGCCGACCGGCAGGACGTTGGTGGAGCCGTCGGAGACCCGTACGCCGGTGCCCGCCGCGGCGACCTGCATGACGGCCTTGGCGTGGTCGGCGGCCGGGTGGTCGCTGGCCTGGTAGGCGGCGCTGACACCGACGCAGGCGCTGTAGTCGAAGGTGCCGTAGTGCAGGCCGGTGGCCCGCCCCCGGGCCGCGTCGATCATGCGGGCGACGGCGGCCGTGCCGTCGGCGGCGAGGATGGACTGGCTGGTCTCGATCTGGATCTCGAAGCCGATTCGCCCGTCGGGCAGCCCGTGCGCCCCCTCGAAGGCTTCGAGCAGCCGGACGAAGGCGGTGACCTGCTCCGGGTAGGTCACCTTGGGCAGCGTGAGGACCAGCCCGTCGGGCAGACCGCCGGCCTCCATCAGGCCGGTGAGGAAGACGTCCGTGGTACGGATGCCCCTGTCGCGCACGGCGGCCTCCATGCACTTCATCCGGATGCCCATGTACGGGGCCGCCGTGCCGTTCGCGTACGCCTCGGCGACCAGCCGGGCGGCGCGGGCCGCCGTCGCGTCCTCCTCGGCGTCGGGGCGGGGGCCGTAGCCGTCCTCGAAGTCGATGCGCAGGTCCTCGACCGGCTCGCGCTCCAGCTTGGCCCGGACCCGGTCGTGGACGGGTCCGGCCAGCTCCTCCGGGATGCCGAGGACGGCGGCGAAGGAGGCGGCGTCGGGGGCGTGCTCGTCGAGGGCGGCCAGGGCCTGGTCGCCCCAGGACCGGATGGTGCCGGCGGCGAACGCGTCGCCGGGGACGTAGACGGTGTGGACCGGCTGGCGGGTGCCCGGGTCGCCCGGGTAGCGGCGCGCGAGCTCGGCGTCGACCGCGGTGAGGGAGGCACTGATCTCCTCGCTGACCGCACCGGCGAGGCTCGTTGCCACCTTCTCCTGCTGACCCATTTCCACACCCTTCACAGTCACGCTGTTTCCGCTTCCCGGAATCAACAATCCGTATAGTGAAGTTATAAGGCCCCCGGACCTGCGTCAATGGTGGCAGGAACGGGTGCGGGGCCGTGCGGTGTGTACCGCGCGGCCCCGCACCCGTTCCCCGTCCCGGGGGTCGTCAGCCCTTGCGGGTGTTGATCTCCTCGGT
>NZ_JBIVPT010000011.1:0-247290 GCF_044754785.1 Streptomyces sp. NPDC092952 | reverse complement strand
GACCCACGGCCGGGAGTTCCTCTTCGCCACGAACGGACCAACGAGCAACCGAACCGACAGTCACATGATCAACGGCTTCTGTTAGGACCTCTAAGGCGTAGTCCCGCTCAGGGTGATAGAGCAGGTGTTTAGAAGGCACCTGGTGGATGGGGGAGTGGGGCGGCTCTGACCTGCGCGAACGCACTTGGGTGTCGGTCGTTCCCGAAAACTTCGCGCGTTTTCGGGACGACGAGGGGTCGGTATCACGGCCGCCGCATGCCCGCCCTACGGTGCTGCATCACCGTTTACAGGGCCCACTACGCCTCGATAGTGAATGCCGCTTCGTATCCGTCGTCGATCTTGATGTCCTCGTACACGATGGTCTGGCATAGGCGATTCCACCGGTTGCCTAGCAGAACAGCAAGCCCCATGGGGCAGGCGAGGAAGAGGTGCATTCGGCGGACTCGGCGGGTGGAGCGGCGGAGGTGGTCGCGGATGCCGACGGCCAGGGCGTTGGCGGCGGTGCTGTCGGGGACGGATCCGTCGTTTGCTGTGCCGCTCGGCGGGGTGAGGACGATGAGCTTGCCGACGGGGAGGTTCTGCTCGCGCAGGTACTCCAAAACGTCCTCAGTGAGGTCCGTCGCGACGGCGATGGCGACAGCGATCTCGTCGCCTTGGCCGATCTCGTACTCAGTGACTTCGGGGGTCTGGGCAGCGATGAACGGGTCGTTGGTGGACCAGAGCTGACTGCCAGCCCTCCCGCGCTGCAACGCCGCGAGGTCGGTGCCGGTGACCATGCGGAAGGTGGTGCCCACCAGGAAGGCCGGCGCGAGACGGATGCTGCCTGTGACGGAGACGGCGGTTGTTCCAGCGGGCAGGCGTCCCGGCGCGGCCTCGATGTCTGCCTGCAGCTGGGCCCAGGTGTGCGGCGGCAGAGGGCGACGCTTGGTGTAGTCGGAGTCACCGTCGAAGCGATCGATCCAGTCGATGGCATGGTCGGCGTCCGATGCCAGCGGGTCCGGCTTGAGAGTGGCAATCGACAGGACGGCCCGGGCGGGGCCGGCCTTCAGGTCAAGCTCGGTGACGGCAGCCTCGATCATCGCCATCGTGAGCTCTCGGCGGCCCTCGCGGACCATCCTGGCGACCCAGCCGACCCCCTCTTCAAGCGCACGCTGGTCGTGGCGAAGCCCTGTGACGGCCATAAGGAGCCGGAGGTTCTCCTGGTACCAGACCATGTCCAGAGGCAGGTCGAAGCGCAGTACCGACAGGAGGTCGATGAGCTCGGCCTCGGTCACCCCGGCCTCCTGCGCCCACCGGGCACGGGCCTTACCTCGAAGCGAATTGGATCTGCCGACGGCCGCCTTGGGCATAAGGAGGCCGGTGCGGGCGTCGCGGCCCGCCATCAGGTCGTCTTCGGGGTCTGCCGCCCGGTTGGTGACCAGGCGCAGGTCGGCACTACCGTCGTCCGCGGTCAACCCCTTCCACGTCCTGGCGATCTTCTTGAGGATCGATGGACCGCCCTTGGCGCTGGGCTTGGTCAAGTACCCCTCGTTGACCGGCGTGGCGCTGTCAACCGCGTACTTGACCTGTTTGTAGGTGTTCGGAGGAGCATCACGCAGAAGGACGACATCGTCGAGGTTACCCACGCTGTCGAGTTCGACGCCGACTGTGCGCACGGGGTTGTGCGAGCGAGTGGCGTTCTCGCGCAGGAGCGTCAGGCAGCCCTCCCAGGCGACGAGCCACTGGTAGTAGTCGCCGGTCGTGCGCACGCTGGTAGGGCCGGCGGCGGGGAGATGGGCCATCAGCGCTCCTCGGTGAAGACGGGGGTCGGCTCCAGCTCCTCGGCGAGGGCGAGGAGATCGTCGTCGGTGACCGGCCGGTCGGGGAAGGCACGGAAGACGGCAGCCGGCACCAGGCGCTGGGTGAGGTCGGAGAAGGTGTAGCCGGGGCGGCCGCCGGTGGGGCCGGTGAGCTCGACGACTTTGCGGACGGTCTCCGGCCGGATGCCGAGCCCGCCGAGTGCCTGGGCGAGGACCGCGTAGCGCTGCTCGTCGCCGGGGCGAGTGAAGGTGAAGGTGGCAGCGGCACGGCGCATGACAGCCGGGTCGAGGGCGCCGACTCGGTTGGTGCACAGCACGACGACGATCGGGAGCCTGGCACCGGCCAGGCTGTCGATGCCGGCCAGGAACGCGTCGACGCCGGCCCGGTCCTCATGGTGCATCTGCTGGGCCTCACGGGACTGTACGAGGGCGTCAGCTTCGTCGACGACGAGGATCTGAACCGCGCGGGCTCCATCAGTGCCGGACATACGCTTGCCCGCCGTATGCATGTGGGTGAAGGCGTCGCCGATGAGCGAGGTCATCTCGCCGACCAGTCCGCTGCCGCGGGTGGCGAGCTTGAGTCGGTACAGGTAGACGGGTAGGTCGAGGAAGCCAGCGAGGTCGCAGCCGAAGGACTCGGCCAGAGCAGACTTGCCGGAGCCGACGTCGCCAGCGAATACGAACAGCGGTGCCCGGTCGGCGAATAGGGCGAGTGCGGCGACATCGCCGTCGTGATGGGTGGCGGCCCATGCCTGGAGTTGGCGCGGGTCCGCGAGGAGGGCGGCTTCCTTCCGCAGGCGCAGCTTCGTATCGTTCAGGCCGACCAGGCGGTCGTAGCGGGCGCGGCGGGTGGGCTCGGGCAGTTCGATGACGGGGTGGAACAGGTCGTCCTGGCTGGTCACGTTCTCGGTCCTCCTGCTGGCGGCGCTGGATTAGTGGGCGACGTAGACGTCGCGGGAGACGCCGGCGCCATTGCGGGCGTAGCCGTGCCCCGTAGTGGTGTTGCCCGCGAGGGCGCTCGGGGCGGTGCCGGTCGTCCGGGAGATCGGCAGAGTCTCCTTGACCCCTGTTTGTTGACTGCTGGTCAGGAGCCAGAACGTGGAGCTGTAGGTCAGGAAGCTGTGGAAGCCGTAGCCGGCGAGATCGACGGGGTCGGGGAAGCTGCCCGGCCGGGAGTCGGTGAGCTGGCCGCCGGCCGTGGCCTTGTAGCGCAGGCGGAACCTCCAGGTGTTGGTGGCCGTGTCGCGGAAGCCGTAGTCGACAGTGTCGAGATAGCCGTCGCGCAGGAGCAGGGCGACCTCCTCGGCGAAGTGGTCGATTCTGTCGAGGGAGGGCTCGCCGTAGAGGTTGAACAGCAGGCGCAGGTCGGCGGCGACTCTGCCTCCCACGTAGCGGGCGTCGGTGATCGTGAACGAGGAGGAGGCGGATCTGGTGTACGAGCCGGTCATGGTCATTCTCCCGGGAAGGCGGGGTCGAACAGCTCGCGCCAGGCATCGAGCGCCTCGCCCTTCGTGGCCGCGTAGGCGGCCATCGTGAGGGTCTCGAGGGTGGTCTTGGCGTGGTTCACCAGCTGTAGGCGGTCGAGCTCGCTGTAACCCCGTGCGACGTTGTTCTCCGGGTTGACCGGGTCCCAGACCTGGATGGGGTCTGTTGTCGCGCTCACCGCGTTGGCCTTGTAGTAGTCGGTGAAAAGGATCGGTGTCTTCAGGCCGGTGCGGACGATGTAGGCGAGCACCTGCTCGATCGCCGCCGGGTAGTCGTTGACCTGGAGCGGCTTGCCATTCCAGCCGACATCCCACAGGTGCGCGACCAGGAGCTCGATCAGGAACGACTTGCAGCGCAGTTGCGGATCGACCGCCTTGCTCTCGCGGATCCATGCCTTCAGCAGGCGGATCAGCTCCCGGTAGCCGTCGCCGGCCTCCCCCTTGCGCTTCTCGATGAAGCGCAGGTGCAGCGTGACCGAGGTGAGCACCTTGGTGCCGCCGCTGGTGACCAGGTAGCCCCGGTCGTCCGGCTCACCGGTGTAGAGCACCGGCACCACGTCGATCTTCAAGCCGGAGCCGCGCATGGTGATGCCCACCGCGTGGTCGGATGGCTTGAAGTCCTCCGCGACCTTCGTCTTGCCGTAGACCTCCTTGCAGCGCTCCTCCAGCCACGTCAGCACGGTCGAGACGTCGACCTCGGGGTCCCCGACGCGCAGGTACGCGGCGACGTCCGCATCGGACCCCGTGCCGCTCTTGCGGCGGATCGCCGTGTGCTTGGCCGTGCTGCCAGACGCGCGGAGCTTCACCAGGTCGAAGTCCGGGTGCGCGGCGATGTAGCCCTCCAGCCGCTCTCGCAGGTGATTCACCTGTCGGCGGCGTTCCTTCGCCTCCTCCGCTGGCACATTGACCTTGCTCTGCGCGAACACCTTGAGGACCCTGTGGTCGACGTAACGCTCTCCTGACATAGCAGTTCGCCTTTCACCCGAGAAGATGACCGCCCGAAGAACAGGCTTACCACCCGCCACTGACAACCCCGGACCGAGTTGCGAGCGATGCCCGTGGGGCGATATCGGGCGGTGGGCGAAGGACGATAGGCCGGGCTCAAACGACGCCGGTCCAGACCTCGGATCGCTCGAGAGGTCTCGTACCTCGCTGTTCTGGACGCGCGATAGCGTCGCCTATAGAGCTCATCAGGGAAGGGACGCCACCGGATGCTGCACAGCAATGGCGCTGTCGAAAAGAATGACCGGAAAGGCCTGATCCTCGACTTCGCGGGAGTGCTCACGGCCAGCCCCATCGTTACTCATCGCGAGTGGTGCATGTCGGAGGGGCTGGAGCCCGGGGCGTGGCGGGCGACGCTCAACGATCATCCGGAGGGACGGCGACTGTACGCGGCGCTAGAGATCGGGGAGATCGGGCAGGCCGAGTGGAACGAGGAGACAGCGGCGCTGCTGGGGGAGCACGTGGACCCCGTGAACCTGATGGGCCGGGCCTGGGCCGGGGTGCCTGTGGCCCGCCGGATGGTCGCGCTCGCGCGTGCCGCGCGTGCCGCCGGTCACCGGCTTGGCCTGCTGTCCAACAGCTTCGGCCTCAATCCGTTCAACCCGTACGAGCACGTGGGCATCTGGGACCTCTTCGACGTTCACGTCGTGTCCGAGCTGGAGGGGCTGGCGAAGCCGGATCCGGCGATCTACCGGCTCGTACTGGAGCGTATCGAGCTGCCCGCCGAGCGGTGCGTCTTCGTGGACGATCACGCGGTGAACCTTCCGCCGGCCGCCGCGCTGGGGATCTCCACTGTCCATGTCACGGACGAGGACGCGGCCGTGGCCGAGCTTGAAGCACTGCTCGGGGTCACAGCGGTTCACGCCGCCTGAGGTCAGCCTCCCTCCCAGGAAAGGGCGTCCGTGTTCCCTCTCCGGCCAGTACTGTCCGTGTGGGGCTCACCACGCGGAGGTTCTGGACCATGGAGTGGTCGGAGTACACCACCTCGGAGCGTTTGAAGGCGCTACGGGGCGGGATGACGCAGGAGCGGTTGGCGGAGGCCGCCGGGGTGTCTGTCGGGGTGGTTCGGAAGCTCGAACGCGGAGGGACGGCATCGCTGCCGTCCCTGCTCTCGATCGCCCACGCGCTCGGTACCGACATCGCCGTGCTGCTCGGGCAACAGGCGCCTCGCCGCTCCATGGACCGGGACGAGCGGGCCGCGCTGCGCATGGTCTCCGCCGCCACCCATGACGCCGCGATCGGCATTCCCTCCGAAGTCGAGCCGGGAAGTGTCGAAGAGCTCCGTGCTGTGCTGCGCCGCGCGGACGCCGCTTACTGGGGCGGTCGGTACGCCGAGCTGGGAACGCTCCTCGGGCAGCTTCTCCCCGAGGCGCGGGCCCGCTTCGACGCCGCTGGCCTCGAAGAGAAGGAGGCCGCTGGAGGAGTGCTGATCGACACCTTCCAGACCGCCGGCATGGCCGCGAACGTGCTCGGCTCGCGAGATCTGGCGTATGCCGCCCTCACGTATGGCCGCCAGGTCGCCGTGCGGACCGGGGACGACCTTCGTGATGCCCATCTCGCCGCCACGACCGCGTGGGTCAATCTCCGTGATGGGCGCACCAAGCAGGGATTCCTCCTCGCAGCGGCCCAGGCCGACCGGATCGAGCCCAAGATGAGCGAGCACGACCTGGACCGGCTCAGCGTCTACGGCCAGCTTGTCACGAACGCCGCCGTCGCCGCCTCCCGGGGCGGGGCGAGCGCGGATCACGCCCGCGAGTACCTCTCCCAGGCGCACGCCGTCGCCGCCCGCATCGGTGACGAGCACGCCCGCGGTTCCCACGCCCAGCCGTACGGGCCGATGTACGCTGCCACGCAGGCGATGAGCATTGCGGTGGCGCTCGGAGACACGGGCGGGGCTCTGCGACTCATGGATACCGTCCGCCTGGATGCCAGAGTGCCCCTGGCCACCCGCGCCCGCTACGGCCTGGACGTCGCCCTCACCCAGGTGGAATGCCGACGGTGGGAGACCGCTGCCGACACTCTCCAAACCGTGTGCGAGATGGCTCCTGGCTGGGTGCGTCACCAGATGCTTCCCGGCGTCATCATCAGCAGGCTTGCCGGTGTGTCCGTCAACCGACTGCGAGGGCTGGCCAACTCCGCCGGCGTACCGCTCGGGGTGCGCTGACGCACGTGTCGAAGTACCACGGTCCGTAGTAGCTCTGCGGACGCCATCAGCGCGACTGCCATGAGCCGTGATACCCCCTCGGCGGAGTCCGCCTCCGTTGCCACGGGGCGTGGCAGTCGAGCCCGGTACGGAGTTCGTCCGCTGCGACGGGCCGTGCCTGGGCCCGAGCATCGCAGGCCAGCAGCCTTGAGACATGCCGAGCAACCCGTCCGGCGGTCTCGGGCACGTGCCCGTTGCCGTCTATTCCTGCGCCACGTCCTCCACTGCTCTCAGCGAGAGCGAGGAACGTGGGCGCTACTACGCCGACGCCCGGCACTGGCACGTTGCCGGTGTCTGGTCCGACTCCGACCCGGCGCTGCCGCCTGCTGAGCGGCTGGGGTGGCAGGCGGTCACGGCCGCCCTGTCCGCCGGGATGATCCGGGGCGTCGTCGTCAGCGGCCCGGCACATGTCGTCTCTGACGCGGCCCAGTTCGCGGCCCTCGGCGTGCTCCTCCGCGAGCGGGGAGGGTTCCTCGCGGACGCGTCGAACGGCACCCCGGCCCGCAGTACGCCCGGTCAGGCCCGACGCCGCCGCGACCTCGCGGACGCGGCCTCCGGCTGGTTCGGACAGACCGACACGCACGACGAGGGCACCTCGTGAGCGCCCGGCGCGCGTGGGTCGGTGACCTCGTCCGGGACGGAGACGGGCGGCGGGCGATCGTCACCGACGTCCGTGCCGACGGCACCGTGTGGGTGCTGCGGCCGCCGACCGGGGGCGGGCCCTGCTGGGAGACCGACGACCCCAACAGCCTCAAGGTCCTCGCCCCCTCCGGCGGCGGGGACAACCGGTGAGCTTCCGCGCTCACCGTCCCGTCTCTCACTCCCTTCCGTGCACCACGCCTGAAAGGCGACGTCCCGTGTACGCGTTCGGTCTCTGCATCGACCAGCAGTACCTCGTCCCCGGCCTCGCCGCGATTGCGGGTCTGGCCGACAGCCTCACCCCCGTCGCCCGCCGCCATGCGGCGGTACGGGTGCTCACCCTCGACCTCGCCCCGGCGCAGGCCCTGCTCCTCTCTGACTTCGCCAAGCGGACCGGCTTCGGCTCCTTCGACCTCCGCCGCTGCGTCCCGCTGCGCGTCTCGCGCATGGCAGACGCCTCGTACATCACCGTCACCACCTACCTGCGGTTCGAATTCACGCCCGACTTCGTCCGCCGGCCTTACCTGATCTACGTGGACGCGGACGTGCTGGTACGCGGAGACGTCACCGATCCGCTCGGATCCCTCCGGGAGGACGAGATCGGCGCCGTACGTGACGAGTTCAACCCGGCCGTAGGTGAGTGCCCGGCGCTGCCTGGGGCCGCCGAACGCTGGCCCCACCTGCGCGGCCGTCCCTACTTCAACGCCGGAGTCCTCTGGACCCGCACCGGCCACATGCCCGTCGTCCGCAGGGGCGTCGAGCACGCGCTCGTCCACGGCCGCCGCCACATCCTCCACAACGACCAGGACGCCCTGAACCTGTGGCTCCTGCACTCCGGCCGCGTGCGGCCGGCCGCCGCCGGGCTCAACAGGTTCGAGACCGGCCGGTTCCTGGAGCGGGGCAACTGGGTGCGGCGGGTCGTCACCCGGTCGCTCAGGCCGGACCCGGCCGCGGCCCTCGTGCACTTCGTCGGCCCCGAGAAGCCCTGGCAGGCCGACTGCCCCGTCACCGAGGACGTGGCCGAGTACCGGCGGCACCTGGCGGTCGCCCTTCGGCACGTCCGCCGCCTGGGCACCTTCGGGGCGGAACCGGCGGGTGCGTGGTGAGCACGACGAACGTACCCGCGGCCGTCGCGTGGGCCGTCCTTGGTCTCGTGGGAGTTCCGGTTCGTGCCGCACACCGCCTGTCGGCGCGGTCGAGGACGGTCGTGTACCGGGCCTTCCTGACCGACGGCCGGAGCGTGGTCATCAAGCTGTACGCGGTCACCGCCCGCCGCAACGCGGCGACCGAGGCGGCGGCGGTCCGGGCCGTCGCCAAGCACGTCCCTGCGCCCGCCGTCCTCGCACATGGACACGTGCCCGGTCACGAGGTGACCGCTCTCATCACCGCGGACCTCGGCCCGCTCACCCTGGGAAGCGCCGTGCGGTCCGGCCGGGTGGGCGACGAGCGAGCCCTGAGGGACCTCGGCGGTCTGCTCGGCCGCCTGCACCGGGCCTCGGTCCAGCCGTGGGCCCCGCGCCGGCCGCTCCATGAGCAGGTCACCTCGATCGGTCGGCGCTGTCCGCCCAGCGCTCTGGATCGCATCGCGCCCGCCCTGGCCGCGATCGCCGACGCCCCCGCGGCTGCTCCGGTGTGGTGCCACGGCGACCTGCACGGCGACAACGTCGTGCTCGCCGGGCCCCGAGCCGTCCGCCACCTCGTCGACTTCACCGACGCCGCAGCCGGCCCCCGCGAGTCCGACGTGGCCCAGACCCTGGTCATGTCCGGCGCCATCGCCTCCGACCGGGCCCGCACGGTCACCGACGCCTATCCGCTCGCCTTGGACCACCACCAGCTGACGGCCTGGGCCGTCTTCCACACGCTGCGCTGCTGGGCCCACTCCGAACCCGGCGACGACCGCGCCCGGTGGGCCGGCCGCCTGGACGAGCTGAGCCGACGGACTCCGCACCTCTTCCGCGTACCCCGTCCCGAAAGGACATACCGATGACCACCCCTGCCTTGTCGGTGGTGATCCCCGCCTTCAACGAGGTCGCCTACCTGCCCCGCTACCTGCCCTCCGTCCTCGCCTCCCTCGCCCGCTGGGAGGAGGTCACCGGCCGCAGCGGAGAGGTGATCGTCGTCGACAACGCCAGCACCGACGCCACCGCCGACATGGCCGCCTCCTTCGGCGCCCGCGTCGTCACCGAGTCCGTCCGCAACATTGGCCGGGTACGCAACACCGGCGCGAGCGCCGCCCGCAGCGGCCATCTCTTCTTCACCGACGCCGACGTGGCCCTGCCCCTGGAGGCGGTCACCGCCGCCGCTGCCGCCATGGACGCCGGCGCCGTCGGCGGCGCCATCCCGCCGCTCTACACGCCCGAGCGGCTCGGAGCCCGCCTGCTGTGCGCGTACTGGGATCACTACCGCACCCGGCGCGGCGGAGCCCAGGGCGTCAACCAGTTCTGCACCGCCGACGCCTTCCACCACGTCGGCGGGTACCGGGACGACCTGTTCATGAGCGAGGACGTGGAGTTCTTCGCCCGGCTCAGCGCCCACGGCCAGGCCACCGGACGGCCCGTGGCGATCCTCGACGACCTGCGCGTACGCCCGTCGACCCGCCGCTACGACCAGTGGTCGAGCCTGCGGATGCTCTGGTGGCAGAACCCCGTCACCGCCCGCCTGCGGCTCCGGTCGCCCCGCATGTGGCGCCACTGGTACGAGACCACCGTGCGATGACGAAGGAGACCCCTGTGCGGCCCCAGCCCAAGACCCTGCCCGCGGCTGACCTGCCGGTTCCGGACGGCAGCGGCATCTACACCTTTCCCGACGACCTCCACCGCGCCCACCGGACGCACACCCAGCAGCTCGCCGCCCGCCATCGGGCCATGGACCACCGTGTCCTGGAGGTGATGGCGCCCCACACCCACGTCCCGTACTACGTCGAGGCCCGCACCCCCGCCGGCCGCCCGGTCCTCGTCATCGAACCCCACCACGACGACTTCGCCCTCTCCGCCTCGGGTGCCTTCCTCGCCAGCCCTCGACCGCTGACCCTGGTCACCGTCTTCACCCGCTCCCGGAGTGTGCACCCCGCCCTGGAAGCCACGTACGCTGACGTCGACACGGTGTCCGAGCTGCGCGACCGCGAGGGCACCGCCGCGCTCGCACCGTTCGCCGCCCGCCGACTCCTCCTCAGCCACAAGGACGCCGAGCCGCCGTACGGGCCCTACGATCCCGAGCTGCTCGACCGGGTCACCGAGGAGCTGCGCCGGATCGCCGCCGTCCATCCCGACGCCGAACTCCTTGCGCCTGCCGCCGTCACCCGCCACCCCGACCACCTCCTCGTCCACGAGGCCGCCGTCCGTCTCGGCTGCACCTGGTTCTGGGAGGACCTCGCCTTCTGGGCGACGTACGCGCTCGCCGGCTGCGACCAGCACCTCTTCCGTACGCGTACGGGGGCGGCCATGCGGCCCGAGCTGGTCGACATTACCGACGTCGTCCTGGACAAGGTCACCGTCCTGCGGATGCACGGCTCGCAGATGCACCCGGCCCGGAAGATGTACCGGCCGATCCGGCACGCCTTCACCACGGCGACCGATCTTGTCGACGGCACCGGACTCTACGCCGAGCGTTTCTACCGGACGGAGTCGCCGACGTGCTGATCATCGCCCTGGAGGGGCCCTCCTACGCTGGCAAGTCCACGGCGATACGCCACCTCCGCCACACCGCCCTCGGGTCAAGGGCGTACGTCTCCGACTGCTACGTCAAGCACATCGCCCACCGCGCCGACATCCCTCCGGCCCGGACCGACTCCGCGGCCGCCCAGTTGGCCGCCTTCGAGCGGTTCATGGAGGTCGAGGCGATCCGAGTGGCCGAGGCCGCCGCGAGCGGCAGGCAGCTCGTCGTCCTCGACCGCTCCGTGGACACCCTCCTTGCCCACGCGTACACCCTGGACGCCCTGTTCGGATACGGCGTCCACCACCGGCTCCGCGACCGGCTCACGACGCTCCCGTTCCTGCGCCCCGACCACACCCTCTACCTCGACGTACCGGCCGAGACGCTCCACCTCCGCCGCAAGACCGCCGGTCACACCGCTGCTGAGTCCGAGTACTTCCTCCACGAGCCCGGCTTCCTCCATCACGCACGCGACTACTTCGTCCACACGGCCCGCCGGCCCATTACGCGAGAGCTCACGGTCCTCGCCGCCGACGCCGGCCCGGACGAAGTCGCCCGGACCGTGGAAGCCCTCGTCGGCTTCTGGGCGAGGTGACCGCAGGTGCCCACCGCCCTCTTCGCCTGGCGCCGCACTCCGCCCCCCTTCCTCATCGGCGGCGCCGAGGTCACCCAGCAGCTTCTCGCCGAAGAACTCGCCGTCGCCGGCTGGCGCGTCACCTACCTCGGCTCACATGAGCCGCCGTGGGACGGAGCCACCCAGCTCCCCGACATGCGCGCCCATCTCGAAAGGCATCGCGTCCCGTACGACGAAGCGGACGACACCCTGCGCTACCGGTGGAGCGGGGTCGAGTGCGCGGCGCTGACGCAGAACAATGTGGAGCACGCACTGGGCAGCCTCCTGGGGGAGATCCGCCCCGATATCGTGTTCACCGCCCAGGAAGGATCAGCGAGGCTGGCCGAACTGGCGAAGCCGACCACGCTCGTCGCTGGCCTGCTCCACTCTGTCTCCGCCACCGGCCTGGGCGTGCTCGCTGGCCGCCCCCACTACGGGCTGGCCGTGTCGAAGTTCGTCCGTGACCGGGCACCCCGCACGCCCGGCACCCGCATCGACGTGGTGTACCCGCCGTTCGCCCGCCCACGACCGGCTACGGACACGGAGCGCACCCCGGCCGTACTGATGGTCAACCCCATCCCAGCCAAGGGCGCCGAGCTGCTGCACCAGCTCATCCGCCTCATGCCGGAGCAGCCCTTCACGCTGGTCGAGGGCTGGTGGGACACGTCTGGCGACTTCGCGGCCTATCCGAACGTCACGTACGTGCCCCGTGTCTACGACATGGAGCCGCTGTACCGCAGCCACAGCCTGCTGCTGGTCCCATCCACCGTGGAAGACGCCTTCCCCCGCGTGATCGTCGAGGCTGCCCTCCACGGCGTCCCGACCATCGGTACGAACCGGGGCGGGATCCCCGAAGCCATCGGCCACGCCGGAATCGTCCTGCCCGCCACCGCCACCGCCGGCCCCGAGGCGTGGGCGCGAGCGATCCGAGACGTAGACCGCGAAGCGCTGGGGGAGCGGGCACAGGCCAGAGCAGCACGTTTCACCCGCCCGTGCCTCCCAGAGCTCCGGGACCTGGGGATCTAGAGAGCGCCGCCGAATGCCCGCTCCACCTCGTCGAGCCGCTCCGTCCACCAGTGGAGGAGCGCCTCGTCGGCGATGAACAGGTCGTCGCAGGAGTGGTCGCCGCGGTCGTAGTGGAATTCGAGCTGCCAGAAGTCCGTCATCCGCTTCCACCACAGGCGGCGTGCGGCGTCGAGCAGCGCGCCCGGCTCCAACGGGACCACCGACCAGTAGCCGCTCACGAAGGCCGCCACTCGCTCCAGGTCGAAGACGCCCTCCACCCCGAACTGCACCTGCGCCGTACGGACGACCTCCTCGGCGCACGGGCGGACGCCCAGCCGGTCCCAGTCCAGGACGGCCGTCAGTTCGCCGTCAGCCCAGAGGAGGTTCCGGTACTGGAAGTCGCCGTGCGTCCAGCCGTACGGCCCTGCGGGAACGTCTCCCTCAGGGCGTAGGGCCGCGTACTCGGCGAGCAGCACCCGACGCTTGGCGAGGGCATCGAGCGCGGCCGCGTCGAAGGCGTCGCCCGAACCGTGGGACCGCGCAGCAGCAGCGAGCCGGTCGGCCTTCTCCGACGCCCGTTCCGGCGTGACGACGTCCGCGGTGAGACTGACGGGAACAGGGGAGAGGACCCCAGCTTCGGCGGCGTGCCCGAGCGCCAGGTGGAGCTTGGCGAGGACTGCGCCGAGCTGCCTCACCTGAGCGAGGGGGAGGTCTACGCCACGAACGTGCGCTCCTCGTGCCCAGGGGAACAAGCAGTACCCGCTTCCACCGACTTCGGCCACGACCCCACCCGAGGAGCCTCCCACAGGGACGATCACCGGAATGCCGGCCTCAGCCAGGGTCGGCAACACGGCAAGATTGCAGCGCAACCTGTCGAGCGGTACATCCGTGACCCGCTTGAGGGCGAAGGTCCCTCGCGGCGTGGCCAGCTGCCAGTTCACGTTCATGAGGCCGTCAGCCAGATGAAGCCAGTCGACGACGTCCCCGAGGTCGAACTCCTTGATCAGTGCCACAAGATCATTGGAGGGAATGCGGTGCCTGCTCGCCACATGCGCGTTGGTCACCTTGGCGACGATACGTGAGCCGGGCACCCGGGTGCACAAGGATCACCGCGCGGCACCGGGCATCCGTGGTCTGGCCGACGCTTGTACTCAGACACCGTGCCCTTCGTGCAGGTGGTAGGCGGCTTCTCTGGCCCGGCCCCGTCCGCGGATGCTGACGGCTAGGGTCTGGATCGTGACCGCAGGGGAGCGCGTCGACGAGGGGGCAAAGCCATGAACGACCGGCCGAAGAAGCCTTTCCTGTACGTCGTCGTCTGCGCCGCCGGCATCGCGGGCGACGCACACAGGCTGATCACCGCCGCGCAGGAGCAAGGCTGGGGCGTCGGTGTCATAGCCACACCACAGGGCCTCGGCTTCCTCGACACCGAGGCGATCGAGGCCCAGACGGGCTACCCGATCCGCTCGGCCTGGCGCAGTCCCGGCGACCCGCGCCCCCTCCCGCCTGCCATCGCCGTCGCGCCGGCCACGTTCAACAAGTGGGCCGCCGGCATCGCCGACACCCTCGCGCTGGGCATCCTGTGTGAGGCGTACGGGATGGGCATCCCGACGGTCGTCTTGCCGTACGTGAACGCAGCCATGGCCGCACACCCGGCGTACGACCGGAGCCTGGACTAGCTGCGGGAGATGGGCGTGCTGGTCGGGTCGTACGAGCCGCACCGGCCGAAGGCGGGCGGGGGAGCGGACCGCTTCCGGTGGGAGAAGGCGTTGGAGCTGCTGGAGGGCAAGCTCGACTGAACGCGATCTCGCCCCTTCTCATTTGGAACGGGTTCTCTGTTCCGGCGCGGAACGGCATTTCTGAGAGCGAGCTGCGACCTGTTCACCGGGTGAACGTGGGATGTGTCGATCGGGGCAGTGTCTGTGCAGCGGCTCCTTGGAAGGGAGCCTGACCACGTCGCCCTTGGCGCGGGTGTGGCAGGGCCATGCTGATCTCTGTCTGCTGGCCTGTTGTGCGAGGCTTCCCGACTGCCAGATCCGAAAGGCGCCCCAGGCGCCAGGTGAGGACTTCGGTGACGTTGGGGGCGGTGTCGAGTTCGCTGTGGCGGGCGGCTTGGATGAGGAGCGCGGCGGGGTCGTAGCCGGCTGTGATGGCGTCGTTGAGGGTGGTGTCGAGAGTGGGCCAGGCGCGTTCGGAGAGGATCTACTTGGCCAGGCCGGGGAGCGCCTGGAGTACTACGGCGGCCTGCCGCTCCTACTGTGTCCTCGCCCCCGGCGGTCAGCTCATCACGGGCGTGCCGGATGCGGCCTTTGTCCTCGGCCACTACCCGGCAGGTCCGGAGGACGCCCGAGAGATGATCAAGCGTTGGTACACGAAGCGCGCCTGCCGCGAGGACATCAACACCTATCTCGACCTGATCAACTACGTCTTCCGCGACCAGGACGACGACGTGACGTACGCGCCTCATTACTGGGCCCACGTCCTGGACAAGATCCGCCAGTTGTTCGCGGAGGCCGGCTTCGCGAGAGCGTCGAGCCGTGGGAATTCGACCCGACGATGGTCAACCCGAGGCGTAAGTGGGCCAGCATGTACGTCGTGGCGATCGGCTGAGGACGCGATTCGAGCGCCACTGTCGGTGGGGTACGTGAGACTGTCGAGGTGTCGTCAATCGGTTATCTCATCCTGGCCGTTGAGCTTGCGGCCTTGGTCGCAGTCCCCCTCTTCCTGATTCCCGGGCCCGTCCAGCGCTGGGGGGTGCGCTCTTTGGAACGCTTCGAGCGGATACGCCATGCTTCAGGGGTGCGTCGAGCCGCTCCGCTTCTGACGCAGATACTGGTACTGCCTGCTCGAATACAAGATCGTGTTGACGGTCATGGGCTGGCCCCGCTGTACGTCGTGCGCTGGTGGCGCGCCGCCCCGCTGGCGATGCCAATCAGGACACTCCAGTTCATCCTGCTGGAAGTCGTCTTGATGAACGTCGACGACATAGCCGACTGGGAGCATCTGCGGTTGAGCGCGGACCCGGGGCCGACGCCCGGCGTGGTTCAGAAGCTGCTCAGCAGTGTGATCGCAGTGCCGACCGCGGTGCGTACCTGGAATCTGGGTGTGATCGGTCCGGCAGCGGGGATCGCGGCATTTGCCCTATTTCTGGTTGCCGAGATGTGGATCATCAAGCGCGGCAACCTGACCAGCTCCGGCAATGCCGCGACCTATGCGGCATATGACCTGGAATCTCTCACGGGATACCCCGACAAGACGAGTGCCCGAATGGAGTACCGGCGCTGCTGGCCGACCGTTGCTCTGTTGACGGTCGCAGCACAGTGTGCGACAGTGCTCCGCCGTTGGGAGGAGACCCAGCCGGACTGCCAGATTCCACGAGTTTCCATGCAACCAGTCGAGCAGGTCATTTGGAGGGCCCACCGCACCCGCCGTGCCAGGGCCCGACGGCACAACGAACGTCAGTTCAAGGCGCACGCTGCCCTGGTGGTAGGAGCGCTACGAAGAGCCGAGGCCCGGCAGGATTCTGAACCGGGGCGCGCCCTGGAAGACCTCATCGTGATGCTGCTGACGATTGCCGAGCGCTATGCCGAAGGCCGCACCGACGACCTGCTCGACGCTGATCAACTCGCCGGTGTGGCTCCGGCCGCGCCGCGGGAGCGAACGCGGATGCTGACGGTGGGCGCCGCCGTCGTGCTGGTTATGGCCGGTGCGGCAACCCTTGGATTGCCTGAGGCGGCGCTCGTCCCACTTCTGCCAGTGGTGGTGTTGTTCGTCGCGGTGGTCTTCAACCGCGGCCGGATACCAACTGCTGGGCAACTTAGCGATCTGATCATCCCCCGCTGAAGGGTGCAAGGTCCTTGCATCTTGGGGGTCGCCAGATCAGGTGTCAGTGCGTCCCGCGTTGAGTCTGCTCCGGCAACTCGTTGCTGGCGTGATTTGCCCCAGGGCTTGGTCGCCTGAAGCCAGGTGGCTTCTGGGCGCCGGAGGGCCGGCGGCGGGGAGTTCACCGCCACCGGCCGGCTTTTCCGTATGGGTCTCTGGGTTGTTTTCTCAGTGCTTGCGGATCACGAATCGGTGCCCGCGACGATGATTCCGCACAGGCGGTCGTACTCCAGCATGTCCTCGTGGGTCATGAACTGGACGAGGGATCGGTGATTCCGGAGGGCGTAGGAATGCACCAGCTTGACGAGTTCGGTCGCGGCCGCTTCGGCCTCGGCGACGGCTTCGGGGTTGTGGACGCGAACACCGGCGGCCTGGAATTCTTCGAGGGTGGCGTCATCGGCGAGCGCTTGTTCCTCGTCGGTGAAGGGGTGGCCGTTGAGGTGGCGGAACCTGCGGGACCCCCAAAACCGGTTGAAATCCGTGTCGAAGAGCAAGGCCATGACGTGGGGACGAGGGGTGGGAGCAGAGGCGGGGATGAGGAATCTCCTGAGAGTTTAGGGGCGGGGCGGGGCGGCGCTCGGTCGGCCGGGACGGTGGGCGTCCAGTGGGGTAGTCGGTCTGACGGTGCTTCCGACGGCTTGTGGCGTCTTATCGTCAGAAGGCGTACGGGGTGAACGGGCGGACGGGACCGATCATGAGCCCGAGCAGACGGTTGAACTCGGCGCGCTCGTCCTCCGTCATCAGCTCGTGGGCATTGCCGAGGTTCTTCTCGTCGAGCTGCTCCATGAACGGGGCGAGGAAAATCTGGATGGTCTCGGGCGCTTCCTCGCATTCACGGATGTACTCCAGATAGCGGGCCTGCTGTGCCTTCAGTTCTTTGAAGTCGGCTCGGGTAACCCGAGAGATCAGAGTCATTTCTTCTTCCGCGAAGGGACGGCCGTCCCGGTGAGTCCAGACGTCGGTGTCGTGCAGGTGTCGGGCGTTCGTGTCCCAGAGCAGGGCGACGACTTCGGGATGTGCTTCGGGCTGGGGCATGTGGGAGTCCTTCCAGATGGGGGGCGGAAGGTCAATTGTTGGGAGAATCGCCGGTTAGGCTAACCGGCGATTCTGGGATACCTTTCCGCCTTGTTTCCCGGATCACCGTCGTCGGCGAGGGGTGTTCGCCGACCCGGTGTCGATGTATGCCGCCCGTTCCGGCGAGGAAACGGCAGCGGTGCCTCGTGCTGGCCGGCTCCGGGGGCCGGCGGGGAGGGCGGCCATCCGTCGTAGCCGCCACACGAGCACGTCGCTTATGCGCTCCACCGTGTCCATCTCCCGCCGGGCGGCCGCCTGCGCGAGCAGGTCGGTGGAGTTGTGGCCGGCTGTCCGGGCTTCGTCGAGGGTGGCTGCGAGGGCGGGCCAGCCGGGTTCGGCGAGGATGCGGTCGGCCAGTTCGGGCAGGGCTTGGCGTACGGCGGTGGCGTGGTGGCGCTGCCGGGCGGGAGCCAGGCGGCTGCCCTGTTGGTGGAGCACGGCCATGGAGTGCCCGGCAGCGGCTGGGTAGGCGGCGCGGAGGTGTGCGGCTGCCTGGTGGGCGGCTTCGGCCTGCTGATCGTGCTGCTTCCTGGCGTGCCAGTGGGCGGCGGCGGTGATCAGGAAGAACAGCATGTCGATGACCATGGCCGTGGTGGCGCCGTCCTCGCCCCGGCCGAGGGCCGGACCGTTGTGGACGAGGTCGCGGGCGGCTCGGCGCAGGGCGTGGTCGTGCCCGCGTGCGGCGCGGACGTGGGAGCGGGAGGCGCGTTCGAAGGCGGCTGCTGCGGCTTGGAGTTCGTGGCGGGTGTGGGCAGCAGAGGTTTTGGCGAGGGCGTCGAGGGCCTCCCCTGCGGCGGCAATCTGTGCGGCGATGACACCGTCGTCGCCGTGGTCGATGACGAGCAGGGCCTGCCAGGCGGCCGTGGTGGTGCGTCGGCGTGCGGACGCGGGCCCGGTCACCCACGGCTGGGACGGCTCCGGGGAGGGGGCTTCCGCGGACGTGGACCAGCGTTCGCGGATCCGGGGCAGCGAGAGGTCCGGGGCGAGCTTGGAGCCGGAGTAGAAGACCGGTTCGCCCTTGCCGTTGCGGTCGTCGGGGAGGGCGACGGTGTAGCCGAGGGTGTCGCCCGAGGGCGCGATGCGCCGCCGGACGAGTAGGCCGGCCGAGGCGAGGCGGTCGAAGAATTCCTCTTTACTGGCTGCGCCGGCCGCCGAGCGGCGGACCGCCTCGCGCAGCTCCTCGCGTGGGGTGCGCTGCCGACCGAGGCGGTCGGCTTTATGGCGTTCGGCGCTGGTGGGCCGCTTGGCGGCAGTACCGTCCCCCGCCGCCACGCGATGGAGGTCGTAGTCGACCTCGATCTGGCGGCATTCAGTCTGGGCGCGTTTGGCGGAGCGGTGGTGGTCGGGGCGGCGGCCGTCTTCGCGGACGAGGGTGGCGATGAGGTGGATGTGGTCGTCGGCGTGGCGGACGGCGGCCCAGCGGCAGCCCGCGCCGTCGCCGGGGTCGATGCCGGTGGCGGCGATGACGCGACGGGCGATGTCGGCCCATTCGGTGTCGGTGAGGGTGCGGTCGCCGGGGGCGGCGCGGACGGAGGTGTGCCACACGTGGGAGGTGGGGCGGGCGTCTTCGCCGAGGAGGTGCAGGGGCTCGTCCAGGAGCTGGGCGAGGTCGGCGAGGGTGGTGCTCGGGTCGCGTCCTGGGTCGGGGGCGAGGCCGTCGAAGGAGGCGACGAGGTGGGGGTCGGTGTGTTCTTCGCGGCGACCGGGGCCGTAGAGGTAGGCGAGCAGGCGGACGGTGTTAGGGCCCTGCTTGTGGATGCGGGGGATCAAGCGGCGGTGCCTTCGGAGTTCGGGTCGGTGAGGCGGGCGGTGACGTGGCGGACATCGTCGGCTGCACGTCGGACGGCGGCAATGGTGTCCTCCAGACCGTCGGGATAGGCACCGCTGTTGAGTGCGCGGGCTGCCTGGTTGAGGTTGTTGTTCGCGTACCCGAGCTGGCGGCGGAGCGCGAACAGGGCGGCCAGGGCGTCCTGGCGACTGGCGATGGCGGCCGCGGTGCGGTCGAGATCGCGGGCGGCGGCGAGTCCGCTGTGGGCAAGGAAGCCGGCGACGCTCATGCCGACCGCCTCGGCGCCGACGGCGACGGTCGCGTGCTCGGCAGCGCTGAGGCGGACGCTGTGCGCGCGGCGCTGCGTACGAGCACGTACGCGGGACTTGCCCCGGTGACGTCGCACCGGCTGCGGTCCGCCCTCGGCCGCAGGCCTTCCCTCCCGCGCCCCCTGGCGCGGGAGGGCGCCTGCCACCCCCGGGGCGGGCACCGGTTCGGACGCACCCCCGACGGGGGAGTGTCCGAACCTCCAACTTGCTCCGCCCGGGGCTGGGGTGGTCATCTCCTGCTGCGTGGAGGGGACTTCGTGGTGCGGGTTGTGCATGTCTGGTCTCCGTGTTTTTCGTCGTTGCGCGGATGGTTGGTGAGGGTGTGCACGCGGTGAAGAAGCGCAGCTGAGTCGGACGTCTGCGGGTTCCGCCGTCGCCTGCGTAGGGCGCCGTGCTCGGTCCCCGTTCCTGACCCCTTGGCCCCTCGTCCCCGCCGCGGTCCCCGGTCCCCTGGGGACCGGTCCCCACGAGGCTTCGGTCCCCAGCGGCCGGTCCCGTATCGGGGACCGTCTTGTGTGTGGGGGGTCTCCGCCTTGCTCGGTCCCCGGGCCGGTGTCCCTGCCTTGGTGACACCTCGCTCCGTCAGGTACCGAGTAGGGCGGTCCCGGCGGGCGAAATCTCCAGGGACCGACTCCGCATGCTGTAGGGGACGGGCGCGAGGACTGGCCTTGTGGCGCCCTGAGCAGCAGTTTCGTGCCTGTGGCGGGCGGGTTGGGCCCCGTTCCTCGGGCCTCGGCGGTTCCCTGGTGCAGGTCCTCACGGTCCCCGGTCCCGCTTCTGTCGCGGCCTCTGGCTGGAGCCCGGTCCCCAACATGCGTCGGGGGCCGGTCCCCGACAGGGACCGGGGACCGACGGGTCGTCAGGGGGACGGTCCCCGTTTTCGACGGGTTCGGTCCCCGCGTACGGTCTCCGCTGGACCTGTCGGGACCCCGCAGGCCGGGGACCGGGGCGAGCACGGTGTTCCAGTGCCCCGGGTGCGGGCAGGAGGGCAGCCCGGGAGGTCAGGCTGCGGGGTGGCGTCTGCGGTCGGGGCCGTCGAGGATGACGCGTTCGGTCATCTCGGCGAGGCGGGAGGCGACGCGGTCCCCGAGGGCGGTACGCAGGTCGGCGGTGGGGAGATTGGTGGTGATCAGGGTGGGGCGCAGGTGCTCGTACCGGTGGTTGATCAGCCGGTAGGTGAGCTCCTCGGTCCACTCGCTCGTCTTGGCCGCTCCGAGGTCGTCCAGGAGCAGTAGCGGGCACTTGGCCAGGGTCTGCAGCTCGCGTTCGCTGTCGAAGCCGGAGCGTGGACGCAGGCGGGCGTACAGGTCGGCGGCGGTGACGGCCTCCCAGCGCAGGCGGACCCCGGCGGCGAGGAGGGCGCGGATGGCGCCGTACGCCTGGTGGGTCTTGCCGGTGCCGGTGGGGCCGGCGATCAGCAGGGACGAGCCCTCCGAGATTCCCGGTGCGCCTGCCGGTCCGGGGCGGCCGGCGCGGGCGATCTCGTCCACCCAGGCGGTGATGTGGGGGTGGTCGGTCAGGGCGCCCCGGTAGCGGGCGGGGATGCGGGCATCGGCCAGCTCCAGCGCGGTGACGGGCTCCGGCGGCTCGTGCGCGGTGGCGGCGGGGCCGAGGCCCCGCTGGGTCAGGATGGCGCCGAGGCGGTCGGCGATCCGGCCGAACTGGTGCGGGTCCCGGGCGAGGGCGGCGGTCATAGGTCACCTCCGTAGGCGGCGGCGACGTCGGCGGGGTTGGTCCACGGCCGGTGGGCGGCGGCGGGCGCGGAGATGGTGGAGTTCATGGCCTCGTGCACCAGGCTGGGCAGAGTGCTCGGGTGCAGGCCCTTGGCACGATGCCGTGCGAGACCCGCCCGTATGTGAGCGGGGTCGATGCCCTCGCCGAGGAGCCTGCGTACCTGCACGCCGAGCTGGCCCAGGACGTCCCGGGGCGGGTGGTGGGCACACGCGGCGGCGTACTCGCCGATCAGGTCCTTCGCCGAGACGGTCTGCGGCGCGGGGGCGCTCGCGCCCCCCAACGGGGTAGTTCCTAGATCCCTGTTCCTAGGTCCTAGATCCGGACCGTGAGGACTCACCGCAGGCTCAGTGAGTCCGCCCCGCGTCTGCGGCGAGGACTCACTGACTCCGCCCTGACCTGCAGATCCGTCGTTCACGGATGTCCCCGTGAGTCCTCCCGGCCGAGTTACGGAGGGCTCCGTGGCCGCTCCGGACGCCTGCGGTGAGAGCTCACGAGGAACGCTGAGATCGTGCCACGGGCACGGGGGATTGCGGACGCCGCTGGGACGGTTGATCTTCTGGTGCTTGGCGAAGGTGACGATGTGCAGGTACCGCTTGCCGTCCCCGCCCTCGTAGCGGCAGATCAGCCCGGCGGCATCGAGCTGGGTGAGGTCGTCCTCGACCTCCACCGGGCCGTGCTCGCGGCGCAGCGACCACAGTTGGCCGGCGATGACGGCGGCCTGGTCGCGGAGGCGGCCCTGGTCGTCGGCCTGGGTGAGCAGGCCGAAGAAGGTCCGCTCGGCGGACAGGGGCACGGATGCGAGGGACTCCGACGCGAACGCCTCGGGCTTGATGGTGCGGATACGGGCGATGTCGATCGACCACCATTCGAAATCAGGGAGAGAGGCAGGGAATCCGGCGACGCCAGGGTGCATGGACAACACAGCCACACCCAGTGTGCGAAAGTCCAGACTTGGTTCTGGAATCATGCACAAGTCGTTTCGCTCGTGGCCTGGTGGCTGTAGAACCGAAACGCCGGTCGGCGAAATCATCGCCGGAAATCGCCGTGTGATCCGCATCGCTCACGGCAGACAGGAATGCCCTTCCGGAAGGGCTGGCGCGCAAGCTACAACACCACCCATGCCGCCACCCCCCCTCGAAATCGGACCCGCCGGACGAGCCGCCGCCCACGTCATCGAACGCATCCGCACAGCCCGCAGCTACTCCCAGTGCGCTAGCTCGCCGACCGCGTCACCGCCCTCGGCCGGCCCATGACCTTCACCGCCCTCTCCCGCATCGAACGCACCGTCCGCCGCTGCGACATCGACGACCTCGTCGCCATCGCCACGGCCTTCGGGGTCGCCCCGCAGGCCCTTCTCACCGGCCAACGCACGCACCTGGAACCGGACGGCGCGGGCGGAATATAGCCGACGATCGCCGGTTAGCCTAACCGGCGATTCTCCGGATGATTGTTGGTCCCGGAACGCCCGTCGTGCCGGTCCTTTCCAGAAGTCTGCCCACCTTCCCAGAGGACGCCTTGCTCGATTATCCTACGCGCCGATTTCAGATTCCCCGCCGCGCACACGTAACTCCGCTTGCTTCCTCTTCTGCTCCGCTCGGAGATCCCGGCCGTACGTAGAAGCCCTATTCGGCGATCTCGCAGCATCGGCGGGGCTTGTTAGCTCCCGCCCCAGCTGGATCTCTCAATTCTCGTCGCTCTTTCTCACGCAAAGGAACCGCCTATGGCCCCGCGTCTGCTGTCCATACCTGCCGTCGCCGCCGCCCTGGACGTCGACCGCCGAACGATCTACCGCTTCATCGCCGCCGGCGAGCTGCCCGTCGTCGACCTGCGCACGGGACCGGCTCGCTCTCGCGTCCGCGTCCCCGCCGCGAGCCTGGACGACTTCATCAACAGCCGGGCGGTCTCCTCGCCCGCGCGGCGCCGCTGAGCAGGACCCAGTCCGCCCCGACGCGAAGCAGGAAGGAACGGAACCGCGTACTTCCGGAAGCTGAAGTCCGGCAAATGGCAGGCGACCGTCCGCAACCGGGCTGGAGACCGGTTCAGCGAGTCGTTTCCCCTCAAGGCACAGGCCCGTGCCTGGGGTACCGAGATGGAGACCCGGTTCGCCCGTGGAAGCATGCGGGATCCCCGAGCGGGCGAGTTGGCGTTCCGTGAGTGGCACGACCGCTGGTGGCAGGCCCGCGTGGTCGAGCCCCACACGCTGCGCGGTGATGCCTCCAGCATCAAGAACCACGTGCTGCCCCACTGGGCCGACTGGGAGATGCGGGCCGTCACCCGCATGGATGTACAGAGCTGGATCCGCGGACTGGTCGAGAAGGGGGTCGGCGCCTCGGCGATCAAGAGGGCGTACAACCTGCTGTCGTCCATCATGCGTGCGGCCGTCGACGACGATGTCATCGCGGTTAGCCCCTGCCGGAACATCGACCTGCCGCAGATCGCGGTCAAGCCGCCGCAGTGGTTCACCCTCGACCAGGCGCAGAGCATCGTCGACGAGCTCCCGGCCCCATGGCGCACCATGTGCCTGCTCGGCTTCTACACGGGCCTGCGCTGGGGCGAACTCGCCGGCCTGCATCGCCATCGGATCGACCAGCGCCGTTCCCGCCTGTTCGTGGTGGAGGTCAACACCAAGAGCGGCATCAAGGAGTACCCCAAGAGTTCGAGGAGCCGCCGGGAGGTCCCGCTCCCGCCACACGTCCTGGACGCCCTCGAACGGCACATCCACCCACTCGGCCGCGACGCCCTGGTCTTCACCACCGTCACCAAGGGCCGCGCTGGTCGTCGGCTCGACGACGGCAACTGGCGCCGCCAGACCTGGTGGCCGGCCATCGGGAACGCCCACTACTTCGACACCGACGGGGAGCAGCTCCCCGTGCCGCACTATCCGCCGCACTCCATGCGCCACACCTGCGCCTCGTGGCTCGTCCAGAAGGGGGTCTCGCTCTACGAGGTCCAGCACCTCCTCGGCCACGAGAGCTTCCAGACCACCCAGCGCTACGCTCACCTACAGCCTGATGCCCACAAGGCAGTGCTCGGGGCGTGGGAGCGGCTGGACGTTCCGCTCACCGCCGCAGCATGAGCGAAGCTCGCCCCGTCCGGTATCGAACGGGGCGGGAGGCGGTTGTCTGCTCAGAAAAGGTGGCTGCGCTCAAAGACGACCAGGGTCGCCTGGTGTGCCGTGTGCACTGCGTCGTAGGTCGATCCTGCTGCAGGCCCTGGTGGCTGAGGCGGTATGGCGAGGATGCCAGGTGCGCAAGACCAGCTGTCCTTTCCCTTACGCGAGGGCGGATTGGACGTCACTGTCGACGGCTTCGCGTACACCGTCACTGTTGCAAGCAGGAGTTCCCGGCGTCCACGGAGCCGGTGCGGCCCGCTCGTCTCGTCGTCGAGCTTGCCCATGGTCTGATCAGTCGGTCCGGTCGCTGGCGGGACAGGGAGAACCGGACCCTTGAAGAAGCCCTGGGCGTGATCCTTGGAGAGATCGAGGTACGGGCGGTGGAGCATGCGCGGCGCAGGCAGGGCGAGCAGCAGGTCAGGGCAGAACCCAAGGTCCGCTGGCAAGCCGCCATGGACGTGGTGAAGGAACGAGTGTTCGCGGTCAACTCGCTGAGTTACTTCGCGAAGAGGTCGGGCGATGTCATGAGGCTGCTGTCCTCAGCGCGTATTGCACGGCATTGGAGCCTCGTATCGGCGAGTTGGACGGCGCTGTGGACGAGTCGGCCTTGAATCGGCCTGGTGCTGGGTGCAGTGGGCAAGGGGCTACGTGGGGTTGATCGACCCCTTGATCCGGCTTCCAGGAATGCCGCACACACGTGAGCCCACGCCGGAGGAAGTGAAGCCATACCTCTAGGGAAGCCTCTACGGACAGGAGCGGCGCGACGGACGATGACGTGAGCGGCCGGTCAAGGTGCAGATGGGATGACTGGTGGGGACGGTGCTCGTTAGCCATCCTTCGCGATCACGAAGGCGCGCAGGTCGGAGAGTGTCCGGGTTGTGCCGTCCACCGTCAACGACCAGAAGGTCCACCCGTCCACCTGGTCGTCGCCAGTTGCCATCCGCGCCGCGGACATGGGTGTGGTCAAGGGCCGCTGGAAACAAATTATGCTGCCGTCCGCCAGCAGGGTAGCCCTGGCTGGGCCCCGCTTCCCTCGGCCTGTCAGCACGATCCCGCCTGCGGAGAACGCCTCGGGAGGTAAGGCTGCTACCAGGGTCCGCAGGTCGATGTGATGGCCCGTCGTCGTAGCCGCTGAGGGCTCGGTTCCGTCGTTGGCGTGTTCGGCGACGTCGCCCCCCGTCCCTCTCTCAAGGGGTGCGCCGTTTTCCGAGCGGTCGTGGGCGAGGAAGGCCAGACGTTCGGCTGCAGTGGCCGCCGCACTCCACTCGGCGGTCGTCTGGGTCAGGTGGTCGAGCTCGGTGCGGGCGTACAGCGCCGCGCCAGCGTGGCCTTCGCTGGCGAGGTACAGCTGGACGAGTCCGTCCACCCTGCCGATCAAGGTAGATCTGCTCTCGATGAGTAGGTCGGAGTTGAGCGCGAGCATGCGTATGGTCTCGTCCACCCGACAGAGGTCTTGTGCCACTTCGTCTTTGGAGTACGGCCGCTCGGGACGTCGCCGGGCATGGCCCTGGCCGTCGAATCCGATGAGTTCGGCATCCTCGACCACAACGGGATCGAGCAGAACCGGTAGCTCATCCTCCAGACTTCCGCCTGCCGATGTGCGTTGCCCGAGTAGGGGGAAGCGGGCTCCCTTCCCAGGTCCGGCGCTCTGATTGCCGTAGCGGGCACCGCCGCTGTTGCAGTGGTGGCAGGAAAGGCGGTAGTTGGCAGGGTCGTAAGCGAGCCACCAGTAACCGCGGCGCTCTGCCTCACCGACGATGACCGACTTCGGCCGGTAGTGGTCTACGTGATAAGGCGAGCGGACGAACCTGGTCTCGCAATACCAGCATTTCTCCCCGATGAGGGCGATCATCCGGTCCCGGATCGCGTCCTCCCGCCACATCTCGCGGAAGGAGAGCTCCTTGTCCGCGTCCTTCGCGTCTTTTTGGAGCTTCTCGAGTTCCGTAGCGGCCCGGTCTGCCCACTTCTGCGGCGCGGTGAGTCCGCTGTTGTCCACGTGGCGCATCGCAATCAGACCCCCCGGGAGAAGCGCTCGTCGAAGAGCACACGTGCGGTCGCTTCGAGCTCCTCGCCCGTCATAGTCCCGTTTCGGGCTCGTTCAACGAGTTCCGTGCGCCGACGGTGCAGCTCCGCCAGGAAGGAAGAGAGCACCTTATCGCGGCGCGATGTGGAGAAGCCCAGTCCATCGAGCTGGTCGGTCACATTCTGGAGCTCCTGACGAGCTTCGGGGTCGTCCTCGGCCACCGGTATGAGGCGGTACTGGGTGTCGATCAGATCCTGCGTGTGTTCGTCGAGTTGGCTTCGGAGGCGGAATAGGTCCGAGGTGAGCAGCCCGCCGGCCCCCTGGCCGCGCGGGGTCGTGTCCGGGACGAGCGCCTTGGTCCGCCCATCGGTGTCCGTGTCAAGCACCCGGATCTGCTGCCGCAGCATGTTCGAGACGAGGAGGGGCTCGTGGGTGGCAGCGATGAACTGCGAGCGCTGTCCATCGCCGAGCATGCTCTGCACGGACGAATACCAGCGTCGGCTCCACTCGGGGTGGAAGTGTGCGTCGGGTTCGTCGAGCAGGAAGAGCGACTCTTGGCCCCGCTGCAGCCGCAGTAGCCCGAGGACGGTGAGGATCTGCTGTTCGCCGGAGCTCAGTTGGTCCGCCCGGACGACGGCGCCGTCCGCCTTGCGGACGCGCACGTCGACGGTCAGATAGCCGGCCATCTGGAGGGTGGACAGGAGCCCAAACATCGACAGGTCGCTGTCGAAGAGATTGCGGAACGAGAGCACGTCCTCGGGGTTGCTTATGGTGAGGGCGAACCCGTCATCGGGGGTGCCAGTGCTGTAAAGCGGGTCCGATTCTGGCACTGGTCCGAAGCGGCCGGATGCCGCTGCCTCGGCGAAGAGGGCGCGCGGCGGCCCGCCCAGCCCCCAGTACGGTAGAGCCGTCAACTCCTCCCCCACCGACGTAGGGGCGCGCAGGTGCAGTGTGGCGGACACCATCCCATCCACCCCGGCCTGTTCTCTGAGGTAGTCGCCGAAAACGTCCGCCCACTGGGCGGCCAGGGAGAGCAGGATCAGGGGGAGCCAGTCGGGCGTGCACAGGAATCCCGGGGCGTACAGCGGGCACGTGATCGGCAGCCCCAACTGTTCCGACCACACTCCCTCCTCGCTCTCCGGCCGGTCTTGCCATGCGAACCAAGACTCCGTCCACTGCTCGCGCCACGTTGCTAGCTCCGCCTCGGCGAAGCGCACATGGCGCTCGAACTCGGAGCCCCAGGGGACCCGTCCGTGGACCTGATAGCCGAAGACGTGGTCAGGAAGATGGTGGAGCCAGTCGTGACGCGGTGTCTCGTCGTGCGATCCGGCAGCGTCTGTCACCCACATGACTGGTTCCACCTCAGCGGATGCCTGCACGATCTCGACGGTCGTGTCGCGGAGCCGGTAGCGCACCTCGTACCCGAAGTCTGTGCGGCCTGTATGGCCGAGGGCGCAGCGGTAGAGAGCCCCGAAGAGCTCCGCGAGCGCGTGCAGGACCCGGGACTTCCCCCCTCCGTTGGGGCCGATCAGTACGGCAATGGCTTGCCCGTTGTCGACGGCATTCTCCAGGTCGAGGGTGAAGTCCCGCAGGCCACAGTAGTCGGGCAGCCTCAGCTGTAGCAGCTGCATCGGTTCCCCCTCAACCGGACCGGAATGTACGGGCACCGCGCGGTGGCGTGAGCTCTTCCGCGAGTCTGGCGAACCGTCGCCAGGCGTCCTCCAACTGTCCAGAGATCTGCTGGGCGATCAGATGCGGTTCTGGAGCGTCTGCCGGCTCCTCCTCGCGCGAGTAGGCGCCGAGGTCTAGGTTGACGCCGGGCCTGGCGAGGAGTGCTCCGACGGAGTAGGGCTTGAACAAGCTTGACGCGGCACGGGTGTCGGGCGGGTGCCCGGGCCGGTAGGCGGCGACGAACGCGTCGAGACTGAAGCCGGGGGAATCGGCGACAGTCGGGTGCTCGGCCCGTGCGTCGTAGACCCAGAGGCGGCGGGTGGCTGGCGATCCGTCGGGGCGGGCTGTGGCCTTCTCGAAGAACAGGACGTTGAGCCTGACTCCTGAGAAGGATCTGGAGAAGCCGGTAGGGAGGCGGAGCAGGGTGTGCACGTCGCACTGCTTCAGCAACTGCCTCCGTACCCGTTCGCCGGCGCCTGTCATGAAGAGGAGGCCGTCCGGTACTACGACGGCGGCCTGGCCGCCGATCTCCAGCAGGGTATAGACGTGCTGGAGGAAGTTGAGCTGTTGGTTGTTGGTAGCCGCCCAGAAGTCCGGTCGGGCGAAGGCGAGGGCCTCGGCGCCGTTGAGGTCAGGTGCGCCGGTGGACGAGGTCGTTGAGCGCCGCTGCCCCAGTGGCGGATCGGTGAGGATGAGAGTGGCCCGGCGGTGGCCGGGGCTCACGGTGAGAGAGTCCCGCACCTCGATGGCTGCCCGGTCGCCGTCGAGGGGTTCGACGCCGTGCAGGAACAGGTTCATGGTGGCGAGACGCGCCGTCGCGTCGACCAGTTCCGTCCCGCGGATCGCGCCGTTGGACAGCCGCTCCCGCTGGACGGGCGGAACGCCCGGCGGTAGCTGTCGGGCGATGTGTTCGAAGGACCGCACCAGGAATCCACCGGTGCCCGCAGCCGGGTCCACGATCGTGTCCTCGACGGTCGGACGCGTGCAAGCAACGATGGCGTCGATCAGTTCCCGGTTGGTGAAGTACTGGCCTGCGGCTGTCCGGTGGTCTTGAGCACACCGGGCGAGGAACGCGTCGAAGACCGGGGCGCGCCACTCTGGCCGTTCGCCCCACCACGAGAGCCCCTCCCTGACCTGCTGGATCAGGTTCTGGAGGCGTGCTGGGTGCCGCAGACGGTTGTGGGCCTTGTGGAAGATCCGGCCGACCACGCCGCCGCGCTCGCCAAGCTCCGCCAGGAGGGCGCCGTAGTACTGCGTAAGCTCCGTTCCTTCGCGCAGAGTAAGTTCGTCCCAGGCATCGTGCCCTAGGACGTCGACGCGGTTGAGAGGTCGGTGCCGCAACTCCTGCGCCGCCTTGAAGAAGAGTAGGTACGTCACCTGCTCGCCGTACTCCAAGGCTGTTAGGCCGTCGTCGCTCAGTCGTGGGAAGGAGGACCAGAGGCGCTCGGCCCGGCGCTCGACCTCGGAAGGTCGGTTGACGGGCCGGCGTCGGGCCGGCGTCATCGGCGGCACAGTCACTGCTCCCTCGAGTAGTACGTTGTTCTCGCTGCTTGGCAGGGCGCTGTGGGGCAGCCTGCCTGCCAGGGCCTGCTCCCGGCAGCCATCGCGTAGCCGGTCAGCCATCGCCAGAGCCCCCTCGGCCGAGGCCGTGGCGGCGGTGAGTTCGCCATCCCGCGCCTCCAAGGAGGCGACGAGCGCGTCCTGTTCGGCGAGCGGAGGAACGGGGACGGGGGTCCGCCGCAACTGGTCGAGTCCCAAAGAGGCCAGACCGGCTGTGTTCCGTGCGGCGCCTTGCAGCTGGCGTCGGCCGGGCCCGTTCGCGTACAGGGCGAGCAGCCGAGGATGCAGGATGTCCCTGGTCATCCGGACCCGGGCCACGTGGTGGTTCGGCACGTACATGCGGTGGGAGGCGTCCTGTTCCCACACTCGGGCGAGGCCGACGCTGTCGGGCTCTCCTCTCAGTACAAATAGGACGTCTCCGGGGCTCAGTCGGTTCGCCTCCGCTTTCCGGGCGTCCAGCTGCATCGTTGGCATCTGGTCGGGTGCCCATTGCTCGCCACGGAATTCGGCCGGGCGCAGGGAACCCACTGCGACTTCGTGTGGTTCGCCGGCGCGTCGGCTGTCTGCCATGGGCCCGCGTACGACTTCGGCCAGCTCGCCGAGGGCGACCCAATGCCATCCCACAGGGACGGCGGGCAGCGGGGCGCGGTGCGCGGTAGTGGAGGGCTCCGGGCCCGCGTGAGGTCCGGTCGTGGTGTGGCCGAGGACGCCGTGGTCTATCACGAGGGTGCGGAGGTCTTCCATCTGCCGCAGTGTGTCGCGAACGGCGGCTTCCTCCTCGGCGACCCGGGCTAGCCAGAAGGCGAGGGAGGTCTTGATTCGCTCCTGCTCGGATCGGGGGGGCAGCGGCAGCCGAACTCGTTCCAGGTCGCGTGCTGCGATGCGATGCAGGCCAGCGCCCTGACGTACGGACGAATCGATCTGGCGGCGTACGGCGCGGGACTCCCACGCCAACACCAAGTACTCCGGGTCGATCAGCCGCTCGTCGACCCGCACCCGCACCATCGTGCCGGGGTACATCGTGGGCCCGTTGGTCTCGCGGACCAGGGCGGCCTGCCCGACCCTTGCCTCCGGCCCGCCATTGCGGCTCAACAGGATGTCACCCGTCCGGATCAGAAGGTTGGCCGCTTCCGCCACCGAGGCCAACGGGCCTTCCCGGGACTCAGCGAGGTCGACCGTCGCCGATCGCAGGGCGGGCAGACGGAGGACGGGCACCCCTCCCTGGACGGCTTGACCGGACCGGCCCGCCGCCAGCGGCTCGCGCAGCAGCTCGCCCAGCGGAACCTCGGCCCAGCCGTGCGGAAGTCCCGCGCTCACGTGAGCACGCTTCGCAGCTCGTCCAGCAGGCGGACCGCACCCTGCTCCCCGAAGGCGCGCAGGAAACCCGACGTACCGCCCCTGAGGGTGAAGGGAACGGCGTCCAGAGATGCGGCGGCGAAGTGTCCGTAGGCTGCCGTGCCGTCCGCGATGTGCTCCATCCACCAGACCTGGTCAGAGTTGAAGGGCCGTCCCGTGCGTCCCTGATGGCCGATCCACGCGTCGAGCCGGTCGAAGACCTGGTCGCGGTAGGGACGCGGGTGCGGCTCCAGACCCGCTTCGTACCGGACGATGGCGAGGAGGTCCATGGGCCCCTTCTGTGCTCGCGGCCGACGGGGATCCGACACAGTGACACCGGCGCGTTCGTACGCGCTCCAGATCCGCTCCGCCGTCAGGCCATGCGGCGGCTGCCCCAGAGACTCAGCCCATGAGTGAAGCCTCCGGACGTCCCTGTCAGCCAGGTGCATTGTGCCGGTGATCAGCTTCCGTGCCGGGCCATTGCCCGCCCGTAGGAAGGACCGCCAACGCTCCATGACCTCGTCGTCGTCGACTGGTGCGGCGGCGGCCGGGGCCTCGTACGCTTCCTTCCCCCGCCCTCGCTTCCGCGTCGTGGAGGGATGACCGGCATGGTGTCGTGTGACGTTGATCGGATCCACGACTACGCAACGGGTCTTGGCCGACGCACCGGGGGTGACCGCTCTCAGTTCCGCTGACGCGATGGGGCGCGTCCCGACCGCGAGCATCTGAAAGTAGCGATTTGAGGACTTGACGTCCCGCAGGAACAGCAGGCATTCGACGGGGGCGATGTCCGTCCCGGTAAGCAGGTCCACCACGACGATGACCCGCAGTTCGACTGTGTTACGGAACTGCGAGAGCAGCCTGTACGGTGATCCGCCTTTGAGCGTCACCTTCTGGCAAAAGTTCGGCCCCTCCCCGAACACCGTGCGCACCGCATCGACTACCTCGTCCGCATGCCGGTCGTTCGCCGCGTAGACGACGGTCTTGGGCAGCACCACATCCCTGGAATCGAGCCCCGCCCGCTCAGGGAACATTGACGGCAAGCCCTCCTTGAATGCCGTCAGCGCGTCGTTGAGTTCCTTGCCGGTCACCGCTGAGTGACGATGCCCGAGGGGCTCTTGCACGTCGAGGCCGAACTCCTCCTCTAGCGTGTCGGCTGCCCACTTCGGTCGCGTAGGAATACTGCCAATGTGGTAGACGGTGATGTCCACCGCTCGGCCGTCGGCGACGGCCTCCTCGAAGGTGTAGGAGCTGATCAGGTTGCCCTGGAAGACTTCCAGAGCCTGGTCCGACGGGGTGGCCGTCAGACCGAGCACCGGGGCGTCGAAGTAGTCGAGCAGAGCACGCCATCGGGAGGAGACGGACCGGTGACAGTCGTCCGCGATAACGAGGTCGAAGGACTCGGGGGGCAGATCGGGTCGGTAGCGGACCCCGGACGCCGGATTGCCCCCGGACAGGACGTTGTGGAGTCGCGGCACGGTGCTCACGACTACCCCCTGGGACGACACGGCAGCCGGGCCAAACCGTTCTACCCGATACGACTCGGTGAACTTCCGGCCATCGTCACTCGGGCCGGAGTACGCCGAGAAGGTCGCCAGTGCCTGCGTCTCGAGTTCCAGTCGGTCGACCAGGAAGAGGACACGGCGGGCCCGGGCATGGCGCAGCAGACGGTGGGCCACGGCGACCGCCGTGATCATCCGGCCGCCCCCAACAGCGATCTGGACCATGGCTCGGCACTCACCCCGTTTCAGCGAGCTCTCGAACGCCCGCACTGCGGCGTACTGAACCGGTCCGAGGGAGTCTCGAGGGGAGTCATCATCACAGAGGTCCGGAAGACGGCGGCGCACGCGGGCCTGGAACGTTGGTGCCTGAGGGTCGGCCGCAGCTTCGCGTAGCCAGCGGGCCACGGTGGCCGGCTGGTGGAAGGTAAAGACCTCCCTGAGGCGTGGCTCGGGGTCATCCCCGTTCCGGAACAGCACCTGGACGCCGTCAGTGGCGTATGTGTAGGGCATCCGCCGCTCTGCGGACGCCGTCCACGAGGTGTCGGCCTTACGGATCCGGGCGATCCCCGCGCGCAGGTCTGTGCCACGGGGCTGCACCTTGACGATTCCCACCGATTGGTCGTCGACACGGAGAACGTAGTCCGTTCCTGCCGTCCAGTCCAAGGCTCCCGTGCTTCGCGCCGCGACCCCGCGCACCGGTAGTTCGTGTGGCCCGTCAGAACCATCCCGCACGATCCATCCCGCCTCGGTCAGCAGGTCCGCGACGCGCCAATCCCCTTCCAGGAGGGCCGAACGTGCCTTTAGGGACCGGCGGCTGGCGGTCTCTGTGGGCGTACGTCGGTCGAAGGACCGCTGCAGCACCGGGACGTACTCGTTTAGTAGGGCGGTCTTGGTGGCAAGGCCGGGCAGTGCCTCTCGCGCAGTTACCGGCCGGCGCGACGAGCTCGTCGGTATGTCGTCCCATTCGGCTGGTGGGACGAATGAGAGTGCGTCACGTACTCCGGTCCGCAACCGGAAGTACCAGACGCCCAGATCGAAGCAGTGCCGCACGAGAAGTCGGGCACGGGACTGGTCGTCTGGTCCGGCCCCGTCGCCGAGTTCAGGGGCTGTGGAGCAGCGCAGTTCGCTCAGTGCCCGGTGCACCGGGCCGTCGGCTGCGCCGTCAACGGACTCTGGGCCAAGCAGCCGGGCGCGCTCTGCTGTCAGCACGTCCGCGAACTGCTGAGCCTGGGCGAGGGACCGCTCCGGGCGTGCCTGCGCTTCAGCCTCGGCACCCGCGCCGTACAGCAGCAGAAGGGGCTCCAGGGGTAGCAGAAAGCCGAAGTTCACGGAAGCAGCGGCCAGCTCCGCAAGGGCTTCCTCAGCGTCTGCCTGGTGCACTCGGCTCACGTCCCCTTCATTCCGCGTCAGTGCCACCGGCGACTGTGGCACGGCGCCGATCAAGCACCCCAAATCTATCGCTTCGGGTCGGGCCTCAAGCCAGCCCGGCGGAGACCGTTAGCCGAGGAACGCTCTGGGTCTCGTCATCGTGATCGGCAACGGGAGGTTCCACCCTAACTTGAGTTAGGAACACCGTTCCTGAGCCCGACCGGTCGCGCAGTTGCTGCCTGCATTGAGGAGACACGCTCTCTCGTCGGCGGGGGCAAGGATTAGCTGTGTCCACTTGCTGACAGGTTCGGTTCCGCAGCCGAGCCTGCCTCGTGACGACCAATCCTTGGTGAAGTCACTCGGCGGTCTTCCCCGGAGAAGTAGGTCTCGCTCGCCATGACGCTCGTTTGACGCTCCAACCACATCACTGCGATCAGATGAGGTTTGAAAAATGCATCTGACCTGCGCTTTTCCCGGTGGTCTGTTGCTGCGACATCTTTCCGATGACGCACCATGTGGAGTGCGTGGCGATTCTGGAGCCGGTCTCGAAGGGCTCCTGACCTGCGGTTTTGTGAGGGCGGGGCTGAGATTCGACGTCTTTCCCTGGAGGAAACAGTTCGAGGTGTGATGGCTGGGATCTGTGGGCTCTGGCCTCGGCTTTTCCGGCGTAGTGGCTGATTGTCGCCTGGTCTGCGGACGGGGTGTCCTGGAAGTCTTGACGCTGAAACGACGCTCGTTCTGACGGGCTTGCAGGTGGGGTCGTACGTGGCACGGGTGGCTTTCAGTGGGCGTCGGCCCCCGTACTGCAGATGTTGAACCAGGTCCTCGGCCGTGACGCGGCCGATGCGCCGCGCGCATACAAGGCAGGCTCGGCGCCAGAGGTCCGCAGACTCGGCAAGGAGGCGCTGCCCGCACTTCCGTCCACCTACGACGACTGCGACGACCTGCTGGCCGTCGCCGCACGGGAGGAGCAACTGGCCCCCATGCTCGAACTCGCCCATGCGGAACGGATTTCCCGGACGCCGCACATCTGGTGGCTGACGTTGAGGATGCAGCCAGGTCGGGCTTTGCGTAGGAGGAGTTCTCGCGGGCCTCACCGGCCGAGGCCCGGCGGGCGTGGCAGAGGCGGCAGCGATGCCTGGAGGAGAGGCGAAGAGACCTGGGGCGATAGCGGAACTCACGCTGCCAGGAGCGGAGTTCACATCCCCCATTCGAGCCGTACCGGCCCTCGCGCCGTGGTCAGTGCCCCGTCGAAGTCCGCGAGACGTTCGGCCAGTGTGGCGGTGGCCACGCGCGGCGGGAGGGCAGCCGAGAACTTCAGGCCGCGGACGGCGCGCGGGTCGACGGTGGGCAGGGTGAGGGAGACCGGGAGTTCGGCGCGGGCGGCCTTCCAGTCGGCGGGGGAGAGGTCCTGGCGCAGGCGGAGATGGATGTCGGAGGGCCGCTGGACGGGATCGGCGAGGTTGCCGAGGGAGGCGGCGAGGGTCGCATTGGCGCGGTAGCCGGCCCAGGTCCACCAGCGCGTGGCATCGGCATCGCGGACCACGAGAGTGCCGGCCGGGTGGACCTCGTGAGGGGCGCGATCGGTGCGTAGCTCGGCGAGGGCAGCGGTGGCGCGGCGGGTGAGCCGAACGTCGGGGTCGGTGCCGAGGAGGACGTCGCGCATGGCGCGGGTGAGGGTGAACGACAGACCGCGCGCCTCGCTGCCCTGCCATTTGGCCACACCGCCGTCCTCGACGGGTTCGACGAACGCGCGGCGGCGGGCCCAGTCGATGAACGTGACCTGCCAGCTGCGCCCGGCAAGCAGGAGACGGCGCGGGCCGGGGCGTTCCTCGGTGAGCACGGTGGGGTCCGTGGTGCCGATCTCGGTGCGCCCGGCGAGGACGGTGAACTCGGGCGGCGCGGTGAAGGAAGCGGTGAGTTCCATGAAGTGGCGGCGGCCGAAGTGCTTCTCGGCCTCGGGGCCGATGAAGAGCATGCCGTCGTCGCTGTCCAGGAAGCCTTCGTCGACCAGATGCTTCAGGAGCGGGGCGGCCGACCGGTCGAAGGGCGCGAGGCCGTTCCACTGGTCCGGCCAGAGCTGGTCGCCGATGCGGTGCTCCTGCAGGGTGAGTGCGAGCAGCTGCTGGGCGACGAGGTGACGGGGCGACGGTGGCGGGGTGACGGGCTCGACCCAGCCCAGGGCCCAGAGGGTGAGCAGCCCGGCGGCCTGCAGCAACGACTCGGTCCTGGTGGCGAGGAAGAGACAGTTGCGGGAGGTGCCGGCGCGGCGGCCGGTGCGGCCGATCCGCTGCAGGAACGAGGCGACGGTGCCGGGGGAGTCGATCTGGATGACTCGGTCGAGGTCGCCGACGTCGATGCCGAGTTCCAGGGTGGAGGTGGACACGATGACGCAGTCGCGCGCCTCGGCGAACGCCTGCTCGGAGCGGGCCCGTTCATCGGCGGAGAGCGAGGCGTGCGAGAGGAACACGGTGACGTCGCGGGCCCGGAGCGCCGCACCGAGTTCCTCGACCTGCTTGCGGGAGTCGCAGAAGACGAGACGCTTCTCGCCGCGGTGCAGGGCGGAGATCACCTTGGCGGCGTTGGCGAGCGAGCCGACGTAGTCGAGTTCGACGTCTCCCGCGGGCCTCGGCAGCGGGGTGTCCCCGGCCGTGTCCGGCAGGGTGATGCCGGGCGCGACGACCCGTCCCGGGCGTTCGGCGGGGCGCGCCCCCTGCAGCCAAGTGAGCAGTGCGTCCGGGTTGCCGACGGTGGCGGAGAGCCCGATCCGCTGGATCCGGTGACCGGCCAGCCGCTCCAGCCGCTCGAGCACGGCAAGCAGGTGCCAGCCCCGGTCGTCACCCGCGAAAGCGTGCACCTCGTCGATGATCACGGCACGGACCCGGCCGAGCATGTGTGTGTGGTCGGTCTTGACACTGATCAGCATTGCTTCGAGCGACTCGGGTGTGGTGAGCAGGAAGTCGGGCGACTCGGTGCGGATACGGCGGCGTACGGACTCGGGGGTGTCGCCGTGCCAGAGCTCGGCGCGGCGGCCCAGCCACTGGGCGTAGGTGTCGACGCGATGGACGAGGTTGTTGAGGAGGGCTTTGAGTGGGGCCAGGTAGAGGACGGAGGTGCCGGTCCAGTGCTGCTCCCGCATGGCGGACAGGACGGGGAAGGTGGCGGCTTCCGTCTTCCCGCCCGCGGTCGGCGCGAGCAGGATCGCGTCCTCGCCGTCCATCAGTGGTTTCACGGCGGCCTTCTGCAGGGGGCGCAGGTCAGGCCATCCGAGCGTGTTGACGATGTGGTGCAGGACGACCGGATCGAGGCGTTCGAGCGGGTCAGGGCCGGGCGGCTGGTCCTGCACGTGGATAGCTCCCTGCGCTTGGTCTTCCGGGAACGGGAGGGGAAGGCGACGGATCAGAGGTCGAGATCGAGGTCGTCGGCCGACGCGGCCGCGGGGGGCGCGGCGAGGTTGCGTTCGGTGGCAGTGAGATCGCTGCTGCCGAGGGTCAGCTTGTAGTGCGCACGCGGATCGAAGTCGTCGAACTGATCGACCCGGTCGAGTACGTCCCCGACCAGCTTCTTCAGGTACAGGCGCGGTGCCACTCCGACTTTCCCGCCCAGCGCCCCGCCCACGGCCCTCGCCAGGTCCGCAAGGTACGCGTCGTCGGCGAGCCGCTTGATCCGCTCGGCGGAGTCGGGAGAGGTGACGCCGTCCGCGTACAGGTCGCGGATGGTGACGCCCAGACCGGTCAGGGACTCCTCGGTGAATCCGGGAAGCCGGATCTGCACGGCACGCGGGTTGTCGAAGCGCGGGTCGGTGGTGAAGTCGGTGGCCAGGCGCTGGGCGAGCGGGGCGAGACGCTGGACGCCCTGCTGCCCGTCGTAGAAGGCGGGCGTGCCGGTGATGACGAGGTAGAGACCGGGGAAGCGGCCGGAATGCACCTCGTCGATGAGCTGGCGCAGGGCGTTGAGGGCCTTGTCACGGGCGTCGGAGCGGACCCGCTGCAGTGTCTCCACTTCGTCCAGGACGAGGACGAGCCCGGCGTGCCCTGCGTCCTTGAGCATGGTCAGCAGGCCTTGCAGAAAGCCGAAGGCGCCGAAGTGGTCGAGGTCGCCGCGGACTCCTGCGCTGCGACGTGCGGCAGCGGCGACGTGCGGCTGGCCGCCGAGCCAGGCCATCACCGCGGCGGCGGTCGCCTCGTCGCCGGCGTCCAGGGACTGCTTGTACCCGCGCAGGGCGGTGGCGAAGGCGGGGGCCTGGCGGGACACCTCGGCCAGGCGGGCGGTGAGCAGCCGGTCCACGGCCTGCGGCAGTTCGCTCTCGGCCGCGCCGTCGGCGAGCGCGTCCTCCTCAAGGGCGTAGAACCAGGCATCGGCGACGGGCCGCAGCGCGCTGGGCGGGAAGCTCGCGGTGGTCAGACGTTCGGTGAGCCGCCGGTAGACCGTCTCCAGCTTGTGCAGCGGGGTCTCGGTCTCCGACACCTGCACCTCGGCCACGGCGAAGGTGCGCCGCTTGGCGCGTTCGCCGAGCCAGCGGGTGAAGAAGGTCTTGCCGGAGCCGTACTCACCGCGCACCGCTTTGAACACCGAGCCGCCGGCGGCGACGGTGTCCAGTTCCTCGTCGACCGCCTGCTCGAAGCGGCCCAGGCCGGTGGCGAGCAGGTCGAGGCCGCTCTCGGGGACGGCGCCGCGTCGCAGTGCGTCCACGACGGCGCGGCGGCGTACGGCGCCGACGGGGGCACCGGCACGAGGGGCTGAGGATCGAGACGCGTTCACCCGGACAGTCTCCCATCAGGGCGGTCGCCGGACCGCCGGAATACCGGCGGACGGATCCGGCTCGTCGTGCTCACGGGGTGCGCAGTCCGAACTGTTCGATCAGCTGGGCCCGGTGCAGGCGCAGGGTGCGGTTGTCGGGGAGGATCTCCAGGATCTGGGCGCCGTCGTAGTTGAGGAGCTGGGCCAGGGTCGCGGCGAAGCCGGGGGCGCGGCCGACGGGCTGGCCCGCACGTTCGGCCAGGGCGGTCATGGGCAGGGTGCCCGCTTCGACGAGGGCGACCAGCGCCTTGGGCAGGACGGACGGGTCCCGCGGCTTTCGGGCGAGCAGGTCCAGCTGTGCCGCGTACAGCTCGGTGGCGACGAGCCGTTCCACGAGCGCGACGGCAGGCGGCTGGGCCTGGGTGGAGGGGGCTTCGGTCTCCGGTGCGGGGTCGGCGGGCTCCTGGGACGCGAGAGGCGCGAGAGGGGCGAGTTCCTCCTCACCGAAGAGACCGATGACGCCCTCCGCCACGGGCGGGGCGGCCTTCTTGGACTGCTTGGCGAGCGGACGCGACGGCGTGGCGACGGGGGCAGCGGTGCCGGACGAAGTGACGGCCTCTGCGCCGGATTCCGTCTCGATGCCCGTCTCGTCCGACCACCACAGCGGAGCCGGATCGCCCAACTCCCGCCATCCTTCCGGTGGTTCGGTTCCGAAGGGCAGCAGGGCGAGCAGCGGGATGGTGAATTCGGCGAGGGTCGCGCCGCCGTGGTAACCCGCCTTGAGGGCGGTGTACCGGGCGTCGTGGTCGCGCAGAGCGACGATGTGCGAGCCGGGCTCCGGCCAGACCACCCGCGGCCCGGCCAGTGCGATCTCGGAGGGTGCGACCGGGCCGCCGGGGTCGCGGTGGCGGGCCGAACCGATGGTGCCTGCGGGTGCGTCGAGCTTGCTGCCCCGCCGTTCGATGACATGGCCGTGGTCGGAGGTCAGGAGCACGGTCATGCCGTTTGCACGCGCGGCCCGCAACAGCGGTTCGAGACCGCCGACCTCCTTGGCCTGCCAGGCGCCGTCCCCGAGTTTCTGTTCCTTGGCAAGCCGGTCGTCGACGGTGTTGAGGACGACGGCGACATGCATGCGCTCGTCGGCGAGGGCCTCACCGAGGGCGGTGGAGAAGGGCGAGCCGGTGTCGGGGCCGCGCAGGTCGTCCTTGTGGAAGACGGCCGCCGGGGCGCCCTGCCAGCAGGAGTGCTGGGGGAAGAGCCGCTTCTCGTCGTTCTGGTCGCCCTTCATCAGGGTTCCGGTGAAGAGCGAGGCGCGCGAGACAGCAGTGAGTGTGGGCAGAGCAGCGGCCACGGCACGCCGCACTGGTGCGCCGTGCGCCCCGGGAACCGGGTCGAACTCGGCCCACTGCTCGCGCAGTTCCTCGCCCAGTTCGGCCGCTATGGCCGCGCTCATCCCGTCCAGGAGCAGCAGCAGGACCCGGCGCCCCGGCTCGGCGACGACCGGCGCGACGATCCGCGTCAGGAGAGACTCGACGGTGAGCAGGGAACCGGGGGAGCTGCCGTCCGCCGTCCACACCGCGAGCCGTTCGCTGAAGGCGTGGTCGAGCGTGCGGCGGGTCCGCCGCACCTGGTCGCCGATCCGGCTGTACGCGGCGGCGAGTACGGAGTCCGGGTCGCCGCCCGCCTCCAGGTGTTCCAGGGCGCGGTCGGCCCAGCCGAGTTCGCGGATCTGGCGGTCCGTCCCGTCGGTCACCGACCCGATCTCGTCCGACGGGTTCCCGGCCAGCCACCGTTGCAGCCGTACGGCCATCCGGACCCGCTCGATCCGGGCCCGGGTCTCACCGTCGCCGGTGGCAAGGGCGTGTGCGCGGAGCGCGGTGACGGAGTCCGTGACCGCTTCGGTGGAGCCGCCGGTCAGCGCGTGACCGGCCGCGGTGAACCGGGCGTCGAGCCCGGCGGACAGGAGCGGACTGGCGGTGGCGGCGGCCTGCGCCCCGAACTGGGCGACGAGCTGTGCGGCCCGGGTCAGGACCGGGTCGGCGAGACGGTGCTCGCCCCGGTCGATGAGATCGCGTACGTACGCCTCACCGCTGCGGGCGAAGGAGGCCAGGAGCCGGTCGAGTTCATCGCCCTGGGCGGGCGGCTGCTCGCCGAGCCATCGTTCGGCCCGACCGCGCGCACGGTACAGGTTGTGGTCGGCCTCCGCGTGTCCCCACAGGGCGGCGCAGACCACCGCGTACGCAGCTGCGTCGGGGCCGTGCTCGGCATCGACCAGGGCGGTGATCACCCTGCCCGTGGAGCCACCCTGCTCAGGTGCGGCGAGGAAGTGGGCGAGGCCGGCCTTCTCCGGTCCGCGCAGCTCGCGCAGGAGGTCCGGGCCGCCGGGAGTGAGGGTCCACCGGAACAGGGCGACGGGGTCGACCCGGTCCGCCTCCCCTGGCAGGACGCGTCCTGCCAGCGTGTCGCCGCTGCTGTCGTCGAGGCGGAGGCGCCGCCGGGCCAGCCGGGTGAGGGCTTCGTCGCGGGAGAGCACCCCCCTGCCGATCGAGCGCCAGCCCCGGGTGCCCGCCGCATCCAGGAGCGCTTCGGCCGCCCAGGTCTCGCCGCGCAGGCGGGTGTCGAGGCCGCTCGCGCCGAACGCCTCCTGCACGACTTCCCAGTTGTCGACGGACCTGATGCGGCGACTGTAGACGCGGGCGAGCAGACCGGGGTCGAGCTCGGTGTTCTCCCGGTCGGTGAGGACGACGAGGACCCGCGGCTCCGACGGGACCTGCGCCTCCAGGTGGTCCAGGATCTGCTCGTGCACCGCGAGGACGGACGGCGCGACGGCAACCCTCACCTGTGTCCCGCCTACCGTCGGCTGCATGGCAGCCCCGTCCCACTGTGGGGCGGCCCGCAGCAGCATGACGCGGACCGCGCCGTCGCAGAGCTTGCTGCGCGCGGCGACGAACTGACGGACCGTGCTCACCGAAAGGCGGGCGGGACCTGCAGCCGAGGGTCCCGGCCCGGCGGCGGGCGCGGTGGTGATCGTGCCGGACATCAGTGGGCGACCTTCCAAGCGGCGTCGACGGAGGGACCGGGGCGGGGCGAGGCGGACGTCGTGGCTTTTGGGCCGGACATCAGTCGACGACCTTCCACGTGACCTCGACGGTGGCGTCGGGGTGTGCCGCGGCGAGTGCCGCGATCTCGGCCTGCAGCTCCGCAGCAGCCCGGGCGGCTGTCGTCCGGCCGCCACCGGAGCGGGCCACCGGGCGTGCCGGATCACGCGGCGCGGGCGGCGTCGGCAGCACCTGCGGATGGGCGGAGCCGCCGTCCAGGGTCACCGTGTCGGAGCTGGGTGCCGGGGCGGCGGGCTGTTGTGGGGCCACCGGTGGACTCTGCCGGGATCGCAGCAGCGCCATCACCTCCCGGCTGCCCTTCTTCAGCACGGCCGGCAGGTCGGGGTAGTCGCCGGGGTCGCCGGCCGCGGCGTCGCGCACCCGCTCCAGGATCGCCGCACCGTCCCGGCCGAGCGTGTCCGCCAGCTCCAACTGTTCACCCCAGCTGGTGTTCTGCAGCGCATCGGCTACGGTCCGGGCACTGGTCAGCGACATGCTGTACCGGTGCGCGGTGAAGGCGCCGAGGTCGAATCCGGCCAGCCGGTCCACCACAGCCTTGGCGCCGAGGTTCTCCGCCCGCACCGCGTCCACCAGCTCCTGGGCCTGCCGGGCGAGTACGAGGCGGGGCGAGGCGTCGTCCAGGTGCAGGAAGCTGCGGTGCTTCTCCAGCTCCGTGACGAGCCGTGCCGCATCGGTGGCGAACGCGGTCGCGGCCCTGCGGATCTCGCCAGCGAACTGGTTCACGATCCGCCCGCGCCGCAACTGCGGTGCGGGCGTGCCGAACACCGTCTCGTACCGCTTGCGGGCTTCAGCCCAGTCCGCCTCGGTGGGCAGCGGCTGCTCCCGCAGCGCGTAGTCACGCTTCAGATCGCTCGGCAGCGGTGCGGGCTCGACCGCGACCCCGCCGCGCACCCACACACGGTCGGACATTTCCGCGTACGCGGCGGCGAGCAGCCGTCGCAGCGGGTCGGGCAGGCCGCGCGGGTCGGGCTGGTCGCTCCAGTCGGCGAGCTTGACCAGGGTCGGCTCAGCGACCCCGTCCCGCCGGGCCTGCGCGTTGAAGTGGTCGAGCCAGGCGTTGGACTGCCGGTAGTACGCCTCCTGCATCACACCGAGCTTGAGGCCGCCTGCGATCCGAGCCATGACCTTGCGGTCCTTGGACTCGACCTCCACCTGCCCGTCACGGTCCTCGGCGGCCTTGCGCACGTACTCGAAGACGGTCTTGATCTCGGTGGCCCGCAGTGGCTTCCCGGTGCCTTCCGGATCCAGATCCGGGTGGGCGGGGAACTGGTGGGCGAGCAGCTTCCCGGACAGCTGACGTGCGGCGTCGTCCATCTGCGCGCCGATCGGCAGTTGCAGATCCGCCACCTGCTGCTGGGCCTCCAGGTGGTTGCCGAAGCCGAGGTCGACGACGCCTTCCTGCTTCTGCGCGAGTCCGTACGCCTGCTTCAGCGCGCCCAGGACCCGCTCGGTGAGGACCTCCCGCTGCGACTGCAGCATGCCCTTGGCGCGGGCTTTGTCGTCGGCGTTGAGGCTGCGCGCGAACTCGGAGTCGAAGCGGGCCTCGTCGGACAGTGCCTTGTCGATGACGACGAGACGCTCGAAGTCGCCGCGGGTGGTGTCGGTGAGATGAGTGGGCAGCCAGGCCAGGGTCCGCGAGTCGCCGCCCGTCTTCTCCCGCAGCGTGCGCAGCCGCTGGAGGTCATCCATCGGCCCGAACTCGCCCTCGTCGTAAGGGAAGTCGACGACGAGCCGCCAGGCGTCCTCCTGGTTGGGCCGCAGTGCCGCGTCGGAGAGCGAGTCGACGTCGGCGACGTTCCCGAAGACCACCTCGACCTGCCGCTCGGTGCCCTTCCACACCAGGTCGAGTGTGTCGTACGGGTCGAACCCGCCGGTCCCGTCGGTGACACCGAGCGACTCCTTGAGCAGGGTGCGCATCTTGGTCCGGCGGTTGCCCAGGTTGTTGTGGACCTGGGCGTTGGCGAGCACCGCGTCGAGGTCGACACCGGTCAGCTCCAGGCGCACGACCGCGCCGGGACCGGTGCCGGCGACCTTGATCTCGGGGAAGGTCGCCGCCCATTCCTTCGTCTTCTGCTCCAGGCGGCCGATCTCGGTTCCGGCGATCCGGGTGGTGATGGACCCGTGGTTGAGCGCGTTGAGCCGGGCCAGGGTCAGGTCGGACAGGGCGGGGACGCTCGGCGCGAGCGCGGAGAGTAGCAGCGTCTGGATCAGCCGGCTGTCACCGGTGAAGTCCCGGCAACGGGCCTTCAGCTGCGGGTCGTTGATCGTCTCCGGACGGCGCCTGTGCGTCTCCACGTCGTCCTCGGTGACCTGGTTGGTCTTCAGCAGGTACGGGCGCAGCTTCTCGCGGTACAGCTTGTCCGCCGCTTCGAAGTGGACGCTGGTCTCGCCGCTGAACGCCTTGTCGCCGCCGCCGACGATCGCCGGGTACAGATCGCCGAGCGGTACGAGCTGGCCGAGGCGCCAGTCGTCCCGGTGGTCGACCAGGAGCTGGCTCATCAGCTTCAGGCCGGTGCGGGAGCGCTGCAGCGCCCCGGAGATGTGCACCAGGGTGTCCATGAACGCCGGCGGGAAGGGGTACGTCCGCCGGAAGGCGTCCTCGTCCGCGCCGGTGGTGGAGTCCTTGTGGCCGAGCAGTGTCTGCCAGACGTCCGGGCCGAGCTTCTTGGCCTCGTCGAAGGCTGCCGCGACCTTCGCCTCGGCCTCGTCGTCGACGGGATTCAGCAGACGGGCCTGCGCGATCGTCGGCAGGTTGCGGTCCTCCAGGACGATCGAGTCGTACCGGCCGCCGTTGAGCTTCAGCGTGTCCTGCACGGCGGCCTCGGCAGCGCCGGACATCTCCTCGCCGACCAGCTCCCGCAGGTCACGCTGGCGGGCGATGAACGAGACGACGGGGATGGCACGGCGCTCGTCGGCGCCCTCCACGAAGTTGGTGACCTTGCCTGCCTCGCGGCCGAGCGCCTTCTGATCGTGGATGAGGGTGGCCAGCCACAGGATCAGCTCGTCCATGAAGAGGACGAGGCCGTCGTAGCCGAGGGACTTGGCGTGCGCGGCGATGATGCCGAGGCCCTTGTCCAGGGAGACGAACCCGTCGGCGTTCTCCGAGGCGTTGCGTGAGAACGACGGGAAGAGGGTCTTGGTCAGGTCCTGGACGAGCCGGGCCCGCAGCTCCTGCGGGGTGGTCGGGTTGTCCAGGTCGAAACCCTTGGTGTTCTCGTGCTCCTCCTGCGCGGCGACGGCCCGGTCGAGCAGCTCGGTGGTCCAGGCGAACGCCTCGCCCCACTCGTCGCCCTCACCGCTGTCCGCCTCGGCGAGCTGCGCGATCACCCGGTCGTCGCCGCTGCCACGGCGATGGGCGGCGAAGTCCTCGAAGAGTCCGTCGGTCAGATAGACCTGCGGCAGATCGCAATCGGGGTGCACCTTGCGTACGTGCTCCACGTACTTGCCGAGAATGCGCTGCTCGAGGGACTTGGCGCCGAGCATGTGGTACGGGACGAGGAGGAACTTGCGATCTCCCGCGTCCAGCCAGGAATGCTGGGCACGGACGGGGTCGAGGCCCGTCTTGGTGCGGGCGGTCTGGTGGCCGGAGAGCAGGGCGTAGAGCACCGCCATGAAGTGCGACTTACCGGAACCGAACGAGCCGTGCAGGTAGGCAGCCTTGGAGGAGTGGCTGTCGAGCGCGGACTTGATCAGGTCAAGGGCCTCGTCGAAGTTGCCGCGCAGACGGTCGGTGACGACGTAGTCCCGCAGGGCAGCCTCGGCGCCCTCGGGGGTGACGGCCTCACCGAGCTTCAGCACGAAGTCGGACGTCGACACCCGCTCCGGGATGTCGATCAGCTCCCGGAGAAGGGGCCGGTCCTCGGGACGGGGAGTGTTCCTGCTCAAAAACGCCATGGTCTGCCTGCGGCTCCTCACTCTGCGGGTCCTTCAGCTCACAGAACCGAGCTGCCCGATTAATCGTAAGGGGCGGCACTGACACCAGGAAGGAGAGATCGTGTCCCGCTCTCCCGTCCAGCTCTCCCTCACATGGTGATCGAGCGCACGCCGGGCAGGCCGTCGAAGGCGGCCTTGCCGTCCGTGGTGACCACCGTGCGGGCGGTGCATGCCGCGGTCGCCGCGATGATCAGGTCGTGCGCACCGCGCGGCTTGCCCTCGTGCCGTACGTGCGCGAGCAGGCGGGCGTGGACCCGTGCGACATCGGGGGTGTAGTCCTCGACGGGGACCAGGGCGTGCACGCCGTCGACGAACGCCTGCCGGCCGGGGCGCCGTGCCTCGTCGGCCAGCTCCACCCCGAGCAGCAGCTTGCCGAAGGTGAGGGGGTGATGGCCACGTCGTCGCCGTTGTCGAGCAGCCGGGCGAGGCTGCCGCCCCCGCGCTCGGCGCGGATGATCACGCCGGTGTCCAGGATCAGGCGTCGGGCCATGCCGTCCCCAGCTCGTCGGTGGTGAGATCGCGTACGGACTCCACGTCCGCGGCGAAGTCGTCGTCCACGGGGTGTCCGGCCAGGAACTCCATCAGCGCCGCGCCGTTCCCCGCGGGAGCCGGGGACAGTATGGCCAGGCGCCGGCCACCACGGGTGATCGCGATGGTCTCGCCGCGCTCGGCGCGGTCGAGTACGGACGCGAAGTTCCTGGAAGCCTCGGTTGCCGTCATCGTCTTCATGGAGTCCGAGTGTCTGATTTCTGCAGTTCGTGGCAGGTCATGCAGGGTGGTTGCCGAACGTCGTCCCGGGGTGGGCGGGCTGCTAGGCGGGGTGGTGGTCGTGGAGCTGCGGCCTGGTCGGGTCCGGCGGGTCGGCCGGCTTGGTCTGTGCCCATAAGGTCTTGCCGGGGCCGGTGCGGTCCGCGACGCCCCAGCGGTGGGCGACGGCCTCCACGAGGGCGAGGCCGCGTCCGCCGTCGGCATCCGGGTCGGCCATGGTGGCCGTCGTGGGGTCGGGGCGTCGTGGGTGGGTGTCGGAGACTTCGACGTGTACGGCGGTGGCCGCGTGCTCGTACTGGAGGCGCAGCTCGAAGTTCCGTCCCGGTACGCGGCCGTGGCGGGCGGCGTTGGCCGCGAGCTCGGCGACGAGGAGGGCGAGGGTGTCGGAGAGCGGACTGCCGGGCGGGACGCCCCAGTCACCGAGCGTGCTCATGGCGGTCCGGCGGGCGAGGCTCGCGCCGAGGCGAGTGGCGGGGAAGGCGTGCGTGAACTCGCGGATGGTCTGGGGCGGTTGGACCTGCGATGCCGTCATGCGGTCAGCCTTTCGGCTGCCCTGTTGTGTCGACAGGAACGGCACCCATACAGATCCATCTGTACTGGTTCATGCCCTGGACTGGGCGGGTAACTCCCTGTAACCCTGGGCAGGTTGACCGACGCGGGGCGCGGGGCGCGTGGTGTACGGCACGGAAAGCGGGGCGGCGATGACGGCGGACCAGGACGGCAGTGGTACGGCGGCGGGTGGTGAACCTGAACTGTCGGACAGTCTCAAGACGTTCGGGGCTGTCTTGAAGGCGCTGCGGGAGGCTGATGGCCTGACCCAGGAGGAGTTCGCACCGCGTGTGCGCTACTCGGCGGCGTACGTCGCGAAGATCGAACAGGGCAAGCGGTTCCCTCCGGAGAACCTTCCGGACCGGACGGCCGAAGTGCTGGGGCCGGTCGCGGGCAAGGTCCTCGCGGCAGCGGCGAAGAGCCTGCGGAGGAAGGCCGGGCTGGCGTCCTGGTTCCTGCAATGGGCGGGGATCGAGGAAGAGGCGATCACGCTGTACGCGTATGAGTGCCGGGGGATTCCGGGGTTGTTGCAGACCGAGGGATACATCCGGGCAGTCTTCGACCGACGCCTGCCGCCCTTGTCGGAGCAGCAGTTCGAGCAGCAGGTTGCTGCACGCCTTGAGCGACAGGAGCTGTTGGGCGCGCGACCCAACACCTCGTTCTCGTTTCTTATCGAGCAAGCCGTCCTGGAACGCCAGTTGGGAGGACCTCAGGTGACTTCCGCCCTCATCGACAACCTGCTGGCGCAAGGCCGTCGACGCAACGTAGAAATCCTTGTCATGGCACTCAAGCAGCCTGACCACTCGGGCATCGACGGCCAGATGTACCTCGCCGAGACCTCGTCCAACAGCTGGTTCGGATACGTCGAAGGTCACGACAGCAGCACTCTCATGGCCGACCCGAAAGTGGTCAGTGCCATGCTTCAGCGCTATGGCAAGATGCGCTCACAGGCGCTGAGCCACGAGGCCACAGTCGGCCTGCTGAAGCAGATTCAAGGAGCGCTATGAGCACCGAACTTGACTGGGTCAAGAGCAGCTACAGCGGCAGTGGTGGCGACAACTGCGTTGAGGTCGCGGTGGGCGCCGAAGCGGTCCACGTCCGGGATTCCAAGGACCTCGGCCGCGACTCGTTCGCCGTCGCCTCCGGCGCCTGGGCAGCCTTCACCGCGCACGTGTCGGGTTCCTGACTGTCGTGGGGGGGGGGGGGGGGGGGGGCCCCCCCCCCCCCCCCCCGGCGGGGGGGGGGGGGGCGGGGGGGCGGGGGGGGGGGGGGGGGGGGGGGGGGGGGGGGGGGGGGGGGGGGGGGGGGGCGCGCCGGGGGGGGGGGGGGGGGCCCGGGGGGGGGGGGGGGGGCCCCCCCCCCCCCCCCCCCCCGACGCACTGCTCAGTCGGACTCTGCGGAGGCCGCCGTCTTCTTCTTCGGGGCGGCGGCCTTCTTCGCGCGGGTGGCGGGGGAGGGGCGCCAGGCGCGCAACGTGTCGTCGGTCAGGCCGAGTTCACCCTGCTTCTGCTGCCGGAAGGCGAGAATCTCGGCGGCAGGGGACGCGCCGAACTCGGCGTCGTACTCGCCGTACCACTGGTTCAGCCAGGACTGGAGCTCAAGGAGCCCAGCCAGGAACGGCACGATCTCCTCGCTGCCGAGACCCGCGGTCTGGATGTACGAGGCGAGCGCGAGCGCCTGCTCCAGGTGGTCCCAGCCGGCCCACCCATACAGCTCGGGCGACTGCGCGTTCACCGTGCCGTACGAGACGAACCGCTCCTTGGGCACGTCGAGCTTGCCGCGGGCACGCCAGTAGCTGGGCTTGAGGAAGTCGGGGGGAGAGGATGTGTACTTCGGAGGCACGGGCGTCCGCTCACGGATCTTCCGCTTCGCGGGCTCGTCCGGCGCAGCATCCTCCTCACGCTGGAGATCCCAGACGTGCTCCCAGTCCGCACGCTTTTTCAGCCCGGAAGGCTTGTAGCGGAGAGCCGAGACGAAGGGGACATGCTCCTCGGAGAGCAGGTCACGGACGGTCTTGGCGAAGTCCTGACGGGGGGCGTAGAGATCGGCGACGGAGGTGAAGTCCTCGTCGGCGGACAGGGCTTCCGCGAGACGGGCGAGGGTGGTGACGGTGGGGTTACCGTTCGCGTCGAACCAGTACGAGCGGTCTTCGATGCGGTCGAGCAGCCAGGACTTCAGCGCCTCCTGGCGCATCGAGTCCCAGCCTTCGGTGGCCCAGCGGCGCTTGTACTCGGGGCGCTCGATCATGTTGATGGCACGATTCGACTCGATGACGTCGATTCGCTTTTGGACGATTGCACGGTAGTCGTCAGGCCAGTGGGACGGGATTTCAGTGATGGGCGTGTACTTGTGGTTATGGTGACGGAACCAGGATGTGTTTACTTCGCCGCATTCCAGTTTACGGGCGAGTGCAATAGCGAACGCGCGTTCTGCTGGGGTGATTTCTGGAGTCGCCTCAGGATCGATGGTCAAATCCTGGTCCAGGATTTCGTACAGGGAGTAAACCTTCCAGTCGAGCTCCTCTTGAATGGCAATCATTTGGGTTCTAATTGTGCGGTATTGGGCTTCTGCGTCACGTAGTGCTGCAGCTGTGGGAGTGCCCGTCGAGGTGACGGCTGCAGGGGTGCTTCCAATCAGCTGCAGGGACAGTTTTTCAAGCTTGCAAGAGAGTTGATGAGGATACTCGGTGGGGAGTGGGAATTCGGCGAGTTTTGCTCCGTTGAACTGGAATCGATGCTCCCAGGGTTCGTCGGCTCCACCAGAATCAGCGCCAGGGCGCCCCATGTCGTGACTGACCTGGCGAAGCCAAAGTCCAGCCGTTGAGCTATTTAGCAACCCGAGCAAGTTCAAATGGTCTGCTTCGGTCGCGTTTGCTTTCAGCTTGATGTAGAGGGCTGAATTCTTGAATACGGTTTCCTCCCTGTGTAGAACGAAATGGTTGTGTGTTGCGATGAATGCGTAGGCGATGGTCCAAGGGTGCGCCGAGGGGCTCGATGTCACTTGATGCCATTCGTACCAAGGGCGCCCGTCGGAAAAGTATGTCCCCTTGGAGAAGGTTGCCCGATTTCCTAGGACGGTGCGTCCAGGCCACATGATTTTGTGTGCGGACGATTTCATGTCGAGCGGAATGAGTTCAAACTTCCCATTTTGGTGCTCGTATGGGAAGAAGGCGTAGGTCTCTTCGGAGTGTACCCAGTCCCGCAATTCGTCACCGAGTACTACGGTGCGGCCAGATTTGATTTCTCCACCCTGGCGCGTCCAGTTCTCTCGAGTGGTCAGCATCATGCTGTCTGCATTGGTTTGTCCTGTATACCCAATGCGCTCGGTGATTTCCTGAAGTTTATGACCTGCAGCGCCGAGGGTGCTCGAAATTTCTTGTCCGCCTGCGTTGAGGATCCACGGGTGCCACGCAAAGAAATCGCGACTTGCGAGATCATCGACTGCTACCCACTGGCTTGTCGAGCCGGGGGAGTCGATTTGAGCGCTGATTGAACTCCAAACCAGCCCTTCTTCCTCTTTCCCTTCCTCTGGCACTGAGGGTTCCCCCTGTACGCTGCGCACTGTGCGGATCGTAGTCCGCCGTTGCGATCCCTCTTTTGAGGATCCAACCAAGATCACAGTCGGAGTTCCGTGCCCAGGGATGAATGCCCCCGATGTGTCGATGACCTCAGTGAGCTCGACCTTGTGGGCGAAGTACTCTTCGATTAGCTTGGCTCCGAACTCCCGCTTCATAAACGAGTTCGCTGTGATCTGCCCGACCATGCCATAGCCGTGCCCATCACCCCCACCCCGCCTGGCCAGCTCGAAGAATCGCTGGGCGAACGGCACGGACAGCGCGTACGTTCCCGCGCACGCGTCATACAGCTCCCGATAAAGCTGGTTGAGTTTCTTGTCCTTGACCGTGATGTACGGCGGGTTGCCCACCACCACGTGGTACCGCCCCTGCTGCAGAATCCCCGGGTACTCGTGCACGTCCTCCGTCGCGTACGAGAATTCGGCCAGGGGGTCGCCAACCGCACCCTCCTCGCCGAGCCCCAGCTGAAGTTCCAACTGCCGGTCCTTGATGAGCGAGTCGCCCACCGCCAACTGGATCGGCCACTCGTACTCCCGAGCCGCCCCCAACGTCCGCAGCCCGCTCGCAGCCATCGCCGCAACGAACAACCGGAACCGCGCCACCGCCACCGCGAACGGGTTCAGGTCCACCCCGTGCACCGACTCCAGCGACGCCCGCACCCGCTCGTACGGTCCGACCTCCGGCCGCTCCTCGGCCCACAGCCGCACCAGCCGCCGGAACGCGCCGAGCACGAAGTGCCCCGACCCACACGTCGGGTCGATCATCTTCAGTTCTTCGAAGCCGAACTCGCGGACCGCCGGCGTCATCGTCCGGTCGAGGATGAACTCCTCGACGAATTCCGGGGTTTGGAGCAGCGCGTACGTCTTACGCGCCGCCTCGCTCAGGTCCTGGTACAGGTCGCCCAGGAACCGGGTGTCCCAGCCCTTCGTGCCGTCCTCGCTCAACGGGTCGGTGAAGTCGTGAACCAGCACCGACGTGCTGCCGGAGCCGTCCTCCGCCTCTACTGACTTCTGCTCCCGCCAGAACGCAAGGAGCGCGCCAGCCCCGTCGTGCGACAGCGGAATCTGGTACAGCGGGTTGTGATCCCGGTCGAACAGCAGCCGCCCCGCCTGCCCCGCGCCCAGTTCCGCGAACGCCGTCTCCAGCCACCCGCGATACGTCGGGTCGGCGTCCTTCGCCATGTACTCCTCGTACCGGGCCTGGGCGACCTCCCGCCCCGCCACGTCCGGCGCCGTGATGTACGGCTCCGCGATCAGCCGGTTGTCCTCGCTGAACCGGACGAAGACCGTGCCGAGCACCCATGCCACCGCGACCTGGGTGACCCGCTCACCGAGCCAGGAGTTCCAAGTCGCCGCCGTACGGCCCAGCTTCTTCGCCTGGTCGTACTCGCCGCGTAGCCGTGCCCCGACCTCGGGAACGGCCTTGACCTGCGCGTCCAGGTCGGTCTCTGCCGCCTTGACCTGCTTCTGCAGGTCACTGAGGAGGCTCTTGCGGTCGATCACGGACTGCTCCCGAAGTTGTGACTAAAGGCGAGACGAGAAGGAGGAAGGAGGAGAGAAGAGGCGACGATCCGCCGCACGTCAGGCGCCAGCCATCAGACGTCCGGCCCCAGATGTTTCCGCGCCACCCACGCATCCGGCACGACGATCCACTCGTCGAACCCAGCCTGGTACGGAACACTCTGCCCGGCCAGCCTCGGCGCGCGCGCCGGGTCGGACTGGGCGACGAGCAGCCACAGCGGGCTGCCGCCCTGCCGGGATTCCTCGGCGAGCCGACCCAGGAGGTCGAACGCGTCGTAGCGGGCGAGTGCCGCCGTGTCGGTGAGGAGGAGGGGACCGCCGCCCGTGTCCGCAAGGCGGTCGCGGAGCAGCGGCTCGACCCGGCCCCAAGCCTTGTCCGTACGGACCCGCAACTGCTGGTGAGGCCGCGTGCCCGCCTCGGCGGCGTCCGCCTTGAGGACGGTCTCCCAGGTCGGCCGAGCCGCCTCGGCGATCACGCCGCGCAGCTCCGCCAGGAACAGCCCGGTCAGCGACACCACCGCCGCGCCGTAGGGCTCGCCGGCCAGCCGTCGTGCCGCCGTCTCCGCGCCCCGGTCCGGCACGGTCAGGACCCGGAACCCGTCCTGACCCGCCGAGTGCACGAGCCGCTGCTCGGCCTTCACCGCCGCCGCGACCGCCGCGTCCGCGTCGTACTGCGTGGGCGCAGACCGCCGCACCGCCGAGGCCGCGACACCCCAACTCGCGGACGTCAGCCCGCTGGTGAACTCCCCGGCGGGCCGGTCCGGGACGAGCCGGAGGGTCTTGTCGTAGCGGGTCGCCAGCTTCAGCTCGAAACCGGCCTGCTTCAGCAACCGCACCAGCGTGCTGCCGACCGGCAGTTCGCGCGGGACGAGGGGATCGTCGCCCAGGTCGGGGAAGCGGGTCGCGACCCGTTTGTGCAGGGCTTCGACGGTGAGCCCCGGCTGGCGCTCCTCCTCGACACCCGGCTGCACGGCGACCACACCGGCCTGGGTGATCCGCAGTGCACGTACGAGATCCAGATCGCGTGGGTAGATCTCCAGGCGGGGCGTGAGCGCGGCCCCCGGGGACGCCGCGACCGCGATCTCGGCCGTCCGCCGCTCGTCCCAGCCGAGCGCCCCCGGCGGCTGCCGCACCGCGGCCAGCTTGGTGAGGACCGTGCTCGCCGTCGGCAGGGACTCCAGGCCCGCCAGCTCGTCCGCCTGCGTACCCAGCTTGAGCGCGTACTCCTGGAGGGCCGGCAGGGTCGGGGTGTCCGCCCCGTCGTCACTGTCCTCTCCGTCGCGGACGTCGATGACGATCAGTCCGAGCACCGGCTCTGCGCCCTTGGGCAGTCGGGCGTGGAAGTAGCGGAACCGCGGCGGCGTCTCCTCGTACTGCTCCCGGAACTGCTCCCGCTCCACCACCGCACGCAGCAGCGACAGCGCCAGCGCACGCCGATCCCGACGCTTCGCCACCTTGCTGCCCCGTTGGGCGAGCAGCGCGTCGGCGAGTTCGAGCACCGGCACGACCCGGCCGCGCTCGGCGACCAGGTCGATCAGTTCGTCGCTCAGGAGCTTCAGCGCGGGATCGTTGTACCAGCGCTCGCGCGATTTCTTCACGATCTGCGGGATGCGGCCCACCGTGAGGTCAAGGGCCTTGGCGACGTCCGTCTGCCTGACCCAGGGCAGTCCCTCGGGCAGCTCGCCCTGCTCGTCGGGAAGCCGGAGCAGCAGCCGGACGGCCTCGCGCTCCTTCGCGTTGGAACGGGCGCTGCCACCCGACGGACGCGGCACGAGGCGGGACGCCAGCGCGTCCAGACTCAGCCCGCGCAGCACCTCCGGGCCGGTGTCGCCGCCGCCCGCCGCGACCGATTCGGCGACCGCCTGCTCCAGCTCGGTGAACTCCTCGCGGGCGGCCTTGAGCGCCTCCTTGCTCATCGGCGCCGGTGTCTTGACCAGCCGCAGGTTCCACTGCTTCTGCCGGTTCTGGATCTCCGTGCGGGTCCGTGCGCCCATGCCCGGAGCGGTCAGGAACTTCCGCACCGAGTAGTCGAGGACGTCCCCCACCGTGTTCAGGCCCAGGTCGAACAGCTGAGACTGCGCCGCAAGGGTCAGGCCCGCCACCGACAGTGGCGTGGAACGGTCGGCCCGCTCCGCCTGCTCGTTACGGATCTCCTCGGCCGAGGTGTCGTCGTCGCCCTGGCCGATCTGCGGCGCCTCCTCCCGCACCGCGTTCTCGACCGCCACCACCTTGTTGCCGTGCCCGGAGCTCGGCGCAGTCGTCCGCTGGGCGTCCAGGAAGATCGCGTTCCAGGCGCGCTCCATCGGCTTCAGGTCCGGGAAGCGGTTCTTCACGTCCCGGGCCAGGGCCTTGCGGAAGAAGGCCACCAGGCCGTCCCGCACCGGGTCGTCGAAGGCGTCGGCGGCCAGCTGCGGGTACGGCCACTCCTTCGGATCGGTCTGCCGGGGCGTGACCGAGCCGTCGCCCCAGCGAGGCAGCTCGCGGGACGCCATCTCGTGCAGCGTGACCGCCAGCGCATACCGCTCGGCGTGGCCGTCGTACGAACCGCGCGTGATGATTCCGACGAAGGGGTCGAGATAGCCCTCGGTGCCCGCCTCGATCTCCTTCGCGGGATAACCGGCGAGCGAGAAGTCGATCATCACGAGCTGGCGGGTGCCGTTGGGACGGATCCGGATCGCGATGTTGTCCGGCTTCAGGTCCCGGTGCCAGATGCCCTCCGCCTCCAGGTGCTCCACCGCGCCGAACAGGTACTTTCCGTACGTCTCCAGCTGGTCCATGCGGAGGCGGCCGTAGTCCCGCAGCTGACGGGCCACGGTGTCCTCGCGTCTGCGTGCGGGCTTGCCCGTGCCCTCCGTGTCCAGTGCGCGGCTGTCACCCACGTACTCCAGGGCGAGCACCCTGCGGCCAGCGAGGGTCAGCGGCTCCCGCTCATACAGCGCGATGATGCTGGAATCCCGGTGGATGCGGCCCAGGACATCGGCCTCCCGGTCGAGCACCATGTGCTTCGCCTCGCTGAGCGCGACCTTGAGCACCGCGACCGGCAGGCTCCCGCTGCGCCGCGGCTCACCGGCCAGGTCACGGACGAGAAACGCCCGTGACGTCGAGCCCGTACCGAGACGGCGCACGACCTCCCACCGCCCGGCCAGCACGTCGCCGGCCACGGACTCCAGGGGGTCCTTCTCCGGCTCGGCCTGCTCCGCGCCGGATTCCGGGGGCGAGCTGTCACCGGCCGACCCCCCGCCCGCCGCGGCTTTCTCGGCGAACGCCTCCTCGACGAATTCCAGCATCTCCAGGAAGTCGTCGACCGTGGAAAGACGGCGGATCGGCTCGTACGCCGTGGACGCCTCCACCAGGTCGTCGATGTCGGGGTTGAGACCGTCCACCAGCGCGCTCGGGGCAAGCGTCTCACCCGCCTCCAGACGGGACAGGACCTCACTCTGGGTCGCACCCGGCGCCTGCCCGGTGATCAGGAGATACGTGAGAACGCCGAGCCCGTACACATCGAGCCGGACCGGGTCCGCCTTGGGGATCCGCAGCTCGGGGGCCAGATACGGGTCGGCCTGCTGGGAGACGTGCAGACCGGACACATGGGAGGTGGCCAGTGTCAGCGGCTTGCCCTGGCTGGCGCTGTGCCCGGAGGCGATCTGCCAGTCCGCGATCTGCAGCCGAGGGCTCAGCCAGCGCTGCTCCTCGCCCAGTTCGCGCCCGCGCGGACCGCGGTTGCGCGGGATCACGTGCACCGCGTGCGCCGACAGCGTGCGGTGATGGAGCCGGTTGGAGTGCGCGGAGCGGAGCGTCTCGGCGAGCTGGCGGACCAGCGCGAGACGGCCCGGCAGGCTGAGGCGCGCGCCGTGCTCCACCAGGTAGTCGTCGAGTCTGAGGGTCTCCGGGTGGTAGTCGAAGAGAATCGTCGGGCCTGCGGGATGCCCCGACGGCAGGTAGCTCTTCAGCTGGACGACGCCCGGGTGCCGGAACCGGCTGAGTACCGTGGCCTCACGCGCGGCGGCCTTCTCCACCGAGGCGCGCTCGGTGTCCGAAGCGCCCCGCTCGCTGAGGAAGACCCGCACCCGCGCCAGGTCGTGCAACTGGGTGTGACGCCCCAGGTAGTCGGCCCAGGTCGGACCGGAGTCGAACGACTTCGTCTCCAGGAGATACGACCCCACCTCGTGCTGACGGCGGACGGACGCGATGCCGAGCTGATTGAGGGCCGCATCGACCTGGCGCGAGACCCCGGCGGTCATCTGCCCCCGGGCATCCTCCGGCGGAACGGCGAGCATCTCGACCAGCTGCCTGATCTTGAAGACGCCATTCAGGTCGGCGCCCGCCAGGTTCACCCGGAACCTGTCGTCGGTGAAGCAGACCGCCTCACCCACCCAGATCCTCGGCCGCCCGGGGCCACGACCCACGACGTTCCCGATCAGGCCCGCCAGCTCCTTGGCCTTCTGATTGGTCAGGTGCAGCGGATTGCCGTGCCGACGCTGAGTGCCGCCGGGTGTCGTCTGCACCCAGCTGTTACCGCCGCCGCTCACCGACCCGTGCCAGTCCTTCAGCTCGACCAGGAACACACCGGCCGGCGCGGTGACCATGAGATCGATCTCGCGGACGTGCCCGCTGTTCGCCGTGAAGGTGAAGTTCGACCAGGCACGCCAAGGTTCCTCGTTCGGCAGGAGCCTGCGGATCGCTTCAAGACCGCGGCGCTCATGCTCGAACTCGGACTCGGTGACTGTCGTCCACCGGCCATCCTCCATGCGGCTCCTGCCCCGTGTCAGCTCATGTGTGTGTGCCGGTCGTATTCCTGCTGGTGCGGCCCAGGCAACCCGGCTGAATTCCCTCGAAGAAATCTTAAACGGTGACACTGACAACAGGCGGTCCAGAAGTGACAGCGGCCATACAACGGCAGGCCAGAGGGCTGGAGGGGGTGCCGGCCGGACTGTCGGGTCGGCCGGTGGCCGAGGTGAGCGGCAGGACGGGCGTCCCGTCGAAGTCGGCGGGGTGTTCGGTGAGCGTTGCGGTGGCTGCGCGGGACGGCGTGGGTGAGGGGTGTGGGCGAGTGACCGGAACGCGGGCCCTGTGGTTCGTCCGAAGATGTACTGGTCGGAACGCGCGACTCTCCGATACATATGAGGGATTGATCGGGGGGGGCAGTGCTGCTTGTCGTGGGATTACTGGGCCTAGGCGGATGTGTGCTGGTGTCCCGTTGCGGTGGACCGACGCAGTACCACCGGCCGTGCCGCCGCAGGCGCAAAGGACTGTTCGCCCGTTGCCAGGATCACGGCTTCACCTTTGTCACGGTCACCGACCTGGCGGGACTCGCGCTGTTCGGCCTGGCCTTCGGAGTGTGGACGCTCTTCGGGGCGGCCGGCTGATGCGGCGCAGCCGCAGCCAAGGTGGGTGGGCCGCGATTCCCTGGTGGGCGTGGGGGCTCGGAGGCATGGCAGGGCTCATCGGGCTGTGGCAGGTGGCCCAGCAGTGGCCGGTGTGGACCGGGTTCGGGCTGGCTTCCGCAGCTGCCGGGCTGGTGCTGAAGCCGGGGCGATCGGCCCTGATGGCACGGGCCGGCCGTTCGGCGCTTGCCGCAGAGCCCGTGCGCTATTCGCTGGCACATCTCGATTCTCTGGACCCCACGGCGTTTGAATTGGCGGTCTGCTCCCTGCTGCGCAGGGACGGACTGGCTGCGCAGCATGTCGGCCGAGCCGGGGACAAGGGAGCCGACGTGCTGGTCGTCGACGGGTCCCGACGACGGGTGGTCGTGCAGTGCAAGCGGCTGCGACCGGACCGAAGGGTTGGAGACCAGGACGTCCAGCGGGTCAACGGAACCTACCGCCACGACCACGGTGCCGAATTCGCTGTGATCGTCACCACCGGAGGGTTCACGGCAGCCGCGAGAGCCAGTGGCCCGCGCTACGGGATCCATCTGGTCGACCGAGACGCGCTGGAGCGGTGGGCTGACCTGGGTGAGCCCTTGTACCGGATTCTCCGGATTCCCAATGAGCGGGCACGGAGCGGGAAACGAGGCCCCGGATCTTGGCGTGCAAGAAGGTCGCTGGGGTGACATCGCGTCAGCGGACAACACAACTCACCTTACATACAAGTGCATTGACGACCCGAGGGGGAGTATGACCGGCCAGATCGAGTCCGTACGGATTCAGGTGTCCGGGGCGGACCCGCGTCACGCGGAGCTGGAGGCGCGAGAACTCCGCGACGTTCTGCGCCGGTTGGACGACACAGAGGTGCGCTTCGCTCCACCGGAACCAGCACATGACGCGGAGGGCTCGAAGGGGCCCGCACTGCTGACCCCGGACGTCGTGCTCGTCCTCACGGGAGGATCCTTCACGCTGGCCGGGACCGCCATCAAGGCGTGGGTCGCCGTCCGCAAGAGCCGCAAGGTGCGCGTCCTGCACCCGGACGGCACGGTCACGGAGTTCCAGGGCGGCGTCTCCGGGCGTGAGATCAGGAAGCTGCGGGACGGTGGCAGCGACGACAGTTCGGGCCCCGGCCCCGGAGCCGGGCGGTGAGCCGAAAGCATGCCCTGCTCGTGGGCACCGCCACCCACCATGATGTGAGCTACCCCGCCCTGCCTTCGGTGCGCGCGGACATCCACTTCCTGGGCCAGGTGCTGGAGATGCCCGCCGTCGGGGGGTACGAGAAATGCGCCCGGGTCGAGGACTCGCCGAAAGCGGCGGTCAAGCAGGCCATTGAGGGATTCCTGAGCGCGCGGGAACCCGATGAACTGGTGGTGGTCTACCTCAGCGGCCACGGGGCGTACGACCGCGAGGACGGTCAGCTCTACTTCGTCACCACGGACACCGAGGCCGGGCGGGAGCGGCAGACAGCCCTCGAAGCAGCCTTTGTCATCGACCAGTTGGAGAAGTGCGCGGCCCGCCGCAAGGTGCTGCTGCTCGACTGCTGTTTCAGCGGCAGCGCAGTGCAGGGCTTCCGCAGCAAGGGGGCACCCGCGACGGCCGCCATGCCGGTGGTCGAAGCCGGTGGAGTACACGTCATCACCGCCTCCCAGCACTGGGAGAAGGCGTTCACCACGGATGCCGACCAACCTTCGCAGTTCACCCGGGCGATCGTCGAAGGCCTGCATTCGGGACGAGCGGACCTGGACGGCGACGGGCAGATCTCCGCGAACGACCTGTTCCGTCACATCAGCCGGGACCTGCAGAAGGCGCCGGACGGCCGTCGGCAGACGCCGACCCAGTCCACCTTGTCCGTGACCGGCGACATCTATCTCGCCCGCGCCGCCGCCGGCCGCCAGATCCCCGCGCTCAAGCCACTGCCCGCCGGGCTCACCGCAGTGACCGACGCCGCGGGGGACAAGTCGCCGGCACCGGTCGAGCCCACCGAGGCGGCACACGACGACTCCGCCTTCACCGAGGCCGAATGGGCTCGGCTGCTGGCCTACTACCAGCAATGCCTGGAGGCGGAGAACCGCACCGGCGGACTGCTGCCGCTGGCGGGCAGCGACCCACCGCGAACGGTCTGGCCGGCCGCGGAGGAAGTCCTTCTTTCCGGCACGGAATCCAGTGTGCAGGCACCACAGCGCGTCGTGGACCTCGTCGAGCAGGCGCAGAAAGACGGCGCCGACCTCTGGTACGGGTACCCCGTCGCCGTGCTGTACGACGGCACGCGACAGGTGTGCGCACCGCTTGCCATGCGCCGGATCGAAGTCGAACCCGGACCACAGGGGCGCAGCGTCGTCACGCCTTCCGGACCGATCGTCCTCCACCCCGAACTCGTCCTGAACCGGCTGGGCAAGGACGAAGGACGGGAACTGCTCGCCGCCTACCAGCCCAACTGGCGGCCAGGATTCCGCGAGGACATGATCCGCGACCTGCGCAGCCTGCTGCAGGAACTCGGGCTGCCCGACACCGAACACCTCGATCCTGGGGCCCTCGGTGATGGCAGCTCGCTGCGCGCGGCACACGAGGGTGCCCGCAACGTGGCGGTCGTCTACGCAACCCGGTCGGACAGTGCGGCCACGGCGCAGCTGATGAAGGACTACACGACGCTGCAGCAGAGCATCGGGCAGTTCCCGGGCACGGCACTCGGAGCATTCACCGCGCAGGACGCAATGGATCCGAGCGCCGAGCAGGACGTACAGATCGTCGCGCCACTGGAACTCAACGAAGGACAGGAAGCCGTCATCCGGGCCGCCATGGTCCGCAGGCTCACCGTCGCCACCGGACCGCCCGGCACAGGCAAGAGCCAGCTCATCGTCAACACGGTCGCCACCGCCAGAGCGGCCGGACAGACCGTGCTCGTCGCCTCCACCAACAACAAGGCGGTGGACGAGGTCTGGCAGCGGTGCGAGGAACTCGCCCCGGGGCTTCTCGTGCGGACAGGCGCGCAGTCGGTCGTCGACAAGGAGGTGAGCACACTGGAGGAACTCACCCACAGCGTCCGGCCCCGGCAGTCCTCCCAGACATACCGGGGCGAACTGCGGAACCATCTCCGGACGCAGGAGTCGCTGCGGCACCGGCTCGCAGAGATCGCCCGCCGGGAGCGCGACCTCGCCGACCTCGGCCGGCTGCGTTCCGCCTACGCGGAGAAGCACCATCAGGACCCCCTGGCACTCGCCACCGCGCTGGGCGACGACGTCGCCCTGGGACGGTGGCTGCGCCGGGCCCGTACAGCCGCCCGTCTCGGAATCTTCGGGGGATGGCTGCGCAGTCGGTGCGTGCGCAGGCTCGACCCTGTGCCGGTCCAGTTCGCGGACCGTCAGGACTTCGCCGAACTGCTGATGTTCGCCGAAGCGGAAGCCGGCTGGCGGCGGATGCGCACCGCAGCCGAAGCGGCGCCCGACGACGCCCAGCTCCACGCCACGCTCCAGGATGCCGACCGGCGAGTCCGTGAGGCCGCGACAGCACTGCTGCAGTCGTCGGTGGCGGAGCAGGCGATGACCGCCCGCGCTGCCATCCACGAGCGCATCGAGGCGGTGCGGGCACGATCACCGAGGCAGTGGTCGACCCTGGACCGCATCCTGCCGCAGGTCTCGGGGTGGGCGGTCACCGCGCGGTCCGCACGGCGGTTCCGGGACCGGGCCGCCCTCTTCGACCTGGTCATCGTGGACGAAGCCAGCCAGTGCTCCGCACCGGATGTGCTGCCGCTGCTCTTCCGCGCCCGGCGTGCCCTGGTGATCGGCGACCCCATGCAGCTGCAGCACATCACCACACTGCAGCCACGCCAGGAGGCGGAGGCGCACCGGGGAGCAGGACTGCGGGCCAGCTGGCTCGACGAACACCGGCTCGAGCACCGCCGCTACTCCTCCTTCCATGCTGCTGCCCATGCGGCAGGGGAGACGCTGCTGCTCGACGAGCACTTCCGCTGCCACCCGGACATCGTCGGCATCGCGAACCGGCACTGCTACGGCGGCCGGCTGACCGTCCTCACCGACCCCCGGTCGCTGCGGCGCATCGATGGAGTCGACGCCGTGCAGTGGCTCGACGTGACGGGAACGGCGCGCAGGGGCCACAACGGGTCGTGGCTGAACCAGGAGGAGGCCGACCGCGTTCATCTCTCGGTGGAGCGTCTGCTCAAGCGGCTTCCGCACGGTTCGACCGTAGGTGTCGTCACTCCCTTCCGGGCCCAGAAGGAACTGATCGCAGGCCGCTGGCAGCACGAACCACGGGTCAGGGTCGGGACGGTGCACACCTTCCAGGGAGGACAGCAGGATGCGATCCTCCTGTCTCTCGTCGCGTCCGACCGGATGCGTCCGAGCGCGGTCAACTGGCTCTCCCGCGAGGTCAACCTCTGGAACGTGGCCATCACACGGGCCCGTTCGCATCTCATCGTGTTCGGCGACCGTGACTTCTGGTCGGTCCGGCCCGGTATGCCGCACGCACTCCTCGACGCGGCAGAGGCCAAGGACGGCCTCCCTTCGCTCGGCGTGCACCCGGAACATTCCGACGAATACGTCGGCGACCGGCTGCAGTACCTGCTGACGGACGAGATTCCGGGAGTCCTGATCGACCGGAATGCCATGGTGGACGGCTATCCCTACGACTTCGACGTCCGCCGCAGCTCAAAGAGCGTTCGGATCCGGCTGGACCACGGTGTGTCCACCGGCGCAGAGGCCGCACGTCACCTGAGACTCGCACTCGGCCGAACGGCCCTGCTGCCCAACGGTGTGCGGATCCCTGCCTGGCAGGTGTGGGACGGGCGGACGGAACGGGTGGTGGGCCGACTCGACAACTGAAATGCGCAAGGAGGGGCGGGCAGCGCTGCAGAACGCACCGTGACGAGCGCGAAGCGCGATACGACTGCGACAACCTAAGCCTGTCCCTATCATCGGACCGGGGGATCTCGGTGTCCCGGCCCGCACGCCGGAGACCGCTGCGTCGGCATGCCGTACGAGCTTCTCCGACGACCGGTTTCTTCTCATTCCGCCAGGAGTTCACCGTGCCGTACACGGCAGAGATCAGCCGCTCCAACCCGACGAGCATCATCTTCCTCGTCGATCAGTCGACCTCCATGAGCGATCCCATCGGTGGTGAGGTACCGCAGCAGAAGGCCGATGTCGTCGCCGACGCCATCAACCGCCTGCTCACCGAACTCTCCGTCAAGTGCGCGAAGGAAGAGGGCGTACGCGACTACTTCCACGTCGCGGTCATCGGCTACGGAGCCACCGTGGGCTCAGCGCTCGCGGGGCCGCTCGAAGGACGGGACCTCGTCCCCCTGAGCGAGGTGGCGGACAACCCGGCCCGCATCGACGAGCGGAGCAAGAAGGTCCCCGACGGTGCCGGCGGCCTGGTGGAGACCGCCGTCAACTTCCCACTGTGGATGGATCCGGTCGCCCACGGCGGGACCCCGATGAACCGTGCGTTGCAGTACGCGGAGGGACTCGTCGCCGGCTGGACCGAGCGGTATCCGGCCGGATTCCCGCCCATCGTCATCAACCTGACGGACGGCGAGTCGACCGACGGTGACCCCACCGCGGCCGCTGAGGCCGTCACCTCCCACGCCACAGCGGACGGAGCGGCGCTGCTGTTCAACCTGCATGTGTCCGCGGCAGGCGGCACACCGACTGCGTTCCCCGACTCGGCGGACACCCTTCCGGACAGCTACGCCCGGACCCTGTTCAGCATGTCCAGCCCGCTGCCGAGCCACATGCGCTCGTACGCGGCCTCGCAGGGGCAGCGGGTCAGCGAGACCACTCGCGGTTTCGTCTACAACGCCGACATCACCACGGTCGTCCAGTTCCTCGACATCGGTACCCGGGCCACCGAACTGCGGTGACGACCTCCACTTCCTGCGTGTACGTCACGCACCTGGTGGCCCCCAAGAAAGGAAGCACGGCAGCGGAATGCGAGGACGCCGTCGCCGTGCTTCCCGGGCATCCGCACGATCACATGCTGCGGGAGCCATTCGCGGCAGGTGTCTGCGACGGAGCCACGGAAAGCGCACTGGCCAAGGACTGGGCCAGACTGCTGTCCCGCGCCGCGGCCGAACACGCCATGACACTGCCGGACGCGCTGGCGGGCGGGGCCGCCTTCGAGCAGTTCGCAGCGTCCGTGGTGGCCCGGTGGGATCCCTGGCTGGCCGACTACACGCTGGCTCGCCAGGCAGAAGGGCGTCCACTGAAGTGGTACGAACACACCAAGCTCGCGGAGGGGGCCTACGCGACGCTGCTCACGGTGCGCGTCGACCCGGAGAGCGTCGCCCACGACGGCGCAGCGGCACTGTCCTGGCGGTGGCGTGCCGCTGCGCTGGGGGACAGCTGCCTGTTCCACCTGCGTGACAACCAGCTGATACAGACGTTCCCGGTGTTGTCCGTCGAGGAATTCGGCACCACTCCCGATCTCTTCGGCAGCCGCAACCGTGACGCCGCGCTCCTTGCCGACCGCACGAGATTCACCGGAGGGAACTGTCATCCGGGAGACCGCCTGCTCCTGATGACAGATGCCCTGGCCGCTTGGCTCATGTCGGCCCCGGACCAGGCCGACGCAGTCGGCCAGCTCCTCGAGTACGCCGGGCCCGACGACCTGGACGATTTCAACAACTGGCTGAACGGGCTACGGGACAGCCGGCAGTTGCGCAACGACGACGTGGCATTCGTACGGATCGATTTCGAAGGACGGTGAACATGGGCCCGGCCACCGGTTCGCAGCGCCGGTTTCCCAGCGGCGCCGAGTACGCGGAAGCCCTGCAGCACACCCAGCTGTGCTTCCGTCATCCGGAACTCAAGGGCGCCCGGCCCGAGCTGACCGGACTCGGCCTGCCGCGCCCCATCTCCGGCGCCTTCGCCAGTGTCTTCTCCCTGACCTCGCCCTCATCGGGCCGTCGGTACGCGGTCAAGTGCTTCACCCGTCACGTCCCGGACCAGGAACGCCGGTACGAGGCCATCAGCTCCCGACTCGCCCTGCTCGATCCGGCGGAGCTCTCCCAGCCGTGGAACCTCGGCTTCGAGTACCTTCCCGACGCCATCAGCGTCGGGCGGGAACGCTACCCGGTCCTCAAGATGGAGTGGGCCGAGGCCGTCACCCTGTCCTCCTGGCTCGACGACAACCATGCGGACCGGATCGCCGTCGATCGCCTGGCTGACCGGTTCGAGGAACTGGTTCGGGACCTGGCGGACCACCAGATCGCCCATGGCGATCTGCAGCACGGCAACCTGCTCGTGGCGAGCGACGACACCCTGCGGCTGGTCGACTACGACGGCATGTACGTCCCGGCGTTGGCCGGCCTGGGCGGGACCGAGCGAGGGCACCGGAACTATCAGTCGCCCCTGCGGGGGAACGACGACTTCGGAGTGGATCTTGACCGGTTCTCCGCCTGGGTCATCTTCCTCTCGTTGAAGGCGATCGCCTCCGAACCGGCTCTGTGGTCCCGGTTGCACGAACCCAGCGGCGAGTTCCTCCTGCTCACCGAGGACGATTTCACGAGCCCGGCCGGGTCCGCACGACTGCAGACAATGCTCACTCATCCCGACCGTATGGTGAGCGGACTCGCCGACCAGGTGCGGACCCTGGCCTGCCAGCCCCTGGATATGCTGCCGCCGCTCACCCTGGCCGTGCCCAGGCAGAGCCCAGCCGCAACGGTGATCACGGACACTACTGCTCACAGCGGAGCCGCCGCCCCGGGTACGGGCGGTCTGCCCGGCTGGATGGCAGGACACGTCGCCTCTGCGGCGTCGCCGACGCAGCCCGCGCCCTCGGTCGCCTCACCGGACAGATTCCAGGTCAGGACGCCACTGGATGTCGCCGTAGCCGTCGTCTGGCCCCTGATGCTGGCAGTGACCGTACTGGCTCTTGTCGTGGGCCTCTCGACAGCCCCATTCGGTCCGGCAGTCCCGGTGTTCGCCGCCGCCGCGTTCTCGGTGTTCGGGCGGGCCCGCCGCACGGAGCGGGCTCAGGCACGGGCCGTTCTCTCCGGGCTCACAGCAGAACTGGACCAGCTCGACGACCCGGTCAAGGCCGAGGGGAAGCTACGCAAGGACCGGGCGAAGTTCGACGCCGCAGAGGCGAAGCGCACCGCGGACCACCCACGAGCACAGAGCAAGCTCACCGCGAGCTACCACGGCGAGCTCCAACAGATCGAGAAGCGCCGGGTCCGTAGGCGGCAGGAGCTGGACAAGAAGATCGCGGGGCTTTCGGAGGAGCGAGGGAAGGCACTGAGAACGGCGCTTGCCACCCGGCAGTCCGCCTACGTGCGGGAGCGTCTCGGGCGACGGCTGATCGCCCAGAATCCGCCGCACGGCATCGGACCGAAACTGGCCGCGCGGCTTGCGGCAGCTGGAGTCCGTACCGCAGCCGACTTCACCGGATACCGAACCGTGCACAATGCGCGCTACGACAGCGTCGGTGCCGAACTGGTGCTCAGCAACGGCCGCCGTATCGACGTAGAGGGCATTGGTGAGGCCAGGGCCATGGCGCTCGATGCCTGGCGCAGGCAACTGGTCGCCGCTGCCGAAGCCGGTCAGCCCACTGCGCTCACCGCACAGGAACGACAGTCGATCGACCAGGGCATCGAGGTCCGGCGCGCCCGCCTCACCGCTGAGCTCCGCTCCGTGGACGCGGCAGCCGAAGCCTCACGGACGAAGGCAGAGAAGGAGCTGGAGGACGGCCAGGCGCGGCTCACCCGGGAGAACACTCTGGCCGGCGACCGGGCCCGCCGACAGCGGCAGGAGTTCAGCCGGCGCGCGGTCACGCTCCAGCAGAACAGTGTGCGCCATGCGGCGCTGAGCTCAGCTGCCGAGACTGCCGAGGCACACCAGCGCAGGCTGTCCCTCGTGCGATACCTGCGATTCCTCTACACCGGGCGCTGAACCGCGCCCCTGGAATGCGCGATGTCGCATCCACGGTCGACCTCGTGCTCCATACGGTCCGAAGGCGCGCATCGCTCCGGACGCGGGATCGCGGTGGCTCAGACCGTGGAGGAGCGCACAGTGATGTCCGCCAGGTCTGCCGGGCGGGTGGTGGCGAAGTCGAGTTCCTGGCTCGGGCGGTGGACGATGCCGTGGGCCCGGACCGCGTAGCTGCCCCGGAAGGCCAGCCCGCAGGGGAGTCCCAGGTCGAGGGTTTCGGTGAAGAGCCGCCAGTGATGATCGGGCAGGCTCTGCCGAGTCACGCAGCGGCCTCGTTGGAGTTGGTGTACAGGCCGGGAATGATTTCCTCCCATGCGGTGCGGATGCCGCGGCCGACCATCTTCTGCAGCCGGGGCCAGGAGCAGGCCAGCAGGTCGCCGTCGAGGTAGCGGACGTAGTCTTCGTACAGGCCGTGTTCAGGGCGATGCGGCACATGCCGAGGCGCAGATTCTCGTCCGAGAGGGCGAACGTACGCAGGCCGGAACAGGCGAGGTGCAGGGGGAGGCTCACGGTGCCGCTGGTGGGGCCGGTCGGCTCGGACAGGGCGGCCGGTAGCTGATCGGGGTCGGGACCCCGCCGGGATGTCGGACCATCGGCCTGCCGGAGTCCGCTCTGCTCTCCCGCCTGGAGTGGTCCTGGACCGTGCGTGTTCATGGGACCGCGGTAGGACGGTGGAGGACTGGAGCGCAGGGTTGCGACGGACGGAGCCTGGACCCGCGACGCTCGTTTGACGCTCGCACCCCTTCGAGGCGTGTCAGGGGATAGTGTAAATGTTTGCCTGACCTGCAGTTTCTCAAGGTGTCCTTTGATTGGACGTCATTCCTATGACGCACCACGTGGAGTGCGTGGCGATCCTTGAACCTGTCGCAAAGGGTGCCTGACCTGCGGGTTTGGGTGGTGTGCGCTATGTGCATTGTGGGCGTTACGGGCGATATCTTGACGCTGAAATGACGCTCTCAGAGGCATCGTGACGCTCATTTGACGCTCGTCCTGATGGGCCGTCAGGCGCGTTGCCCCGCTGATCAGGGGGCCTCCTGACTGTGCGGGTGTGGCAAGGCGCCGGGAATTTCGTGGTGCTGAGCGATCCCACTCAGTCACCTGCGCAGAGTGCCCGTAGGTTCTTCGTCTGCTGGTGGTACAGCATTCATGGCGTTGTGACCAGGGGGAATGAAGATCGTACTCACTCTGACTGGGGTCTTGGCCCGTGTATGGTCCGGATCTTGGTCTTGATCGGTTGGGCGGGGGTAACTCGCGGAGAAGTGCTGCACTTCAGGCGCTCATGGGAGAGCGAAGGCCAGCTCGCGGTTGCGGCGAGCCCGGATTGGCGGCGTGGCGGTCGCCGGGGGGCGAGGGGATCGCAATCGCCGTCCTTGGGCGCGGGCAGTGATCCGTGCGGGTTCCGCGCGAGTGTGGGTGAGTCCGAGAACGGCAGTGTGGCGTCGTGCCTGGGTAAGGGCGACGTACAGGGAGCGATGCTTTTCGCCTTCGAGGACGAGGCTGCTGTACATCGGGTGTGGGGAGCAGATGGCTGCGCCTGCCTGGCATGCAGGCCGAGATGGGAGCATTCCCGCGGGTGCGGGGATGCTCCCGCGCAGAAGGCCCGCCGGACTGCCAGGCTCGGCTGCTCCTCGCGCCCACGGGGGTGGCCCCCGAAACGGCGTTCAGGATGAGTCTGGGGCTGTGCGTTCTCTACAGCGTGGTCATGGTCCTGAGGCGGAGGGGTTGAGGTAATGGCGAGATATACGGTAGCTCTGCACGGTCACGCGGCGCTGCGCGTCGAGGCGGAAGCGGAGTCCGTGCAGGAGGCCAACCGCCTGGCGTTCGCGAAGGCGCCGAAGGTGAAGTATGTGCAGAGCCGGACGCCGGTGACGACGAGCAGGCTGGAGGGGTCGAAGTGAGCGAGATCAGGCGCGACGAGTGGGTTGGGATGACCGAGTCGGCCAGGAGGTACGAGCCGTTCTGGGAGAGCGTCCGGGAGGCGGAGGCGCAGGGTCGTCCGGTGATGCACGTCGTTAAGGTCGGCAAGTTCATCATGCAGGCGTCCACAGACATCGAGCTGGCCAAGCTGTTCGCGGAACACCAGGTCTTCGACCAGGATGAGGTCGGCGAGTTCGACTGGGTGCCGGACGAGTTCGAGGTGCTGCATCTTCGGTTCAAGAACACGCAGACCGGGGAGTGGGAGTCCACCATCCAGTCCATCTCGACGGTGCCGGTGCTGCCGGAGGCGCCGAAGTGAGTGGGCCGCAGGTCGATTGCGTGTGCTGGAGAGCGGCCTGCTGCGGCGGGCTCTTTTGCTGATCATTTCAGAATGAGGCTCGGAGTCGTCTCAAGCAGATGATGCTGCAGGCGAGTTGGAGCAGCACGAGGTGGAGATCGGCTCGTATCTCGTAGCGGATCCGGAGCCGTTTGAACTGGTGGAGCCAAGCGGTTGGGTCGGCCGCGCGGTGAGGTGCCTGCCATGGCAGATCCTGTTCCGCGCGGCCTCCCGCCGAACCGGACATGGCGGAGCCGTTTCCAACCTGACGGCGCTGGCCGCGTGTTGGGCGGGTCTACGGGACGACGAAGCTCCTGGTAGACGGGTTCACGATCAAGATCGGCCGTCTGCCAGGAGCTTCGCGTGCTTGTCCACCCGTCGTCGATCGACCTGTCCAGTCGCACCCCGCGGTACCTGACCGGACGACTTGCTGTGCGGCGAGGGGAGATCGGGACCCGGTGGCGGCGTCTGACCGCCGGCCGTCAGACTCTCCCCGCCCCGGCCCATCTGCGGTGCGGTGACACCTACGCCCAGCTTGCCGCCGGGATCGGGATCGGCATCGCGACCGCGTACCGCTACATACGCGAAGCCGTCGACCTGCCGGCCGCGCTCGCACCCACCCTGGCCGAGGCGATGCGCGTCGCGCGGACAAAGGCGTTCATGATCCTGGACGGCACCCTGCTGCCGATCGACCGGATCGCCGCCGACACCCCGCACTACTCGGGCAAACACAAACGTCACGGCATGAACGTCCAGGTCCTCACCGACCCGTTCGGCCGCCTGCTGCGGACCTCACCCGCGCTTCCCGGATCCACCCACGACCTGACCGCCGCCCGCCCCCACGGCATCGTCGACGCACTCACCGACGCCGGCCTCAAGCGCTGGGCCGACAAGGCATACCAGGGCGCCGGCAGCTCCATCCGGGTGCCCTTCCGCGGCCGTCGCCTCAAGCGGTGGCAGCGCCGCCACAACAGCACACACGCCAAGATCCGCTGCCTCGGCGAGCAGGCCATGGCCACCCTGAAGGGCTGGCGCCTCCTACGGAAGCTCCGCTGCAGCACCACCCGCATCACAGCGCTCGTCCAGGCCATCCTCGTCCTTCACCACGCGTCAGCGTGAGGTTGGAAAGGGCTCAATGACCGCTCCCAAGTGGTAGCTGCGATCGATGCGTTGGGAGCCATCACCCGATTCGAGTACGACCGCTATCACCGGCTGTTGTCCCGCACCGACCCGCGCGGTGCCATCACCCGCATTACACGCGACGCCTTCGGTAACCCCGCCATGCTCACCGACCCACTTGGCGCCGTCACTCGCTTTGAATGGAGTATTGAAGGCAAACTCTCTCACCGCACCGATGCAGACGGCACGACACAGTCCTGGACCTACGACGGCGAGGGTAAATGCCTGACTCACAATGACGCTTCTGGAAGTGTCTCAAGCTACGAATACACCCACTTCGACCTCCCTTTCGCCAGCACCCGGGCCGACGGCGGCCGCTACGAGTTCGAGCACGACAACGACCTGCGCCGCACCCGGGTCACCAACCCGAAGGGGCTGACCTGGTCCTACGAGTACGACGCGGTTGGCAACACCGTGTCCGAGACCGACTTCGACGGGCGCACCCTGACCTACCGCGTCGACGCTGCGGGCCAGCTCACCGAGCGTGTCGACGCCCTCGGCGGGACCATTTCCTTCGAGCGGGACCGGCTCGGCCAGGTGTGGAGGGCAGCGCCGGAAAGCTCATCTTCCGGAAGGGCGAGGACGTCGTCGTGACCCATGGTCCGATTTCCCAAGCCGACCAGGCCATCACGGCGTACGGGCCGTCAGGTATCAAGGGCGAGTCTGGTGCGAGGACGCTGGGCGGCGAGATCACTGACCCCGGTGCGCCGATCACAGACAGGGACATCGTGGAGGGAAGAATTCCGGGCAACGGCGGATTCATGCCCCCCGCAAAATTATTGAGGGAAAAGTCACGATGAGATTGACCTTCGGCAACGACTGGCACGCAACAGTGACAGCCGATCCTCTGTCCATCATGCCCCGTTTCTCGGGCAATTCCGTGGACATCGCGCACTACACGGACGTGAAGGAACGTGAGCGGTTCCTCCGGGCCACTTTCGGCAGCCAGGAGCAGCTGTGGGAAACGCCCGACGTCCTCCGGTTCGACCCGGACAGCCGGAGGCTTGCTGGTGCCGAGTTCCAAATGCCTGCGGAGTCCGCTTCCGCCGAGGACTTCGCCCGCATCATCCCCCTGCCCGCAGTACGCCCGGGTGGGCTCCGCGCGGACGAGGTCCGGGACTTCCGGCTGGAGATGTGCGAGGTGCTGTACCGCACTCCCGGGGACACCATGCTGGCCAGTCTGCGCGACCGCGATGTCCTCGACGAGCCGCTGGAGGCTCGCATCGGCATCGCCCTCGATGTGGCCCTCCTCGTCCAGCACGGCACCGTCGTCGGCTGGAGTCTCACGGATCCGGCGCGTCACCTGACTCAGGCGTTCGCAGCCCCCGACCCCAACCCGCCGTTTCCCGCTACCCGACGGCTGCTCACCGAGTGCCTGGACCTGATCACTGAGCCAGTGATCGACGACGTGTCGGACGGTAAACCGGCCGCCCTGGCCAGGCTCAGGGCCGCCGACCAGGCCCTGCGTACTCAGCACGAGGACCGCTCCCGGGCAGATGCACTGCTCGCGCTCATCGCCAATCTCGTGGAGGACCATCGAAACTGGTAACGGACAGCCGAAGAAGCCGAGGCGAACTTGGCACTGCACGCCACGCTTCGTGGATCTCATGGACGTGCCTCCCCAAAGGCTCAGCCGGACGGACAAGCGGTCTCAGGCAGCGCTGGGTAGCGAAGCACACGCATAGCATCCCCCGGCTGATTCGGCATCCGCTCCGTGAGCGGGTGCGCCTGGCGGGCTCCGCCGTGTTGTGGGGCCTCGTCATCTGGTCCAGAGCCGGTGTCCGGGGCCGGCTGCACGAGGCCGTCATCGGGAGGATCGACGAGTGCAGCCTGCTCGACGTGACCCGCGTGGTCCTCGACTCCGCGCACGTACGGGCCAAAGAAGGGGCGAACTCACAGGCCCGGGCCCCGTGGACCGGGGCAAACCGGGTTCGAAGATGCACGTCCTGTCGGACGCGAACGGACTGCCCCAGGGTGACGGCATATGAAACAGTGCCTAGCAACCGTTGATCGGCGTGCTCGGAATCGGCGAGGTTCGGTGTCCCCGAATCCTGGCAGCGCCTTGTGCCGGGTGGCCGACTCGTCCTGATCGGTGTCTCGACCGTTGATCTCATAGCGCATGCTCAGGCAGCACGAGCCGCAGCGCGGCGCCCGTGAGGGTGGGGTGGGCTGACTCGAAGACCTCGAGCTCCGTTTCGACCGACGGCGTGGCGAAGGCTCGCAGGAGTTGCCGGACGCGGTGCAGACCTCCGGCGCGGCCCTGCTCGCGGCCTGCCGCGCTGAGAGCGAAGGTCCTGCGGCCGCGGTATCCGGTAGGCAGGCCCGGGCCGCTGTCCTGCACCTCGACGAACACCTCGGGACTCTCCGCCTTCGCCACGACCTGGATCAGGCCTGCGTCCGTGCCCGCTGCCACGCCTGCCGCGTTGCCGAGCACTTCGTAGAGCCACGGCCCGCAGCACGGGTTCAGGCACGTTCACGGACAGCGTGGGCGGGCAGCGTACGTCCAGCACCGTGCCTGGGTACTGGTCGCGGCACTGCGAGGCCAGTGCGAGAAGCAACGGCGCCAGTTCGGTGGCCGACGGCTCCGCGGCTCCGGCCAGCACCGCGGGGTCCTGGGCGTGCGGCTCGGCCTGGGCTCGGCGGGCAGCGTGGCCAGCTCGTCGCCGTGCGCGCCGCTCCTCTCCTCCGCCGTGGGGCGGGCGAGGGCCGGTACCGTTGCAAAACGCTTGCGTTGCCACGGGGTCCAACTCACGGGCGCCGGGGGCTCGTCCGGTGCGCCCACATGGTCCGCTTCCTGCCCGTTCGGCGTAAGCATCAGGCGGGCGAGCATGCCGGTCAGCTGCTGCTCGGCTCCCGCCCGCAGTATGCGGACGATGCCGCTCCGCGACACGGCCAGGTGGTCGCCCGTTCCCTCCCCGGTGCGGACGAGCAGGCCGCGGGAGACCAACGCGTCGACTCCTGCGCGCACCTGGTCCCTGGCCCGCGGCCGTTCCGAGCACATCTCGACCAGCAGGAGAAGGTCCTCCGCACTGGCCTCTCCGGTCGCGGGATCGCTGGCGGCCGGATCGCCGCAGCGAGCCACCAGTTCCTCCCGGAGGGCCTGTGCGAGAGCCTCGTCCCGCTGCCAGCCGTCGTCCGCCGCGGACCACGGATCGGTCCCGGCGGAGGCCATGCGGTGTTCGGCGTAGCGGAGCATGACCCGCAGCGTGTGTGTTGTGCGGGCCGTTGCGGGCGATGTCTTCACGTTGGGACAGCGCTCGTGACGCCCATGCGGCGCCTGTCCTGACGGTGTGCCAGGAGCGGTGCCGGACACGTCGTGCTGAGGCGTGAACGAGTGAACGGGCAGTGGAGATAGTTGACATGTGGGCATAGGCGCCTACGCCCTTGGGCTCTACGCAGGGCAGTCCGGTCTCGGGAGTGGCGCCAGATGGCTCACCTTCGCTCGCGCGGCGAGGGCTGTATGGCGTGAGGAAAGACGCAGCTGGAGTGCAGACACATTGCTGGGCGAGGAATAATCTGGCCAGCGGGGTGCCGTCATGGCATAGGAGGTGACGGACCCCTGAGATCCGTCACCGTTGGCTCAGAAGAGCCAGCTGACGAGTTCGCTGATCAGGACACGGAGTACCGCGCCAGCTGCCACACGTGAGACCTCAAGGAGGACCTCGCGTCGCAGGACGAACTTCCGCAGGAACCGGGACACTGTTTCTCCAGAGCGCGGTACAGGACCGAGGTTGCGCCACGTCCCTCGGGAGGGTCGTGCGTTCATCTCGATATACCGTCGGCCGGAGAGCCAATGGGATTCCGCGCACCTCCCAGGGAGGCGTGCAGCAGTAAGTACTCTACGGGAAGACAAAGTTGGGGCGCCTGCGGTTGACCGTTTTCCCCTCCGGTTCCTGCGGGGCCCGGCAAGGCTGCGATGTTTGCAGGCCGGGTTCGTTCTGCCGCGTGTCTTCGGAAGGCACCTGAACCAAACCCGTGACAAGGAGCACCATGCCTCTGGACTCCCGCCTCTGGGGCAAGGCTGCCGGGCTGGGCAAGGACGCCCGCGGAGTACCCCACACACATCCCGTGGTCTGTCATCTGCTGGACACGGCTGCGGTCGCCGAGGTCGTCTGGGACGAGCTCCTGACCGAGTACCAGCGGAGCAGCGTGGCGGCAGCGCTGCGCGTCACGGACGAGCAGGCGAGGACGCTCGCGGCATTCTGGGCCGGGTTGCATGACATCGGGAAGATCACTGTGCCGTTCCAACTGCACAGTGGCGGACCGAGGTACGAGGGAAAGCTGCGGACCCAGGAGCTGAGCGGTGAACCGGGATACGCGTTCGGGACTGCCGCCATGCAGGACAGGCAGTCGCACGAAGCGGCGGCACACTGGTGGCTGGTGGGCAATTTCGAGGAGATCGGTTATCCGTCGTCGAAGCGGCGTCCGCAGTCCAGGCTCAGCCATGCGGTGGCCCAGCTGCTTGGCGGGCACGGTGGCGGATTCCACCCGGTCGTTTACGACAAGGACTCGCGATGTCCCGTGGCGCGTCATCCCGGTATGGGTTCGGGAAGTTGGGAGGAGCAGCGGCGCATCCACTTCGACGAGGTGCGCAGAGTGGTCGGGGCGCAGTCGGTTCCGCAAGGGCGGATGACGCCAGGAGCGGCTGTTGTCCTGACGGGGTTGGTGACCTTGTCGGACTGGCTGGCCAGTATCGAGGAGGAGATCCTGACCCGGCTCAGGGAAGAGGGGTGGGCCGGAACCCCCGACGACCTGGACTCCTACTGGCAGATCGCCCGCGCGGCGGCCCCCCGCCTGTTGCGGCAGACGGACCTGCTCGGGACGGGTTTCGCCCGGCCGTCGAGCCCCGCCCACTGCGCGGGGGAGGACGGTCTGGGGGCGAGCATGGCGCGCCGGATGCCCGATCTGGTGGCCGATCACGGGCCGGGCATGGTGGTTGTGACGGCCCCGCCCTCGGAGGAACGTACGGAAGCGTCCCTTCGCGCGGCGGCGGTCCTCGGGCATGCGGCGAACGCGCGGGGCCTCTTCTATGCACTGCCGACCGGTTCAGCAGCCGACAGTCACATGGCGCAGGTGCATGCGTTCGCCGAGCAGGCACTGACCGGCCCCTGGCGTTCGCTGCTGCTCCACAGCTCCTCCCGGTTGAAGCCGGCGGAAGCCGCGGAGCAGTGGGCGCGCGCCCATGCGACCGACGGAGTCAGCGCGGAGCCCGGTGAGGAGTGGGCCCCGACAGCGAACAGCTGGCTCAACTCCCATCACCGAGCCCTCTTGGCCGCGCTCGGCACGGGGACGGTGGACGAACTGCTGCAGGCTGTACTGCCTGTGAAGTTCAACGTGATGAGGCTCTTCGCTTTATCCGGCAAGGTCGTCGTGGTGGACGAAGCCCATGCCCGCGGCGCCTGGGGCCAGAAGCTGATGCTTCGGTTCCTGGAATGGGCCGCCGCGTTGCGGATTCCTGTTGTCCTGGCTTCGACGGCTGCGGACAAGTCGGTGGACGCGATGCTGGCCGCCTACCGCCGGGGCGCGGGAGGGGGCGGAGAGCCAGCCGTGCAGCCTCGTCGGTCACCTGGGTGGTCGTTCGTGGACGCCCGGTCCGGAAGCGGGCATCTGCCCCAGCAGCCTGCCGGGGCCGTTCGTGCCAGCACGCTCAGTATGACCGTGGTTGACGGTACGCCGTATGGCGAGATCCGGGCGGCTCTCGCACCGATGGTCGCAGCCGACAAGGGCCGAGCCGCCGTCTACCGACCGACGCCCGCGGAGGCAATCCGCACATTCCATCAACTCACACGGGATTTTCCCGACCTTGATGTGGCCCTGGTCCATGAGCAGATGCGCAACAAGGACCGATGGCAGCGACTCGCGGCGTGCCGGAAGGCCTTTGCCCCTGACGGTGGAGTCCTCGGCCCCTCCGTGCTGGTGACGACGTCGATGCTGGAGCATGTCCGGGGCCTTCATTTCGACCTCGTCATATCCGGACCGGCTCCGCTCGCGGACCTCTTGGCCCGTGTGGTGCAGAGTGCGGGTGATAGGTCGAGGCTGGTGGTGCTCAGAGCGGACGACGCGTCGGAACTGGACGACGCCGCCCTGCTGTGGCGGACGGACACGCTCCTGGGGTCCGGCAGGACGGTTTCTCTGCCCGAAGAACTGCCTTCGCTGCTGGATGAGGTGTATGCCGAGGAGCTCGTCGGCAAGTTGGCGCAGCCTGCGGCGTCTGAGCTCCAGCGGTTCGACAACCAGCGCGTGGTGCGTGAACGCCGGGCCAGCGGTACCGCGCGTTGGCTTGAAGTGCCTGGACCGCAGGAGCTCGACGGTGACCTCGGCCTGCTGAGCCGGGATCACCCCGGCATGGAACCCGAGTTGCTCTCCGCCGTGCTCGGCGAGGAGATGGTCCACGTGGTCTGTCTGTATCCCGGGCGCGACCGACAGGGGAACCCGGCGCATTTCCTGGAGAACGGCGTCCTGGAGCGGAAACTTCAACGCGGCCCCAAGGGGAGACCGAAGCCGGGCCAGCTCGTCCCCTATCTCATTCCGGTACCGAAGCGACTCGTGGAGGCCGTGGAGGGCGATGCCAACCCTGCCTGGCGTGGAATGGCCGCCCTCAGGAATGTTCTCCGACTGAACCTGAGAGAGGAGGGCGGTGAATGGGTGTACACCAGCCCGAGGCACCGATTCTGCATGAGTGAACACGGCCTGAAGATCGTCCAGTTGCCGTAAACGCCCGCGCTGCCCCGTACTGCCGTCTAACATTCAGTGCACGTTTGACCACGGAGGGAGGGGCGTGGCCGCGTCCAATCTGATCGACCAGCCATGGATTCCGGTCGCATGGCTGGAGGGGGAGTCGGGCCCACCGCAAGTGGGCCTCAGGGATCTGTTCCTGCACGCCCGAGAAATTCGCACGCTGCTGGTCCCGGACAGTCCGGCTCACTCGGCGCTGCTGCGCGTGCTGTACGCGCTCACCGCCCGGATCGCTGCGCTGGATCAGGCCGGTCCCGGGAGCTGGGGTGATCGGCGGGAGGAGATCATCGAGCAGGGTCTTCCCGAACAGAGCATCGAGCTCCCCGACGGTCGCAGGGCCGGCATCGCCGGCTACTTCGACCAGTGGGCCCACCGTTTCGACCTGTTCGACCGTGATCGTCCTTGGCTCCAGGACCCTCGCCTTCCCGACCAGTGCGACAGGAGCCAAACTGCCGGGGTCCACAAGCTGGTCATGAGCCGGTCAGCAGGCAACAACCACTCCTGGTTCGGGCACTGGAGCCGCGACAAGCTCGTGCTCCCCGATCTTTCGCAGGCGGCGCTGTCGCTGCTGACCTGGCACTACTGGGGAGCCCCCGGGGGACTCTCCAGGCGTGCGGTCGACAACGTGAGCCACCACTACGCGAAGGCGTCACCGCTGCGAGCCGCGCTGTCTTATCACCCGGAGTGCGACAACCTCCTCCTGACACTGCTGGCAGGTCTGACTCCGCCGGATGGCGACGTCAGCCGGCAGACCGACCTGTGTCCGTGGGAGCGTGAGGACCTCCCGGACCCCCTCAAGCCGATGCCCGAGCCGCAGGGCCCCTGCTCGCGGCTCACCGCCTGTTCACAACACGCTCTCTGTCTCGTCCCCGCCGAGGACGGTGAGCACACCGCCGACGCATACATCACCTGGGCCTACAACGCCGAGCGCATCCGGCCGGAAGACGACTTCCTGATCTGGGACATCGGCAAGGACGGAGAAACCTCCCCCCGGCTCGCGCGCGCCTCCCGTTCCCTCTGGCGGGACCTCGACGCCCTCCTGCTCAAACAGCTGGACGACGAGAGCCCCATCCAGCCGAAGGTCATGGACCACGCATTCGACGTCAGCGAGTACTTGCGTGTGCGGGCGCTCGGCTTCGAACAGGACGCCAGTCAGTCGGCCAATCATCAGTATGTCGACTCCACGACCCCGGTACTCCTTTCCCGAGTGGAGGAAGAGGTGGTGAGCAGCGACCGGCCTGTCCGTCAGCTCCGCGAGCTCGGTGAGCTCTTCGGGGGCCGGCTGGAGCAGGCCACGAAGGAAGCCTGGCTGAAGTACACGGATGACAAGAAGAACGATCCGGGGGCTTGGCTGGACGCGGTCGCGGCACGGTACTGGCCGTCCGCGGAGGACGAGTTCTGGTCCAGGTTCAGGCAGTTGAACCGATCCGACTGTGCGGTGGACTCCACCTTCGACTTCGAGGCCGCGTGCCGGGCCTTCGGGCGCCACGCACTCGATGCGTACGAGGCAGTGACCGATTCCGTGACACGCACACCTCGGGGCGCGAAGGCCGTTGCCAGGGCGAAGGCGATCATCCTCGCCGCCCTGAAGGACCCGCGCAAGGCGATGGAGCAACCGAAGACGAAAAGGGCGGCCAAGAAGTCGTGACCGGCGCCCACCGACCCGAGGACAGTCAGTGACCTTCCACGCCCCTGATGCGAGCAAGCACCAGCGGATTCGCGCCTCGTACACCGCCTTCACCATGAGCATCGAACGCTTGTGCCGTGTGGACCCCGGTGCCCGTTCGGCCCTGCGTGCTGGTCTGCGCCGAGATTTGGATGACCCGCGAGCCCGTGCCATGCACCGGCTGCTGACGCCGCGCCTGCCGGAGGAGTGCGATGACAGAACGGCGCAGGCCTACTACACGGTGGCCTCGCTGATCGCGGCCCAGCCCCGACACGCCTTCGCGCCCGGCCAGGAAGCCGACGAAGGCACCGCGGACGAACAAGGGGAGCAGGTTCCCCAGGAGGGCGGAGAGCCGGACGAGGAGGCCGCTCCGTCGGAGCGGACCTCGTACGGATCCTCGTTCGGCGCCACTTTGGGGCAAGCAGCCATCGCGAAGGGTGCCTCCATGAGGATGAGCGCCGCAGAGAACAGCATCAACCTGCTGGCGCGGCAGAGTCTCCGAGGCATCCACCTCCACCTTCCTTCCGCGGTGAATCGGGTGCGCACCACCGATGCCCCGATCGATTGGGGGCAGTTGCTGGCGGACCTCGTCAACTGGCCGCATGGATCAGGGCGTATCAGTCGCCGCTGGCTGCAGGACTTCTACCGGATCACCGCCCATGCCGACCGGGACTGACCCGCTCACCCCAAGGAGACCCCTGATGGACATCGAGCCACGCTTCCTCGACATCCACATCGTCCAGCCCGTTCCCTACGCGAACCTGAACCGGGACGACACCAACTCGGTGAAGACCATGATCTACGGGGATGCCCTGCGCACCCGCATCTCCAGTCAGTCCTGGAAACGGGCCATCCGTGAGCACTTCCAGGACGCGCTCGGTGACAAGGCGCTGCGCACACGCCGCGTCGGTGAGCGAGTCACCGAGGTGCTCCGCGACCGTGGGTGGGAGGAGGCGCTTGCCGAACGTGCCGGTGCGCACGTAGCGGCTGGGAGCAGCATCAAGTGGGAGGTGGCCAAGGGGAGGGACAAGCAGCCCATCACGAACAAGGTCCTGACCAATGCGCTCGTCTATCTCCCCGAAGACGCCGTCGAGGAACTCGCAGACATCGCCGAAGCCCACAAGGAAGCCCTCACGGACGACTTCACCGGAAAAGGGAAGGCGAAGCCCGAGAGCGTCCTGAAGGGGAAGATCGACAAGATCCTCATCAGGAGGAACGGGGTCATCAACCTCTTCGGCCGCATGCTCGCCGAGGTCGACCAGGCTGGTGTCGACGGTGCCGTCCAGGTCGCGCACGCCTTCACCACCCACGCCACCGAGGTCGAACTCGACTACTTCGCAGCCGTCGACGATGTCACCGCGACGAAGGGTGATGAGACCGGCAGCGGCCACATGGGCACTGCGGAATTCAGCACGGGAACCCTGTACCGGTTCGCCACGGTCGACCTACGGGAACTCACCAAGAACCTGAGCGACGACAACGACATCGCCGTCCACGCCGCCCGCGAACTCGCCGGCCAGTTCCTGCTCTCCTTCATCGAGTCACTGCCGCAGGCCAAGAAGAACTCCACGGCCCCGCACTCACTCCCGCACCTGGTCCACGTGGCGGTCCGCTCCGACCGGCCCTTGTCCTTCGCCGCGGCCTTCGAGGAACCCGTACGGTCCGCTCAACACGGCGGCTACGTCGTGCGCTCCGTGGAAAGCATCGACGCCTACTCCAAGGCCGCAAACACTCTTCTCGGCCCGGACCGCGTTCTGCACACGGCGCACGCCTCCCTCCACTTCGACAAGCTGGAGCATCTGGGAGAACGCCATTCGTCCTTCGAGGCTCTCGTCACCACGGCCGTCGACGTGGCGCTCGCCGAGGCTCCGCAGTGACCGAAGAACACGCCCGCGGGATGCTGTTGCGCCTGGCAGGCCCGCTGCAGTCCTGGGGCACGCACAGCAAATACCTGTGGCGTGACACCGCCAGATTCCCCACTCGGTCCGGCGTCGTGGGCATGCTGGCCGCAGCTCTCGGCAGGGAGCGCGAGGCGGCCCTGGACGACCTCACGACCCTGTCGATGACGGTACGGGTCGACCGTCCCGGTGTTGTGCTATCCGACTTCCACACCGTAGGCGGTGGGCTGGCCGCCGACGAAACAGTGATCACTGTCGACGGGAAACGCCGACCGGAGGGTAAGGGCACTCTGGTATCCAAACGCCAGTACCTGGCTGACGCGGCCTTCACCATCGCGCTCACCTCCGACGACGCGGCGCTGCTCGACTTGTGCGCTGCTGCCCTGCGCGACCCGCACTGGCCCCTCTTCCTCGGCCGACGGTCCTGCCCGCCGGAAGGCCCGATCCTGCTGGGAATCGTAGAAGACCCGTTGCACCACCTCGTGCGGCTCCCGCTCGCAGCCAAGAGGCCGCGCCGCGGCCCACAGCCGACCGACTTCTACAGCGACAGGCCGCTCGGTGTGCTCCCCGTGGACTCCGACGCCCCGGACAGGAACGATGGCGATCACCACAGCGGCGAAGTCACCGACGAGCCACTGTCGTTCGCACCGCTGGAACGCCGGTACCGCCCCCGGCCGCTGTACCGGCGTGCTGTGCAGTTGCCGGATGCCGCGTATGAAGGCTTCGGTGTCGGCTACCTCGAAAAACTCCGCACCTACATCGACACCTGTGCCGTCAAGCCGGAGAGGAACGCCCGGTGACTTTGTGGTTGACCCGCATCGTGCCCTCGCCCAGTTCTCGCGAGGCCCGGAGGGACCTCGGCGGCAGCGATCAGGGCATCCGGCTGCACCGGCGAATGCTGCAGATGTTTCCCGACGGAGTCGAAGGCCCGGCCAGGGCCGCATTCGGAGTTCTGTTCCGTGCTGAGGAAGGTCCACTCGGACCGCGAATCCTCCTGCAGAGCCACGTAGAACCCGACTCCTCGCGCCTGCCGGAAGCCTACGGCAGCGTTGAAACCCGCTCTCTCGATGCTTTGTTGTCGAACCTGCACAAGGGGATGGTCGTCAACTACCGTTGCGTGGCCAACCCGGTGCGCAAGCCCGGGGCCACTTCTCGGGAAGTCTATGGGCTTCCACCGGTCGTGGCCCTGAGCGGCAACGCCGCTGTTGAATGGTGGGAACGGCAGTCCAACGCAGGCGGGTTGGAGCCGTTGCACATCAACGCCCACCCGCTCGCCATGGTGCGAGGCCTCCAGGGCTTCAAAGGGACCGCCGCGAAGCAGCGCATCCAGCATGCCCGCACACAATTCGACGGGACGGCCCGAGTCCTCGACGCCGAGCTGCTTCGCGAGAAGCTCGCCACGGGCATCGGGCGGGGCAAGGCATACGGATGCGGGCTTCTCAGCATCGCTCCCGCTCGATGAGCTCATCCACGCGCGCTGACGGATGGTGTCGTGGGCTCCGTGTGCGTGGGTGAGGAGAGAAGACGAGGAAGCCGCACGGGGACGGTGGGGTCACTGGGGCGTGTCGCGGCCACTTCCACCGCCGCCGCCGCTGGGGTGGCCCAGGCCGGACCAGCGGTTCGGCTACGACTCCAGGTAGCGGAGCACGGCCAGGATGCGTCTGCTGTAGCCGGTCGTGCGGGACAGGTCCAGTTTGTCGAAGACGGAGTTGAGGTTCTTCTCCACCGAGCTGAGCGAGAGGTGCAGCTTCTGGGCGATGGCGGTGTTCGTGTGGCCCTGGGCGAGGGCCTCCAGGACCGTGCGTTCCCGGGGGGTCAGTCGTGCCAGTGGGTCGCCGTGGGTGGTCCGGACGACCAGTTGCCGTACGACTTCCGGGTCGATCGCCGCTTTGCCGGCGTGGATGCGGTCGAGGGCGTCGAGGAACTCCTCGACCTGTGCCACCCGGTCCTTGAGGAGGTAGCCGACCCGTTCGGCGTTGGACGCGAGCAGCTTGGCGGCGTAGTTGCGTTCGACGTACTGGGAAAGGACGAGCACCCCGGTCCCGGGGAAGCGCTCCCGGATCTCGACGGCCGCCCGTAGTCCCTCGTCGGTGTGGGTCGGGGGCATCCGGATGTCGGCGACGACGATGTCCGGGCGCTGTTCCTCGACCTCCTTGAGCAGGGTCACCGCGTCGCCCAGCGCCGCCAGGACCTCGTGGCCCTCCTCGGCGAGCAGCCTGACCAGGCCCTCGCGCAGCAGGGTCGAGTCCTCGGCCAGGATTACGCGCATGGGAGCTCCGCGGTGATGGTGGTCGGTCCCCCGAGGGGGCTGTGGAGGTGCAGGGTGCCGTCGAGGGCGGCCACCCGGCTGCGCAGCCCGGTGAGGCCGCTGCCGGATTCGTCCGCGCCGCCGGTGCCGTCGTCCTCGACCCGTACGGTGAGCAGCGCGCCGTCGAGGGTCACCGCCACCGAGATCGCCGAGGCGCGGGAATGTTTCGCCGCGTTCGTCACGGACTCCGACACCACGAAGTAGGCGGCGGTCTCGACCGGCCGGGGCAGCGGACCGCCGACGTCGAAGCGGGTCCGCAGCGGAATGCCGCACCGTTCGGCGACGCCGCCGATCGCCTCTTCGAGCCCGAGGCTGTCCAGCGCCGACGGATACACCCGCCAGGCGACCTCGCGCAGTTCGGTCAGTACGTTCCGGGACTCCTCGTGCGCCTGGAGCAGCAGCGCGGCGGTCTGCTCGGGGTCGCGGCCCCGGCGCGCCCGGCCGATCAGCATGCCGAGCGCCACCAGTCGCTGCTGCATCCCGTCGTGCAGGTCCCGCTCGATGCGCCGCCGCTCGGTGTCGACTGCGGCGACGACCGCGGCCCGGCTGGCGGCGAGTTCGTCGATGCGGCGTCGGAGCAGTTCCCGCTCGGAGGGACCGAAGCACTCCCGGGTGATCCGGGCGTCGAGCGCGGCGAGTGAGTGCAGGCCCTGGACATCGAGGAAGAGCAGGACGCCGCCGAGCAGGACCTGGGTGAGCAGCTCGTCCCAGTCGAGGGTGCCCCGGACGACACCGCCGGCCAGGAGACCTGCCAGGACGGCCCCGAAGACGAGGAGTCCGACGACCACCATGTGGAGCAGGCCCGTGCAGACGCGGATCGCGAGGTAACGCAGGATTTTCTGGTCGGAAGCCGTGTAGTGCTCGGGGAAGAGGTCGCCGAAGAAGTCGGAGCGCCGGACCCGTTCGAAGGCGGCCAGGCGCCGGGCGCCGGTCATCAGGATCTCCAGGGCACTCGGCCGGGTGTGCGGCCAGAGGAGGAACGGGCCGAGGGCCGTTCCGACGACGAGGAAGTACAGGGCGCCGACCAGGGCGGTCACGCTGCCGACGAGGCTCCCCAGGCCGCGTCGGGGCCAGGACGGAACGGTCGTACGCGTGATGGTCCCGTCCCCAACGGAGCCGTCCCCAATGCAGCCGTCCTCAACGGAGTTGTTCCCGGCGGGCTCGGGCCACGGCCGGTCGGACGCGGTGCCCCCCAGATCCCCTTGCACGGGGCCCGAGGCTAGTGCGCCCGTGCGGACCGGGCAAGATCGTCCGGGCGGCACGGGGAGGGGGACCGTGCCGTTCGGGCGGGAGCCGGGGGTCACGAGGCGCGGCGGTGCCGGGCCTGGCCGCGGCTGCGCAGCCGGACCGCCAGGTAGGTGGCGACGGCGACGAGGACGAGGGCCGCGACGATCTTCGACAGGATGCCGACGTAGGTCTCCACGACATCCCACTGGTCGCCCAGCCAGTAGCCGGCCATGACGAGGACGCTGTTCCAGACGAGGCTGCCGAGTGTGGTGAGCATGAGGAACACGGGCATGGGCATCCGCTCGACGCCCGCCGGTACCGAGATCAGGCTCCGGAAGATCGGCACCATCCTGCCGAGAAAGACCGCCTTGGTGCCGTGCCGGGCGAACCACTCCTCGGTACGGACCAGGTCCGACGCGTTCACCAGCGGCAGCTTTCCCCAGATCGCGTGCATCCGCTCCCGGCCGAAGAGCATCCCGATCCAGTAGAGCGCCACCGCCCCGACCACGGAGCCGAGCGTCGTCCAGAACAGTGCCGAGACCAGGCTCAGTACGCCCTGACCGGCGGCGAAGCCGGTCAGCGGCAGGATGACCTCGCTGGGCAGCGGCGGGAAGAGGTTCTCCAGGGCGATGGCCAGACCGGCTCCCGGGCCGCCCAGTGTGTCGACGAGACCGGCGGCCCAGCCGGCGAAGCCGTCCGTGGGCTGCTGGGCGAGCGCCAGGATCGTGAGGTGCATGAGGGACTCCAAGTCGGAGGGGAGGCGGGGCGGTTGCCCCGTCGTTCTCCCTGTTCTCCCTCGAAACTAGAAATCGCCGCTCCGTACCGGTATGCGGGTTGCCGCCCGCTCCGGTGGTGCTTCCCGTACGTCCGACCCTGCGGTTTTCCGCAGGGTCGGACGCGCGAAAGGCGGGCGGCGCCCGGCGGTCGGGCCCCCCGGGGCCGTGACGGCCGGTCAGGACTCGACGGGGTTTCCCCGGACGAAGTCGATGACCAGGCGGTTGAACTCCTCGGCGTGCTCGATCATCGCCCAGTGGCCGCAGCGGTTGAGCAGGACGAGGCGGGAGTCCGGGATGTTCGCCAGGAGGAACAGGGAGTTCTCGAAGGGGACCACCCGGTCGTCGCGGCCGTGGATGAGCAGGGTGGGTACCGTGATGCCGCTCAGCCGGGCCGGGTCCACCCAGCGGGGCAGGGGAGCACCCTTCGGGAGGCCCGCCACGTAGTTGGAGAGGTGCTCGGGGCGGGCGAGGGCCGCCCGGGAGCGGGCCTCGCACAGCTCGGGGGTCGCGAAGCGCGCCTTGTCGTAGCACATGATCTCGACGAGCCGGCGCATGTTCTCCGGGCTCGCGTCCCGGTACGCCTCGATGAGGACCTTCAGCCCCTCGGACGGGCCGTCACCGGCGGCGAACAGGTTGGGGATGCGCCCGACCGGCGGGCCCATGGTCACCAGGTGGCTGATCCGGTCCGGGTGCTCGGTGGCCAGCCGGAGCGAGGTCTGGCCGCCCATGGAGTTCCCCACGAAGGCGGCGCGGGGGATGTCCAGCGCGTCGAGGAACTGGATCGCGGCGTCGACGTGGTCGAGCTGCTCGACCGTGGCCGCGTCCGATTCGCCCCAGCCGGGCATGTCGACCGCGTACACGTGGAAGTGCTCGGCGAGCGCCTCGATGTTGCCGCTGAAGTTGCTCCAGCCGGTCGCCCCCGGGCCGCTGCCGTGCAGCAGCACCAGCGGGTGGCCGGAGCCGGCCTCGTAGTAGCGCAGCGTCCAGTCGCGGGTCCGGACCGTCCGGGTGATCTGTTCCTTGTCGAGTGCCATCAGCTCTCTCCTCCTTCGGTGTCCAGCGGGGACGGCGCGGCGGCCAGCAGCTCGGCCACCACGCCCGGCGGGCGGTGGCCCCAGCTGTGCAGCCGGTCCAGGGTGCGCACCTGCCAGGTGGCGTCGTCGATGATGAGCCCGCCCCAGCCGTACTCGACGGAGAAGCCGGAGGGGGTGAGGACGTAGAAGCTGAACATGTGGTCGTTGGGGTGCATCCCCAACGTCATCTCGAACGGCTGCTTGGCGTCCATGCACCGGTCGTAGGCCAGGCCCACGTCCCGGATGTCGGTGACCTCGACCATGAAGTGGTGGGTGCGCTTGGGGGACGGCATGTCGCCGAACGCGACACTGTGGTGGCGGCCGTTGCAGTGCAGGAAGATCAGGTCGGCGACGACACCGGGGGCCAGCTCCTCGACGATGATGTCGCTGATCCGGAAGCCGAGCAGGTCCTGGTAGAAGCCCAGGTACTCCTCACGGCTCACCCCGCGGGCCAGCAGAACCTGGTGTCCGGCGCCGCCGGGCCCGGTGACGAAGTCGCCGAGCAGCGACGCGGAGGCGAACGGGGTGTCGGCGTCGGCGAGGCCGGTGACCAGCTCGACGCGGTTGCCCATCGGGTCGGTGGTGGTGAAGATCCGGTCCACCCGGCGGGCCGCGGCGAGCGCCGCGTCCCCCTCGTCGACCCGGACGCCGGCCGCCCGCAACCGCTCGACCAGCGCGTCGAGTTCGCCGCCGTCCTCGACCTCGTACCCGCTGGCGGCCAGGTCGTCGGCCGGCCCCCGGGTGACGATCCAGCGGTGCGCCTTCTCGTCCAAACGCAGGCCGAACCAGTCCTCGCCCCGTTCGCCGAGCTGCATGCCGAGCAGCTCGACCCCGAAGCGTTCCCAGTCGGTGAGGTCGCCGACCTCGTAGACCACGTAGGCGAGTTCCTTGACTCCGCTCATGGGAGGTTCCTCCTTCTGAAGGGTGGTGGACGGCGGTCAGGCGGGGACGGCGAGGCCGCTGGTGTCGGCGGCCGCCACGAAACGGTCGGGGCGCAGGGCCACCGCGCGTACGCCGTACCGGCGCAGCCACGGACCGAGCACGCCTTCCAGGTCGACGAGCTCGTCGGGCCCCTGGGTGTAGGCGCTCTGCGGGCGGACCGCGAGATAGCGGGCACCGAGCGCGTCCCACTGGGCGCGCTCCGGCCCGGTCAGCAGGGTCGAGGGGTCGACGTCGTCGCCCAGCAGGACGAAGGCGTCGCCGAGCAGCTCGTCCAGGCGGGCCATCCGGCCGACGGTGTCGCCGACCACCGGCTGCGGCACCATCCGGCCGACGATGCTGGCGTCGCCGAGCGGGCCGCGCAGCCAGCCGGCCGCCAGCACCGGCGGCGCGGTCAGCGGCGGCTCGAAGGGGGTGACGAGCGCCTCGGACGGCGGCGCGGAGAGGGCGGCCTGCTCCTCCTCGGACGCCTCCTGCCTGATCACCCGGCCGAGCCGCACGGCCAGCCCGGTGTAGAAGTCGGCGTTGGGGCGGCGCTCGGCCTCGTAGGTGTCGAGCCAGGACTCGTCCAGCTCCCCGGCCAGCACCCGGCCGAGCTTCCAGCCCAGGTTGTGCGCGTCGCGCATCCCGGTCTGCATCCCGGCCCCGGCCCACGGCGGCATCAGGTGCGCGGCGTCACCGGCCAGGAAGACCCGGCCGGAGCGCCAGGTCCGCGCCGACCGCACATGGTGGCGGTAGAAGGCGTGCTGGTGGATCTCGACGTCGTCCTCGCTCACCCCCAGCGCCTTGAGGAGGGGCCACACCTCGGCGCTGGTCGGGAAGTCGGCCTCGGTCTCGTGCGGCTTGAGCGGGATCTCCCAGCGGTGGTTGCCGGCCGACAGCGCGATGTCGACGACCGGCCGCTCCGCGTCCGTCCAGAAGGTGAGGAAGTCGCGGTCGGGCCACCAGCGCTTGACCCGGCAGTCGATGACCACCCAGGTCATCTCGTTGGTGTCGCCGTCCAGCGGGATGCCCAGGCTCTGCCGGGCCGGGCTGCTCCCGCCGTCCGCGGCGATCGCGTACCGGGTCCGGTACCGGTGGACCTCGCCGGTGGCCGTGTCGGTGGTGGTGACCGTGACCCCGGAGCCGTCCTGCTCGATCCCGGTCACCTCGGCGCCGTAGCGGACCTGGACCGAGTCCCCGCGCTCCTGCGCGCAGGAGCGCAGCTCGGCCTCCATGACCGGCTGGTAGATGTTGTAGAAGCGGGGCCCCGCCCCGAGCGCCGACGGCGGATGCTCGATGCGCATCACCTCGTGGCCGTCGTACGTCACCCAGCGCAGCGCCCGCTGCGGGTCGATGACCTTTCCGATGCGCTCGCCGATGCCCAGGCTCTGGAAGATCCGCATGGTCCAGTCGTTGACCGTGACCGCCCGGGCCCGGGGGTAGATCTCCTTGTCCCGTTCGAAGGCGATCACTCGCGCGCCCTGCTGGGCGAGGGACAGAGCACCGACGACGCCCGTGGGCCCGTAGCCGATGACGGCGACGTCCGCGTCGAAGTTCTGGGGCATGGCGGCCTCCTTGCCGGTCGTCCCAAGTTTTGGACCGGTCGTTCAGTCCAATAGTGGGGACTGTCACACGGCTGAAAAAAGCCGGTCAAGAGGGTGCAAGCCGGATTCCGCAGAGCAGAATCAGCCGCTGTTCGGGCGCCGGACACCTAAAATCCACCCGGTCGAGCGCGGGTATGCTTCAGCGCGTGGACCCCAGGCGCGACATGACCGGCAACCGCAGAGGGCGGCGCTCCCGGGAAGAGATACTCGAGGTCGCGTCCCGCCTGATGGCCGAGCGCGGCTACGCGGCGACCACGTTGTCGGAGCTCAGCCGGGAATCGGGGCTCCCCAAGAGCGCGGTCTACCACCACTTCCGGTCCAAGGCCGGGCTGCTCTCCGCGGTGATGGAGCACGGTGCCCACGCCTTCTTCCAGGGCATGGCCCGGGCGCAGGAGAACCCGCCGCGCCAGGGGAGCGTACGGGAGCGGCTGGGGTGGTACCTCCAGCGCACCGGGGAGGTGTTTCTCGCCAACCCGGATTTCCTGCGGCTGCACCTGATCCTGCTGATGAACGCCGAGGCGGGCGAGGCCGCGGAGGCCGCGGAGATCGACCGGATCCTCGACCGGGTGCGGTGGGACGGCCGCGCGCACATGAACCGCATGCTCGCCGACTCGTTCGCCGTGTACGGGGCAAAGACCGCACAGGCCGTGGCCGACCGGCTGGACTACTTCGCCATCGCGGGCTTCGACGGGGCCTTCGTCGCCTGGCAGGCGGACCCGTCCCGCTCGATGGCCGACGCGATGGAACTGCTGACCGACGCGGTCGCGGCCCTCGGCGAGTCGTTCGCGGAGGGGCTGCGGGCCTGACCGCCCGAGGGCCGCGCCCCCGCCCGGTCACCGATGCTCGGCGAGGTCCTCCTCCAGGGCGCGCGCCGTGGCGTTCAGGGCCGTGACCAGGGACGGAAGCCGATGGGGGTCGTAGCGCACACTGGGCATCGACACCGACAGACCGGCCAGCGCGCTGCCCTCCCGGTCGCGGACCGGCACGCCGACGGCGATCAGGCCCCGCTCGGAGCGTTCCCGGTTCACCGCGAACCCGTTGCGCCGCAGCCGTCTCAGCTCCGCACGCAGCCGGGCCGGGTCCGGTCCGTCCGCCGGACGGTCGTGCTGCGGCCCGGTCGTGTACACCTCGTCCAGCTCCTCGTCGGAGAGGTCGGCGAGCAGGAGCAGCCCCGCCGTGGTGCGGTGCGCCGGGAACACCATGCCCTCCCGGGAGCCGACCCGCAGGGCCTGCCGGCACTCGACGCTGGCGATGAACCGGACCGTGCCCCCGGTGCGCACCGTCAGGTTCGCGGTCTCGCCGAGCAGGTCCACGACCTGGTGGAGATGGGGCATGGCAGCCGTGCGCAGCCGTGAGACCAGCGACTGGGAGTGCGCGGCGAGCTCCAGCACCGGCCCCGCCCGGTAGAGGCGGTCCTCGTCCTGCACCGCGAAGTCCCGGTAGACCAGCATCGCCAGGACCCGGTGGGCGGTGGACCGGGCCACGCCCAGCCGTTCGGCGATCTGCGAGACGGTCGCCCCGCCCTCCAGCTGGAGGATTGCGGCGGCGCGCAGCGCGTGGTCCACGCTGGCGATCGGATAGGGCGGCGGTGTCTTCAGCGGTTTGTCCATGACGGTCCTCTGATTCTGCTCTCCAGAATCTCCATGTTCTCTCACCAGACGCCGCGCAGGCTGAGCCCGTGACTGAGATCTCCATCGCCCAAGACACCGCCACGGGTTCCCCGGTCCGGCTCCAGGCTGTCGCCGCAGAGGGTCAGCCGGAGGTCACCCCGGCCCTCGAAGAGCTCTACCGGGGCTTCGAACAGGAACTCCTCGTCCCGCTGTGGACCGAGATCGGCGACCTGATGCCGTCCCACCCGCGTTCGCGCGCCGTGCCGCACCTGTGGCGCTGGGAGCGGCTGCGGGAGCTGGCGTCCCGGGCCGGGGACCTGGTCCCCGTCGGCCGGGGCGGCGAACGCCGGGCCATCGCGCTGGCCAACCCCTCGCTCGGCGGCCGGCCCTTCGCCACCCCGACCCTGTGGGCGGCGATCCAGTACCTCATGCCCGGCGAGGACGCCCCCGAGCACCGGCACACCCAGCACGCCTTCCGCTTCGTCGTCGAGGGCTCGGGCGTGTGGACGGTCGTCGGCGGCGACCCGGTGCCGATGAACCGCGGCGACTTCCTCCCGCAGGCCGGCTGGAACTGGCACGCCCACCACAACGCGACCACCGAACCGATGGCCTGGATCGACGGCCTGGACATCCCCTTCCAGTACCTCACCGAGGCGCAGTTCTTCGAGTTCGGCCGCGACGTGATCGGCGAGGCCGAGCGGATCACCCCTGAGCGGTCACGCTCCGAGCGCCTGTGGGGCCACCCCGGCCTGCGCCCGCTCGCGGCCGCCCCGACCACGCCGGGCAGCCCGCTGCTCTCGTACAAGTGGGAACACACCAACGCCGCCCTGCGCGACCAACTCCTGCTGGAACGCGAGGGGTTCGGCGCCACCGTGGAGCCCGGCCACGCCGCGGTCCGCTACACCAACCCGCATGACGGATCCGACGTACTGCCCACGCTCCGCGCCGAGTTCCACCGCGTCGCCCGCGGCGCCGAGACCGCGCCGGTGCGCGAGACCGGCTCGTCGGTGTACCAGGTCTTCGACGGCTCCGGCGTGGTGACCGTCGGCGGGAAGTCCTGGACGGTGACCCGCGGCGACCTGTTCGCCGTCCCGTCCTGGGAACCGTTCACCGCCAGGTCCGAGGCCGGTACGACCGACTCCGACGAGGGCTCCCTCGACCTCTTCCGCTTCTCCGACGCGCCCGTCTTCGAGGCGCTCAAGCTCGACCGCACCCAGAAGGACGCCTGACCATGAAGCTCGCCACCATCCGCACCACCGACGGCACCCGCGCGGTCCGCCTCGACGGCGACCACCTGGTCGACCTCGGCCACCCCGACCTGGGCGCACTCCTCGCCGAGACCGACTGGCGGACCGCCGCGGCCGCCGCGACCGGCCCCACGTACCCCGTGGCGGGCGCCGACTTCGCGCCGGTCGTCCCCAACCCCTCCAAGATCATCTGCGTGGGGCACAACTACACCAACCACATCAAGGAGATGGGCCGGGAACTGCCCGCCCACCCGACCCTCTTCCCGAAGTTCGCCGACACCCTGATCGGCGCCGGTGACGACATCGTCAAGCCGGCCGAGACCGACGCGCTCGACTGGGAGGTCGAACTGGCCCTCGTGATCGGCGGGACGGTACGCCGCGCCGACGAGCGGCAGGCCGCCGACGCCATCGCCGGCTTCACCGTCATGAACGACATCTCGGCCCGCGACTGGCAGTTCCGCACCATCGAGTGGACCCAGGGCAAGATCTGGGACTCCTCCACCCCGGTCGGCCCCTACGTCGTCACCCCCGACGAGGTCGGCGGCGTCCGCCCCTCGCTGGAGGTACGGACGACCGTCGACGGCCGGACCATGCAGCACGACGACACCGGAACCCTGCTGTTCGACCCGGTCTTCCTGGTCCAGTACATCTCCACCGTGATCACACTGCGCCCCGGCGACATCATCGCCACCGGCACCCCCGCCGGGGTGGGCAACGCCCGCGACCCGAAGGTCTTCCTGCTGCCGGGCCAGAGCGTCGTCACCGAGATCTCCGGCCTGGGCGCCTGCACCAACAAGGTGGTCGAGGCATGACGGCCCCCGCACGGACCGTGGCCGACGCGCGCGCCTGGGCCCGCGCGGGCACGGAGCTGGTCCTCGGCGCCGTCGCGGACCTCGACGAGGCCGGATTCCGGGCCGACAGCGCCCTGCCCGGCTGGACGCGGGGCCACCTCGCCGCCCATGTCGCCGCGAACGCCGACGCCCTGGGCAACCTCGTCCACTGGGCGGCCACCGGGGAGGAGACGCCCATGTACGCCTCCGCCGAGGCCCGCGCCGAGGGCATCGCCAGGGGCCCGTCCCTCTCCGCCGACGAGCTGCGGTCCTGGCTGACCGCCTCCGCGCAACGGCTCGCCGAGGGGCTCGACGCCCTCGCCGACGAGCAGTGGCAGCACCCGGTCGTCACCGCCCAGGGCCGCACCGTCCCCGCCACCGAACTGCCCTGGATGCGGGCCCGGGAGGTCTGCGTCCACGCCGTCGACCTCGCCACCGGCACCGTCTTCACCGACCTGCCGGACGGCTTCCTCACCGCGCTGGCCGACGAGATCCGCGACCGGCGCGGACTGGCCGGCCTGCCCGAAGGACCGCTGCCGGAGATCGCCGCCTGGCTGTCCGGCCGCCCGCACTCGCTCGCCGACGCCCCCGCGCTCGGCCCGTGGCTCTGAGGAGTCGAACCATGTCCCACTCCGAACCCGATGTGATCGTCGTCGGCGGCGGCCTCGGCGGCCTCGGCGCCGCGCTCTCGCTGACCCGCCAGGGCCTGGCCGTCCGCCTGCTGGAGCGCGCCCCGGCCTTCGGCGAGGTCGGCGCGGGCATCCAGCTCGCACCCAATTGCACCCGGATCCTCGACGACTACGGCCTTCTCGCCGAGGCCAGGAGCCTCGGCGTCGTCCCGGACGCCATGGTCATGCGCGACGCCGTCGACGGCGACGAGCTGACCCGGCTCGACCTGCGGGACCTGGAGAAGCGCTACGGCTACCCGTACCTCGTCATCCACCGCAGCGACCTGCACGGCCTGCTCCTGCGCGCCTGCGAACGGGCGGGCGTCGAGCTGGTCACCGACGCGGAGGTGGTCTCGTACGAGAACACCGACGGCGGCGCCCGCGCGACCCTCGCCTCGGGCGAGCGGCACGAGGCCGGTGTCGTGATCGCGGCCGACGGGCTGAACTCCGTCGCCCGCAAGCTGCTCGTCGACGACGAGCCGGTCTCCTCCGCGTACGTCGCCTACCGGGGCACCGTCCCCGCCGACCAGCCGCGCGTACGCTCCCTCGACCTCAGCGAGGTCGTGGTGCACGTCGGCCCCGCCTGCCACTTCGTCCACTATGGCCTGCGCGGCGGGGAGCTGCTCAACCAGGTCGCCGTCTTCGAATCGCCCAAGGCACTGGCCGGGCGGGAGGACTGGGGCACCCCCGACGAACTCGACGCCGCCTTCGTCGGGACCTGCGACTTCGTCCAGGACGGCCTGCCGTTCATGTGGCGGGAGAAGTGGTGGCGGATGTTCGACCGGGACCCGGTCATGAACTGGGTCCACGGCCGGATCGCACTGCTCGGCGACTCCGCGCACCCGCCGCTCCAGTACATCGCCCAGGGCGCGGTCATGGCGATCGAGGACGGCTGGGTCCTGGGCGAGCACGTCGCCCGCAACCGCTCCGCCGACGGCACGGTCGACTGGGACACCGTCTTCGCCGCCTACGAGGCGGTCCGCCCGGAGCACTGCCGCCGCGTACTGACCACCTCCCGCGCGTGGGGCGAGCTGTGGCACCTCGACGGCACCCCGCGCGAACAGCGCAACGCCCTGCTGCGGTCCCGCGACACCTACGACTACACGTTCGTCGACTGGCTCTACGGCCCCACCGCCCTGACCCCGGACCAGGAACCGCCCATGTTCACCCCGATCCCCCTGGCACCGCAGGAGGCGACGGCGGGAGCCGTGTGACGGCCCGGCCCGACCGGGCAAACGGCCCAAAGGCCTGTGTCCGGTCGATGAGCAGTTCCGGGCCACCGCAGTGGCGGTGTACTTCCGCAGGAGACCATTCTCTAGGATCACCGGAACCGATTGCGGCCCGACGGGCTTCCGAACAGGACATGCCCCCACCCGCACGAATCACTCGTGCCCCGGGGGAATCACTTCGTGTCCATGCTTTTGCTGAAACTGTCGGCGCGGGATCTCCTCGCCCTGAACGCTCGTCGACGGATGGTGCCGCACCTTGCCGCCCGGTGGCGGCACTTCCGTGGAGCCGACGCCTCCTTGTCGGAGCGTTCCGCGTGGGCCGAGAGCCTGGTCAGTCTGGCGAATGACCTGGTTGCCGCAGGGCGCGGAAACGTGGAGATGATCGTCGAATGCGCGGTGACGGTCGATGAGGGCGGTCGGTCCGACACCCCCAGGCTCGTCGATGTCGTACTGGTGGGTCGGCATCCGGACGCCGGCGGGCCATCCGTGCAACTGGTCGAGTTGAAGCGCTGGTCCACGGTGACCCGCGTGGAGCGGGCCGCTGCGAACATGGTCCATGTGCCGGGAATGGGGGAGAAGAAGCATCCGGCCATCCAGTTGCGCGAGTATTACCAGGCGTTCACGAGCGAGCACGGCCCCCTCGGGAACATCGACTTCACGTGCGGCGGCTTTGCGTACCTGCACAATGCGACGGACGATTCGGTGCGGCCTCTGGTGGACTTTGACGCACCGACCGGTGCCTATGCCCGTGTGTACACGGCTGACCGGCGTGACCAGTTGCTTTTCGATCTCCGCAAGAACTTCGCGGAGGATGGAGCGGGGTCCGAGGCCGAGAGGATGATGCAGCGCATGGGCCTGCGCAACACGCCCTTGCTCGACGCCATGATCCGGTCCCGTGGGGAGGACACGGTCTTCACCCTGCGAAGAGAGCAGAAGCGCGTCGCCGACCAGATTCTGGAAGCCGCCAGCAAGGTGCTCCCTGACCCGGCCCGCCCCGCTCTCGTCCCGGACGACCGACGTGTGGTCTTTCTGATCACGGGGGGAGCCGGTACGGGGAAGAGCGCGATCGGCCTCCAGCTCAAGGCGGAGCTGGAGGCGCAGGGAAGGACCGTCAAGTACGCCAGTGGCAGCAGGGCCTTCAACGGCGCGCTTCAGGAGCATGTCGGATACGGCGATCGGGAGTTCAAGGAGTCGTTCACCTACTTCAGCAACTTTGTCACACCGCCGGACCCACCTCTGGACGTGCTGATCTGCGATGAGGCGCACCGCCTTCGGGACCGGTCCACGAACCGTTTCTGGAAGCCGGAGGACTGGGGCACCGGTCCGCAGGTGGACGAGCTCCTCGATGCGTCCCGTCTCACCGTCTTCTTCCTGGATGAGGGTCAGTCCGTCCGTCCCAACGAGGTCGGGACCGTCGCGCTCATCGAGGACGCGGCAAAGAGGTACGGTGCCCGACTTGTCCCGAGCAACCTTCGGGAGCAGTTCCGCTGCGGAGGAAGCGACGCCTACATCCGCTGGGTGCGAGCTGTACTCGGGGTCTCGGATGAGCCTGTCGAGGAATGGCGCCCTGACGGGCTGATGCACATCGAGGTGGCGGACACACCGGAGGAGCTTGAACGGACCATCCGTACCGAAGCGCTCGCAGGGGCCTCCGGGCGGATGGTCGCAGGCTACTGCTGGCCCTGGACGAAGCCGCTCGGAAAGGAGAAGCGACTGGAGCCTGATGTCCGCATCGGCACATGGCACCGGCCGTGGAACGCGGACAGCGACAGTCGGTGCGAAGAGGGCCGGGTACCGCCGGCGAAGACCTGGTCGACCGACGAGAACGGTCTCGGGCAGATCGGTTGCGTGTACACGGCTCAAGGGCTCGAGTGGGACTGGTGCGGTGTGATCATGGGCGAGGACATGGTGCGCCGTGGGGACAAGTGGGTCTTCCGTCGGGGCAAGGAGCGCGAAGAAGAGGGATCGAAGATCAAACGGGTCGACCGGCCAGGATCGTTCGACCCGAAGGTGCGACCGAGCAGCGTCAGCGACGAGGAGTTCGCACGGCTCGTCCGTCACGCCTATCACGTGCTGATGACCCGGGCCAGTCGCGCGACGGTGCTGTACTCCACGGACGCCGAAACGCGGGCCTATCTCAAGGGACTTGTCGGAGAGGTTGAGCTCCACGACTTGCGGCCCACCTGGGAGACATTGCCTCTGGAGGCCCGGAGTCCGCACCTGCCCCGGCCGAGCAGAGGTTCGGGCGGTCGAAGGAAGAAGAAGCGGAGGTCGAGCGGGGAGCTCCGGTTGTTCTGAGGAGAGCGGCGAGGAGTGCGTGGCGGGCTCACCGGGCCCGCCACCTGCCTGCGTCAGAAGAGCAGGCCTGCCACCGTTGCCAGAGCCGTCACCACAAGGTTGGAGACGACTCCCACAGCGATGTCGATCAGGATCTCGCGAATCCGGTCACGACGCGCAGACTTGTACTCGACCGTAGTCATGGCCACTCCAGAGCAGTGAGATATGGAATGGAAGGGGGACGCCCTACCGGGTATCCACAGCTCGCGTCGAGTGTCGCCACACGACGGGCACAACCATCCGTCACTCGCTGCCGGTTGGGGCAGACGCACAGACCACTGCCCGTACCCTCCGGGAAGGTGCGCAGCACGCCGATATTAACCCGGCCACGGAATCAGTGTGCTGCAGGGACGAGGGAGCGAAGTTTCTCACGGGTCTCGGGGTCCGTGGAGTAGATGATCGTTCCGATCATGCCTCGTGTCAGCAGCACCTTGTAGGTGTTGCGGACCAGTCTGTCGACTTCGCTGTCCGGTGTGGCCCTGGTGAAGGAGGGGTCCTTGGAGGCTGTGCGGTCCACGACCCAGTGGTCGGTCCGCCAGACAAGGTCCTGCCCCATGATCACGCCCGACCAGTCGTACTCGAAGCCCTGCGCCGTGTAGACGCATCCGATCTGGCCGAACCCGGCCGGGTCGGTGGCCCAGAGCGAGGCGGACGGCGCGCCGAGAAGGGAGCGGTCTCCGTACAGGTTCCACGGTCGGGCCCAATCCCCGATGGTGACATCCGGCGGTAGCGCGTTCATGCCTGGCGTGATCTTTGTCGTCCACTTCCAGCAGTAGCCTGCGGACATGCGGGCTCCGTAGTTCCGGGCGCGCTGAGCGATCAGGAAGTCCTCGAGCTCCTGAGGGCTGTCCGTCGTCAACAGCTCCACCTTGCCATCGGGTTCCCAGACGGAGGGGCCTTCGCCCTCCAGGCCCAGCAGGCTTGTCACCCAGCGCAGGTACGCGTCGCTTCCGCCGCAACGGAACTGGCTGTCGAGTTCCACCACCGTGCACTCCAACCCCTGTCCGGCGGCGGCATCCCGGATCTCCTGCACCGTGCCCATCTCGCCGGGACGTACCACCTGGTGCTGGTCGAGCAGGAAGACGGGCACGCGGGCGGCGTCCATCAGTTCCGCCACCTGGGGCCGCCCCGTGCGCAGGGCGGCCCTGGTGTACCGGTTGGCGGAGGTCTTGCGCAGCCTGTGGGCCTCGTCGCAGACCAGCACGTCCAGGTCGTTGGGCTCGGCCTCCATGAAGCTGTTGAAGTAGCGGAAGAGCCGTTGGACCTCGGGCTTCCGAGCGCCCGCGACCTTGCGCATGGTCTTCGTGAACGACTGCGATCCGGTGGCGTGCAGCGCGGGGACCCCGCGCCGGTACAGATCGCCCAGCAGGGACAGAGCGATCACGCTCTTGCCGGAGCCGGGCCCGCCCGCCACCACGATCACTTGCTTGTGATTGGACCGCCGGGCCTTTCTGACGGCGGACATGACCGTCTCGTAGGCAACCCGCTGCTCGTCCAGCAGAACGAACTGCTCGCGATCGCGGACCTCTTCGGCGGCAACCGCCATCAGTTGCCTTGACGGCCGGACCTTTCCCTGCAGCAGCGCGTCGGCCGCTTCGCCCCCGGGCTTCGGGGCCAGCCTCGAACGCAGGTAGGCGAGGAAGGCACCACGTTGATCACCGGTGAACATGCGGCCCAGGCCGTCTTCCGGAACCGCGCGCAGCCCCGCGACACCGAACTCGGTGGCGTTGTGCAGATACGCCACGCCCGCGACCGAATCGGGGAAGTGCTCCAGAGCCCCGTTGAATGACATCAGGTAGTCGCAGTAGCTCCGCACCTGTTCGATCGGATTGAGGACCGGATCGGGGTACGCATCGATGCGGCACCGCAATGGGTCGTCCTCTTCGGGGAAAGCGTTGCTCCACTGCTTGAGTTCCACGACCACGTACGACGGATCCCCTGTGGCGGGGTGTACACCGGCGAGTACCACATCCGCGCGCTTGCTGGTCAGCGGCAGCCCGTACTCCAACAACATCTCGATCTCGCCGAGTCCGGCCTCGATCAGTACGTTGGTGAGTGCCGGGATGCTGCGTTCCCAGGAGCGCACTTCCGACGGCTGGGGCTGATGGCGGTGCTTATGGAAGAAGTTCTCCTTCAGGAGTTCGGCGAGGCGGCCTTCGAGACGGGTGCGGTCGGCCAGCGATGCCGCAGATTCACGGAACAGCAAGAAGAAGCCCCCAGGCAGCACGAAGTAGCTCGCGCGGGTGGGGGCATGTCCTACGACTTCCACGGCAGTGGAGCGGAAGCCCGGCGGGCCGCTGAGATGGTGTTTGTCAGTCTAGAGCAGAAGACGGACCATGAGCCCGGGGCTACGCCGCAGCCCTGTATCCACGAGTTTCGCTGATGGCAAGCCGATTTAATTCCCCGTTTTTTCGGAGGAATTCCTGGAGTTCAGTTTATTCGGAAAGGCTGGCTTTCGGGGTGTTTTGTGGCGCCTGATGCTCCACCGGGAACGGACGGGAATTCGGGCGGTCCGATCGACTGACCGGGCACCCGGCCGTCAGGCCCGTTCGGCCGTGCGGGCGATGTTGCGGGCCATTCCGCCGAAGACGACGGCGTGGAAGGGGGAGACGCTCCACCAGTAGGCGTGGCCCAGGAGGCCGTGCGGGTGGAACAGGGCGCGCTGGCGGTAGCGGGTGCGGCCGGATTCGTCGGTGTCGGTACACAGTTCCAGCCAGGCCAGTCCGGGCAGCCGCATCTCGGCGCGCAGCCGCAGCAGCCGGCCGGGCTCGATCTCCTCCACCCGCCAGAAGTCGACCGAGTCGCCGACCCGCAACCGGTGCGCGTCCCGGCGGCCGCGGCGCAGGCCCACACCGCCCACGAGCCGGTCGGCGATGCCCCGGACGGACCAGGCCAGGGGGAAGGAGTACCAGCCGTTCTCCCCGCCGATACCCTCGACGACCCGCCACAGGGCCTCCGGCGGGGCGTCGACCAGGCGTTCCCGCCGGTCGGTGTAGAGGCTTCCGCCCGCCCAGTCGGGGTCGGTGGGCAGGGGGTCGCTGGGGGCTCCGGGGACCGAGGCGGAGGACCAGCGGGTGGCGACCTCGGCGTCGCGTACGCGCTTGAGGGCCAGCCGCACCGCCTCGTCGAAGCCGATGGGGTGGCCGGGCGGGTCGGGGGCGTAGCGGGTGATGTCGTTCTCCTGGCACACCACCTCGTACCGCAGCGACTCCGCCAGCGGGCGGGCGATGGACGAGGGTACCGGGGTGACCAGGCCGACCCAGTGGCTGGACAGGCCGGGGGTGAGCACCGGCACCGGCAGGATCACGCGCCGGGGCAGCCCGGCGACCGCCGCGTAACGCAGCATCATGTCCCGGTACGTGAGCACGTCGGGCCCGCCGATGTCGAAGGCGCGGTTCACGTCGGCGGGCATGTCGGCGGCGCTCACCAGCAGGCGCAGCACGTCCCGGACGGCGATGGGCTGGATGCGGGTGCGGACCCAGCTCGGTGTGACCATCACCGGGAGCCGTTCGGTCAGATAGCGCAGCATCTCGAAGGAGGCCGAGCCGGAGCCGATGATCACGGCGGCCCGCAGCTCCGTCGTGGGCACCCCGCTCCCCAGCAGGATGCGCCCGACCTCGGCCCGGGAGCGCAGATGCGGGGACAGCTCGCGTTCGGGCACCCCGGCCGGGGTCAGCCCGCCGAGGTAGACGATCCGGCGCACCCCGGCCGCGGCGGCCCGCTCGCCGAACACCCGGGCCCCCGTACGGTCGGTGGACTCGAAACCGCGCCCGGTGCCGAGCGCGTGGACCAGGTAGTAGGCCACGGCGACCTCCCGCATCGCGGCCCCGGCCGTGACGGGATCGGTGACGTCCCCCCGGACCACCTCCACCTCCCCGGCCCAGGGATGGTCGCGCAGCTTCCCGGGGGAGCGGGCCAGACAGCGCACCCGGTACCCGGCGGCGAGCAGCTCCGGCACGAGCCGCCCGCCGATGTAGCCGGTCGCCCCGGTCACCAGACACAGGGGCCGGTCCTCCGCCGCTTGCATGCCGTCCGCCTCCTCCGTCCGCCGGTCCCGTCCATACTGCGCAACCGCGGGCGGGCGCGCGCGGCGGACGGCCCTGCCCGGTCCTGCCCGGCTCAGGGGTCCTCCGCAGGGCCGATCTCCCGGGCGGCGGGGGATTCCAGGGCGGGGCCCGGGGGGTGGGTGAGGGCGTGGGCCAGTTGATCGGCCAGGCGGGGGAGGGTGGCCGGGGGGAGGTAGAGCTCGGCTCCGGCGTCGAGGAGGCGGCGGACCGGGCCCTGGTAGTCGACGCCCAGCTCCGGGTCCTCGATCTCGGTGACGACGACCCGGGCGTCGGGGAAGGACGAGCGCAGGGACCCGATCAGCTGCGGGCTGACCGGGGGGACCAGCAGGACGTCGGCCGAGCGGGGGGCGGAGCGCATGTCGAGGACGATGTAGTCGGGGCCCAGCCGGTCGGAGAGCGCGGTGCGGGCCGTGTCCGACAGCTCCATGGCCGTGGCGACGACCGTGACGGACCCGTCCGGGGGGCGCGACCCCTCCTCGGGGGCGTTCGGCGGGGCGACGACGGTGCCGACGAGGACGGTCCTGGTGACGGGGGAGACCCGGGCGAACGGCGCGCCGTCCCGGGTGATCACCAGCTCCTCGCCGGGGCCGAGGGCGTCGACGAGGGCCAGGACGTCCTCGGGTAACCGGCCCGCGTCGATCGCGCGCGCGGCGTCCTCGCCGGTCATCGGGGAGCGGGAGGGACGGGTGCGGTGGGCCGAACGGGAAGCGTCCTCACAGCGCCCGATCCTCCCATATGCGGCGGAAGATCCCCGGGTGCCTCATCCGGTGACTTCGGCGCGGGCCGCGATCCGCTCGGCCAGTCGACGGGGGCTCGCCGTGTCGGTCGGCAGGACGAGGGTGTCCGCGCCGAGCCGGTCCTCGCAGGCCAGCGCGGCGTCGATCCGGCCGAGCCGCCAGGCCCGTACGTCCGCGTCCCGCACCGGGTCGTCCGGATGGATCACCTGGGCGGTGATGCGCCGGGTCAGCAGGGCGCGGTCGGCCGACAGCCAGACGTGCAGCAGGCCGTCGTCCTCCTCGCGGACGACGTCGAAGATCTCCCGCCGGTACGCGTCGTTCACCACGGTCATCGGGACGACGAGGAGGTGGTCCGGATAGTGCCGCACGAACGCCGCGCACGAGCGGGCCACGACCTCGCGCCAGCACGCCAGGTCCTGGAAGTCCCCGGAATCCGGCATCGGCACCCAGGCACGCAGATGGAAGCCGGCCTCCTCCGGGTCGAAGACGATGATCCGCTCCACGATCCGCGTCAGCTGCTCCGTGACGCTCGACTTGCCCGCGCCGAAGGCGCCGTTGATCCAGACCAGCATGACTCTCTCCAGGGGTCACGGGAGGTGCTTCGGACAGCAGCGGTCGACGGGCTCGTACAGGTGCAGGATCACCCAGGCGCGCCCCGGCCACCGGGTGTCGAGCGATCCCAGCGCGGCGGCGCGGGCCAGTTCCGCGCAGACGGACCGCGCGGTGTGCTCGTCGATGCCGGAGAAGGACGGATAACTGGCGTTGACCAGGCCCTGGAGCCAGTCGCGGAGCGTCCGGGTCTCGTCCCAGCGGGCCAGCTCGATCCTGCGGTGCACGAAGCCGCGGTGCAGCAGCCAGCCGTGCAGCCGCTGCCGCTGCCCCTTCGTCCAGTACGGGAAGACCCCGCCGGCCACCTCCGCCAGCCGTGCGGTGACCGCCTCCTGGAGGCGGCCGACCCCCGCGGCGGGCGCGGTCTCCAGCTCGACGCGGTAGAACCGGCCGCCCAGCGCCAGCACGCGTTCCACCTCGGCGGCCGCCAGCAGCGGCTCCGTGCAGAAGTCGATGCTCTCGTGCTCGACGACCGCGTCGAACGATCCGGGGGCGAACGGCATCGCCATCATGTCGCCGTGCCGCACGTCCAGGCCGTCCCGGCGCCCCGCCTCGATCATCGCGCGCGATGCCTCGATCCCGGTGTACGAGCCCGCGAAGGGCGCCACGTTACGGGCCAGCCTGCCGGTGCCCGTACCCAGTTCCAGGACCCGGAGGGAACCGAGGAAGTCCCGGGCGAAGCCGCGCAGCACGGCGTTGAACCGCTCCGTCACCGGCCGGGCCGGGGCGTACCGCCGGGCCAGCTCCGGCCCGTAGAGCGCGCCGTCGCACGCCCCCGCCCCGGGGAGGTCCACCCGGGTGAGCGGGCGTTGGTTGGCGTCGAACCAGCCGACGCACTCCCGCGCCGCCCGTACCGTCATCCGTTCGGTACGGGCGTGCCCCACCAGCTCCGGGGGCAGCCCGCCGAACGCGAGGACGCAGTCGTCGGGCGCGCCCCGCAGCCGTACGTACGCGCAGGCCGCGAGCAGCGTCGCCGTCTCCTCGGCGGTGACCTCGGCATCCGGCCGGGCGGCGGCGTACCGGGCCGCGACCTCGGCGACCGGGGGCAGGACCTGCCGTGCGAGCGCCGTCAGCGTCGCCGTCCGCCACGGCGGGACGTAGTGGAACCGTCGGTCGCACGGCGGCACGGCACCGCCCTCGCCCGCCTCGCGCAGCACCTCGGCCGCGGCGCTCACCGGGCCTCCCCTCCGCCGGCCGGTGCGCCGTGGTCCGGCCAGGTCAGGACGAGATTGCCGCGTACGTCCCCGTCCGCGAGCCGCTTGAGCGCCGCGCGCGCCTCCTGCGCCGGCAGCACGTCGTCCACCAGCGGCCGGATGCCGGTGGTCCGCATCAGGGTCACCATCCGCGCGTACTCCTCCCGGGTCCCGCTGAACGAACCGACGACGTTGATCTGGTGGAAGTAGATCCGGTGCAGCCGGGCGGGCGGGACGTCGCCGGTCGTCGCGCCCGCGACCACCACCGTGCCGCCGTGCCGGACGCTGCGCAGGGTGTGCGTCCAGGTCTCCCGGCCCACACTGTCGATCACCGCGTCGACCGGCGCGGGCAGTTCGGCCCCCGGCCCGAACGCGGCGCTCGCGCCCAGCCGCCGGGCCAGGGCCCGCTTGGCGGCGGACCGGCCGGTCACCCAGGTGCGGACCCCGCTCGCCGAGGCCAGGCTGATCAGCGCGGTGGACAGGCCGCCCGCCGCGCCCTGGACGAGCACGGTGTCCCCGGGGCGCAGCGCCGCCTTGGTGAACAGCATCCGGTACGCGGGAAGCCAGGTGCACACCAGGCAGGCCGCCTCCTCCCAGGACAGATGGTCCGGGACGGGCAGCAGGCTCTCCGGGGGAGCGGCGAAGAACTCGGCGAGGGTGCCCGGCCGGGCACCGACGAGCTGCGCCGCGGGCATCGCCAGTGTCTCGTCGGCGGTGCCCGGCGGGGAGTCGAGAAGCGGATACAGCACCACACGCGCCCCGTCCGGCCGCATCCCCGCCGCCTCGCAGCCGAGGATGCGGGGGTACTGGTCCCGGTTGATCCCGACGCCGCGCAGGGTCCAGAGGTCCTTGTGGTTGAGGGAGGCCGCCCGCACCGCCACCCGCACCCAGCCCGGGGGCACCTCGGGGTCGGGGCGGTCCCCGACGACGACGGTGGACAGCGGGTCGTCGGGGTCGGGGGCGGTGGCGAACACGGCCTTCATGAGCCCTCGCCCTCGGGCCGGCCGGCAGCGGTGCCGCGCATACGGTCGCGACCTCCTTCGTGTCGGGGGGAACCGGACGGGGGCGGGGCGCCCAGCAGTTCGGCGGACGGCACGGTCGCCCGCGCGAACCAGATCGCGAACCCGGACACCGCCAGCGCCCGCACCCGCAGCGAGGGCCCCGCACCGCCCGTGTCGCACCGCACCCGCACCGCCCCGCCCGCCGCGAGAACGTGCGCGCTCCTGGTACGCAGGCCCCCGGCCCCGTCGTCGACGTCCACGACCACCCGGGCGGCCGGGCCCGGCCGGGCACCGCCGGGGCCGGGGGCCGTGCCGAAGAACCGCACGCCGACCGCGCCCGGCCCCGCCACGGTGACCAGCGGGAACCGCTCCCCGTCCGGCGACCGTGCCAGATCCCCGCAGACGTCGCACCGCGCCCAGTGGCACTCCCGGCCGTCCGCCGCGCCCCGGGCCGCGCCGACCCGGACCGGGAGCCCGCACAACCGGCAGGAGCACAGCACCTCGGGACCCGCCGGTTCGAAGAGCAGCCCGGACCTCATGGCGCGCTCGACGGCACGGGCACCGACCAGCGCAACGTCCGCCCGGACGTCCCCTGGAACGCTCGCCGGAATGCCTCCCGGAACGTTCGCCAGGAAGGCGACCAGATCCCGTTCGAACCGTTCGCCGAGGGACCCCATTCCGGCGACGCAGCGGGCGAACTCGGCCCGGGCGGGCTCGCCGTACAAGGTCCGCCCGCTCGCCGCCGACAGCACCGCCGCCGCCCGTACCGCCCAGCCCCGGGCCCCGTCGATCCCGCGCGCGCAGGCGTCCAGCGCCCCGCGCCCGGCGGGGCCCGCCGCCAGGCGCAGGGCGACGAGCACACCCCGGGCGTCCTCGACGGTCCGGGTCAGGGCCAGCAGCCGGGCCCGGTCCTCGGCCAGACGCGCCGAATCCGCCTCGATCCGCCCGAGTTCACCGCCCAGCGACGCCACGGCCGCCGTCCGGCCCGGCGCGTCGGCACGGTGGCGCAGCAGGACCGGATCGCCCAGGCAGAGCGTCCCCGCCGACCGGCCGTCCCCGCCCGGCGCGGCGCCGCCGAGCTGGGCCAGCTCGTGGACGAGGATCGCCCGGCGCGACGTCGGCATGCGGTAGAGCGAGCCGCACAGGGTCGCCGCGTAGGAACTCGCGAAGGCATCGACGAAGTTGGTCGCGGGCCGGCTGCGCCGCCAGTCGGGGATCAGCGCCCCGCAGGACCCCAGATGGATCCAGCCGCAGCGGATGTCGTCGAGCCGGCAGAGCCGCAGGCCGTTCGGGGCGCACGCGCAGTCCTGCCCGGGGAAGCCGCTCGTGCTGTGCGCGCAGACGAACCGGTCGCCGATCTTCACATGGGACTCGTTGCCGTGGCCGTACACCGAGACGGTGCGCACGCCCTCGGAGCCGGGCGCGGCCAGCTCCGCCGCGTCGCCCACCACGGACGAGGAATCGGCCGCGTCCACGAAGACATGGGCCCCGGCCCGCGCCCTTCTGGCCAGGGCCATCCGCCGGAGCATGAAGCCCAGCTCCCCGGCGGAGCGCGCGGGCAGCGTGCCCACCGGGAGTCCGGTCCGGTGCCCGAGGGCCACGACGTCCCCGGCGAACCGGAGGTCGAACGCGTCCCTGGCGACGGTCACCAGGACGTATCCCGCCGACGACGGGACCGCCCGTTCGACGGCCCCTGCCCCCGCACCGGTGCCTTGCCGCCAGTCGTCGAGCGGGACGTGCGCGGCCACGCGGCAGCCGAGGGACGTCAGATCGGCCCCGTGCGGGTGCGGGCCCTTCCCCACGACGATCACCGCCCCCTCGGGCCACATCCGTCCGGCCCCCTGTCCCGTGCCCTCTCCGGCGTCCGGTCCGGCTGTCCGGGACGCGTACCAGTCGAGTACCTCCCGCCGCCGGGCGCGAAGCGGGTCCGTACCGGGGCGCCGGGGGCGCTCGGTGACGTGCCCGGTGGCGCGGTGCGAAGGTTCCACGATGCTCCTCACTGTTCTCTAGATCCCTGGGTACGGGGCCAGTTCGTCCAGCGAGAGCACGGACCCGACGTTCTCCTCGGGGACGTCGTCGAACCAGTCGGCGTCCGCCTCGGCAGGTCCGGTGGGCCCGGCCGTCCCGGCCGCCACCGTGCCGTCGTGCTGCTGTGGCTGCTGCTGCTCGTCGTCGTGGGTCTGTTCGGCGTCCTGCACTTCGTTTCCTCCTCGTCGGATTTCGATCCGGTCCGGGACGGACCGGCCCTATCCCAGGCGGGCGCGGATCCGCTCCGCCAGATACGCCCCGTACCTGCGGTGCGCGTCCGATGTCAGATGGATGCCGTCGGCGAGGAAGTCGGACTCGTCGACGTCCGTCCACTGGCGCACCGGGTGGACCCGGCCGTCGCCCCACTCCATGACCGCCGCCACGGCGGCGTCGTGCACCGTCGCCCACTCCGTCGCGGTCAGCCCGCCCGGACCCTTGCGGTCGTGGAACCGGGGGCTCGCCGGAGCCAGGAGGACGACCACCTCGCAGTCGGGCACGGTGTCCACGACGCGTTTCACGAACCCGAGCATGTTCGTCAGGTACGTGTACGGGTTCAGCGAGCCGGTGAGATAGACCATGCCGCCGACCGCCATCGTCAGATAGCGCGGCCGCAGTTCGGCGATCAGGTCCGCGAACACCGGCTCCAGGTGCGTGCCCTTGCCCCGGGCCAGCGACACCAGGTCGAGGTCGTCGCGCCACCGGCTCGACTGCACGTAGTTGGTTAGCGGCGAGTCCGCGCCCATGCCCTGCGAGAGCGAACCGCCGTAGTGCACCCACCGGTTGGGGTTCGGCGCCGTTACGGAGGCCGTCGCCCCCTCGTCGATCCGCAGGTCGATCAGGCGGAACTGGGCGTAGAGCGGCAGCCACAGTTCGACCTGCCGCACGGGCGCCGTGCCGGCACCGCCCTCCGCGCCGAGATCGAGCCGCAGGGTCTGTGTGCTCCGCGAGGCGGACAGGGCGCGCCGGCCTCGGCGCACACCGTCCACGACGATGTCGACCGACTCCAACTGCTCGATGTCCTCGGCGAGTTCGACGATGTTGTCCGGGCAGCGCGAGCACAGGTAGTCGAGTTCCACGTGGTCCGTGTCCGTCGTCAGCACGAGGGCCACCCCGGACGGCATCCCCGCCCGCCCGATGCCTCCCTCGGGGAAGTACAGCCGGGCCCGGTCGAAGGGCACCCGCCACGGCGCCACCCAGCCCTCGCCCCGCTGCAACGACACCGCCCCGTTGAACCGGAACTCCTCGCCGCAGGTCAGTGACCTCATGTCCTCGCTCCTCGTCCTTGTCCTCGTTCCCGGACCGGCCCTCGTCCCCGGTCGCGGTGTGGTGGTCCGTCGGCGGCGGAAGCCGCCCAGAGGTCCGCGTACAGCCCGCCCGACCGCAGCAGGGACGCGTGCCCGCCGACCTCCAGCAGCCGGCCCCGCTCGACGACGGCGATGGCGTCCGCCTGCGCGGCGGTGGCGAGCCGGTGGGCGACCAGGACGGTCTTCCGCCCGCTCCGGTCGCCGCGCAGGGCGTGGACGACGGTGCGTTCCGCCTCCGCGTCCAGCGCTCCGGTGGCCTCGTCCAGCAGCAGGAGTCCGGGGCGGGAGACCAGCGCCCGTGCCACGGCGACCACCTGCCGCTGCCCGGCGGACAGGGCGGCTCCCCGGGGGCCGACGTCGTGGTCCACCCCGCCGGGCAGGGCGTCGATCAGTTCCGCCGCGCCGAGCGACCGCAGGACGGCCGAGATCTCCGCACGGGAGACGCCGGGCCGCCCGAAGGCGATGTTCTCGCCGACGGAACCGCTGAACAGATGGGCCTCCTGCGGCACGATGGCGGTCCGCAGCCGGTAGTCGCGCAGCGGGATCAGCCCGACGTCCACACCGTCCAGGCGCAGCGTCCCGCACTGCGGGTGGTAGAACCGCGCCAGCAGTTTGATGATGGTCGACTTGCCCGCCCCGGTCGGGCCGACGACGGCGAGCGACGCCCCCGGCGGGATGTCGAGCACGACGTCCTGGAGCGAGTACGGGGCGTCCTCCCGGTACCGGAAGCCGACCCGGTCGAACCGGATGCCCGCACCGGCCGGTCCCTCCGGTACGGGAGGCACCGGCGCGGGCCCTGCCGGCTCCTCAGCCGGTTCCTCCGCCGGTTCGGACAGCAGGCCGTTGACGCGCCGGAGCCCCACCCGGGCCTGCTGGGCGCCGTCGTAGACCGTCGCGATCTGCTGGATCGGGTAGGACAGCAGCGAGAGGTACAGGACGAGGGCGGCGGCGGTCCCGCCGTCGAGGACACCGGCCCCGGGCGGCCCGTCCGCCGCGGCGGGCAGCAGCAGGCAGACCAGCGTGAGGTCGACGGCGAGCGCGACCAGGGGGAAGAACCACGCCACCGCCGTCTGCCCGCGCAGACGTTCGTCGCGGTACGCCGCCGACCGCTCCGCGAACTCCGCGACGATCCGCCCCGTGCAGCGGAAGATCTGCGCCGTACGGATGCCGTGCGCCTTCTCGTGCAGGTCGGTGTTGACCGCCGCGAGCAGGTCCCGCGCCCTGGGGTACGAACGGGAGACGACACGGCGGAACGCGGCCGCCCCGGCCAGCACCGCGCCCCCCGCCCCGGCCAGAACGGGCCAGCGGTCCGGCGCGATCCACACCACGGCCAGGACGACCCCGCCCACCAGCGGCAGATTGACCGCCAGGGACACCAGCCCCGTCTGCACGAACGCGGAGAGCGAGTCGATGTCCGACGTCAGCCGGGTCAGCAGCCCGCCCGACCGCACCCGGTCCACGTACGGCAGCGGAAGCCGCTGGACGTGCCGGAAGCACCGCAGGCGTACGGCGAACAGCACCCGGTCGCAGACCCGCGCGGTCGTGCGGATGGTGCCCCACCCGGCGATCCAGCCCACCGCCGTGACGGCCAGCCCCAGGGCGAACAGCGCCCCGACCGCCGCCGCGTCGCCGTCCGCCGCGCTCGCGAGGACGGACCGGGCCACCGCCGGAAGCGCCACGGCCGCAGCGACCTCGGCGCCGATGCAGACGAGGGCCGCGAGGACGGGGCCGCGTACCGGCCGCAGCGCCGCCCCGAGGGTGAACGGGCCGTTCCGCCGCCCGCTCTCCAGATCCGCCCGCGCGGGCGCGTCCACCACCCCGGGCAGCCGGGCGGCGTACGCACCGGCCGGGTCCTCCCGGGTGCCGGCGCGGGCCGGTCCGGGCGGGGGGCCGTCCGCCGCGGGTCCGGCCGTGACCCCGTCGGCGCCCAGCGTCGGCGTATCGGCGGCCTCGCCCATCAGGGCCCTCAGCCGTACGGAACGTTCCATCAACTCCCCGGCAGCGCCGTGCTCGACCACCCGGCCGCCCTCGACGACCGCGATCCGGTCGGCCAGCGCCAGCACCGCGCGCCGCCGCCCGGTCACGACGACCGTGCACCCGTCGCCGAGCCGCCGCCGCAGCGCGGTGAGCACCCGCGCCTCCGTCAGGGTGTCCAGCGCGGACGTCGCGTCGTCGAGCAGCAGCAGCTCCGGCGCGCCGTACAGGGCCCGGGCGAGGGCGATCCGCTGCCGCTCGCCACCGGAGAGCAGGGCCCCGTCCTCACCGGCCGGGGCCAGATCGCCGTCCGGTAGCCGGTCCAGCATCGTGTCCACGGCGGCGTCCGCGACCGCCGCGGCGTACCGGCCGCCGTGGAACTCCCGGCCCAGCAGGATGTTGTCCCGGACCGTGCCGGAGAACAGGAACGGCTCCTCCGTCACCAGCACGGCACCGCAGCCGCCGGGCGCCGATGCCCGGACGCGCCCGGTACGGTCGGTGAACTCCAGCCGTCCGCCGGAGGGTGGGTACTGCCCCGACAGCAGCAGCGCCAGCACCGACTTCCCGGAGCCGGTCCGGCCCGCGACGCCGAGGCACTCCCCGGGGGCGACGGTCAGGCTCAGATCCCGCAGGACGTGCCGCCGCTCCGGCCCGAGCCGCAGCCCGACGCCGGACAGCACCACTCCGAGCCCGGCCCCGTCGCCTTCCCCACGGGGCTCGGCCTCCGGGTCCGGCCCGGGGCCGCCGCTGTCGATGACCGCGTGGACGCGCTCGGCCGACGACCGGGCGAGCGCGACCGCGGAGACCGCCCCGGCCAGCAGCCGCACCAGCCCGGTCATGGTGAGCAGATACGTCGCGAACACCACGAAGGTGCCGACGCCGATGTCGCCCCGCAGGGCCATCGCCCCGCCGACCCCGACGACCAGGACGAGCGCGCCCTGCGGCAGGGTGGTCAGGACGGGCGTGAACACGGCGTTCAGCCGGGCGACCCGCTGGCGGCGGCCGAACAGCTCGGCGGCCAGGGCCCGGAAGCGGCCCTCCACCAGCTCCTCCCGCTGGAAGACCTTGGTGACGGGCAGCCCGGCGACGGCCTCGCCGGTGAACGAGGTGAGGTCGGCGGCGGCCTGCTGGGACAGCCAGGTGGCCGCGTGGAGCCGCCGTCGGGACCGGACCACCACCACCCCCGCGACCGGCAGGGCGACGAGCGTCGCCGCCGCCAGCACCGGGGAGAGCACGAACATCACCACGACCTGGACCGCGACATGGCAGACCGCCGCGGCCGCCTGCGGGGCCAGGGTCAGCAGCGACTGCACCACCTGGAGGTCGGTGACCGACCGCGAGACCACCTCGCCCCGCCGTAACGCGTCCTGCTGCTCGCCGGAGTAGCGGCACAGCGATTCCAGCAACGCCACCCGCAGCTCGTGCTGGACCCGGGTCGCCGGCCGGCTCGCGGCGGCACGCTGGCCGAACCGGACAACGAACCTGAGCACGGCGGCGACGGCCAGCAGGACGAGCGTGGAGAGGGCGACCGCCCGGCCGACGGCCAGCCCGTCGACCACGGACCCGACGACCAGCGGCGTCGCCAGGTCGATCCCCGCCCCGGCCAGCGCCAGCGCCACGGCACGGACCGCCACCCGCCGCTCGGCGGCCCACGCCACGAGCAGCCGCACCGCCCACGACGGCGCCGCCCGCGATTTCGTACGCACTCCCCGTCGCCCCCGCCCCGCTACCGGCCGGCTGCCGCGTGGTCGTCGTCCAGCGGCCACACGGCGCTCTCCACCCGCGGCTCCCGCCCGATCCGGACCAGCCGCTCCGCCGCGCCGTCGTACACCGGCCAGCGGACCCCGCCGGTCGACGGCCCCCTCCCGTGCGCGAACTCCACGAGCGCCCCCTGGACATGGCGGGCCACCGCGACATCCGCCTCCGACGCGGGTCCGGGGGAGGCGAGATCGAGGAAGAGCGACGCCAGGTCCATGCCGTGCACCGCGCGCCCGGCCCCGGCCAGCCCGTGGTCCGAGGGGACGTGGTCGTAGATCTGGTACCAGCACCGGCCGGTGCCCGACGCGGACTTCGCCCGCAGCAGGTCGCGCGAGGGGCGCAGGAACAACTCCGCGTCGATGAACGCCTCGTGGTCCGCCCCGTACCGTGCGGCCGGTACGGCGCTCCGCGCGCCCCGCGCCACCACCCGCGCCCCGCCCGGCATCAGGTGGTCCCACAGCCCGGCTTCGTCCGCGGTGTTGGAGACCAGGAGGTCGACCCCGGCCGACGCCCCCGCCGCGATCGCCCCGATCGGCGGACGCGTCAGGTGCGTACCGTCCACGACATCGCGGTAGTACACGATCTCGTGGCGCCTCAGCAGGCGTTCGTGCGCCACCTTCAGATGCACGTTCGGTACGGTGGCCAGCCGCTCGGGCGCACCGGCGAGCCCCGCGCACTCCAGGAACTCCCGGGCGAGGCCGGTCGCCTCGTCCCTCGGCACCGCGTTCTCGCAGCCGCCGCTGTACAGGGCGGCCCGCTCGAAGAGCCCCTCTGCGGCGGCGCACCCCAGGACCGAGCCGATGTTGTGGGCCCCCGCGGACTCGCCGAACAGGGTGACGTTGCCGGCGTCGCCGCCGAAGGCCGCGATGTTCTCCTTCACCCAGGTCAGGGCGAGGACCTGGTCCCGCAGCCGGAGGTTGGCCGTGTCCCGCCAGGCCGGGCCCGACGGGCCGGTCAGCTCGTCCAGGAAGAGATGGCCCCAGCACCCCAGCCGGAAGTTGGCCGTCACCACCACGACGCCGTGGGTGCGGCTCAGCACCTCCGGACGTCTGCCGGGCATGCTCCCCGCCCCCGCGACCTGCATGCCCGGGTGGAACCAGACGAGCACCGGAAGCCCTGCCCGACCCGGGTCCGGGGTGTGCACGGCGAGGTTCAGACAGTCCTCGTGCTCCGTACCGCCGGTGTGGGAGAAGCCGAAGTGCCGCAGCGCGTCGGACGCCCGGTCGTGGACCGGCGGGAGCTGCCAGGACACCCGGCCGGGCCGCAGCGCCGGACGCACCCCCTCCCACGGCTCCGGCCGCACCGCCCCGGCGAACCGGCCGCCGTCCGCCCGGACCGTGCCGTACGGGACGCCCTGCCACCGGGCGGAGCCGGAGTGCCGGTCCAGCACCCCGCCGACCCGGCCCGCGGCGGTCTCCCGAACGACGGGGACCCGCCGCCCCTCCCGCGTACCGTCCATCAGTAGATCCCCTCGACGATCCGACTGCCCTCGAACTCCGCCATCGGGACGACGTCCGCGACCGAGTCGCCCCGCCACTCCTCGCCCCCGGTCCCGGCCGTCCGCACCGCCAGGTCCCGCTCCAGGTTGTTGGGCAGGAACATGTCCCGGGTGACCGTGTGCATCAGCACCTGGCCCCGGGCCCCGTACGGCACCGGCCCGCGCGTGCCCGGATCGACGACGCGGACGAACAGCTCCGGGCCGGCCGGGTCGAACACCGGATGGTCGTCGTACGCCGTCGTACGCCTGAGCAGCGCCCGGGTCCCCGTGATCGAACTCGCGTACGTGGCGACGAAGAGGGCGTCCGGGAAGACCAGCCGCGCGTACTCGTACACCTCCTCGCGCGTCATCCGGGCCCCGCCCCAGGTGACGACCCGCACCGTGGCCCGCACCCGGTCCGCCAGCTCCTCCGAGCGGGCCAGGGCGCGCAGCAGGGGCGGGGTCACCAGCAGATGCCCGACGTGCTGGGTGCGGAGCACGTCCAGGGCCTGGGCCAGTACGTGCTCGACGTACCGCCGCCGCACGTCCGCCCCGATCCCGGACTTCACCCACCGCGGGTCGATGTCCACCTGGAGGTAGGGCACGCGCAGCCGCCGCGCCCACCGCCGCTGCCAGTTCCCCGCGAGGTGGGGGCCGGTCGGGAACAGCGACAGCATGGTGTGCCCGGCGGCCTCCGGCACGTACGCGCAGTACAGGTCGACCAGTTGCTCGATCCGGGAGAGCGACAGCACGGCGCGCTTGGGCCTGCCGGTCGTGCCGCCGGACTCCACCACGTAGGGCGGGGGCTCGTCGGCCAGGCCCCGGGGGACCAGGTCCTCGACCCGGGCCTCGCGCAACTCGTTGACCCGGGACGGAAAGCGGCGCAGATCGTCGAAGGTGCGGATGTCGGCGACCGGGTCGAAGGGCAGGGCGGAGCGGTGGTCGACCCAGAACCGGGAGCCGGTCTCCTCACCGAAGTGCCAGCGCAGCATCGCCGTCAGGTACTCCCGCAGCTCCGGCTCGGCGGCGGGGGCGGCGACCGGGCCCGTCATCGGATCAGACATGGACCGTCCCCGTTCCCGTTCCGTTCGCGGAGGCGTCCGTGAAGACGCCCGTGGAGACGCGGGCCGGTACGTCCGTACGGGCGTCGGCCCCGGACAGCGGCTCCGGCTCGCGCGGCGCCCGGCAGTCCTCCCGGGGACCGACCCGGACCGCCCCGGCCACCAGGTCCACCGCCGCCCCGGCGTCGAGCCCCTCGCGGTGGAACACCTCGGCCAGGACGTCCCCCTCCGCCACCCGCCCGCCCAGGGGGTGGGCGAGCCGGATCCCGGCGTGCGGGTCGATGACGTCGCCCGCGAACACCTTGCCCGCGCCCAGCTTCAGCGCGGCCCGGCCGATGTCGAGCGCCGAGACGTCGGTGACCCACCCGGCCCGCCGGGCCCGTACGAGCCTGCGCACGCCCGGCCGGCAGTACCCGTCGCCGCGCAGGACCGGCGCGGTGTCGCCGCCCTGTGCCGTCAGCATCCGGACGAAGACCGACAGCGCCGCCCCGGAGCCCAGCGCCGACCGCAGCCGCTCCCGGATCCTGCCCTCCGGCTCGTCCGGCTCGGCCACCCGCACCATCTGCACGGCCAGGGCCTCGCACTCCGCCGCGAGCCCCCGGTCCCCCCGCCCGCGCAGGAAGTCGACCGCCTCGTCGACCTCCGCCGCGTTGCCGACGGCCCGGCCCAGCGGAACGGAACCGTCGCTGAGCACCGCCCGGCAGCGCAGTCCGAACTCGCCGCCGAGCCGCACCAGAAGCCCCGCCAGCCGCCGCGCCGCCCTGTGGTCGGGCACCAGCGAGCCGGCCCCGTACCGCACGTCGAACACCACCGCGTCGGCGCCGACCGCCACCTTCTTGCTGACGATGCTCGCGGCGATCAGCGGCGCCGACCGCACGCAGCCGCTCACCGACCGCAGCCCGTACGTCGCCGTGTCACCGGGTACCAGCTCGCCGGAGAACGACCCGATGACGGCGTCGTCGGCGGCGAGCCGGGCGGCCAGCTCCGCCTCGGTGAATTCGAGCCGCAGCCCGGGCACGCTCTCCAGCTTGTCGATCGTGCCGCCGGCGATCCCGAGCCCCCGCCCGCTCAGCTTGCAGACCCGGACCCCGAGCGCGGCCACCAGCGGCACCACCACCAGCGTCGTCTTGTCGCCGATGCCTCCCGTGCTGTGCTTGTCCACCACCGGCCGCCGACCGCCCCCCATCGCCGCCACGGGCCGGACCGGGCCGAGATACGCCCTGGTCAGGGCCACCGTCTCGGTGAACCGCAGTCCGCGCGCCGCGATCGTCGCCAGCCAGGCGGACAGCTGGTAGTCGGCGAGGCGGCCCGCCCGGTGGAGGGCGAGGACCGCCGAGGCCCGTTCGGTGGTGAGCGACTCGCCGTGGCGCAGCCGCTCGATGTGCTCCAGGGCGTCGTCGACGCCGATCATGTCCGTCATCGTCGGCTCCTCACCGCGCTGCGACCACTTTGCGGACCCCGGTGACCAGATGGTCGACGAGCCGCTCCTCCTCCGCGCCGCTCAGACAGGCGGGCGGTGCGAGCAGGACCGTGGAGCCCTGCTGCCGGGTGTAGGCCCCGAGGTCGTAGACCACCCGCTGCACGCTCCCGGCGCAGTCGGCGCCGTCGAACTCGACACTGAGCGCCAGACCGTGCCCCCGGACGTCGAGCACACCGTCCGTACCGCGCAACTCCCGCTCCAGCGCGCCGAGCAGCCGGGCACCGGAGGCCCGGGCCGCCGCCACGGCCCCGGAGCGGCGCATGTGCTCCAGCGTCGCGTGTGCCGCCGCGCAGGCCGCCGCCGAGGCCGACATCGTGTGGCCGTAGGGCACGATGCTCCCGGCGGGCAGCCGGTCCAGGACCCGGCGGTCGGCCGCGACGGCGGACAGCGCGCACACCCCGTTGGTCAACCCCTTGCTGAACGCGGTCAGATCGGGGCGCACCCCCGGATGCTCGTGCGCGAACCACGCCCCGGTCCGCCCCATCCCGGTGAACACCTCGTCCAGCACCAGCAGCGCCCCGTACTCGTCGCAGATCCTGCGGACGTCGCCGAGCAGCCCCTCGGGGAGCCGGATGCCGCCTCCGACGTTCAGGAACGGTTCGATCAGCACCGTGCCCGCCGCCGTACGGGCCAGCAGCGACCGCAGCCGCGCGGTGATGTACGCCCGCGCCGCCTCCGACCGCTGCCCGGCGCCGATGAACCCGCCGAAGGTCAGACGGTGGACGCGGACCGCGTCCCGGGCCGGGGCGTCATTGGTCTGCGGCAGCCCGGACAGCGCCTGGCACAGCGCGGTCGAGCCGTGGTAGCCGCGCTCGAAGGCGACGACGCCGGTACGCCGCCCGTCGACCGCCGCCCAGTACCGGGAGGCGAGCCCCACGGCCAGCTCGATCGCCTCCGAACCGCTGTTGGCGAAGAAGAACCGCTCACCGCCGTGGCCCCGGACGTCCCGCAGCGCGTCCGCGAGCCGGTGCGCCGGTCCGGAGAGCCCCTGGGCCATGTCGACATGGGCCAGCTCCCTGAGCTGCGCCAGGTAGGCGTCGACCACAGGCTCGACCCCGTGCCCGCAGAACACGTTCAGCGCGCCGGACGTCGCGTCGATCACCCGGTGCCCGGTCCGGTCGGTCAGCCAGGCGCCCCGCCCGGCGACGAACGTCGGCCCGGAGTGGTCGCGGGGAGCCCGCCAGGGGCGCCCCAGCGCCGAGACGGCCGCCCCCCTCCCGCCCCGTTCCGCCCTCTCGTTCTCGGAACTCATCGTTCCCCCTTCCCCTTCTCGATCCATGCGCACAGGTCGCGCGCGGTACGGCGGTACGCGTACGCGTCGAGCGGCGCGCGTTCACCGCGCCGCCGGTGGATCACCGCCAGGGCGGCGGCCCCCTCCTCCGGGTCGTCCGCGCCGTGGGCCAGCCCGTCCCTGGCCAGCTCGTCGAAGGTCGGCCCGTGCCGGTCCACCACGGTGGGCAGGCCGAACAGCCGGGAGTCCCTGATCCGCAGCCGCACACAGGTGTCGTTCTCGACACCGCGCCGCCCGACGCAGACCAGCGCGGACGCCCCGGCCAGCACCCGGAAGTACTCCGCCCGGCCCAACGGCGTCTGACGGACCGTCACGTAACTGCCGCAGCCGTACCGTTCGACGGCGCCGAGCAGGCCGGACAGGACCGCCGCGTTGTCCGGGTTCTCCCGCCCGTACAGGAACACCAGCTCCACGGGGACCCCGCGGCTCCGGGCGATCCGTGCGGACTCCAGCGCGAACATCGGGTCCAGGTACGTCCACAGACCGCCCGACCAGACCACCCGGAACGCCCCCTCCCGGCCGGCCTCCGCCAGACGGCGCCGGGCCGCCTCGGCGGCCGACTCCGAGAACCCGACGGGGATGGTGGTGACCAGCCCGTCCAGCGCGCCCGACGCCCGCATCGCCGCCACCGTCACCCGGCCGGTGAGACAGAGGTTCGCCACCAGCGTCGCCCGCTCCACGGCCGACCGGCAGGTGAAGAACGCCCCGCCCGCCAACTGCCGCCGGTACGCCTCCACCGTCTCCCGGTACCGGCTCTCGCGGTCCGCGCGCCGCGCCAGCGAGGGGTACAGCGCGTGTTCGAGCGGCGGGGCGTTCTCCACGATCACCGGCAGGCCGCTCCCGGCCACCGACGCCAGCCGCTCCGGCGACGGCGAGTCGAAGGAGTAGACGATGTCGCTCCGGCGCAGCTCGGCGGCCCAGGCGGACTCCCGGGTCACCAGCCGGACCCCCGGGCCGAGCCGCTCGGGCAGCGAACCGGGGGAGAAGACCGTGACCCCGGCGACCCGGGCGATCTCCGCGGCCAGCTCCCGCGCCCGCAGCCCGATCCCGCCGAGCGACGTCCAGTCGACCCGGTGACCGGTGCAGTCCATCAGTACGTCGGGCATCGAAGCCCCCACACGTCCGACGGCCGCGTCACATTGACGTAGCTCCCGACCTCGACGCAGGCGGCCCCGGTCAGGACGCGCGCCGGGTCCGTCGCCACCGAGGGCAGCAGCTCCCGGTGGTCGGGGCCGGCCATCGGGACCACCCACAGCCCGTCGAACCGGCCCAGGTCCCGCTCCGGCTTCTCCTCGCACGCCGTGATGAGACCGGACTCCCGGTCGTACGCCACCGCACCGTCGGCGCGCAGCGCCCCGGGGTCCGTGGTCGGGTGGACCAGGGCCGAACGGCCGTGGCGGCGCGCCAGGTCCATCGCCACCGCGAAGTCGTCCGGCTCCCGGGTGGTGAAGATCTGGTCGGGGAGCACCAGGGCGGTCACCCCCTCGCAGTAGGGCAGCCCGGCGCGGACGGCACCGCCCAGACCGGGCCCGTGCCGCCGCCGGTTCTGCACGGTGAAGACCACGTCGGCGCCGCGCCCGCCCAGCTCCTCGGCGACCACGTCCATGGACCGGGCCCGGTCCGGGCCGACCACGCAGACGACCCGCAGCCGCTCCGGGCCGAGCGCGGTCAGCGGCCCGAGACAGCAGTGCAGCACGGTGCGGTGCGCCGCCACGACGTGCAGCTCCTTCGGGTACGGGGCCCCGAACCGCGTCCCCCGCCCGGCCATCGGGATGATGACGGAGTCCCTCATGACACACGCTCCGGGGCATCGGTGTGCAGGCTCCGCAGCAGCAGGCGCGGACGGCGGGGGTCGTCGGTGAAGTGCTCCCGGCCGTGGGCCAGTACGTCGTTGCGGAAGACCAGGCACTGGCCGGACCGCAGGAGCAGATCGATCCGGACGTCGGGATCGTCCCGGCGGGACCTGAAGTAGCGGAGCGCACGGGCCAGGCACCGCTGCTCCTCGGCGTCCCTCGGATACCAGCGCTCGACCCGGCCCTCGCCGTACCGGGTCGCGTAGTGGCCGTCACCGAGCGCGGCGAACACCGGCCCGACGGCCTCGCGGACCGCCCCCGGGATCGTCGACCGCCGGCCGAGGATGGTGCCCCGCAGCAGGACCTCGGCCGCCTCCGGGTCCCGGTCCCCCAGCTCCGCGAAGACCCGCCCCGCGTTGAGCAGGAAGGTCCGGCCGCCGCCGCGCGCCGGGCGTACGCAGTACAGCAGGGTCGTCCGGATGGTCCCGATGTCCTCCAGGAGGCCGTCGGTGTGCCAGCCCTGCGCCGCGCCGGTGTGGAACGCCGGATGGTCCGCGTCGGGCTTCCGCGTCACCTCCGTGACGGGCGGCGCGCCCCGGTCGCGGTAGAGGAGCGGGGCGTAGGGCTCCCCGAGACCGAGACCGGCCCGGACCGCCGCCATCTCGCGGTGGGCGTCCTCGGCGGACACCTCGCCGGACGGGCTGTGGACCACCGCGAAGCCGTAGCGCTCCAGCAGGTCGTGGGCCATGTCGGGGCGCAGCGGACCGGTCACGTAGCCGTGGCCGGGCGCGGAGAGCTCCGTGTAGTCGGACGTCATCAGTCGCATGCCACGCGCCCCCGTACCCCGGGGCCCGCAGGTCCAGCGGGATCCGCAGGGGACGGCCCGGCACCGCGGGGCCATCCGGTCAGCACGTACACAGCCCGGCCTCCACTCCCAGCTTCTCGGGATCGGTGTAGAAGGGCGCACCGAACCGGGTGCGGATACCGCTCGCCGTCCGGGGCCCGAGCGGTCTCTCCCGCGCCGTGGACAGGGCGGCGGCCAGCTCCTCGACCGCCCGCGGACCGGCGCCCTGGAAGGTGATCTCGTTCGCCCCGAGGCGCAGGTGCACCCCGGGCATCCGGGGCATCGACGACTGGAGGTTGACCCGGATGCCCGCCTCGGCCAGCCGGTTCGACAGCGTGTACGCGGCCGCCGGGGAGTCCATCGCCACCCACACCTGGTGGGTGTCGGTGTAGCCGGTGCCCCGGTCGCCCTGGACCCGGAACCCGGCGTCGGCCAGGGCGGTGGCGAGCCGTCGCGCGTTGTCGCGGGTGGTCCGGGCGTACTCCGCGATCCGGGGCTCGATCTCCAGAGCGGCCAGGGACAACGCCAGTGTCTGCGCGAAGTGGTGACTGCTGAGCAGGTCGAACTGGGCGGCGCGCAGACTCTCGTCGATCTCCTCCCCATCGGTGAAGACCACGCCCTTGTGCGGTCCGGGGAACGACTTGTGGGTGGAGCCGCCGAAGGCGTCGGCCCCGCACCGCAGGGGGTTCTCCACCAGGCCGCCCAGCACGAGCCCGAGATAGTGGCTGGCGTCCACGTACAGCCGGGTGGCCGGGCTCACCCTCCGTACGACGTCCGCCATCGCCGCGAAGTCCGGCACCCGGACGCAGTTCTGCACGTCCACGTAGACCAGGTCCACGTCGCCCGGGGCGAGCGCCCGGGCCAGCCCCTCGGTGTCGACCCGGCCGTCCGGGCAGCCGAGCAGCCGGGACCGGCGGCCCAGCCTGCCGAGCAGCGCCGGGGTGGCGTAATGGCCGCCGGAGTCCTGGTCGACGCTGACCACGGCCGAGCCGGGCGCGGAGAGCGCGGCGACGGTCAGGATCATCGCGCTCATCCCGGAGACCGGCCGCAGGTTGCAGTACCGCGCCGAGGCCATCCGCCTCAGTGCCCCGGCCCCGTGCGCCTCGATGTGCGCGATGTCCTCGCCGCCCCGGAACTCCCAGAACAGCGGGTCGCCCGCGGTGTTGAAGAAATACCGGTTGGCGAAGTCGGAGCCCAGCGGCACCGAGGCCAGGGGCGAGACGCGGTTCTCGCTGGGTACGAGGTTGAGCGCGTGCGCGGCCCGCCGGTCGGCCTCGGCTATCGCCCTGCCCAGCGCCAGTGGGTCGGTGGTGCCCGTCGGTGTCCGTCCGCCCGTTCCCTGCGTCACCTCATCACCCCAACGCCGTTTCGAGGATGCCCACGGTGCGCACGGCATCCGGCTCCGCTACCGAGCAGTTGAACCGCACCCAGGGGCGGGTGCAGTCGTACAGGGCGGCCCACGGCTCGTCGCCGCCGCCGAAGACCGCCGCCGGGTTGAGCTTGAGTCCGGCCTCCCGGCCGACCCGGTTGCACCAGCCGACCGCGCCCTCGGGACCGTCGACCCGGACCGGCAGCGGCAGGAACAGCGAGTAGCCGGTCTCCGGATACCGGGGGACCGGATCGATGCCCAGGGGCACGAGCCGACTCCGGTAGGCCGAGAGGACGGTGGCGTAGTGCCGGGCCATGCCGCGCAGGTACCGGTCGAGGACGTCGACGACCGGCGACCGCCACAGCATCCGTACGAGCGGGTCGTCGGCGTCCGGCCGGGCCGGCGCGACCTCGGGGGGAAGCAGCCGGGGCCGCGCCGGTACCGTGCCGTCGCGCCGTGCCGCCCGGGCGCACATCAGCGCGACGTAGAGCGCGACGACCGCGGTGGACAACGGGCTCAGCGCGTAGCAGCGCTCGAACCGGTCCGCCTCCAGGTACCGCCGCAGGCCGGGGTCGCGGGTGATCAGCAGGCCCGCGCGGAGTCCGGGCACCGACAGGTCCTTGCTCGCGGTGAGCATCACGCAGCCGCGGCCGAGGTCGAGGTCCCGGACGGCCTCGCGCAGATGGCCGTCGTCCACCCCGCCCTCCCCGCCCGGAGCCGCGGAGACCTGGAAGACCGAGTCGAGGACGTGGAAGTCGCCCGCCGCGGCGCCGGGAAGTCGGAAGCGCCGGCCGGTCACCCCGTTCGGCACGATGTCGACCAGGGCCCGGGGCGCGCCGGGCCGGGCGCGGTGCGACCGGCTCCCGTACAGCAGGCCGTCCCCGTTGTAGTGGGCGGCGACCGGCATGCTCCGGCGGCGGGCGGACTGTTCGAAAGCGTAGTAACAGGGCAGCGGCAGCACGTACGCGTACCCCCGCGCGGCGAGGTAGCCGGTGACCACACTGATCGCCTCCGTCGACCCGGACATGACGAACACATCGCCCGGCCCGATGTCGGGGCGGCCCAGCCAGTGCGCGGTGAGCGCGCTGATCAACTGCCGGTCGGAACCGTCGAACCCGGTCGAGTAGTCCGTCATGCGCTGCTGCTCGAACAGCGCCGTGACCAGGGAACGGACCTGTGCCACGAGCTCCGGGGCGGCCGGGTACATGTTGCGGCCGTATCCGATCTGGTGCGGGGTGGACACCCCGTGCCGCAGGCGCCGGTAGGCGACCACGCACTCCGCGTCCGCGTGTCCGGGGCCCCGGGCCGGTGCCATGGCCTCCTTCGGGCAGACCGTCATGGGCCCCCCTCGGCACTCCGCCCGGACGGCGGCACCGTCCAGGCGGCCGTCATCGCCCGGACGAGCGAGGAGACCACCTGCTCCGACGCCGTGCCGGGCAGCAGCTCCACCCAGTCGTCGACCGGTGTCCCGGGGGCGGCCGCGAACGCCAGGTACGCGTCGAGCCGGGCCAGTTGCCAGCTCCGCACCCGGTGGTAGTCCGCCGAGCCCCGTTCGAAGAACGCGTAGGTGTCGGCCAGCTCCTCGCAGTACTCCCGGGACGCCCGCAGGCCGATCACCGAGACTGCCGCTCCCCGGGCCGCGAGACCGGCCCGTAAGCGGGCCAGCCGCTCACCGCAGTGGATGTTCATCGGCGCCAGGACGCGGCCGTCGGCGCTGTGCCGGGCGGTGTGGACGCACAGGGTGGTGAAGAGCGCCTGCCAGACGGGGTCCTCCTGGAAGTCGTCCGGCAGGCCGGTGCGGAACTCCATGAGGGCGAAGCCCAGTTGCTCCCCGTCGACGACCTCGACACCGCTCCGGCCGCCCGGCCCTCTGTTTGCTCCTCCGCCCGGCCGGGCGCCGAGCCGGGTGGCGACGGCCTGGGCGATCTCCATCCTCGGCAGCGCCCAGGGGCCCGTGACGACAGTGATCATCGGCTCACCCGGAACATCATGTGGAGGTCCTTGTCCGCCGTCGCCAGCTCCGGCCGGTGGGAGATGCTCGACCACGTGGTACGGGCGAAGCCGTGCCGGGCGAAGACGTCGCGCAGCACGTTGGGGTGCCAGCCGCCGAACCCCGGCAACTCCCCGCCCACCTCCCGGAAGTCACCGTTCGGCCGGCCGTCCCAGATCGTCTCGACGGCGATCCACACGGCGTCCCGCGCCAGGTGCGCCGCCACCGCTCCGGCCAGCCGGCCCGGGTCCGCCACGGTCCACAGCACGTTCCGCGAGAACACCGCGTCGTACGGGCCGTTGAGCCCCTCGGTGTTCCCCGCGTCGAGCCGCGTGAACGTGACGGCGGGGCCGCCGTTCCCGGCGCGCCGTTCGAGGGCCTTGTGCCGGGCCCGGGCGAGCATCCGCGCCGAGGTGTCCACCCCGTGGACGTCGAAGCCCAGCTCCGCGCAGAGCAGGGTGTAGGTACCCGTCCCGCAGCCGATGTCGAGCAGCCGACCCGAACGGGCGGGGAACGCCTCCGCCAGCATCGATTTCCATGCCGCCGCCTGCTCGGCGGTCAGCGCATTGCCCGGTGTCTCGTCGTAGTTATCGGCGCGGTGGTCCCAATGCGCCACCAAATTCGTCACACCCGACTCCTCCGGCCGCTATTCCCGCTCGTTGTCCGTTCCGAAAACGATGTGGACGCGCAGGTCGTCGCCCCCGTTGAACGCGCTGTGCAACTGCCGGGTATCGACGTAGTACAGATGTCCGTCGGCCGGAATGTTCACCACTCTGTCGTGCTCGACGAACACGAAGCGCGCGTGCTCGCTGGTGGTGACGGCGAGGTGGTAGCGGGGCGTCGGGTCGCGGTGCACGGAATAGCAGTGCTTCGGGTCCAGCGCCATGATCCGGGTACGGACGGGGGTGAACGGCAGCCGGTCGAAGACCTCGCCCAGATAGCTGTCGCGCAACTCGGCGTGGACCTCGGTGAAATCCGTGTCCGAGGAGATCAGCGACTGGCGCAGGCACCCCTCGTACCACGGGTCCGACGCCTGCGGCCGGTGCTGGAGAGCGAGCTGCCGGGTCCCCTCGAAGACCAGCGGATGCCTTTCCAACAGGCTTGCCACCGAGGCGCGGAGCTCACCGGGGTCGATATCGAGATCGGTCCTGGACGTCAGCACGGTCACGGCGTGACTCCTTCCGCGAAACGGATCGGCCGGGTCCGCCGACGGCGAACCGGTTCTCGCTTTCCCGCTCTCCTGCCTCTACTCGATTTTTCTGGCGGTCGCAGGGTCTGTCATTGCCGAGACGCGACCACCTGATTGGCCGATCGCGTCCTGCTGGAACCAGTCGTCCCGGAACCTGCCCGGCGGCAGCCCGTACCTGGCCCGGAATACGCGGCTGAAGTCGGACGGCTGGGTGAATCCGTTCCGCAGGCCGATCTCGCGGACGGAAACCGAGCGCAGCCGGGTGTCGCAGAGTTCACGGCGGCTGTTCTCCAGCCTCCGCTGCCGGATCCAGTCGGACGGCGTACTTCCCTCCGTCTTGAACAGCCGTTGCAGATATCGCAGGGAGATGTGGTGGGCCGAGGCGACCAGGCCCGGAGTGAGGCCGCAGTCACCGAGATTGCGGTCGATGAATCCCCGGATACGCGTTATCAGTTCGTACTGCTGGGTCTGCGGGCACACCTCGTCGGCCTCCACGAAATGCCGCTCCAGCACCGCCGCCGCCAGATGCAGGGCCGCGTCGCCGAACCGGGCCACCTCGGGCGCTCCCAGCCCGGCCGCCCGGCCCGCCGCCTCGACCAGGAACGAACGGAGCAGCGGCCCGGAACCGGCCGCCTCACGGACCCGGTGCTGCCCCGCGGCGGCGTCCGGCGGGACCGTCGGCATCGCGGAGCCCGGGAAGACCATCACGACCGCCTCCGCCGCCGCCCGGTTCTCCGGCGCCGGGCCGATGCCCAGGGGGAGCAGGGTGTCGCAGAGCGCCACCGCCGCGTCCCGCACGACGAGTTGGCACCCGGCCCTCGCCACCCCGATCCCGCCGAACGAGCTGAGCACCAGCGCGTGCCGCCCGGGATCGGCCTCCAGCACATGAGGGACGGAACCGGCGACCCGGAACGTGATCCGGTGCGTCGTGACGCTGCCCAGCTCGGTGGTCCGCAGCACGGGGCGGACCCCGCGGAGCGCCGGCTCGCGGCGCCCGGGGCCACCGGACCACCCCGCCAACGGCGCGCACACGGCCCCTTCGGGCCTCCACCGGTCCCCCCGCCGGACGGCACCGCCCAACGGCACCGTCTCACCGCTGTGCCGCATTTCCAAACTCCCGTTCTAGCGAATAACCGGGTACATGGCCTCCAGAAGCAGTCCGCCCCATACTGCCGCTGGTGAAATATCACTGTCATTGATAGGGGGCGACCAATCGCTTGACCTCGTGCGCCGATCTGTTCGATGTCGCCGGAATATGCGCCATTGCGCTAGTACGATGAAAAGCACAAAGAAATGCGTGAAGAAAAGTATGAAGAAAGGCATCGCGTTGACTTCTTCAACCCCGATCGACCCCGGCCGGGAACCCTGGGTTCTCGCCCGGCGTTTCACGCACCGGCTCGCCGATGTCCTGGGGGACGCCCTCCGCGATGTCGTGGTGGTGGGGTCCGCGTCGCTCGGCGACTGGCGGGCGGAGAGCGATGTCGACCTCGTCTGCGTGGTGGAGCGGGAGCTCGACGCCCCGGCCCGGGAGGCGGTCGCGCCGCTGCACGAGCGGTCCCGGGAGGCGTACGGCCACACCGTCGACGCGATGTACGTGACGAGGGACGGGCTGGCCAAGGGCCCCGATGCCCTCCGGTCGGTGGTGGCGACGGTCGCCGGGGTCCTGGACCCCGAGTCGGCGGACGGGCCGATGAACTGGCCGACCTGGCTCAACATCGTGCAGTGCGGGGTGCGCGTCCCGCTCGCCGGGGACGGTGCGTTGAGCGCGGTGGCGGCGGGGAGCGCCGGATTCCCGATCGAGGAGGAGGCCGCGCGGGACGGGGCGGTCGGGTTCTCCCGCGCCAATCTCGACCAGTACTGGCGGGGTCGGGCCGATCTGTCGGAGCGGTTCCATCTGGCCGAGGGGGCCACCCGGGCGGTCTCCGCGTTCGAGGTCGAGTGGATGTCGCTGGGCCCGGCCCGGCTGCTGGCGACGGTCCGCACCGGGCGGATCGTCTCGAAGTCGGAGGGCGGCGAGCTGGCCGCCGGGCTCTTCCCGGAGTTCCGCCCGCACCTCGCCCGGGTGCTCGACGCCCGCCGGGGCGAGGCCCCCGCCACGACCTGGAGCCGGGCGGACCTGGAGCGCTCCCTCGACCTCGCCCGCCGCTGCGTGCGCCTGGGCACGGAAGGCTGAGGGACGGAGCGGCCCGGGCCCCGGCACCCCGGGACCGGGACCCCGGGGCCCGTCCGCGTCCCCCGGCCTCCTATCCTCTGCTGGTCCGCCCGGCCACGGGCGGACCCGGGGAGGGGCGGGATTCATGGGGCAGCGGAGAGCGGGACACGGACTGAGGGTGGCGGCCCGGGTGCTGGTGCCGCTCGGGCTGGTCCTGGCGGCGGTGGGCGCGGGGTACTTCTTCACGGCCTACCGGGGCGTCACCGTCGTGGGCGCGGCGATGGAGCCCACGTACCGCAAGGGCGACCGGCTGGTGGCCGAGCGGGTGGACGCCGGTGCGATCCGCCGGGGCGACGTCGTACTCGTCCAGGTGCCCGGCCGCTACGGGGACCACCCGGTCCTCCAGCGGGTCATCGGAACGGGCGGCGACCGTGTGGTGTCCGACGGCGACCGGGTCACGGTGAACGGGAAGCCGGCCGACGAACCCTATGTGCGGCGCGGCACGGTACCCCTGGACCCGTACGACGTGACGGTGCCGCAGGGGCGGTTGTTCCTGCTGGGCGACAACCGGGGCAACGCGAACGACTCGCGGTTCTTCCTCGACGAGCGGTCGGGCAGTGTGGCGGCCTCCGGGGTGCTCGGGCGGGTACGGGGCGACTTCGTCGCCCCGGTGCTGGTCCTGGGGCTCGGTGGGTTCGGCGGAGTGCTGACCGTGATCGGGATCGGTCTGGGGATCGGCGGATACGCGGCCGGGCGGAGCGCCGTGGCGCGTCCGGCGGCTACCGGGCGGTGGTGAGGCGGTACCGCCCCGCCTCGCGGTGCAGCACCCCGAGGTCGACCAGGGCCCGGCGCAGCGACACCGCGTCCGTGGCCCCGGCCTCGCACCACGGCTCCAGACGCTCCGTCACCGCGCGTTCGTCGTACGTCTCGTCCGAGGGTGCGAAGGTGGCCCCGGCCACGTGCCGCAGCACCGCGTCGCGGGCCTCGGGGGCCGTCTCCTCGGGGAGCCGCAGCAGGACCCGGCCGCGTACGAAGCCACGGAGCCGGGCGTCGGGCTGCTCGGCGGCGGCCTCCTCCGCCCGGCGGAGCGCGGCGGACTGGGCGGCCCGCGCCACGGCGGTCTCGTCGACGGCGAGCCGGCCGCTTCCCCCGGGCACGAGCAGTCCCGCCCGGGTCAGCCGGCCGATGGCCTTGGCCGCCACCGGGGCGTCGAGCCCCGTGGCGGCGAGGATCGCGGACGGGGCGGACGATCCGAGGACGACCGCGCCGAAGACGCGGCGCGCTGCCGGGTCGGCCAGCGCGAGGGTGAACTCGTCCGCGGTGAAGGCGGGTTCGCCGGATGTCATGGGTTCTCCTCTTCCTGTTCCGTCCGTGCCGCCGCCGCTCGTGGGGCGGGGTCCTCGGAGCGGGTCCTGGCAGATGGGGCGGTACGGGCGAGCGCGGCCCAGGACGCGAGCAGGAGCTCCACCGCGTCCACGACGGATTCCGGTCCGCCGCCGGCGGGGGAGAGCACCCGCTGGATGGACAGCCCGTCGTCCAACGCATGGACGATCAGCGAGAGTTGCTCCACCGGGGCGGGCAGGGTGATGCCGCGCTCGGCGAACCCCTGCTCCAGTGAGCGGGCGATGGTCTCCCGGGAGCGGCGCTCCCGCTCCGCCAGCACGGGCCGCAGCTCCGGGTCGCGCAGCGCGTAGAGCCAGAGTTCGGTCCGCAGGGCGAGCCAGCCGGCGAGGTTCTCGTCGCGGCGGCGGTGCCAGGCGCGGAGCCGGTCGAGGGTCTCCTCGAAGCCGCCCGCCCCGACGTCCATCGCCCGGACCTCCGCCAGTTCGTGCCGGGTCCGCTCCTCCAGCAGGGCCAGGACGAGTTCGTGCTTGCCGTCGAAGTTGCCGTAGAAGGCGCCCCGGGTGTAGCCGGCGGCCTCCACGATCTGTTCGACCGACGTTCCGCCGACCCCCTGGTCGGCGAAGAGCCGGGCCGCCGCTTCCAGGAGCCGTTCCCGGGTGAGCTGCCGGCTCTGCTGCCGGGTGAGCCGCTCGGTGATGGGGACCGCCTCCCTCCTGTGTCGTGCCGTCCCGCGAGGTGACGTGCTTTCGGATACAGAACTGTATTGGCATACGTTTCTGTATCCAAAAGGTTTTCGGGACCACCGGGAAGCGGGGTCCCGCTACGCGGCGCCGACGACCACGGCGCCACGGAACGGGTCCGTGGAGACCAGCGACATCGCGTCCAGCGAAGGATCGGGCACCGGCAGCAGATGGGCGTCGACCCAGGTGTCGCCCGAGACGGTCTGTGACCAGGGATCCTCGATCACGAGGGCGCCGGGCACGGCTCCGTGGCAGAGCACCCAGTGCGGTACGTCGAAGCCCTGCATCGCGGCGAGCGAGACCAGGAGCAGCACATGGTCCCGCCGGGCGACCGCGTCCCGGATCGCGGCCATGGCCAGGCGGGAGGGTTCGACCGGCAGCCCGGTCCGTCCCGCCTCCTCCCGTGACGCGCGCTGGAGCACGGCGCGCCAGTCCCGTTCCTCCTCCGTGCAGTGGTCGAGCAGCACCGGCCGGTCGGCGTCGAGGTGGACGGTGACCGGTGCCGAGGGCCACGTGCGACGCACGGCGACACCCAGGCCGACGGGTTCGCACGCGGGGAAGTTCGTCGCCTCCCGCCAGAGCGTCAGCTCCGCCGCACGGTCGAGCGAGGCCCATGGCACGGCCCCCGCGTGGGCCCGCGCGACCAGGGCGGTGACCGCGCCGCAGGTGAAGTGGGTGGTCTGCCCGTAGTACGCGGGCTCCGTAACCGCCACCTCCGGGCCGGACAGCCAGCGCACGTATCCGGTGGGCGGGGCGTCCGGCCCCGTCGCCGTCAACGGGGCGCTCAGCGGCGTGAATCCGGCGGCGAGGGCGGCCCCCGGGTCCACCGTCCACCCTTCCCACTTGACCTGTACGAGCCCCTGGCGGCGCGCGTGGCCGACCACCGCCCCGGCGGCCGCCGCCACGTTGCCGACCGCGTCGACGATCTTCAGGTAGGCGGTTTCCGGACGGGCCGTCACGAGTGCGGCGGCCGCCCAGCCCGCGCCGTCCTCCCGGGCGACGGCCACCAGACGCGGGGCGTGGGCGGAACGGTCGACGTCCCGCCAGCGCTCCGGCACACCGCCGAGCCGGGCCAGCGCGGCCGGGGGAGCGGCGGGATCGAACGGGACCACGACGACGGCGTCGCTGTTCACGGGCGGACCCCTCTGCTCGCACGGACGGGGCAACGGAATGTCATACGCGGGACCTCCTGAGCATCCAGATGAAGTACGGGGCTCCGACCAGCGAGATCATCAGCCCCGCCGGCAGCTGGGCCGGGGTGACGAGCGTGCGGCCCAGCGCGTCGGCCACGCAGACCAGCAGCGCGCCGAGCAGCATCGCCACCGGGATCGCCCGGCCGTGCCGGGCACCCGCCAACGACCGGGCGAGGTGCGGGGCGACGAGCCCCACGAACCCGACGACACCGACGGCGAGCACGCTCAGCGCCGCGAGCACCGCGGCGATCGTCAGCGCGGCGAACCGGGTGCGTTCCGGCCGGACGCCGACCACCCGGGGCGTGTCCTCGTCGACGGCGAGCAGATCGAGCCGGTGCCGCATGGCGAGCAGTACGGGCAGTGCCACGGCCACCGCCACCGCCACCGGTACGACATCGGGCAGGGTGCGCCCGTAGGTCGTCCCGGAGAGCCAGGTGAAGATCCGGGGCGTGTTCCACGGGTCCGCGCGCAGCAGCAGGAAGGTGGTGACGGAGCTGAGGCCGTACCCGCAGCCGATGCCGATCAGGACGAACCGGTCGGGCAGGAAGCCGCCGCGCCAGGCGAGCACGGCGATCAGCGCGAACGTGGCGAGCCCGGTCGCCACCGCCGCGACGACGAGCAGCGGGCGCCCGCCGGACAGCCCCGAGGTCGCGACGGCCGCAGCGCCCAGCCCGGCACCCGCCGTGATGCCCAGCACTCCCGGCTCGGCCAGTGGATTGCGGACGGAGCTCTGCACGACGCATCCGGCCAGCCCCAGCGCCGCCCCCGCGAGCACCGCGGCGACCACCCTCGGCACCCGGTCGTCGAGCGCCTGGCCGATCAGGTCCGGGGCGGCCCCCCGGGCCCAGAGCGCGAGGTCCCCCGTACGCAGCCAGAGGCTGCCCGCGAGGACCGCGACGAGCACCGCCGCAGCCAGCAGCGCCACCGCCCCGGCCACGACGAGGAGGTACGAGCGGCGCGACCGCGCGGCGACCCGGCCGCCACCCGGCCGCCCGGCCCCGCCGGTGTCGCGCAGCCGGAGCGCGAGGACCACGATCACGACGGCGCCGAGCAGCGCGGTCGGCACCCCGGTCGGAATCGCTGCGGCCTCCCCGGCCCCCTGAACCGCCCGCAGCCCCGCGTCCGCGAGCAGGATCAGCAGGGCGCCGAGCAGCCCGGCGGCGGGCACCAGGAGGAGGTGCCGGCGCAGCCCCCGGACCCGTCCCGCCAGCAGCCGGGCCAGGACGGGCGCGCCGAGCCCGACGAAGGCGATCGGGCCCGCGAGCGTCACCGCCGTACTGGTCAGCAGCACCGCGCAGAGCACGGCGGCCACCCGGGTGGCACGGACCGGCACCCCCAGGGAGGCGGCGGTGTCGTCGCCGAGGCCCAGCACGTCCAGCCTCCGGGAGAGGACCAGGGCGACGCATGCCACCACGGCCAGGAGCGGGAGGGCGCGCACCGACGCGTCGATGTTCAGCTGGGCCAGCGAACCGCTGCCCCAGGCGTAGAGGCCGGTCGTGTTCTTCTGGAACAGGACGAGCAGCATCCCGGTCGCCGAGTCCAGGGCCATCGCCGTCGCCGACCCGGCGAGGACGAGACGGGTGCCCGAGGTGCCCGCGGCCCGGCCGGTGAGCGCCAGCACCAGCGCCGCCGCGAGCAGCCCCCCGGTGAAGGCGACCGCGCCCGACGCCCACAGCGGGACGGCGATGCCGAAGGCCGCGACGGCCGAGAGCGTGAAGTAGGACCCGGCGGTGACCGCGAGGGTGTCCGGGGAGGCGAGCGCGTTGCGCGTGACGGACTGGAGGAGCGCGCCGGCGCAGCCGAGCGCGAAACCCACCGCGACCCCCGCGAGCAGCCGGGGCAGCCGCGAGCCGGTGAAGATCTCCCCGACCCGCGCGCCGTCCGGACCGCCGCGCTCCCCGGCGAGGTGGCGCAGCAGATCCCGGGCGCCCACCCCGGACGTTCCCTGCGTCAGATGCCACAGGCCCACCGCGACGACCGCGACGAGCAGGGCCGCCAGGACGGCCGCCCCGGCCCGGAGTCCGTCCCGGCCGGGAGCCGCCGTATCCGGTGCGCTCACTTCTCGCCGGTGTTCTTGTCGAGCACGTCGACGTACGCGTCGATCGCCTGCGCGCAGGAGCGCGGGCCGCCCGCACCCCAGACCCGGGCCGGGAAGGCGTGCGCCCGGCCCTCCTTCACGGCCGGGATCGACTTCCAGATCGGGTTCTTCTCCAGAGCCGCGACGTAGCCGCCCGCGCCCTCGTCGTTGGCGTAGAAGAGGTTGGCCTTCCCGACCGCGGTCAGTCCCTCGACATCGGTCTGCGCCAGCCCGTACGAGGGGTCGACGCCGCCGTTCCCGTGGGCCTTGTCGACCGCGTCGGTCCACGCGGGGGTCATGCCGAGTTCCTCGCCTATCGCGGTGAACAGGGCGCCCTTGCCGTAGGGGCGGACGGTGAGGTTGCCGCCCTGGAGCCAGCCGTCGAAGAAGAGGAAGTCCTTCGTCGGCAGGTCGGCGTCGGCCACCTTCTGCTTCGCCGTGGCGAGGTGCTCGTCGAACTCCTTCAGCACCTGGTCGGACCGTTCGGTGCGCCCGGTCGCCTTGCCGATCATGCCGAACACGTTCCGCATGTTGCCGATCGGGTCGGCCGGGTCCGCGCCCTTCGTGACCATCACCGGCACGCCGCGCTTCTCCAGCTTCTTGACGATCTCGTCGTCGGCCTTGAACGCCTCGACGACGACGAGGTCGGGCTTGGCCGCGGCGAGGGTGTCCAGGTCGGGTTCCTCGCGGGTGCCGATGTCGGTGACCTTGCCGGGCAGCTTCTCCGCGCTGACCCAGGTGCGGTAGCCCTTGGCGTCGGAGACCGCGACCGGGGTGACGCACAGGGTGAGCGCGTCCTCGATCTGCTGCCACTCCAGGACCGCGATCCGCTCGGCGGGCTTGTCGAGCGTCACCTGACGGCCGACGCCGTCCTTGAACGACACCGGTCCGGTGGACGTGGCCGTCCTGTCGTCGGCGCAGCTCTTCGACCCGGGCGACGTGGCACCGGCGGCCTTGTCCGCCGTGTCGACGCTGGTCGTGCCGCAGGCCGTCGCGGAGAGTGCGACGGCGAGGCCGGTGGCGGCCGATGCCGCCAGGCGACGGGCACGGTTCATGGCAGTTCCTCTTTCGGATGGTTCAGAAGGGCGAGCACGCGAGGTGCTCAAGGTGCTGGGAATGAGGGGTGGTTCAGGTGGTGACGGCGGTGCGGGCGGAGTGCCGCCCGAGCGGGTCGATACGGAGCCGGCCGGTACGCGGTTCCACCGCGACCTCGACGCGGATGTCGTAGACCGCGCCGATGTTCCGCGCGGTGAGGACGTCGACGGGCGCGCCCACCGCGTGCACCCGGCCGGCGCCCATCAGGACGACGGTGTCCGCGACGCGGGAGGCGTGGTCGAGGTCGTGCAGCACGATCCCCACCGCGACGCCGTGCTCCTCGACCAGATCGCGCACCAGGTCGAGCGTCTCGATCTGGTAGCGCAGGTCCAGGTGGTTCGTCGGCTCGTCCAGCAGGACGACCCCGGTGTCCTGGGCCAGGCAGGCCGCGAGCCAGACGCGCTGCATCTCCCCGCCGGAGAGCTCCCCGACCGGGCGCCCGGCCATGTCCCCGACCCCGGTGACGCCCATCGCGCGCCGGACGGCGTCGCGGTCGTCGCCGGCCGGCCCGCCGAAGCCGCGCCGGTAGGGATGGCGCCCGAAGGCCACGACCTCCGCGACCGTCAGCCCCTGCGGGGCGGGCCTCGACTGGGAGAACAGCGTGACCTCCCGCGCGAAGCCACGCGCGCTGAGCAGCGCCGCCGCGCGCTCGGGGGCTCCGTCGCGGCCGCCGAGCGTCACCCGGCCGCCGTCGACCGGGTGGAGCCGGGCGAGCGCCCGCAGCAGTGTCGACTTCCCACTGCCGTTCGGCCCCACCAGCGCGGTGGCGCGCCCCGGTTCCAGGGTCAGTGAGACGCCGTGGACGACCGGCGCCCTGCCGTAACGCAGGACCAGGTCGTGGCCGCCGAGGGGGACCGGCGCCGAACGGGCGGGGGCGTCGGCGGGGCCGGCGGCGCGCGCGGTGATGCGCGCGGCGGTGCGCCGGAAGGAGCGAGTGAGCATCGAGGGATCCGGGTGACTGGAGCGGACAGCGGCAACTAAGGGTTACCTAACTAAGGGAACCCTATCTTCCGCTTGTCGTGGCGGCAATCAGGAGTTCTGGACACCCGATGCGGGATTCCGGACACCGTCCGGGGCGCCACCGGCCCGGCCGGCTCCGACGGCTCCGACGGCTCCGCCCGTTTCGCCGAAGAAGGCGCCCGGGGTCGTGCCCATGACGCGCCGGAAGGCGGCGATGAACGTGCTGGGCTGCGCGTACCCCAGGGAATCGGAGACGTCCCGCACGTCGAGACCTTCGGAGAGCAGGGTCAGTGCGTGATGGGCGCGCAGCATCTGCCGCCACTGCGCGAAGGAGAGCCCGGTCGTCCGGCGGAAGGCGCGGGCGATCGTACGGTCGCTGATCCCCAGCGTCCGCGCCCACCCGTCCAGCGAGCGGGGGTCGGCCGGGTCGTCCAGCAGGGTCTCGGCGATGGGGTCGATCCGGGGGTCGCCGGGCAGTCGCAGGGCGAACTGGCGCTCCGAGGGTCGCAGTACGTCGAAGACGACCGCCTCCGCCCGCGCCCTGGCCCCGGCGTCGAGGTCCGTGCGGGCCAGGTGGGTCAGCAGGGACTCCAGGACCGGCGTCATCGTGATCGCGGTCGGCGAGCCGAACGCGACCGGGGTGCGGTCGGGTGCGAAGAAGGCGCTGTGGAACTCGACGCCCGCCGTGGTCCGCCCGCCGTGCACCACCCCGGCCGGCATCCACAGCCCGTGCCCCTCGGACACGGTGAGGACGCGGTCCTCCACCCGGGACGTCAGTGTTCCCCCGCGCACCCAGACCAGTTCGTGCAGGTCGTGCGCGTGCGGCACCCACTCCGTGGGTACGGACGGGATCTGCGACCCGGCGAGGATCGCGAAGGGGCTCCCCGTGTGCCCGGACGCCACCGCCCGCTCCGGGACTCGCACCACCCGGCGCACCGCGGTGCCCGCCTCGCGCCGCCACATCCCCGCACTTGTGCCATTACGGGATGATCGGGTCATACGGGCGAGTCTATCCGGGCTTCCACCCCCACCGGTCGGGCGGGGGCGAAGGCCCGGACGGACCCGACCCGGGATCAGGAGCCCAGACGCAGGGCGATCGTGTCGCCGACCGCGACGGCGCTCTCGCGCGCCGCCGTGGTGAACGCGGCGCCGTCGACACTCGCCTTCCAGACGGTGGAGCCGCTGTTGGTCCTGCCGTTGAGGGCGGTGATCGGGCCGGTGCCGGTGGCCGGGGTGACGCCGGTGACGCAGCCGGACGGGGCCGCCGCGCCGGCCGCCGCGTCCAGTACCGCGCCGAGTGTGGTCGTGGCGCCGGTCGCGGTGAGCGTGACGGAGCACACCTTCAGCGAGCCGGTGCCGTCGTCCACGGTCAGCGCGAACCTGCTCGCGGTGCCGGAGGACAGCGACGCCTGGCCGACCCACCGGGGCGCGCCGGCGGTCGCCGGAGTGGGCGGTGCGGAGGTGAAGCCGCCGCCGGCCACCGCCCGCAGTCCGTCGATGGAGGCGTACGCCTGCGGGGCGGTGTCGGTGGGCAGGTACCGGAAGCCGCCGCCCGGGTTGAACTGCTGGCCGATCAGGAAGTCGACCGGGGTCCTGCCCTTGGAGGTGAGGAAGTCGCCGGTCTGGGCGTTGATGCCGCAGGCGTTGAGGCCGGAGACGGCCCAGCCGTTGGAGTCGGTGTTGACCCCGTACATGGCGTCGAAGGCGCCGGTGTTGACGACGAGCTTGTTCTTCAGGAACGTCCTGGCCTCGACGATGTCGGGGTCGGTGGCGGGGGCGCCGGAGACGCACAGCGCCGCCATGGCCGCCCCGGTCATGTCGACGTCGCCCTCGGCGGCCAGCTGGGCGGGGTCGCCCTCCGCCTTGCCGAAGTTCCAGCCGCCGTCGTCGTGCTGGTTGGCGCGGATCCGGGTGATCATCGCGTCGCGCAGGGACTGGGGTACGCGTATCCGGTCGGCGGTGGTCCGGGCGCCGTTCAGGGCGAGGGCGGCGAAGACGGTGCCGTTGAAGTTGGCGGACGGCCCGAAGTAGCCGGGCTCGGCGGTCTGCCAGTAGGAGTAGATGTCGGCGACGAGGTTGCGGGAGGCGGAGACCCGGGCGGGATCGATCCCCGCGGCGTACGCGTTCAGCGCGGCGCGCTCGTAGTCGGTGACGACCGGGGAGGCCGAGGGCCAGGAACCGGTGGAGAGCAGGTTCCGGTAGACCGTTCTCGCGTTCTTCGTCGCGTCGCCGCCGGGGATGACGTCCACCGCGGCCGTACCGGCGGCGGCGAACGCGCTGAACGCCCACTCGTTGGAGAGCCCCGACCCGGCGTACGAACCATCCGCCCCCTGGAGGGACTTGAGGTATCCGACACCGTTGGCGGTGGAGGTGGCGATCTGTGCCGGCGTCGAGGTCGCCGCCGCCGGCAGGGCGGTCAGGGCGAAGGCGCCGAGGGCGGCCGCCGCGGTGAACGCGGCGCGGCGGACGGTACTGGTACGGGGCATGGCGTGCTCCAGAGGTGAGGGACGCCGGCCCCGCTCGCCGGTCCCCGCGAGGGGTGCGTACGACGGGGCGTGGCCGCCGTCCGGAACGCGTGGACCGACTTCCAACTAGCCAGTGCCGTATGGGCATTCGGGCTCGGGAAGGCAGTCGCCGCCCCACACCGCTGCGCGTCAGCCCCGGAGTCGCACCGGGTTCCCCCACTCGGCAGGGCCGGACAGTACCGGACGTCCGACCGGCTTGGCCACTGTGCGCAGCGGCGTGAACCCGCATCGTACGGAGCGGTCTTGACGGTCCCCACGAACGCATGCTCCAATCCGGCTGATACGCAAAGCTGTTCCAGGGGAAGCCGGTCGAAGTCCGGCGCTGACCCGCAACCGTAGGCCCGATCCCGGTCGGGCGAGCCGGAGTGCCTGGAGCGTGTTCCACAGCAACGGACGCCGTCGCGGACTACGGCGTGGTGCGACCTGCTCCGCCCTGCGGCTCACCGCCGGGACGGGGCCGCTGCCACGTTCCCCGCCACCCGCTTCGGCCACACAGCGAAGGGGCCGTGATGGGAACCGTGGAGTGCGAGGACACTCACATACGGCGTGCACGACACGTGCGGAGACGGCCGGGCGCCCCGGCCGCCGTGCTGTCCGCGCTGGTCGTCCTGGTCGCGTCCTGCCTCGCGTACCTCCTCACCGGCCTGCCCGCCGCCGCGGCCCCGGTCGGGGACTGCACCGCGACCAGGGGGGCCGTCCTCGCCGTCGACTTCACGCCCTTCGGCGGCAAGGTCGAGCGCGGCTGCGACACCACCCCCACCACCGGCTACGAGCTCTTCCGCGACGCCGGCTTCACCACCACCGGGACCCAGCACGACGGCCCCGGCTTCATCTGCCGTATCGGCCTCGGCACCGGTACGCAGTACCCGACCCCGGACAAGGAGGACTGCGTCCTGACCCCGCAGGCGACCGCCTACTGGTCGTACTGGGTCGCCTCGCCCGGCCAGGACGACTGGACCTACAGCCAGTACGGGGCGATGGACCGCAAGCTCAAGGACGGTGACGTCGACGCCTGGGTGTACGGCGGCACCGACATCGGCGGCACCACTGGCCGGCCCACCTTCAGCCCCGACGACGTCCGCGCCCAGGGCGGCACCTCCCCGAACCCGGGCGGCGGACCCACCGGAGCCCCCGGCCGGGTCGACGTGGCGGGCGCCGCTTCCTGGCTCCAGGACCTGCTGAGCGACGGCGAACGCATCGTCGACGAGGGCACCGGCACCCCGAACTACCTGCTCACCACGGAGACCGCGTACGCCCTGGCCGCCGCCCGCGGCAGGAGCGGTGCCCTCGACAAGGTCGTCGGCTTCCTCGCGGCCCACGTCGACGACTACGTCCTCCCCGGCGGCAGGGACCAGGCCCCGAGCACGGCCGCCGCGGCCCGGCTCGCCCTGCTCGCCGAGTCGACCGAACGCGACCCCCGGGACTTCGGCGGCCGGGACCTGATCGCCGACCTCACCGGCAACGTCTGCCCCGCCGCCGCCCCCGGCCAGGGCTGCACCGCCGAGGGGGACATCCGGCACATCACCTACGCCGACGAGCAGGCCCGCGCCGTACTGGCCCTGCTCCGCGCCGACATCACCCCCGAGACCGCCTCCGTCGCCCGGCTCACCCAGGTGCAGTGCAAGGACGGCGGCATCACCAGCATCCTCATCCAGCCCGGCGGCCGCTGCGAGGGCGACGCCGGGACCACCGGCCTGATCGCCCTCGTCCTGCACCGGGCGGGCGGCCAGGAGCCCGCCGTCACCAAGGCCCGCGACTACCTGAGGAAGACACAGCTCGACGACGGCTCCTTCCCCGGCTACACCGGAGCCACTACCGGCGACGTGATCGCCACCGCCTACGCCGCCCAGGCCCTGCGCGCGTTCGGCGAGACCTCCCGGGCCGATTCCGCCGAGGGCTGGCTCTCGCGCACCCAACTGGACGGCGGCGGCTTCGGCTACGACCGGGACGCCACCGAACCCACCGCCTATGCCACCCCGGTCGCCGCCCTCGCCGGAGCCCGCACCGACCTCGCGAGCCTCACCACCAAGAAGACCGAACCCACCGGCCCGCCCGCCACCCCGGACCCGGGCGGCGAGCCGGAGCCCGGCGACGGCCCCGACCTGAAGAAGGGCGTCGCCTACCTCACCGGCGCCGACCGGCTCCAGCAGGGCCGGTACTACCCGGCCGTCGCGGGCTCGGGCCGCGCCGACTTCGGCCTCACCATCGACGGGGCGTACGCCCTGGCCGCCACCGGCCTGGACAACGCCAGGCTGCGCGGTGTCGTCGACTTCCTCGACCAGGGCGGAACGGACGGCGAGGGCCGCACCGTCAACGACTGGACGGGCATCGGCACCGCCTACGCGGGCGGCGGCTCGATCGGCAAGACCGCGCTGCTCGCCGAGGCGGTGGGCCGCGACCCGCGCGACTTCGCCGGGCACGATCTGATCGCCGCCCTCGACGAGGCGGTGTGCGCCGGGCCCAGCAAGGCGCCCGACCGCTCCTGCGCCGCCAAGGGCGCCTACACCTACGCGCCGTCCGTCTTCTCGCAGGCCCTCGCCGTCATGGCGCAGCTCCGCGCCGGGGACCAGGAGAACGCCGAGGATCCGATCGCCTACCTGGAGAGCATCCAGAACGCCGACGGCTCCTGGCCGAGCCTGATCCCGCCGACCGGGGACAAGGACGTCGACTCCACCGCCATCGCCGCGATGGCCCTGGACCTCGCCGGCGGCGACCGGGCCGACAAGGCCGTCGACAAGGCCCTGGAGTGGATCGCCGGCCGGCAGTACGACGACGGCGGCTTCCCCGGAGCGGCCGGCAACAGCGTCAACTCGGCGGCGCTGGCCGTCCAGGGCCTCTCCCTGGACCGCGCGGCCCACCGGCCCGCGATCGCCTCGGCCCTGGAGTTCCTCGCCGCCCAGCAGAACAAGGACGGCGGCTTCAACGTCGCCAAGGAGGGCCAGCGCGGCTCCGACCTGCGGGCCTCCACCCAGGCCGTCGCCGGGGCCACCGGCGTCTCCTTCGCCACGCTGGAACGCGAACTGAACGGCACCGGCCCCCAGCCGACCCCGAGCGGGGACGACGACGGCATCCCCGAGATCGTCACCCCCGGGGACGACGGCACCGACGGCGGAAGCATCGTGGACGCGAACGGCGGCGGGGCCCTCGCCTCGACCGGTGCGCAGGCCCTGGCCCTCGGGCTGTTCGCCGTACTGCTCTGCACGGCCGGCTGGCGCACGGTCGTCGTGGCCCGGCGCCGCACGGTCCGGGGGGAGCGGTGACGAGGGCCGTGCGCGCAGTGGCCCGCACGGCGGTCGCGCTCGCCCTGACCGCCGCCGGGCTCGGCGCCACCACCGGGCAGGCGGCGGCCGACCCGCAGGCCATGGGCCGGTGCACCACCACGGCGGGCGTCGTGCTCGCCGTGGACTTCAGCCACTGGGGCGGCCCCGTCTACCGGGCCTGCGGCACCACCCCCACCACCGGCTACGAGCTGCTCAACCAGGGCGGCTGGCGCACCGTCGGCACCAGCCACGACGGCCCGGCGTTCATCTGCCGGATCGGCTACAGCGGCTACGGCAACGGCAAGCAGTTCCCGCCCGCCTCCCAGGAGGACTGCGTCCTCACACCGCCCGCCTCCGCGTACTGGTCGTACTGGCACGCCGACCCCGGCGCCGACGACTGGGAGTACAGCCAGCTCGGCGCCATGCTCTACAAGCCGAAGCCCGGCAGCGTCGACCTGTGGATCTTCGGCGGCACCGACATCGGCGGCACCAAGGGCCGTCCGAAGATCAGGCCCGACCAACTGCGCGCCCACAACACCAGGCCCAGCGGCACCGGCCGGCCCGCCTCCACCGCCAAGGCCCCGAAGCTGCCGCCGAACGTCAACACCGGCCCGGCCCCCGAACAGCCGGTGGCCGAGGAGACCACCGAACCCCCGGCCACCCCGTCGAGGACCGGGAAGCCGGAGAAGTCCGGGGAACCGACCGGAAGCCCCAGCCCCTCCGGCCCGGCGAGCACCACCCCGGCACCCTCCAGCGGCACCGGCTCCGAACCCCGGGTCGTCGACGCCGCCCCCAGGGCCGCCGCCGCCCACGACGCGGGCTCGGTGCTGCCGGTCGTCGCGGGCGCCGGACTCGTCGCGCTGATCGCGGGCGCAGGCATCTACACGGCACGCCGCCGCACGCACGAGTGACCCCCATGGACCACCCCCCACCCGAGGCGGTGGCCGTCCGGACCGGCACCACGCCGGACCAGGGCGGCCGCCGTCCGGCCCGTACCCTCCACCCGCTCACCTGGTGGATCTGGGCCCTCGCCCTGGCGACCGCCGTCAGCCGCACCAACAACCCGCTGCTGCTCTTCCTGGTGCTGGCCGTGCTCGGCTACGTCGTCACCGCCCGCCGCACCAACGCTCCCTGGGCGCGCGGCTTCAAGTACTACCTGTACCTGGCACTGACGGTGGTGACGATCCGGGTGGTCTTCCGGGTGGTGTTCGCCACCGGCATCACCCCGAACGACCACTTCCTCTTCTCCCTGCCGCACATCCCCACCCCCGACTGGTACGCCGGCATCCGGCTCGGCGGACCCGTCTCCCTGGAAGCCGTGCTGTCGTCGGCCACCGACGGGCTCCGGCTGGCCTGCATGCTGTGCTGCATCGGCGCCGCCAACACCCTCGCCAACCCGAAGCGGGCCCTGCGCGTGCTGCCCGGCGCCCTGTACGAGCTGGGCGTCGCCGTCACCGTCGCGATCAGCGTGGCGCCCCAACTGGTGCAGAGCGTGCAACGGGTGGCGCGGGCCCGGAAGCTGCGGGCCGGGCGCACCCGGGGCCTGCGGGCGCTGCGCGGCATCGTCGTCCCCGTGCTGGAGGACGCGCTGGAACGCTCGCTGCGGCTGGCCGCCGCCATGGATTCGCGCGGCTACGGGCGCGCGGGCACCGCGACCCGGCGCTCCCGGCGGGCCACCGGCGCCCTGATGCTGCTCGGCATGTGCGGCCTGTGCGCCGGGGCGTACGGGCTCCTCGACGCGACCGCCCCCGCCTTCCTCGGCTTCCCCGCGATGGGGGCGGGCGCGGCGCTGTGCGTCGCCGGACTCCGGCTCGGCGGGCGCCGCGTCACCCGCACCGCCTACCGGCCCGACCCGTGGCGCACCGCCGAATGGCTGGTCGCGGGCAGCGGGGTGCTGGCGGCGGTACTGCTCTTCGCCAACCTCGGCTACGACCCCGCCCAGCTCAACCCCGCCTTCTACCCGCTCACCTGGCCGGAACTCCCGCTGGTGCCGACCGCGGCGATCCTCCTCGCCGGAACGGCCGGATTCCTCTCGCCCCCGCCCCAGGACCCCCGACCCGAACCGAAAGCCGCCGCGTGATCACCTTCGACCACGTCACCGTCGCCTACGACGACGCCCCCGCCGCCGCCCTGCGCGACGTCGACCTCACCGTGGAGGAGGGCGAACTGTGCCTGGTCGTCGGACACACCGGCGTCGGCAAGTCCACCCTGCTCGGCACGGTCAACGGACTGGTGCCGCACTTCACCGGCGGCACCCTGTACGGCCGGGTCACCGTCGACGGCCGCGACACCGCCGACCACCCGCCGCGCGAACTCGCCGATGTCGTCGGCGTCGTCGGCCAGGACCCGGCCGACGGCTTCGTCACGGACACCGTCGAGGAGGAACTCGCCTACGCCATGGAGCAGTTGGCGACCCCGCCGGCCACCATGCGCAAGCGCGTCGAGGAGACCCTGGACCTTCTGGGCCTGGCCGATCTGCGCCACCGCGCCCTGCACGAACTCTCCGGCGGCCAGCAGCAGCGCGTCGCCATCGGCTCCGTCCTCACCGCGCACCCGCGCGTCCTCGTCCTGGACGAACCGACCTCCGCCCTCGACCCGAGCGCCGCCGAGGAGGTCCTCGCAGCGGTCACCCGCCTCGTCCACGACCTCGGCGTCACCGTCCTGATGGCCGAACACCGCCTGGAACGCGTCGTCCAGTACGCCGACCGCATCCTCCACCTCCCCGGCGACGGCGTCGTCCGCATCGGCGACCCCGCCGAGATCCTCCGTACGTCCGCCATCGCACCGCCCATCGTCGATCTCGGGCGGGCGGCAGGCTGGGACCCCCTGCCGCTCTCCATCCGCGACGCCCGCCGCAGGGCCGCCCCGCTCCGCACCCGGCTCACCGGCCGTACCCCGGCGCCCCTGCGCCCCGCCGCCCCCGACCGCCCCGCCCTGCTCACCGCCCGCAAGGTGACCGTCACCTACCAGGGCGTCCCGGCCGTCCGCGAAGTGGACCTCACCCTGCACGGCGGCGAGGTGACCGCACTGATGGGGCGCAACGGCTCCGGCAAGTCCTCCCTGCTCTGGGCCCTCCAGGGCACGGGCCCCCGCACCGGCGGCACCGTCGGCGTCCACGAGGGCGCCCCCGGAACCCGGACCGGAACCGGGAGCGGGCGTGGTACCGGGGCCACGGACCCGCACGCCGTACCCCCGGCGCACGCCCGCAGGCTCGTCGGCCTGGTGCCCCAGACCCCCGCCGACCTCCTCTACCTGGAGAGCGTCCGCCAGGAACTCGACGAGGCCGACACCGAGTCCGCGACGGGGGAGAGCGCCCGCACCCTCCTGGACCTCCTCGCCCCCGGCATCGACGACACCACCCACCCCCGCGACCTCTCCGAGGGGCGGAAGCTCGCCCTGGTCCTCGCCATCCAGCTCACCGCCGCCCCGAAGGTCCTGCTCCTCGACGAACCGACCCGCGGCCTCGACTACCGGGCGAAGAGCCAACTCGTGGACATCGTCGCCGCGTTGGCCGCCGAGGGGCGCACGGTCGTCGTGTCCACCCACGACGTCGAGTTCGCCGCGCGCGCCGCCGACCGGGTCGTCGTCATGGCCGAGGGCGACATCGTCGCCGACGGCCCCACCGCCGACGTGATCGTGGCCTCCCCGGTCTTCGCCCCGCAGACCGCCAAGATCCTCGCCCCGCTCCCGTACCTCACCGTCGGCCAGGTCACCACCGCCCTCCACGACGACGAACCGCTCCCCGACCACCCGGAGGATCGGCCATGACCCCGCGACCCGGTCCCCGCGACGCCGCCGCCATCCGCCTCAACCCGCGCATCGGGCTGGTCATCGCGATGGCGGCCTTCCTCGGCGTCGTCGCGTTCTTCTGGCCGTTCGTCGTGGCCCCCGGCACCTTCGGCTCGAACTACGCCCCGCCGCTGATCTTCGGAGTCCTGCTGATCCTGATCCTCTGCGTCGTGCTCTCCGAGATCGCCGAGGGCGGCATCGACTCCAAAGCACTCGCCATGCTCGGCGTGCTCTCCGCCGTCAACGCGGCGCTGCGCCCACTCGGCGCGGGCACCGCGGGCATCGAGACCGTCTTCTTCGTCCTGGTCCTGGCCGGACGCGTCTACGGCCCCGGATTCGGCTTCACCCTGGGCTGCACCTCCCTGTTCACCTCCGCCCTGATCACCGGCGGGGTGGGGCCCTGGATGCCGTACCAGATGTTCGGCTGCGCCTTCGTCGGGATGCTCGCCGGATTCCTGCCGCGTGCGACAGGACGGCGCGAGGTGCTGCTCCTCGCGGTCTACGGATCGCTCTCCGGCTACCTCTTCGGCTTCCTGCTCAACCTGTCGTTCTGGCCGTTCTCCCTCGACCCCGACAGCTCGATCGCCTATCTGCCCGGTCTGCCGTTCACCGAGCAGTGGCACCGCTACCTCGCGTTCGACGTGGCGACCTCGCTCGGCTGGGACACCGGACGTGCCGTCACCAACTTCGTGTGCATCGTGCTCGCCGGACCGGCCGTCCTCACCACTTTCCGCCGGGCCGCCCGCAAGGCCCGCTTCCGGGCGCCGGTACGGTTCGTGCGGTCCGGGGAACCGTCCCCGGACCGCTGAGCCGGGCGGCCTACTTCACCCGGGGCGTGAGGGTCTTCGCCAGCTTCATGACGTCGGCGAACTCCCCGCCGTCGTTGTCGGAGGACACGGACAGCAGCCGGTCACCGACCCGGGTGACGACGATCTCCCGGCCGACGTAGGCCTTCCGGTCGATCGTGATGCGCACGCCCTCGTCCCCGACGCCGTCGACGGCGCCGACGGTTATGGTGACCGGGTTGGCCAGCAACCCCGCCGAATTCGGCTCGTAGGTCGTCCCGCAGACCCCCTCCAGCGACCTCAGGTTCCCGAACGCCTCCGAGGCCTGGCCGGCGGAGTAGGAAAGCACCATGATCCCGACCTCATGGGCGTACGGGTCGGTGACCCCCAGGTTGGCGTACGCCCCCCAGCCGCCGAGAGCCCCTTCCGTGCCGTGCTGCGACAGCTGGTCGCAGCCGAAGTCCGCCGCCTGGCTGGGGTCGGCGGACGGCGCCACCGGCTTCGGGCCGCTGTCGTGCTCGTCGAACACGGTGGAGACCTTCCACCCCTTGGGCAGGGTGCGGTTGGTCGGCAGGTAGGTCTTCAGGACCGACCCCGGCACCACGTCCGGGTCCGCCGTCGGTGCCGCGGGCGCCGACGGCGACGGGCTGTCGACGGCGGCCGTCGCGGTCGGACCGTCGGCCCGCGGCTCCTCCGACGCCGACGAGCCGCAGCCGGCACAGAGGACGGTCGCGCAGATGACCCCGACGGTGGTCGGGAATCGAGTGGTACTCATCGCTTCCTCTTCATCATGGCCCACATGAAAACACACTGAGTGACATGTCCACTGCGTAGGTACCTGGGTGAATCGGTCCGGCTTTGTGGAGCAAGTTGCCCGACAGCAATGCGAGTTGGCGTCTCGGTCCCGGATCGGGCGGACACGTGCCCGGCCGGCCGGAGGCCCGGCCCCGGCGGGACGGCACTCAGGGGCCCACCTCGCCGGTCTCGGCGTCCACGTACATCTCGGAGACGTCCGATGCGTCGAAGGCCACGGATACGGTCCACCGGGCACGCCACTCGCCCTTCTCCTCGACCGCGATGAGCTTGCCCGCCTCGACTTCCGCCGTGGACCCCTTCGGGAACGTGGCGGTGACGAGTGATTCCGCCCGGGCGCGGTCCACCCGGCGGGGAGGAAGCGCCACGGACAGCGGACCACGTTGAACGTTCAGCCGCGAGACCCGGCCGGCGCGATCGATCTGGACGTCGAGCCGTCGGGGCATGACCGCGCCGTCCTCGATGTTCCGCCAACTGACGAGCCAGCCGGACTCCGCCCCGTCCCCGACGGGGGACAACTCGTGACCGGTTCCCTCGAGGGCCCATGCGTAGTGCGAGCTCGCGTAGCGATGTGCGATCGCGTATGCGGCATCGGCATTCTCCGGATTCCCGGATGCTCCGTCCACCGGGAAACTGTTCGGATTCGGTGTGAGGAGGGCTTCCCATTCCACACTGAAGTTCGCTCTGTCGGGCCAGCTCAGCGTTGCTGAGCTGTGGGGCAGAGCAATGAGCAGCGTTTCGGGTCCGCCGTCGTATCCGGGCTGGACCTGCACATTCACCGGAGAGTACCGATCGTCGAACGCTTCCTTGAGCGCCGCTCGCGCAGCTTCTTTCTCCCGGGCGTTCGCGAACCGAAGGCTGGTGGCATCCACGGCGATCGGTGTGATGGCGAAATTCCACACGCACGCGCAGATGGTCAGTGTGCCGACGCCGATGACCGCTGTCCGCTTCATGCCCTGGCGCCACGGATCGATTCTCGAACCCCGAAGTCCGAGCAGCGCGCAACCCAGGCCCGCGCCCAGAAGTACTCCGATGACGTTCATCTCCGCGTCGCTGCTGTCGCAGGTCCGGCCGATCCAAGGAAGGGTCGCCTGTGCCAATTCCACGACGACCGGAGTCAGAACCCCGTACACGACGACGGGAAGAAGGCGCCGGAAAGCCAGGACCGAAGAGAGCCCAAGAGGCACGCACATGGCGGCATTGAGCAGCCCTTGTTCCGTCTTGAACGGCTCGGTGAAGTCCCTGTTGACGGTGCAGGTCCCGCTCGCCGTGCCCCCGTTCGGCAGGAAGACGGTGACCCCCAGGGCCATGGCCAGAAAGAACACGAACGCGGCAACCGCCCAGGAAGGTGAATCACGACCGCGGGTGAGCCGGTGGGCCGACAACCCGCAGATGAGCGAGATGACGATGAGGGAGGCGAGGAAGAATTCCTGATCGTGAAAAACCGCGTTCAGCATGGATCCTGGTCGTCTCTCTGGGAAAGGTGAGGAGCGGCCAGGTTATCGAGCGGGACATCAACTCCTCGGTGTGGACGGCGAGATCGCGGAAACCCGGTCTGCGCTCGGTGTCGGGGAGCGCCTTGAAGCGTGGCCGTATGGCGCGGAACCGCGGCCGGCCGGCGCCGCGGTCCGGCTGCCGTGCACTCCACGGCCCGGACCCCCACCGGTTCGGCCCATGCCGCGTACGAGATTCGGGCCGGAACGGACTTACCGGTGACCGGTGTTGTGAAACCGGGTCAGCCCCAGAACTCCCGCAGGGCGGCGTTGACGGCGGCGGCTTCCTGGGTGTGCGGGTAGTACCCGGGCACTCGCAGGAGGCGGCCCCCGAGGGAGTCCGTGAGGGACTCGGCCACGGCCATGAGGGGGAGCCCCACGTGCTCGCGGTACGCGTCCGGCGCGTCCTCCCAGGTACCGCAGATCACCAGGACCGGCAGGGCGGCGGCCCGGATCGGCTCCAGCGGGATCTCCGCCTCCCAGATGGGCCGTTCGGCCATGGAGGTGGCGACGGCGCGGAGCCGGCGCGGGGTGGGATCGGGCATGGCCATCCCCAGCCCCTCGGTGGACGCGCGCAGATACTGCTCCGGTGTGACGCTGTCCGGGATGCCGGGGGCACCGTCGCGCACCCGGTCGAGGAGGGCGGCGACGACCGGATGGTGCGCGGCGGCGGTGAAGGCGGACGGCTGGACGAGGGCGAGGGAGCGGACGCGGTCGGGCCGGCGCGCGGCGGCGATGAGCGCGGCGACGGCACCGTTCCCGTGCCCCACGAGGTGGGCGCCGCCGGGCCCTGCGGCGGTGACGGCCCCGCCGTCGAGAACCTCCAGGACGTCCTCGGCGTCGGCGTCGAAGTCGCTGCGCGCGGTGTCCGGGCTGTCGCCGTATCCCCGACGGTCCATCAGGAGGAGCCGCCGGCCGTTCGCGAGGGGGCGTTGTCCGGCGAATCCGTACGCGGAGTCGCTGCCCCAGCTGAAGATGTTGTGAACGAAGAGGGCGGGGGCATCCGCAGGGGCGGGGTCGCCTCCGGTCCCATCGCGGTCGTCCCACACGGTCACGTGCACGGTCATGGGCCATCCTCCCGGAGGTGGAGAACATCGACTTCGTCGAGACTACGGGACGGCCCTCGCGCCCTGGTGCAGGGCCGATGCCGCGGAGGACGAGCCGGGGCCCGGCAGTCGGTATCCGGCCGCATTGGGAGGCGTCACCCCCCGCCGGTGCATCCATGTCAGGCTTCAAGGATGGACAAGCCCGACGTGACGCGTGCGATCGCTGCTGCGACCTCGGTCGCCGAGTCGTCCGGCCTGCCGGCCGACGACGTGACCGTCCTCCACAACTCGAACAAGCTGGCGTTGCGGCTGACGCCGTGCGACGTCTTCGCCCGGGTCGCCCCGGTGGGGCAGGAGGTCGCACAGTTCGAAGTCGATCTCGCCCAGCGGCTCATCAAGGCCGGATGCCCGGTGTGTCCCCTGGAGCCCCGGGCGGACCCGCGTGTGTACGTACGCGATGGCTTCGCCGTGACGTTGTGGACCTACTACGAGCCCGTGGCACCGCTCGTCCCACCGGTCGACTACGCCCGGGCGCTGGAGCGGCTGCACGCCGGAATGCGCGACATCGGTATGGCGTGCCCGAGGTTCACGGACCGGATCACGGAGGCGGAAGACGTGGTCGCCGACCCGGACCGTTCACCGGAACTCGCCGAAGCGGACCGCCTGTTCCTCGGTGGCAGGCTGGCAAGTATGCGACGGGCGATCGACGACCGCGGCGCCGTGGAGCAACTGCTCCACGGCGAGCCGCATCCGGGCAATGTGCTCGGCACGAGGAACGGCCCGTTGTTCATCGACCTGGAGACGTGCTGCCGCGGCCCCGTCGAGTTCGATCTCGCCCATGCCCCCGAGGCGGTCTGCGCGCACTATCCAGGCGTGGACCGGGCGCTGCTGGACGAGTGCCGGCAGCTCGTCATCGCGATGGTCGCCGCGTGGCGTTGGGAGCGTGGCGACCAGTTCCCCAACGGGAGGCGATTCGGAGAGGAGATGCTGCGCGCGCTGCGTCAGGGGCCTCCCTGGCCGACGCTCGACACCATGACCGGGCGACTGGACGGTCGGTGAAAGCGCCGGAGACCCCATGGGCGGGCAGGGACTCCACGACCGGACGGTCGCCGGTGCATACCGGCCGGCCCTCGTGAGGTGCACCGGCGCACGCCCCCGGGCGCGGGTATGGACATGCCCGGCGGTGTGTCCTTTCCTCCGCCAAGGACTGGAATCAGAATGAGGTCTCTGGGCTCGGAAATGACGGTGTGTCAGGTCGCGTTGGCGTGGTCCGGAGGCTTATGGCAGCTGGACTCCGGACCAGGCATCGACTTCGCACTGTCTATCGGCATTGTTCCCGGCGGTCACGACTGTGCCGTTGGCACGCAGGCCAAGGGTGTGCGTTGAGCCGGCCGCCACGGCGACAATGTCGCGCCAATCGCCGACTTCGCACTGTCCGTAGCGGTTGTCCCCCGCTGCTAGGACCCGCCCGGACACCGTGACTCCGACGGTGTGGTAGCTGCCCGCGTCGAGTGCCACCACGTCTTCCCACTCATCGACCTCGCACGCCCCGGTTGCCCGGTCGCCGGTTGCTACTGCCCGCCCGTCGGCTCTGAGGCCGACGGTATGGAGATACCCGGCCGAAATGGCGGCCAGGTCATGCCACCCTTCAACGACACACTGACCTCGTCGGTTGTTCCCTGTGGCCAGTGCAGAACCGTCCGACCGGACGCCGACCGAGTGCCAGTCACCACACGAGAGAACGACCATCTCGCGCCAGGACTGCACGTCGCACTGCCCTTCTGAACTCCGGCCAACTGCTAGCACGCGGCCATTGGCGAGCAGCCCGAGCGTGCGGCGCCAGCCTGCGGCCACGGCCGCGACACCTCGCCATCCGGTGACATCGCATTGCCCATCGCCGTTCCACCCCGTTGCCAGCACCGTGCCGTCCGACCGGAGTCCCGCCGTATGAGACCTGCCCGTGTTCGTCGCGGCATGGACGTTGCCGGCTGCCACCGCGACGACGTCTTCCCATCCCTCGACACGGCATTCAGCGGCTGCGGTATTGCCCACTGCGAGAACAGTTCCATCCCAGCGCCGTCCGACCGAATGACGCCTTCCGGCCGCCAGTGCCGACGAGCTGGCGAACATTCCGCCTCCTTGTGCTCGGCGCGAGTTCACGACATGGGATGCCACCTTACGTTGGCCTGGAATCAGTCGCCGCCGGCAGATGACGGCACAACCGAGTCTGATGAAGGCCTGGTGGATGTCGTCGCGGACTCCCAGAGGGTGCGTAGGCGGCGGAACCGGTGCAGTAGTGCGATGGCGCCTTCCACGACCCAGCGGTGTACGCCGAGTCCGGAGCCGTGTTCGGTGCCGCGTCGGGCGATGTGCGGGGTGATCTCGAACCGTCGGACCTGGTCGCGGTAGCTCTCGTGGTCGTAGCCGCGGTCGGCGTAGAGGTGCTTCGGGCGGCGCAGCGGTTGGCCGCGTTTGCCTCGGACCGGCGGGACGGCTCGGATCAGTGGGATCAGCTGGGTCACGTCGTCGCCGGTTGCCGCCGGTCAGCGTGACGGCCAGCGGGATGCCGCGGGCCTCGACGATCACGTGGTGCCTGCTGCCGGTCTTGCCCCGGTCCACCGGAGACGGGCCGGTGGCCGCACCACCTTTCATCGCCCGCAGATGGCTCGAGTCGACCGGCGCCCGGGACAGATCCAGTATGCCGGCCACCCGCAGCTCGGCCAGCAGCCTCTCGTGCAGGCGCCGCCAGACCCCGGCCTCGTTCCACTCCCGCAGTCGCCTCCAGCAGGTCATCCCGGAGCCGAAGCCGAGTTCCTGCGGAAGGTAGCGCCAGGGGATGCCGGTGTAGAGCACGAACAGGATGCCGCACAGAACCCGCCGGTCATCGAGCCGACGACGCCCCGGGTACCGGAAGCGCCGCTCAATCACCGGCAACAGCGGCTCGATACGCCCCCACAGTCCATCGTCAACTTCCCACGGCGAACCCAGAGACCTCATTCTGATTCCAATCCTAAGCGGATGGGCCCTCCGGTACTGTTGGCGAGGACTCTTGACGCCTTCTCGGATGCTGGGGGACAGAATGATTCTTGTGACGGGTGCGACCGGCACCATTGGCCGGCACCTGGTACGGGCGCTTGCGGGGGCGGACGTACCCTTTCGGGCGCTGGTGCGGGATGCCCGCAAGGGCGAGGAGCTGGACTGCGACTTCGTGGTCGGGGACTTCGACGATCCGGTGTCGATGGCGTCCGCCCTGAAGGGAGTTGACCGTCTTCTGCTCAACAGCGGCGGCGCGCTTCCCGTGGAGGGGCAGCAGCCGATGGTCCGGCAGCAGACCGGCGCCATCGACGCGGCGCGGGCTGCCGGGGTTTCGTGGGTGGTGAAGGTGTCGGCGTGGCGACCCGGTCCGGACACGAAGCTGTCCGTACGCGCGCACTGGGAGATCGAGCAGCACCTCAAGGCGTCCGGGCTGCGATGGGCGTCGCTCCAGCCCACCAGCTACATGCAGAATTTCTTCACCGGCGAGGGCGGCTTCACCCACGGCGGTGCCCTGGAAGGTCCGTACGGTGCGGGACGTGTGGCGTACATCGACGCGTACGACATCGCCGCCTGTGCCGCAGCACTGCTGGCAGGCCCGCCCCGAGAAGGCGAGACCTACGCGCTCACCGGGCCGGAGGCGCTGACGCATGAGGAGATAGCCGCCAAACTCGGCGTTCCCTTCCGTGATCTGACGCCTCAACAGGCAGCCGAGGGTCTGCGGGCACGGGGGCTGCCCGGATGGTTCGTGGACGACCTTCTGCGGCTCTACGCGGAGATGGCGGCCGACTCGATGTCCGAGGTGACGCATGCGGTGCGGGAGCTGACCGGGCGCGCGCCGCGTACGTTCGACGAGTTCGTCGACCGCGCGTAGGCCGTGACCGGGGCGGCCCTGTCCGCCCCGCCGCCGCTACGGAATCGCCGACCGGCCCGACTGTGGCGGCAAGCACAGGCCGCAGGCCATGAACGTGGCCACCATCGGCCAGGCGGACGAGGCCGCCGGGACGACGCCCCACTCCGGTGGCCGGCGCCCCGCCGCAGGGAGCAATCAGGACGGTGTCCAACGACGGCGCGGTCTCCCGTGACCTGCGGTCGCCGGTGCATGGGGTGCAGCCTTCGCTCCAGCGGTCGTCCAGGAAGGGCTTGTGCTCATCGAGGGCGGAGGGCCGGTTCTGCCGCTGGCCGGTGAACAGCTCCTCCGGCACCGGACCCGCGCCCCGCTGATTCCGCGGATCCGGCCTGAGCCGGGGACTGCGTCGTCAGGCGCATGCTGAGGTCATGGCCACCAAGGGCGCCATGCGGGGCCTCATGAGGTTCGCCGCCCGCGAGGTCTACAGGCACATCACGGTCCCGAGCCACGTCAACCGGGTGTGCGTCGTGGCCGGTCTGCCGCAACCACGGGCAAACGAACCCGGACGGCGGCCCCTTCGAACTGACGCGGCCGGCACACCCCCGCCGCGTCAGCCGGCCGACGGGGCGGGGGTACCCGTGTCGCGGGACCGAAGGAGCTTCTTGTCGGGCTTGCCCGCGTCGGTCAGCGGCAGGGCGTCCGCGAGATCGATGCGGTCGGGCTCGTACATCGCTCCCCGCCCCTCCCGCACCCAGGCACGGAGTTCCTCCACGGATACGGGAACGCCGGGGGCGGTGACGACGGTGGCGTGGATGCGCTCGTAGCCGCCCTCGCCCTTCACGCCGTAGACGGCGCTCTGCCGAACGGCGGGGTGGGTATGGAGGAAGTCCTCCAACTCGGTGGTGTACACGTGGCCACCGACCACCGCGATCATGTCCTTGATCCGGTCGACCACGGTCAGGTAGCCCTGGCTGTCCAGCAGGCCGAGGTCGCCGGTGTGCACCCATCCGTCCCGCAGGACCTGCGCGGTGAGCTCGGGGTTCTTCCAGTAGCCCTCCATCGTCCCGTCCGCACTGCGCACACAGATCTCCCCGACCTCGCCGGCGGGCAGGGGTGTGCCGTGGTCCGGGTCGCGGATCTCGACCTCGACGCCGGGGACCGGACGTCCCGCGGTGCGCAGGACGTCGAGGCGGTCGGGGTCGTGCTCGGAGGCGGGCAGCACGCTCACCGCTCCCGCCTCGAACTGCCCGTACCCCTGCTGCAGCACACGCCCCAGACGCCGTACCGCCCGGGCGATGCGGGTCGCGGAGGACGGGGTGCCGCCGTAGGTGATCTGCTGGAGGCTGGAGGTGTCGGTGCGCCCGGCGTCGGGGTGGTCGAGGACCTGGTAGAGCAGCGGTGGCAGCAGCATCATGTTCGTGATCCGCTCACGGGCGATCGTGGCCAGTACCTCTCCCGGGTCGAAGGCGTAGTGCAGGAAGACGGTGCCGCCCGCGGAGAGCGTCCCGTCCGCGATGAACCCGGCGGCATGCGACAGCGGAGTGCACACCAGGTCGCGCCTGCCCGTCCCGCTGAACAGTTCCCTGGTCCGCGCGATCCCCTCGTGCATCCTGGCGAAGGTGCTGCGCACCCCCTTGGGATGGCCGGTGGTCCCTCCCGAGTGCCGGATGAAGCACAGATCCTCGGGCCGGGCCGCACTGGTGACCGGAGTGTCCGGCTGCTCGGCGGCGAGAGCGAGAAGGTCCTCACCCAGGCCCTCCGCCCCGTCATTCCCCTGTGGCCCGGGGCCGGGGTCCCCACCGAGCACCAGGACGTGCCGCATCGGTGGAACGGCCTGGACGAGTTCGGCGCCCCGGGCGGCCAGGCGCGGATCGACGATGAACGCGTAGGTGTCCACATCGGCCATCATCAGGGCCTGCACCTCGGCGGAGAGCCGGTTGTAGAGGTGATTGAAGTGCGCACCCAGCAGGTTGACCGCGTACCGCACGGCGATCGTCTCCGGGAGGTTCCCGCACAGCAGCGTGACCGTCCTCCCTGGACCGACCCCACGCTCCCGCAGGGCGCGCGCCAGGCGGTGGACCAGGGAGCGGAACTCGACCGCGGTGAAGGCATGCTCCTCACCCACGACGATCCGCTGCCCCGGCGTGCTGTCGAGTCCGTCGAGGATGATCTCGACGTAGTTGCGGAATTCAGGCGCTGGAGGCACGGAAGGGTCCCTTCTGAAGTACCGACGTGTCCCCGCGCAGGGACACGAACGACCTGTCGCCGCCATGATGCTTCACCGTGTCGCCCGCCGGTCCCCGATCGGCCACCGCACCCTCGACGTCCCGGGCCGCCGCCGCTCCATCGCGCTTGACCTTGACGCGACGGCACGGTTTCTACTGGCGGCATACGCATCGGAGAGATCGCCGCGCCCGTGGGGCTCGCCACCCGGGCGCTGTCACGGAGAGGGGCTGGGGATGAGCGGCCGGTCAAGGGGTGTACGGGCGGCGCGAGTCGCGGTGGCCGCCGTGCTGCCGGGTGAACTGGCCCTGGTGGCCAGCCTGGTGGCCGGGATCCGGCCGCCCGGGTGGGCGCTGGCGGGCGCCGAGGCGCTGGTGCTCGCCGTGCTGCTGCTGGAGACCTGGGTGCTGCGCTCGCTGTACGTCGCCGCGCGCGCCCGTGGCGCGGACCGCAGGGCGGCGCGGCGGGCCGCCGTACAGGAGGCGGTGCCCGTGAAGGTCCGCCGCCTGGTCCTCCACGAGCTGCGCGCCCTCGCCTCCCTGGGGCGGTGGGTCCGGCGCCGTACGCACGGGGTACGCCCCGGGGACCTCGCCGCCGCGTACACCGGACCTCAGACCGCGACGATGTACGGCCTGCTCTTCGTCATGGTGGTCGAGACGGTGGGCCTGGCCCTCCTCATCCCCTGGCCGGTGGTCCACCGGGTGATCCTCGTGCTCGACCTGTACGGCGTCATCCTCGTGCTGGCCCTGCACGCCGCCTGCGTCACCCGGCCGCACGTCGTGCGCCCCGACGGCTCTCTGCGGATCCGCTACGGCGCTCTCTTCGACCTGGCCGTACCACCGGACGCGGTCGCCTCGGTCCGGGTGGACCGGCGCTATCCCGAGGGCCGCCTGATCACCCTCTCCGAGGACGGGGTCCTCGACCTGATCGTGGGCAGCCAGACCACGGTGACCCTGGAGCTGAACCGGCCACTCCCTTTCACCCGCCCGCTCGGCGCGACGGGGGAGGCCCGCGCCATCCGCTTCCACGCCGACGACCCGCGCGCACTGGTCGGCGCACTCCGCCAGCCCGCCTGAGCGCACCGGCCGGTCTTCGCCGCGACGGGGTGCGGTCTATGGTTCGTCGACCGAGGGTTCGGCGTACGGGGGCGGTGTGGGGGAGCTGCGAGGCGGCTACAAGGCGCACTTCTGGTTGGCGATGGTGTGCGCCGGGGCCGGGGCGTTGTGTGTGGGTTCGACGTGGCTGCCCGGTGGGCAGGCACCGCCGAAGTGGCTCGAAGTGGTGCTGCTCCTCGCGGTCTTCCCGGTCTTCGCCGCCGCGCTCGTCCGTAGCCTCATCACCGGAGTCGCCGCGGAACTGAAGGACACCGGCACTTCGGCACATACGTTCTGCTGCTGCCGCACCTCCTCAAGCTCACCTATGTGCTCTTCGGCCTGCTGGCCGTCCTCGGCCTCGTCACCGGATTCGGGGCGGCCGAGGACGCACAGGCGGATGCCTCGGGTTATTACTACACGTACTGGGACAGACCCCAGGAACCGCAGCGCAGCGTCAGGGTGGAGCTCACCGAGTCCGAGTACCACGATGCGGTGACGAGCCAATTCCGGATCTTCGGCTCCGGCGCGGTGCTCTTCTACGCGTACAGCGGCTTCCTCGTCTTCGCCTCCGCGTCGGCAGCGGCCGACCGCGCCCGGTCGGCCGCCTGAACGGCCGGGTGTTTCAGATGCTCAATTCGAAGGAAGGTCCGTTCCGCCGCTTTCATGGCACCACGTCAGCAACTCCACCCGGCGCCCCTTGGCCTCGCGTGTGAGGGGCTCGTCGTCGGTGAGGCGGAAGCCGGTCGCACGAGCGACCGCCTCGCTCGGGAGATTCGCCGGTTCGATGCGCAGGAGCACACGCCTTGCCCCCAGTTCGCGGGAGGCGTGGGAAGCCATCAGCCCGACGGCTCGTGAGGCCAGGCCCTGCCGTCGGTGCCGACTGCCGACGCCGTAGGCGAGTTCGACATCCCGAGCGTCGAGCTCGCAGCGGAAGAGAAGGATCTCGCCGCACGGCTGCCCGCCGTCCGTGGTGATCGCCAGTTGCACATTCCTGCGGCCTTCCCCGGGGCCTCGGCGAGCCTTGGCCAAGTACGCGCGCGCCGCCTCGGAGGTGAACGGCGAGGGGACCGGGGTCCATCGGTCCATCTCGGGATCGTCGTAGAGCTCGACCAGTGCCGACAGGTCGGATTCGGTCCACTCCCTCAGCTGTATTCCGTCTCCGGACAGCCGAAGACTTGGCGGTAAAGCGATCTCGTGGTCTTGGGACATGCGCCTGATTCTGTCCTCTCGAAGATCCGGGGGCCAGGGCAGGAACACTTCCTCGCCCGGTGGTTCGCCTGTCGTCCGACCGGACGGCACGCCGGTCACCGCCGCATGGCGGCGTCCGGTGCGTCGAAGCCCGTGAACCGTCCGGGGCCCATGCGTATCGGACCGTCGGCCAAACCCGTCGACGAGTGCTGTCCATCGCGGTACGCGCGGTGACTGCCGACTCGTGGGGGAGGGGCTCACCCGGCTTCGGGTCCGTCTGTGCCCGCTCGCTCGTAGTCGTACTCCATGCCGATGCCGAGGGTGCTCTGTGTCGGGAGAAGGCCGGCGCCGACGATGTCGAGCACCGGCGGGAGGAGCAGTTCGGCCAGTCGGGCCGTCTTGTCGCTCCCGAGTGCGGCCCAAGGGGCGGCGGCGAGCTCGTCGGTGAGTCTTTCGACGGAGGTACGGACCCGAAAGCCCTTGTCCGTCGCTCTGCCGTCGGCCTCCACCAGGCCGCGGGCGGCGAGGCGTTCGCGGGCCGTCGTCCACTCCTCGTCGGTCCACTGCCTGCTGCTGAACACCTCCTGCGGCGCGGCGCCGACGGCGGTGTGCGAGACGAGGGACTCGGCGGGGCCGAGGCCGTGGGCCTGGAGGGCGGCGATGTGGCCGTCGCCGCGGTGCTCGCGCAGGATGGTGGCGGCCTGCCAGAGCACCATGTGCGGCTCGGCGGGCCAGGGCAGTGCGGCGTTCGCGGCGGCCATGGGCCGGCCCGCCGTGTCCGCCGACTCGGCGGCCCGACGGGCCAGTTCCGCGGCCTCACGCAGCTCCGGCGATCCGATCCGGCCGCCGAGCAGCTTCCGCAGCGCGCGGTCCACCGCGGTGCTCCGGGCCTCCAGGACCTGCCCGGGCGCGGCGGTCGGCCAGGCCGGTGCGATGTGGTGCTCCACCATCCGGGGGCTGAAGCTGTAGAAGAGGGCGTTCGCCAGCTGCGGACCGACCGGACCGAGCGGCGCGGCACGGTAGGCGAAGTAGCTCGGCCAGCGGCCGTCGGTGGCGTAGCCCAGGGCCGCGGCCTCCTCGAACGCCTCCGGCGCGTAGTAGAGCGTGGCATGTACCGGCTCCAGCAGCTGCCACATCTGTCGGACTGTGCTGAGACTGTGCGTCATGTCTCGCTTCCTCCGGTGTCACGGTCGCGCACCCAACAGGGACTTGTCACTGACTAGATTGTGTGGCCACGCCTCATCTTGTCAATGGCAAGATTGCAGATAGCCTGCTCTCCATGGCCGCAACACCGAACTACCACCACGGAGATCTGCGCCGGGCCGTCGTCTCCGCCGCACTGGAGGTGATCCGCAGCGACGGCGTCGCAGCGATCAGCCTCCGCGACCTCGCCCGCCGTGCCGAGGTCTCGCACGCCGCGCCCGCCCATCACTTCAAGGACAAGGCCGGTCTGCTGACCGCGATCGCCACGGAGGGGTTCGAGCTGCTGGCCGACGCCCTGGCGGCGGTGCCGGCCGACACCGGGCACCGGCTGCGCGACATGGGTGTGCGCTATGTGGAGTTCGCCCTCGCCCACCCGGCGCACTTCGAGGTGATGTTCCGGACCCGGCTGCTGCACGGCGACGATCCGGAACTCGTCACCGCCAGGGAGCGCGCCTCCCGCGAACTGTCCTCCGGGGTCGAGGGCCTCCCCGCCGCCCGCCGCGGCCCCGACGCCCGGCGCGCCGGCCTGGCCGCCTGGTCGCTCGCCCACGGCTTCGCCGCACTGCAGCTCAGCGGCAGTCTCCCGGCGCCGGACGACGATCCCGCCCGGACCTTCCGCGCACTCATCGACGCCCACTCCGTCGTGGACCTCCCGTAGCCGACTCCCTGCCCGGATTGCGGGACCGCGTCCGGTCGCTCCAAGGGTCAGGGGCGGCGGGCGTGCGAGACCGCGTCCGGTCGCTCAGGGGCACACGCCCGCGTCGTCCTACGCGGTGCCGCCCACGGTTCAGGACCTGGCAAGGCGCGCCGGGGCGGCGGGCGCGGCTCATGCGTCGAGGTACCGGTGCCTCACCTCGCCGGGCAGGACGAGGACGCGACCGTCACGGACCTGCCACTCGGTCGCACCGTCGATCTCGTGGCTTGCGAGGAACATGCCCCGGACGAGATCGCCGTCGTCGTCGGAGGGCGGAATCCGGGCGATCTCCCTGAGCTGGTCCATGAACCAACTCAGCGCCGATGTGCGGATGTCGGCGCCGTAGAAGACGTAGTGGGTCCAGTTGACCTGCTGCCGGGGCGTGCTCCATCCGTGGGAGTAGTGACCGTCCGCGTGGGACGAGATGATTCCTTCGACGGCTGCGAGTTGTGTCCCGTCGCACTCCAGCCACCCTCTGATCGAGATGTAGACGCCCACGGCACGTCCTCTCCTTCCGTTCCGGCCCGACCGGTCCGCCCGTCCGCGCGTGGCGTACAGGGATCAGGCGCGCCGCCACTCCTCGGTCGCGCAACCGACCTCGTAGTGCCACCACCCGTCCTCCTGGCCCTGGGCGAGGAGCGCCTTGATTCCTCGGAAGTCGGCACCGGCCGGTGCGCTGAAGGCGATCAGGGGGAATTCCTTGCTGAAGACCTCGCCGCCGAGCCCGAGTCCCGAGAGGCGCCGGTGAACGGCCTGGGGGCTGCGGCCCAGCGGGCCGGAAGGAACGGGCAGCACACGGATCGTGCAGCTACCGGAGGTGCTGACCCGTTCCACGGCCCAGTGAAGCCCTTCCGGGTCGGTGCGGAACCGGACGACGTCGCCCTCGGCCACCCCGTTCTGAAGGAAGGGGACGTTCAGGAGGAGGGCCGTGTCGGCGTCGAGCCTCGTGGCCCACAGGCCCTCGGTGTCCTGCGGGAGCCAGCCCTCGCGAGGAACGAAGCGGAACCAGATCTTGATCTTCTCGGCCGTGCTCTCCATGCCGGGCATCATGCTCCCTCCGCCGAAGGCGCACCACACCGGGCCGGGGGTGCGAACGCGGCGGTCAACCACTGTGCGGGCGACGGGGACAATCCGCGCCGGGTCATGGAGGACACGGCCACCGGATCCCTGACCCGCAATGTCGCCTCCGCCACCGGCGACCTCGCCGCCACCACCGGCAAGACCGGCGACACGGTCCTGCAACTCACCACCATCCACGGGGGCATCGCCCTCCAGCTCCCGCCTGGACGCGGGCAAGGCGCCGGTCGCCCTGGACTCGGACGAGTACGGCAACCCGCGCAACCGGCCAGGAGGCCACCCGCTACAACTGGCTCGGTGCCAAGCAGAGCTCCACCGAGACCGTCACCGGTCTCACTCTCATGAGCGTCCGCCTTCACAACCCCGCCACCGGACGCCTCCTCCCGTTGGACCCGGTCCACGGCGGTAAGGGAGGCGGTAGGCCCGTCCGGAAGAATGCCGGCAGGGCCGGGGCGAGCCCGGACACCGCTCGACGAGGCCCTGCCGGCCCCCTCTTGAACCCCTTGTCCCCGAATCCCGAATCTTCGTAGAACTCTCCACAGGAAAGGCCGAGCATCATGAGTACGGCACAGTCGGTGCTTCTCTGGACCCAGAGCGCTCTGGGGCTCGACAGTCTCCTTCTCGCTCTGTTCCTGCCCAAGGTGAAGGCGGACGGAGCGGTGCGGAATCCCAGGACCGTTTACCTCCTCTGCCTTGTGCCCTGGTTGTTCCTGCTCGTCCTGTGCGTCTACTTCCGGACGCTCTTCGACGCGTGGTAGCGGGCACCGCCGGTGCGGTGCGACGCGCTTGCCGTCCGGATTCTCCGACGGGGTGACGGGCCGGGAGCGCCGGAGCGCTCCCGGCCCGGTGGCCGGTGCGGCGGGGCTCAGGACCCGTTCGCGGCCAGTTCCTCGCGTACGGTGCGGGCGGCGGCGACCAGGTTCTCCAGGGACGCCTTCGTCTCGGGCCAGCCGCGGGTCTTCAGGCCGCAGTCGGGGTTGACCCAGAGCCGTTCGGCCGGAATCGCTTCGAGCCCGGCGCGCAGCAGCCCGGCCGCCTCCGTGACGCTCGGGACGCGGGGCGAGTGGATGTCGTACACCCCGGGTCCGGCCTCGCGCGGGTAGCCGTGGGCGGCGAGTTCGCGGGCGACCTGCATGTGTGAGCGGGCTGCCTCCAGGCTGATGACGTCGGCGTCGAGGTCGTCGATGGCCCGCACGATGTCACCGAACTCGGCGTAGCACATGTGCGTGTGGATCTGGGTGTCCGGCCGCACCCCGCTGGTGCTGAGCCGGAACGCCTCCGTCGCCCAGGCGAGGTAGCCGGGCCGGTCGGCGGCGCGCAGCGGCAGCGTCTCGCGCAGCGCGGGTTCGTCGACCTGGATGACGGACGTCCCGTTCGCCTCCAGGTCCGCCACCTCGTCGCGCAGGGCGAGCGCGACCTGCCGGGCCGTCTCGCCGAGCGGCTGGTCGTCGCGGACGAACGACCAGGCCAGCATGGTGACCGGCCCCGTCAGCATGCCCTTGACGGGGCGGTCCGAGAGCGACTGCGCGTACGAGGTCCAGCGCACCGTCATCGGCTCCGGGCGGGAGATGTCCCCGGCCAGGATCGGCGGACGCACGTACCGGGTGCCGTACGACTGGACCCAGCCGTACTGCGTCGCCAGGTAGCCGGTGAGCCGCTCGGCGAAGTACTGCACCATGTCGTTGCGCTCGGCCTCGCCGTGTACCAGGACGTCCAGACCGGTCTTCTCCTGGAAGGAGACGACCTCCCGGATCTCGTTCCTGATCCGCTCCTCGTACCCCGCCTCGTCGATGCGCCCCGCGCGCAGGTCGGCGCGGGCCGTGCGGAGCTCGGTGGTCTGCGGGAACGAGCCGATGGTGGTGGTCGGCAGCAGCGGCAGGCGCAGGTGGGCGTGCTGGGCGGCGGCCCGCTCGGGGTACGGCTGGGAGCGGTGGGTGTCCGCCTCGGTGACGGCGGCGGCGCGGGCCCGGACCGCCGGGTCGCGGGTCAGGGACGAACCGGCACGGGACGACAACGCCGCCCGGTTCACCGCGAGTTCGGCGGCGATCGCGTCCGTTCCCCGGGTGATCCCCTTGGCGAGGGTGGCGATCTCGGCGGTCTTCTGCCGGGCGAAGGCGAGCCAGCGGGTGATCTGCGGATCGAGGTCCCGCTCGGCGGTCACGGTCAGCGGGACGTGCAGCAGGGAGCAGGAGGCGGCCACGTCGACCCGGTCGGCGAGGCCGAGCAGGGTGCCGAGCGTGGAGAGCGACTTCTCCAGGTCGTCGGCCCAGATGTTGCGGCCGTTGACCACCCCGGCCACCAGCCGCTTCCCGGGCAGCCCGCCGACGGCGGCCAGGGCGTCCAGGTTGGCGGCGGCCGCCTCGGTGAAGTCGAGGGCGAGCCCGTCGACGGGGGCCTTCGCGAGCACCGGCAGCGCCTCGCCGAGCCGGTCGAAGTACGAGGCCACCAGCAGCTTCGGCCGGTCGGTGAGGGCGCCCAGGTCGCGGTAGGCGCGGGCCGCCGCGTTCAGCTCGGCCGGGGTGCGGTCCTGGACTAGGGCGGGTTCGTCGAGCTGCACCCACTCCGCGCCCGCCGCGCGCAGGTCGGCGAGGACCTCGGCGTACACCGGCAGCAGCCGGTCCAGCAGGGTGAGCGGGTCGAAGCCGCCGGCCACCCCGGGCGCGGGCTTGGCGAGGAGGAGGTAGGTGACCGGGCCGACCAGGACGGGCCGGGGCGTCAGCCCGAGGGCCAGTGCCTCGCGGAACTCGCAGACCTGCTTGGTGGAGTCGGCGGAGAAGACGGTGTTCGGCCCGAGCTCGGGCACCAGGTAGTGGTAGTTCGTGTCGAACCACTTGGTCATCTCCAGCGGCGCCACGTCCTGGGTTCCCCGCGCCATCGCGAAGTAGCCGTCCAGGGCGTCGGCGGCGACGGCCGTGCGGTGCCGGTCGGGGACCGCGCCGACCATGACGCTGGTGTCCAGCACGTGGTCGTAGTACGAGAAGTCGCCGGTGGGCACTTCGTGGATGCCGGCCTCGGTCAGCTCCCGCCAGTTGGCGCGGCGCAGGCCGGCGGCGATGGCACGGAGCGCGTCGGCGGTGACGCGGCCCTTCCAGTAACCCTCGATCGCCTTCTTCAGTTCACGGTTCTGCCCCTGACGGGGGTAGCCGTACACGGTCGCCCGTGCTGCCGCGGCTGCGGTCCTGCCGGTCACGGAGATCTCCTTCGAGAGACGTATCCCTGGGATCCCGAGGACCCGCGCGGCACGAAGGAGTGGCATGTCCCGCGGTGCGGCCTCGCGCCACAGGGCACGGCCGTCCGCCGGATATGTACGCCGACCCGCCCACGAGGTCACCGGGATGTCCGCGCACGCGTCGTACGCGCGCGGGCAGTGGCAGGTCTTCGGACTCGCGGGCTCGCCCGCCCAAAGGCGGACACCTACTGGCCGTCGCTTCCCAGGACCCTGTCTCGGGCCCCAGTGCGTATGACGGCGGTCGTTCCCACTCACCGCTGCGGGGCAGTCCCGGATTCCCACCGGGTTCCCTCTTACGACTCCCCGCCTGGCGGACGGGGCGAACCAGCTGCACGGCCCACCCTACGACCCCGCCCGCACCGGCCGCCACAACACAACGACGCCCCGCACCCGACGGGAGGCCGGATGCGGGGCGCGGGTGCGTTCGTCGCGCGCGTACGTCAGTGGTGGGTGGCGTAGGAGACGAAGGCGGTCCACTGCTGGGGCCCGAAGGCGAGCCGGGGGCCGTGGGTCTGCTTGGAGTCGCGTACGTGGACGGTCTCGGGGACGACGGCTACCTCCACGCAGTCCGGGCCGTCATTGGTGCTGTAGCTGCTCTTGAACCACTCCAGCACGGAACTGTTCGCTGTCGAGGGGTTGGTCATTACATCTCTCCCAGCACTTTCTTGATGAAGGCCAGCGACTCACGCGGGGTGAGGGCCTGGGCCCGGATGATGCCACAGCGGATCTCGAAGAGTTGGATCTCTTTGGGGTGTGAGAACAGTCGATTGATGAGATGGGCCTCGCTGTGTCCAACGGTCTCCCCGTTGTCCAGCCGCAGTAGCTTGAACGCCCCTGCGAGACCTGTGTGATCCTCGCGATTCGTGGGCATTACCTGGATCTCCACGTCTCGCCGCTGGCCGAACTCCAGCAGATGTTCGAGCTGCTTCCGCATCACCATTCTGCCCCCGAGGGGGCGCTGGAGCGTCACCTCTTCCATGATGAAGGTGAAGACCCGGGCGGGCTGTTGGTGGAAGATCTCCTGGCGTGCCATCCGCGCGGCGACGAGCCGCTCGATCTCCTCCTCGCTGAAGGCCGGGCGCCGCATCCCGTACAGCGCCTTGGCGTACTCCTGGGTCTGGAGCAGCCCGTTGACGACGGAGTTGTCGTAGGCGCAGATCTCGATCGCCTGGTCCTCCAGCTTCGCCAGATCCCGCACCTTCTTCGGGAACCGCGCCTCCTCGGCCTCCTTGCACAGGGCGGCGATCATGCCGCCCGCCCCGAGCACCTCGTCCGCCCGCTCCAGGAACGCCGCGCTCGGGGCGCGCCGTCCCCGTTCCACCGAGGAGACCTGTTCCTCGCTGTAGCCGATGGCCGCCCCCAGCTCGGCCTGGGTCATGTTCAGCCGGTCGCGCCAGCGCTTGACGGTCCGGCCGATCATCCGCAGGACGAGCGTCGACTCCTCGTCGACGGCGTCGTGCGGCTCCATTCCGTCACCGGCCTGTACCGAATGCCCCGTCAGACTCACGTTCGCACACCTCCACATCCGATCCGTGCATGCTCAACTCCTCGCTGGGGAAACGGGTAACGCCACACAGCCCGGACAGACCCGGACAAGACCCGGACAGTCACGCCCTGTACGGGTGTCGCTACTGGTCACCGTAGATCCGGGTGGACACGCTGAGTGACATGAATCGCGAAACCTCCCCCACTCCGGAGCCCCGCCCCGCCTCCGGACAACACCGCGCCCCCGCCCGCCACTTCGGCATCCTGCTCTCGGCCACCCCGCGTGGTGCCCGGCTCGCCCGCCGTCTCGCGGCCGAGGAGATCCACCGCTGGGGCTGGCCGCACGGGAGCGAGGCGAACCGGACGGCGCAACTGCTGGTGGCCGAGCTCGCCTCCAACGCCGTACGGCACGGACGGGTGCCCGGCCGGGACTTCCGGCTGCGGCTCACCCTCCAGGGAGGGGAACCGGAACTGCTCGTCGAGGTGACGGACGCGAGCCCCGACCGGACCCCGCCCGCCCCCGGCACGGTCCGGGCGTCCTCCGCCGGTCTCGACACGAGCGGCCGGGGGCTGCTCCTGGTCGAGGCCCTGTCGCGGCGGTGGGGGACCACCGGTGGTGATCCGTACACCAAGACCGTGTGGTGCGAGGTCGCGCTGGCCTGACCCCGCATTCGGCGATCGGGGGGTTCCTTCCCGCTCGATAGACTCGCCGGACTCAGGGTCTCCTGTGCTCCGGCCGGGAAGTGCTCCGAAGTCCGCGCGCCGCGTCCGTGAAGGAATGATCTCAGTGTTGACGATGCAAGAAGCTCTCCAGGTGCTGAACACCTACTGGGCCGAACAAGGTTGTTTGAACGTTCAGCCCATGAACACTGAGGTCGGCGCGGGCACGCTCAACCCCTCCACGTTCCTGCGCGTCCAGGGCCCGGAGCCCTGGCGGGTGGCGTACGTGGAGCCGAGCGTCCGCCCCGACGACTCCCGGTACGGGGAGAACCCCAACCGCCTCCAGACGCACACCCAGTACCAGGTCATCCTGAAGCCGGAGCCGGGCAACGCCCAGGAGCTCTTCCTCGGCAGCCTCCGTGCCCTGGGCATCGACACCGACGCCCACGACATCCGCTTCGTCGAGGACAACTGGGCCTCCCCGGCGCTCGGTGCCTGGGGCCTGGGCTGGGAGGTGTGGCTGGACGGACTGGAGATCACCCAGTTCACCTACTTCCAGCAGGCGGGCGGCATCACGCTGGACCCGGTGTCCGTGGAGATCACCTACGGCATCGAGCGCATCCTGATGGCGCTCCAGGGCGTGAACCACTTCAAGGACCTCCAGTACGCGCCCGGCGTCACCTACGGCGAGGCCTTCGGCCAGGCCGAGTACGAGATGAGCCGCTACTACCTCGACGAGGCCGACCTGGACACCCAGCGGACCCTCTTCGAGGCGTACGCGGGCGAGGCGCGCCGCCTGCTCGACGCGCGGCTGCCGGTGCCCGCGTACTCGTACGTGCTCAAGTGCTCGCACACCTTCAACGTGCTCGACGCGCGCGGTGCCATCTCCACCACCGAGCGGGCGCGGTCCTTCGCCCGGATGCGCGGACTGGCCCACGAGGTGGCCGCGCTGTGGGTCGCCCGCCGCGAGGAGCTGGGCTTCCCGCTGGGCACCGTCCCGGGGACCGCCGCCGCGCTGAAGGCCCAGGCCGCCGTCGAGCGCGGAACCGCTTCGGAGGCCGCCGCCCCGGCGGAGCAGCGCCAGGAGCCGGAGCAGGCCCCCGCGGAGGCGGAACCAGCCGCCCCCGCAGCCCCCGCGGTCGCTGAGCCCGTCGCCCCCGCCGAGCCGGTGGCCCCCGGGCCCGTCGCTCCTGCCGAGCCGGTGGCCGTCGCCGAGCCCGTGGCCGCTCCCGTCGAGGCCGGTCCGGCCACGCTGGTGCTGGAGATCGGTGTCGAGGAGATGCCCCCGGCCGAGGTCACCCGGACCACGCGGGCGGTGCGCGAGGCGCTGACCGAGAAGCTGGCCGCCACCCGGCTCGGCCACGGCGCGATCAGCGTCGTCGCCGGACCGCGCCGCGTCGTGGCCGTCGTCGACGGGGTGCAGCCCCGCGAGACGGACTCCGAGCAGACCGTGCGCGGCCCGAAGGTCTCCGCCGCCTTCGACGCCGAGGGCAACCCCACCAAGGCCGTCCTGGGCTTCGCCCGGAGCAACGGCGCCGACCCCGCCGAGCTGGGCCGGGTCGTCTTCGGCAACAACGAGCACGTGGCGCTCACCCGCCAGGTGGCCGGGCGCCCGGCGCAGGAGGTGCTGTCCGCCCTCCTCCCGGAGATCGTGACCGGGCTGCGCGCCGAGAAGAACATGCGGTGGAACGTGCCGAAGCTCGCGTTCACCCGCCCGATCCGCTGGATCCTGGCGCTCCTCGGCGACCAGGTCGTCCCCTTCACCGTCTCCACGCTGGAGTCGGGCCGCACCACGCAGGTGCACCGCGACGCGGCCCGGCCGACGGTGGAGGTGGCGACGGCCGACGGATACCTCTCCTTCCTGGAGCACCACGGCATCCTCGCCGACGCCGAGGTGCGCCGGCGGCTCGTCGTGGACGGGGCGGTCCGGCTCGCCGCCGAGGTCGGCGGGTACATCGACACCGAGCGGCACACCGGCCTCATCGACGAGATCACCAACCTCGTCGAGGCGCCCACCCCGATCCTCGGCGGCTTCGAGGCCAAGTACCTCTCGCTGCCCTCCGACATCCTCGTCACGGTCATGCGCAAGCACCAGCGCTACCTGCCGGTGGTGGGCGAGCGCGGCGAGATGCTGCCGTACTTCGTCGCCGTCGCCAACGGGTCCTGCGACCACGACGTGGTCCGGCGCGGCAACGAGGCCGTGCTCCGCGCCCGGTACGAGGACGCCTCCTTCTTCTGGAAGGCGGACCTGGAGACCCCGCTGGCCGACATGAAGGAGAAGACCCGCCTCCTCACCTTCGAGGAGCGGCTCGGCTCCATGGCGGACCGCGCCGACCGCATCTCGGCCGTGGCCCTCCGGCTGGGCGAGAGCGTCGGGATCTCCGGCGCCGACCGCGAGACCCTGGAGCGCGCCGCGTCGCTCACCAAGTTCGACCTCGGCTCGCAGATGGTCACCGAGCTCTCCAGCCTCGCGGGCGTCATGGCCCGCGAGTACGCCTACCGGGCCGGGGAGAGCGAGGCGGTGGCCCAGGCGCTCTTCGAGAACGAGCTGCCCCGCTCCGCCGGTGACCTGCTGCCCGGCACCCTGCCCGGTGCCCTGCTGGCCCTGGCGGACCGCTTCGACCTGCTGGCCGGGCTCTTCGCGATCGGCGCGGAGCCCTCGGGCAGCTCCGACCCGTTCGGGCTGCGGCGCTCCGCGCTCGGCGTGGTCAACATCCTGCTCAGCCGGGCCGACCTGGCCGGGCTCACCGTCCACCAGGGCCTGGCCATCGCGGCCGGGCACCAGGCCGTCCCGGTGGCCCCCGAGACGGTGGACGCCGCCCAGCAATTCGTGGTGCGCCGCTTCGAGCAGCAGCTGATCGAGACGGGCCACGCCACCGTGGACGTACGGGCGGTGCTGGTCCGGGCCGACGCGCCGCTGCTGGCCGTGCGGGTCCTGGAGGAGCTGGAGAGCCTGCGCGGCGACGAGCGGTTCGCCACCGTCGTGGCCGCCTTCCAGCGGATCCGGCGCATCGTCCCGGCCGACGTGACGGCGGGCTACGACCGGACGCTGTTCTGGGAGCGCGCCGAGCAGGGCCTGCACGACGCGCTGAGCAAGAGCCGGGCCGTTCTCGCCGGGGAGGGCTCGCTGGTGCGCTTCAGCGCGGAGACCGGTGAACTGGTCGACGCGGTCAACACCTTCTTCGACGACGTCCTGGTGATGGCCGACGACCCGCGGGTGCGGGCCAACCGGCTGGGCCTGCTCGCCGCCGTGCGCGACCTCGCGGAGGGGCTCATCGACTGGGAGGCGCTGGTCTGACGCGGCGCCGCCGCCGATCGACTGTTCGCCCCGACCGCCGTCCGCCGTCCGCCGCTCCTGGCGCGGCGGGCGGCGGTCCGGCGTTCACGGGGCCGTGGCCCCGGGGCTCAGCGGGGTTCCGCGGCGAACGGGCCGCCCTCGCCGAACACGAGCCGCCCGAAGCTCTCGCCGATCCGGCGGTGGGCGGCGGCGTCGGGGTGGATGCCGTCGGGCAGCGGGAGTTCGGCGTACTCCCGCTCGCCGTACAGCTCCCGGCCGTCCAGGTAGTACAGGGCCGGGTCGTCGGCCGCGCGCTGCTCGACGATCCGGGCCAGCTCCTCCCGGACGACGGTGAGCGTCAGGCGCCCGGCGGCGCGCTCGGCCGGATCGCCCGTCGCCCGGAATCGCAGCGTCCCGTCGGAGAAGTCGGGCATGAGCGGACCCGGGGTGTCCTCCTGGACCGGGCAGAGCAGCGGCGACACGACCAGCAGCGGCGTGGCCGCATGGCCCTCGCGGAGGGTGTCGAGGAAGCCGTGGACCGCCGGGCCGAAGGCCCGCAGCCGCATCAGGTCGCTGTTGACGACGTTGATGCCGATCTTCACGCTGATCAGGTCGGCGGGGGTGTCCCGCATCGCGCGGGCGGTGAACGGGTCGAGCAGCGCGCCGCCGCCGAACCCCAGGTTCACCAGCTCCACCCCGCCCCGGGCGGCCGCCAGCGCCGGCCAGGTACCGGTCGGACGCGTGGCGTTCGAGCCGTGGCTGATGGAGCTTCCGTGGTGCAGCCACACCCGGCGCCCCCGGTCCGGCGCCGGCTCGACGGGGGCGTCGGCGCGCAGCGCGACCAGCTCGGTGGTCTCCGTGTGCGGGAGCCAGATCTCGATGTCCTTGTCGTGCGCGGGCAGCCCGGTGAACAGGGCGGTGCCGACGGGCCCCTCGGTCAGCTCGGAGGCCTGGGTGACCAGGTCGGTGACCGTGCGCACGTTCCCGCCGGACACCGTGGTCCGGGCGGCGGGAACGCCGTCCACCACCAGGTCGTACACGCCGTCGGGCCGGGGCGGCAGGCCCCGGTAGGCCCGCTTGGTGGGCAGTGTGTCCAGGGCGACGGCCGTGGCCCTCGTACGGAAGACCAGCCGGACCCCGGACGGCTGGGCCTCGGCCTCGGCCAGTTGCTGGTCGGGGATCTGGCGGCGGGCCCGGGCGGGCAGCCGGTGCGGCAGCAGGCCGTGGGGCGTCGTCTCCAGATCGAGGTGGCCGCGGAGGAGGTCCTCGGTGACGGGGGTGGTGATCCAGTCGTGCTCGGTGTTCATCGTGCGTTGCCTCGGGTTCGTTCGGGATGTTCGGCGGCGGCGGCCGGGCGTGGGCCGGGCGGCTGTCCGGCCCGGTCCGGGCGTCCGCGCCCGGAGGGGCGGACCCGCCGGGTCAGCGCGGGGAGAGGGTCCGCAGCAGGGTGTCGAGGGAGTCCACGACCCAGGCCCAGGACTCCTCCGCCCCGGGGGCGGAGTGCTCGAAGCCCCCGGCCAGCTCCAGGCTCGCGTAGCCGTGGAAGACGCTGCCCAGCATCCGGACCGCGTGTGTCTGGTCCGGCTCCGGCAGGTCGTAGCCGCGCAGGAGCGCCCGCATCATCTGCGCGTGCCGCACCCCGGCACTGGCGGCCGCCGTCTCGGGGTCGAGCCGGAGGCGGGCGGCCTCGTAGCGGCCAGGATGCTCGCGGGCGTAGTCGCGGTAGGCGTTCGCACAGGCGGCCAGGGCGTCCTTGCCGGCCCGCCCGGCCAGGGCCTCGGCGACCCGGTCGGCCAGCTCCTCCAGGGCGAACAGGGCGATCCTGGTCTTCAGCTCCTGGGAGCTGCTCAGGTGCGAGTACAGACTCGCGACCTTCACGTCGAACCGCCGGGCGAGCGCCGAGACGGTCACCTGGCCGAAACCGACCTCGTCGGCCAGCTCCGCCCCCGCCAGGGTCAGACGCTCCGGGGTCAGCCCCGCTCTCACCATGCTCACTCTCCCATTCAGCGAATCCTATTATGCAGCTGCCTAAAGGGTATAGGAAAATGATGAATGCGTTCGGGACCCGTCCGGACGTGGGAGGATCGGCGGCAGTGGGGCCCGGGGCGGCTCGCGGGCCCACCGGCTCGAAGGGAAACCCTCCGGATGCGCATCGGGATCGTCGGCACCGACAACAGCCATGTCGACCAGATCGTCCGCCACCTCAACACTGACGCGGCCTGCGGCGACGCGCGTGTGGTGGCCCTCGGCGGCGGGCGCACCCCGCGCAACGTCGCCCTGGCGGCCGCCGGGGGCATCGCGGAGGTCGTCGACGCCCCCGCCGAGCTGCTGGGCCTGGTCGACGCCGTCGTCGTCGCGGACCGGGACGGCGCCCGCCACCGCGACCAGGCGATGCCCTTCCTGGCCGAGGGCCTTCCCGTCTTCGTCGACAAACCGCTCGCCCGCACCGCCGAGGACGCCCGCGCCCTGACCGACGCCGCCCGCGCCCACGGTGCCCCGCTCACCTCCTCCTCGGCGCTCCGCTGGATCCCGGACACCGAGGAGCTGGCCGCCCGTTCGGCGCGGGCGGGGGTGCCGGAGCTGGTCGTCGTCTCCGGCCCCGCCGACCCGGACGGCGACCACGGCGGGATCTTCTTCTACGGCATCCACGCCGTCGACATCGCGCTCCGGCTCGCCCCCGGCGCCCTCTCGGCCGTCCGCGTCGACATCACCGGCTCCACGGTCGTCGCCTCGTTCACCGCGGGCCCCACCCGGGTGGTCGTGAACCTCGTCCGCCCCGGCCGTACGGAGCAGGTCCCGTTCCACGCCATGGCGTTCACCCGGGAGGGCATGGCGGAGCGGACCCTCGTCCCGGGCCCCGACTACTGCCTGCCCGGACTCCGGGCCTTCCTGGCGATGGCGCGCACCGGGCGGCCGCCGGTCGACTACCCGGACCTGGTGCGCCCCGTCGAGGTCCTGGAGGCCGTCGACACCGCGCTCGCCACCACGCTCGGCGGCGCGCCGGCGGGGGCCGGGAGCTGACCCGGGCGTACCGTACCGGGGTTACGGACCGGCGAAGGGGAGAGGTCGGACTCATTCGTTCCGTATGACGAATTGCCTGGTGGGGGCGGGTTTCGCGGGGTCCGGGGCAGTCGCTCCGACGGCAGATTGTTGTCATGCCCCTGCCTGCAATTGGTCACATGCCGCACGAGTTACCTCGCCGTACGTGATGGTCGTATGACCTGGGTCACTAGATCCTTGACAGCTGCCGGACGGGTGCCGAAAGCTCAAGCAGCATTGGTCTGGACCACTAGGGATGGGCGGGGTTCGTGTTCAAGCCGTCGCATGCTTCTGCCGTGGACGTACTCCGATCGCTCCTCGAACTCCGACTCAGATCGAGAGAGTTGGCGGCGAGCGGGGCGGGGCGCGCCGCCGGTCCCGTGTACGCGTACGCCGGCCGGGCGGTGTGATGCGACGCCACCCTTCCGACGTGCGGCTGGCGCTGTGCGAGTCGTGGCAGGCGTTCGGCGCGGCCGCCCTGCTGGTCCGGTACGGCCCCGACGTCCCCTGGCCGCACGCCTCCTGGGCCCGCGAGGCGCACGGGCTGCTCACCCCGCGCCTCAGGTCGCTGGTTGCCCTCGCCCGGGCGCGGGGGCGCATCCCGTCGTTCCTGACCGCGGGTGCCACCTCCCGGGCCGGGGGCTTCGCCGCCGAACTCGACGGCATGGGGCGGGTGTCGGCCGGTCTCGTCCGCGACGAGCTGGCCCGGGAGTACCCGCAGGGCTTCGCCGACCCGCTGATCGCCGCCCTGGTCCGCGACCCCGAGGCCCAACTCGGCTATCTGGCCGTCGAGCTGTCCCGGTTCTGGCGGTCCGCGATCGAACCGCGCGCGGCCGGGCTGGCCCGCTCGCTGGAGGAGGAGATCCTCTTCCGCTCCCGCGCCCTCGCGATGGGCGGCGGGGCGGAACTCCTGCGCGACCTGCGCGTCCCGTACGAGCGCACCGAGGGCGCCGACCGGGTGACCGCCGTGCCCATGATGTTCGCGGACGGCACCTGCTGGTGGTCGGTGGCGGGCGGGCGGACCGTGGTCTCCTTCCCGGCGCGCGGGGCCGGGCTCCTGCGTACCGAACCGGACCGGGGCGGCGCCGGACGGCCCTCGCGCGAGGACCGGCTGGCGATCCTGCTGGGCCGGGGGCGCGCCTCCGTCGTCCGCCAACTGGCCGCGCCGACCACCACCTCCGCCCTCGCCGACCAGCTCGGACTGGCCGCCAGCACCGTCTCCCAGCACCTCGCGGCCCTCGTCTCGGCGGGCGTGGTGCAGCGCCACCGGGCGGGCACCCGCGTCCTGTACGAACTCAACCGCTCGGGGCTGGAACTGACACAGTGCCTGACCAGCAAATGATCTTCCGCTCGGTGTGCGGCACCACCTCCCACCTGCGGTCGGGGCGATTCGGCACACACCGAAAGGCTTGTCGGCCCGGACGGCCGTCCAGCAGAGTCTGAGCGGCGGAGCCACCCGGCCGGAGGCCGGCGCGGCCCCACCACGCGAGACCGGCGGCGAGCCGGTCGCCAGCCGAGAGACCGAGGGGCGCGAGGAGCCGAGCCATGGCCCCCGCCCGGTCCCGAAGCACTCCCACCCGTACCCGCGGCCGTCGTCGACGAGGACGAGCGCGCCCGCGGCCGCTCCCCGGTGCCCGAGAGCACGAAGACGCAGAGCCTGGAGTGATTGCCTTGCCGACGCCCGAACCGTATCTGTACCGAGCCCCCTCCGAACGCCCGTACTTCAGCTCGGACGGCGAGGCGTACCTGGCGCGGACACCGCTGCGGGAGATCCGCAAGACGCGGGAGCTCCGGGTGCTCTCCGAGGAGGACTTCGCGTTCTGGCAGAACTACGGCTACGTCGTCGTCCGCGAGGCGATCCCCGCCGAGGCCGCGCGCCGGCTCCTCGACTTCACCTGGGACTTCCAGGGGCTGGACCCGTCCCGCCCCGACACCTGGTACGAGGACCGGCCGTTCCGCGACGACCTGGACCGGGAACTGCACGTCTACGGCTTCGTCGAGGCGTACCACCACCAGCTCATCTGGGACAGCCGGCAGACCCAACGGGTCTACGACGCCTTCGTCGACGTCTGGGACTGCGAGGAGCTCTGGGTCACCCTGGACCGGCTCAACCTCAACCCGCCCAACGTGAAGAACCGTGACCGCGCGCTCATCGCCCCCACGGACAAGGGCTTCGACATCGAGCTGCACTGGGACGTCGACACCACGCTCGGGGTGCTGCCGCAGCGCGTCCAGGGCATCATCGCGCTCAACGACACCCGGCCCGAGCTCGGCGGATTCCAGTGCTCGCCCGAGCTGTTCCACCGGTTCGAGCCGTGGAAGACCGGCCAGAGCGCGGACCGCGACCCGATCCGGCCGGACGTCGACCGGGACGAATTCCCCGTGGTCCGGCCCGAACTGCGCGCCGGGGACCTGCTGATCTGGAACGGGCTGCTCGCCCACGGCGTGGCCCGCAACACCTCGGCGGACGGGGTGCGCGCGGTCCAGTACCTCTCCATGATGCCCGCGCTCGAATCGCACGAGGAGCTGCGCCGCTCGCGGATCGAGTCCTGGCGCACCCTCGCCACACCGGACTGGAACGGGACGCTGGTCGGCGACGTCACGCGGCACGAGTCCCTGCGCTACGGCCCCGCCGGACTGAACGGCCTCGGCGAACGCCTGCTGGGCCTGAAGTCCTGGCACGAGCCGGCCACCGAGCGGTCCACGGAGGAGCCGGCATGCGCCGTATCTGCCTGACCCTCCCGACCAACCGGGCCTGCGCCGACACGATCACCGCGATGGGCGAGGAGGCCGCGTACGCCGCCGACCGCTTCGGCGTCGAGGCGCACCTGCTGATCCTGGACTCCACCGAGGGCCCGGTCCGCGCCGGGCACGCGCGGGCCGCCGAGGCCGCCGGACACCACCGGAACGTGGTCGTGCACCACCTCGGCGAGGACCGGCAGCGGGACTTCCTGCGCCGGGTGATCGCCGACTCCGGGACCGTGAAACCGGACGCGGTCCTCGACCTCATGCTGCCCGCGAAGGTCTCCTACGGGGCCTGCACCAACCGCGCGTTCCTGATCGCCGCCGCGCTCGGCTGCCGGTCGGTGCACCGCCGGGACTCCGACAGCCGCTACCAGGTCCTGGACGGCGAGACCGTCTTCCCGGTCCACCACGAGCTGGCCTCGCTGGGGAAGGCCGCCGCCGACGCGGCGGACGGCGTGGACGAGAACCTGCTCGGCGCCGACGACGCGGCCAAGCCCGTCGCGATGGTGGGGAGTTCGTTCATCGGCGAGCTGTCGGTGGACATCGGCGAGATCCTCCGCACGGACCCGGACGTCTACCACGACATGGTCGGCCTGTGGGCCCCCGCCGACTGGTCCGAGGAGCGGAAGCGGGACCTGGTCGACGAGTCGTTCCGGGGCGCGGGCACCGAGCCGTTCACCGGCGACCACACGGTGCTCACCCACGTCGACCCGATGCGGGTGGACATGTGCAACATCGGCTTCCTGGACCAGGTGTACGAACGGGTGCCGCTGCCGCCCGCCACCGACACCATCGGCAGCGACTACTTCCTCCTGCACCTGGTGCACGACGGGACCCTGCCCGGCGTCCTGCACAACCGCACCATCGTGAACTACTACACGCCCGAACGCCGCACCGACGCCGGGTTCACGGCCTACCAGCTGCGGCTGACGAAGTTCTTCCTGTCGATGCTGTACTTCAACCTCATCTACGACCGGATGGCGGCCGAGGGCCCCGCGCTCCTCGACGACGCGTTCCTCCTCCGGCCGGAGAAGGTGGCCGAACTGGCCCGGTGGAGCGCCGGGGCGGACCGTACGGACAACGTGCACCGGCTCGACGTCCTGCACCGCTCCTACCGCCGGCTGGGCGGCCGCTACGCCGGGTTCGCGGACGTCCTCGCGGAGCGCGGCCCGCGCCTCCTCGACGAGGCACGGGCCGACATCGAGGACTTCGCCCTGCTCACCGAGGTCTGGCAGCCGCTGATGGCGGCGAGCCGGGCCGCCGGCCTCCCCGGCACGGCACCGGGCGGGCGCGCGTCGTGACACGGCTGAACACACCCCCGAACCCGCCCCTGAGCACCCCGCTGCGCGCCGCGCTGGAGGCCGCCGGTCAGGACAGGATCGTCTTCGACCTCGCGGGCATCGAGGCGCAGTACGACACACTGCTGGACGAGCTGCCCGGCATCGGCGTCCGCTTCGCCATGAAGGCGTGCCCGGTGGACGAGGTCCTCGCCCGGCTGGCGGCGAAGGGCTCGGGCTTCGACGCGGCGAGCCCCAACGAGATCGCCCAGGCGCTCCGTACCGGGGTGCCGGTCGACCGCGTCCACTACGGCAACACCATCAAGTCCGACGAGAACATCGCCGCCGCCCACCGCCTCGGCGTCCGGGACTTCGCGACCGACAGCCCCGAGGACGTGGCGGCGATCGCGGCGCACGCCCCCGGTGCCCGGGTCTTCTGCCGGCTGGCCACCAGCGGCGAGGGCGCGCTGTGGGGGCTCAGCGGGAAGTTCGGCTGCTCCGGCGACGACGCGGTGCGCGTCATGGAGGAGGCCCGGAGGTCCGGGCTGGTCCCGTCCGGCCTCTCCGTGCACGTCGGCTCGCAGCAGATGACGGCGGACGCCTGGCGGGACGCCGTCGACCGCCTCGCCGGCGTGCTCGCGTCGCTGGGCCGGCGCGGTATCCACCCGGACCGGATCAATCTCGGCGGCGGTCTGCCCGCGTTCGGCTACCTCGACAGCCGGGGCGACGTCCTGGACCCGCCGGTCGACAAGATCTTCGCGGTGATCCGGGAGGGCATGGAGCACCTGAGGGCCGTCTCGGAGGTCCCGCTGGACTTCGTCATGGAGCCGGGGCGCCACCTCGTCGCCGACCACGGAGCCGTCCGGGCCCATGTGTCCCGGCTCTCCACCCGCAGCCCGGACGGGGGCGCGCCCGAGCACTGGCTCTACCTCAGCTGCGGGAAGTTCAACGGCCTCTACGAGATGGACCAGTTGCAGTACCGGCTGCACTTCCCCACCCGCCCCGGCGCGGCGGGCGTACCGGCCGTCGTCGCGGGCCCCACCTGCGACAGCGACGACGCCTACGCCCACCAGCACAACCGGGTCGAGGTCCCCGCCACCGCCGCCTCCGGCGACCCCGTCTGGATCCTCTCCAGCGGCGCCTACGCCACCGGCTACACGACGAGGGGCTTCAACGGCTTCGACCCGCTCCCGCACCTCTGCGTGGACGACGGGCAGCGACGAACGGAAAGGCCATGACGTGCGCGTAACCGTACGAGCCGTGCGCGGCGGGGACTGGGACGCCGTGGTGGCGCTGGAGTCCGCCGCGTACGGCGCCGCCGGACTGACCGAGGGGCGCGCGGCGCTGGAGTCCCGGGCGGCGGCCTCGCCCGCCACCTGCTTCGTGCTGGACCACGGCAACCGCACCGCGGGCTACCTGCTGGCCCTGCCCTACCCGATGTTCACCTACCCGGACCTCGACCGGACCGAGGACGTCGTCTTCCACTCCCGCAACCTCCATCTGCACGACCTGGTCGTCGCCGAGGACCTGCGCCGCCGGGGACTGGCCGGGATCCTGCTGGGCCGCCTCCTGACGGTGGCGGCCGCCAAGGGCTACGCGACGGTCTCGCTGGTCGCCGTCGGCGGCAGCGACATCTTCTGGGCGGCACAGGGGTTCCGCGCCCACCGGGGGATCACGCCCCCGGCCGGATACGGCACCGGCGCGGTGTACATGTCCCTGCCGGTGCCGGACGCCCGTACCGGCCGGACCGAACTCGCCGATGCGTCCGCGCATCAGGCACCGATCAACGACGAAGTGGGCTGATGACCTGTGTCCGGTGTCCGTGATCCCTTCCGCCGGGGGCTGTTCGCGATCGCGGCGCTCTTCTGCTTCCTCGGCTTCCAGTACGCCACCTGGGCCTCCCGGCTGCCCGCGCTGAAGACACGGCTCGACCTCTCCGAGGCGGAGCTGGGGCTGCTGCTGATGGCCTGCGGGGCGGGAGCGGCCGCCTCCTTCCCGCTCGTCGCGGTGGCCATGCGGCGCCTGGGCTCGCGCCGTCTCGCGGTGGCGGCGGCGGTCGGCCTGGTCCTGGTCCTGCTCGCCCTGCCGGTCGCCCCGAACTACCCGGTGGCGCTGCTCGTCGTCGCCTGCGACGGGGTCGCCGTCGGCGCCCTGAACGTGGCGATGAACGCCCAGGGGGCCGCGCTCGAAGCCGCCCACGGGCGGACCGCGATGGCCAGGCTGCACGCCACGTTCAGCGCCGGATCGCTCCTCGCCGCGCTCCTCGCGTCCGGGGTGAACCTGGTGACCACGGAGCTGGCCACCCACTTCGGCATCGCCGCCGCCCTGCTGCTCCTGCTGCTCGTGACGACCCGCGCGGGCCTGCTGCCGGACGACCCCGCCCCCGCCCCGGCGGACGGGGCGGGGGCCCCGGCCACGGACGGGAGGAAGAGCCGCAGGCTCAGCCTGCCGTCCCGGGTGACGATCTGGATGGGCCTGGCGATGGTGTTCGGCACGGTCACCGAGGGCGCCATGAACGACTGGTCCGCGCTCTACATGAAGGACGTCGCCGGCGCGGGCGCCGAAGTGGCCCCGCTGGGCATCGCGGTGGTCTCGGTGATGATGGTGGTGGCCCGGCTCTTCGCCGACGGCTGGCGCAGCCGCTGGGGCGACGGGCTCGTCGTCCGGACCGGCAGCGTGGTGGCCGGCGCGGGCCTCGCGCTCGCCCTGCTGGCCGGGGGCGTCGTACCGGCGCTCCTCGGGTTCGCCTGCGTCGGGCTCGGTGTCGCGGCGGTGACCCCGTGCGTCTACGTGGCGGCGGCGGGCCGGGGGCCGGACGCGCTGGCCCTGGTCGCGGCCATGGGGACGACGGGGCTGCTGGCCGGTCCGGCGGTGATCGGCTTCATCGCCGAAGGCAGCGGTCTGGTCTGGGGGATGGGCACGGTGGCCGTCTCCGCGGTCCTGGTGTCGCTCTGCGCCACCCGGATCGACTGGCCCGGACCGTCGGCCGGTTCCCGGGACGAGGGGGAGGCCGTGGCGGTCGGCTGACGCCGCTCTGTGGCCGACGCAACACCGATAAGTCGTCGCTCGCGTCACCCACTGGTTGGGAGTGTCCGGGATACCGGGCAGGATGGGCAGTCCAGCCAGTGGGGGAGACCATGATCGAGAAAATCCTGCCGTCCGGGGTGGCGGTGGCGGAGGCCTTCTCCGATCCGCCCGAGGCCGTGCTCCTGCCGGAGGAGGCCGTGCTGGCCCGCGGTTTCGTGGCGAGGCGGCGCAACGAGTTCACCACCGTGCGGCACTGCGCCCGCCAGGCGCTGGGCTCGCTGGGATTCGCCCCCGTGCCGATCCTCAAGGGCGAGCGGGGCGCCCCGATCTGGCCCGGGGGAGTGGCCGGGAGCCTCACCCACTGCAACGGATACCGCGCCGCCGCCGTGGCCCGTGCGACGGAGCTGGCGAGCGTCGGCATAGACGCCGAGGAGAACGCGCCGCTCCCCGAGGGCGTCCACGAGAGCATCGCGCTGGCCGCGGAGCGGTGGCGCGGGCGCGTACTGGAGCTGGAGCAGCCAGGGATCCACTGGGACCGGCTGCTGTTCTGCGCGAAGGAAGCCGTCTACAAGGCGTGGTTCCCGCTCACCCACCGGTGGCTGGGGTTCGAGGAGGCCGACATCGAACTCGACCCGGACGGCGGATTCACCGCCGAACTCCTCACCGCCGACCTGCGGACGGCCGTCGGCACGGCGGGCCCGGCGGTCCCCCGGCGTCTGCACGGCCGCTGGCTCTGCGGACGGGGCCTGCTGCTGACCGCCGTGACGGTGGCCGCCGTGGCCCCGGCGCGGGAGGGCTCCCGTACGCTCTGACCGCATGAGCGACGATCACCTGAGCGAAGAGCGCGTCCGCGCACGTGAGTTGGGCATCCCGCTGACCGGTCGGCCGGGGCCGTGGAACGCGATCACGGACGTACCCGGTGTGGAGGTCGGCTACGTCACCCTGGTCGAGGGCGACGACGTACGCACCGGGGTGACCGCGCTGCTGCCGCGTGGCCGGGGCGGCGTCGGCACCCCCTGCGCGGCCGGCTGGCACTCCTTCAACGGCAACGGCGAGATGACCGGGACCACCTGGATCGAGGAGACCGGTTCGCTCGCCGTCCCCGTGGTCATCACCAACACCTACGCGGTCGGCCCGGTGCACCGGGGCGTCGTCGAGTGGGTGCGGGCCAACTGCCGGGGCATGGCGCCGGAATGGCTGCTGCCGGTCGTCACCGAGACCTGGGACGGCCACCTCAACGACATCCACGGCCGGGCCGTGGAGGCGCGGCACGCCGCCGAGGCCATCGAGGCGGCGGCGTCCGGCCCGGTCGAGGAGGGGTGCGTCGGCGGCGGTACGGGGATGCGCTGCTACGGCTTCAAGGGCGGCTCCGGCACCGCCTCCCGCGTGGTGGAGTACGGCGAGGACCGGTACACGGTCGGCGCCTTCGTCCAGGCCAACTTCGGCGCCCGGCGCGAACTGGTGGTGGCCGGGGTGCCGGTCGGGCGCGAACTGCCCGACCCGGCGCCGGTCCCGGCAGCGGCCGAGGGGGAGCGGCCGGTGCCGCCCGGCGCCGGATCGGTGATCGTGGTGGTGGCGACCGACGCCCCGCTGCTGCCGGGGCAGTGCAAGGCGCTGGCCCGCCGGGTGACCCTGGGCCTCGCCCGCACCGGCACCACCGGCAGCCACTTCTCCGGCGACCTGTTCCTGGCCTTCTCCACCGCCAACCCGTCCGCCCTGACCAGCACGTTCCCGGAGGACGACGGCAGCGCCCCGTACGAGTCGATGCGCTTCGTGCCCTGGGGCCGGATGGACCCGTTCTACGAGGCGGTCGTGGAGTCGGTGGAGGAGGCGGTGCTCAATGTGCTGACCGGGGCCCGGCCGATGACCGGGCGGGCCGGACACCACGTACCGGCGCTCCCGCTGGACCGGGTGGGCGAACTTCTCGCGGCGCGGGGCGCGGTGTCGTGACGGGCGCCCCCCGCCGGGCGCGGTCCGGCGGGGGCACCGGTCAGGCGGCCGGGGCGGACCGCCGGGCGAGGTCCAGGGCGATGTCCGTGATCATGTCCTCCTGGCCGCCGACCATCTTGCGGCGCCCCACCTCCACGAGGATCGAGCGGGTGTCGAGCCCGTACCGCCCGGCCGCGATCTCGGCGTGCCGCAGGAAGCTGGAGTAGACACCCGCGTAGCCCAGGGTGAGCGTCTCGCGGTCGACCCGCACCTCGCGGTCCTGGAGCGGCCGTACGAGGTCGTCGGCGGCGTCCATCAGCGGGAACAGCTCGCAGCCGTGGTTCCAGCCCTGGATGTCCGCCACGGCGACGAACGCCTCCAGCGGGCAGTTCCCGGCGCCCGCGCCCTGGCCGGCGAGGGAGGCATCGACCCGGACGGCGCCGCTCTCCACGGCGACGACGCTGTTCGCGACGCCGAGGGCGAGGTTGTGGTGGGCGTGGATGCCCATGTCCGTCTCCGGGGCGAGGACGTCGCGGTAGGCGCGGAACCGGGCGCGGACGTCGTCCATGGTCAGCCGGCCGCCGGAGTCGGTGACGTAGACGCACGTGGCGCCGTAGGACTCCATCAGCTTGGCCTGGCGGGCCAGTTCGGCGGGCTCGGCCATGTGGGACATCATCAGGAACCCGGCGACGTCCATGCCGAGTTCACGGGCGGCCGCGATGTGCTGGGCGGAGATGTCGGCCTCGGTGCAGTGGGTGGCGATCCGCACGGAGCGGATGCCGAGCCGGTGCGCCTGCTTCAGGTCGTGGACGGTACCGATGCCGGGCAGGAGCAGGGTGGTGGGGACCGCCTGCCGGGCCGCGTCGGTGACGGCCTCGATCCATTCCCAGTCGGTGTGCGCGCCGACGCCGTATGTGAGGGAGGAGCCGGACAGGCCGTCGCCGTGCGCGATCTCGATCGCGGCGACGCCCGCCGCGTCCAGCGCGGCGGCGATGGTGCGGGCCTGTTCGACGGAGTAGCGGTGCCGGACGGCGTGCATGCCGTCCCGCAGGGTCACGTCCTGGATGTAGAGATCGCTGGTCATGCGGTCGGTGCCTCCTGCCGGCGGTGGGCCGCGATGCGCTCGGCGGTGCGCAGGGCGGCGGAGGTCATGATGTCGAGGTTGCCCGCGTAGGCGGGGAGGTAGTGGGCGGCGCCCTCGACCTCCAGGAAGACGGAGACCTTCCAGGCGGTGCCCGAGCGCTCGCCCTCGGGGAGGAGGTTGCGCTGGGGGTCGTCGGCCGGCACCCGGTCGAACTGGACGTCCTGCTTGAGTCGGTAGCCGGGCACGTACTCCTGGACGGCGCGCTCCATCGCGAGGACCGCGTCGCGGACCCTGCCGGTGTCGCAGTCGGAGACGAGGCAGTAGACCGTGTCCCGCATGATGAGCGGGGGCTCGGCCGGGTTGAGGACGATGATCGCCTTGCCGCGCGTCGCGCCGCCCACCTCCTCGATGGCGGCGGAGGTGGTCTCGGTGAACTCGTCGATGTTGGCGCGGGTGCCGGGCCCGGCGGAGCGCGAGGAGATCGAGGCGACGATCTCCCCGTAGTGGACCGGGGTGACCGAGCGGACGGCGGCGATCATCGGGATGGTGGCCTGGCCGCCGCAGGTGACCATGTTCACGTTGGGCGCGGCGAGGTGCTCGGCGCCGTTGACCGTGGGCACCACGTAGGGGCCGACGGCCGCCGGGGTGAGGTCGACCAGGGTGCGGCCCAGCGGGCGCAGGACCTCCTCGTGGCGCCGGTGGGCACCGGCGGAGGTCGCGTCGAAGACGATCTCGACCTCCTCGAACTCGGGCATCCGCACGAGTCCGTCGATCCCCTCGTGGGTGGTGGCGACCTTGAGCCTGCGGGCGCGGGCGAGCCCGTCCGAGGCGGGGTCGATACCGGCCATGGCGACGATGTCCAGGGTCTCCGACAGCCGCAGCACCTTGATCATGAGATCGGTGCCGATGTTGCCGGAGCCGATGACGGCGACCTTGGTGGTCACTGGGCGGCTCCTTCCGGTGCGAAGCGGACACGGACGGAGCCGAGTCCGGAGATACGGGCCTCGAACCGGTCCCCGGGTGCGGCCGGGACCATCGGGCCGAGGGCGCCGGTGAGGACGATGTCGCCCGCCCGGAGCGGGTCTCCCGTCCCGGCCAGCGTGCCGGCCAGCCACACCGCGGCGTTCAGCGGGCCGTCGAGGCAGTCGGCACCGGTGCCGACGCTGACCCGATCCTCGCCGCGCAGCAGCTCCATGGCGGCCTCGCGCAGGTCGACGGCGGTGAGCGGTACGGGAGCGGTGCCGAGGACGAAGAGCCCGCTGGAGGCGTTGTCGGCGACGGTGTCGGCGAACGTGATGTCCCAGTCGGCGATCCGGCTGTCGACGATCTCCAGGGCGGGCAGGGCGAAGTCGGTGGCGCGGATGACGTCGGCGACGGTGGGCTCGGCCAGGTCGAGACCTGTGCCGAGGACCAGCGCGACCTCCGCCTCCACCTTCGGCTGGAGCAGCCGCCCGGCCGGGACGGTACCGCCGTCCGGTACGGCCATGTCGGAGAGCAGGGCGCCGAAGTCCGGCCGGTCCACACCCAGCTGGGCCTGGACGGCGGGGGAGGTCAGACCGATCTTGCGGCCGACGATCCGGCGTCCGGCGGCCAGCCTCCGCTCCACGTTGATCCGCTGCACCGCGTAGGCGGCGCCGGCGTCGTCGGCGGGGATCAGACCGCGTACCGGGGGGACCGGGCGGCCGGTCCGTGCGGCCTCGGCCAGCAGGTCGGCGGCCTCACGGACCGCGGGGGAGTTCATGGCGGACAACCTCCGGAACGGGGGTGGGGAGGGAGGGCGGATGGTGCGATGAGGCAGGTATAGACGCCGCTCCGGCCGGATCCAAGGAACGTTCCGCCACATGGAACACAGAGGCCCGGACCAGCCCTTCCGTGGCAGTCTGGAGCCGTGACGAGGAACGAGGAGCCGGTACGGGACGGCAGCATGCTGGAACGGGCCGTGGGGCTGCTGGACTGCTTCCGCCCCGACGGGGGCAGGCGCCGCCTCTCCGAGCTGGCGGCCGGCACCGGCCTGCCCAGGAGCACGGCGCACCGGCTCGCCGCCGACCTGGTCCGCCTCGGGCTGCTCGAACGGGTCGGCCAGGAGTACCAGCTGGGCGGCCTCCTCTTCGACCTGGGCTCCCTGGTGCCGCGCCGCCAGGACCTGCGCGAGGTGGCACTGCCGTTCCTCCAGGACCTCTACGAGGCGACCCGCGAGACGGTCCACCTGGGCGTCCGGGAGAACGGGTCCGTGGTCTACCTCGAACGCATCCACGGCCACGAGAAGCTGCCCCTGCCCTCCCGGGTGGGCGGCGCCCTGCCGCTGAGCTGCACCGGGGTCGGCAAGGCGCTGCTCGCCTTCTCGCCGCGCGAGGCGGCCGAGGAGCTGCTGGCCGGGCCGCTGCCCCGGCTCACCCCGCACTCGGTGACCGACCCGGCCCGGCTGCGCGTGATGCTGGACCAGGCCCGGCTGGCCGGTCTCGCCTACGAGGAGCAGGAGGCCGTGGCCGGGGTGAACTGCGTGGCGTCCCCGGTCTTCGCCGCCGACGGGACGGTGGTCGCCGCCGTCTCGGTGGCCGTTCCGGTGGCGCGCTGGTTCCCGGCCCAGCTCGGCACCGCGGTGCGCACCGCGGCGCTGGGGCTGACCCGGGCCCTGCGCTGACCCGACCTGCCGGACGAGCGGGGCGAAACCGGCCCCGGCGAGGCCGACGGGGGCGGGGGTCGTTGGCCCGGCACAGCTTCGTCGGCCATACTGCCCGCCGTGGAGCAGCGCATAGATCCGAACACTCAGCCCGGATACGCCGCGGGGACAGATCCGGCGTACGTCCCCGGTCTCACGGTCCCCGCACCGGCCGCGGGACCGGCGACGAGCCCGCAACGGGCCGTCCCGGAACCGGAACCGGAGCCGGAACCGGCGGCGGAGCCCGTCCCCGACGCCCCCGAGGCCTCCGACGCCACCGGCGACGAGGCGCCCGAACCCCCGGCGGCCCGGAAGGAGGCGAAGGACGGGCCCGCGTTCGAGGCGAGCGACCGGCGCGGCTCGATCGCGGCCGACCACGAGGGCATCCGCTTCCGGCTGGACGACCAGGAGGCCGAGTTCCGCTGGGACGAGGTCGCCGCGGTCGAGGTGAGACTGCCCCGGTTCGGCCGCCGGTTCACCGTCGTCGTCCACATGGAGAACCGCCGCTGGTTCAACGCGGAGGTCGACGCACCGGCCAAGAGCCGCCTCAAGGCATGGGCGGAGGAGATGGACGCGGTCCTGGACGCCTACTTCGAGGAGTCCTGACCCCGTCCGTGCACACGCACCTCATGGACGCGGCCGGGCCGGCGGGCACCTGACGACCGCCGGCCCGGCCGCGTCCGCTCCGGTCAGTCGTCGGTGAGGACGACCGAACGGGTCAGGTGGCGAGGGCTGTCCGGGTCGAGGCCGCGGGCGGCGGCGCGGGCGATCGCCAGGCGCTGTACGCGCACCAGCTCGGCGAGCGGGTCGAGGCCGCTCTCCACCCAGCGGGCGCCGGTCGCCAGCACCTGGTCGGCGAGGCCCTCGGGGGCGGTGCCGAACATCCAGGTCGCGGTGGAGTCGGTGGCGATGCTGATCGGGCCGTGACGGTACTCCATCGCGGGGTACGACTCGGTCCAGGAGAGCGACGCCTCCTTCATCTTGAGCGCCGCCTCGTTGGCGAGCCCCACCGTCCAGCCGCGCCCCAGGAAGGTGAACTGCGCGCAGTCCACCAGTCCCTCGGGCAGCGGCTCGGCCAGCGCCGTCTCCGCGTCGCGCACCACGGACTCGGTGTGCAGCCCGAGGTGGGCGCGGAGCAGGGTCAGCAGCGTGGTGGCGAACCGGGTCTGCACCACGGACTTCTCGTCGGCGAAGTCCAGCACCACGACGTCGTCGGCCGCCGCCATCACGGGCGTCTCGGGGTCGGCGGTGATCGCCACGGTACGGGTGGTGCCGCGCACCCGGGCGAGCAGGTCGAGCACCTCGGTCGTGGTCCCGGACCGGGTGAGCGCGACGACCCGGTCGTACGTCCGGCCGAACGGGAACTCCGAGGCGGCGAAGGCGTCGGACTCGCCCTGGCCGGACCCCTCGCGGAGCGCGGCGTACGCCTGGGCCATGTAGAACGAGGTGCCGCAGCCGACGACCGCGACGCGCTCACCGGCGGCGGGCAGGGCGGCCGACTGCGTCCCGGCCAGTTCGGCGGCGCGGCGCCAGCACTCCGGCTGACTGGCCGTCTCGATCTCGACAAATGACACTGTGCACTCCGAACTCGTGGTGAGGCTCGCGAAGAAGCCCGTGAAGAGACGTGCGGCGCATGGCGAAGCCCGCTCATGGATGCTCGATTGTGCACGCTATACGCGCTCTTCGAGCATTATCAAGCAGAGCCTGTGCGGTCGGCTCGACTGTGCGGGGCCCTGTGCGACGCTTGCGCGTGTCCGGTGACCGTACCCGGGGAACGAGCGCCCGACGGCCGGGCCGGTGAGGAGAGTTGTCTTGTCCAGGGATGCCCGGTGGAACGCGCTGCTGGAGCTGGTCGGCAAGAACGGCCGCGTCGACGTCGAGGGCGCCGCGACGGTGCTGGACGTCTCGGCCGCGACCATCCGCCGCGACCTGGACCAGCTCGCCGAGCAGCAGCTGCTCACCCGCACCCGTGGCGGCGCGGTGGCGCACGGTGTCGCCTACGAACTGGCGCTGCGCTACAAGACCGGCCGGCACGCCCCGGAGAAGCAGGCCATCGGCCGCGCGGTCTCCGAACTGGTCGCGGTGGGCGAGGTGGTGGGGCTGACCGGCGGCACGACCGTGACCGAGGTGGCCCGCTCACTCGCGGTGCGCCCCGACATCGTCGGCGAGAACGCGGCCGCGGCGGGCGGCCAGCCGGGGCTGACCGTGGTCACCAACGCCCTCAACATCGCCAACGAGCTGGTGATCCGGCCGCAGATCAAGATCGTGGTGACCGGCGGGGTGGCCCGCCCCCAGTCGTACGAGCTCACCGGCCCGCTGGCCAGCGGGGTGCTGGGCGAGATCACGCTGGACGTCGCGGTGCTGGGGGTCAACGCGATCGACACGGAGCGGGGCGCGTACGTCCACCACGAGGGCGAGGCCAGCATCAACCGGCTGCTCGCCGAGCGGGCGCAGCGGGTGGTGGTGGCCGCCGACTCCTCGAAGATCGGCATGCGGGCCTTCGCCCGGGTCTGCGACCTGGCGCAGGTCGACTTCCTGGTCACGGACAAGGGCGTCACCCCGGAGGCGGCCGCCCGCTTCACGGAGGCCGGGGTCACCGTCGTCGCGGTGTGAGCGAAGTCGGCCACACACTCTGTTCCCGGCAACTATTTTCGGCCATGCTCGGTGGGTAATCGGCCTGATCCCGTTTGGCTGCCGTTCGGCTCCGGTCCGTCGTGGGGCGGGATGTCCCGGGTCGAATGGGTGCGGTATGTCGGGAAGATGGTGGACGAGGGTGGGATGCGCCGGTCTCGCAGGGTCACCGATGTCTTGCGGTCGAGCCGTGTGAGCGATGCTTTTGAGCCAGCGAGGTTGATGGGTGAACGAGTTCGAACGCGTGGCCGGAATCCGGTCGGCATAATCGCGTCCATGTCGATCACGGGTGGAGATGTCGTAGACCTGGGACGGGGCCTTCACGTATGGCTCCCGCCGAAACGGGGCTGGGGGCTGGCCAACTGCGGACTGCTCGTCTCGCCCCGCGGCGCGCTCTGGATCGACACCCCGTACGACACCGTCCTGGCCGGTCAGTTCCTGGCCGAGACGACCAAGCGGCTGCCCGACGGCGTCCACGTCGACCGGATCGTCGTCACCCACGCCAACGGCGACCACTACTGGGGCGCGGGGGTGCTGCCGGACGCGGAGATCATCGCCACCCGCGAGGCCCGCGAGCACATCCACTACGACCCCACGCCGCAGCAGCAGCACGCCCTGGTCACCTCCGCCGACCCGGCCACCCCGCTCGGCGCCTACCTGGCCCGCCACTTCGGCCCCTTCGACTGGTCGCGGACCGAGCCGCCCGTGCCGACCACCTACTTCACCGGCGAACTCGAACTGACCCTGGGCGACCACCCGGTCCGGATCTCCTCGCTGCCGCCCGCCCACACCACCGGTGACCTGATGGTCCATCTGCCCGCCCAGGAAGCGGTGTTCACCGGCGACATCATCTTCTCCAGCACCCCGGAGCGGCCCGGCGACCACCCGGTGCACTGGGCCGGACCGCTGAGCAACCTGATCGCGGCCTGCGAGCGCGTACTGGAGACCGGCGCCACCACCGTCGTCCCGGGCCACGGCCCGATCCTCGACCGGGCCGGGGTGCGCGACCACATCGTCTACCTGGAGTACGTGCGCGAGCGCGCCCACGCCTTCCACACCGCCGGGATCCCCGCCGTCGAGGCCGCCCGCCGGGTGATCGCCGAGCGGCGCTACCCGGAGCTGGGCCTGCCCGAGCGGCTGGTGGTCACGATCGGCAGCGAGTACCGCGACCTCGACGGCTCCGAACTGCCCGGCGTGCTCAAGGTGATGACCGAGGTCGCCACCGTCGCCCAGGAACTGGAGCGGCCGGGCGGACCGGCCGGACCGGCGGAGCGGTAACGTGCGCCGCCGCCCCCGGCCGCAGGGGAATCCCGACGACAGAAGCCACAGAGGCACGGTGACGGCATGGGTTGGATAGTGGCGGTGATCGCCGTCGCCGCGGCCGTGGTGGCGGCGGTCCGCGCGCAGAACGCGGCGCGCGCCGAGCACCTCGCGCTGGCCCGCGCCGAGCTGGCCGAACGCCAGGCGAAGGCCGCCAACGCCCGTACCGCGGCGCTCACCGACGAGATCCGCCAGCTGGCCCGCAACCGCATCCCCGCCACCGCGATCGCCCTCACCCACCCCACCGCCCGGGTCCCCGGGCTGCGGGAGGCGTCCGAGGTCGACGGCGACGCGGCCCGGCTGCTCACCGAGGCGGTGCAGGCGGCCCGCGACGCCGTCCTGGAGGAGCGCGGCCGGGTCGACGCGGCGGCCCGCGCGGCGATGCGCGGCACCTCCGCCAAGATCCAGTCCCTGCTCAACCAGTCCCAGCAGCTGCTGCACGAGCTCCAGCACGAGTACGACGACCCGCGCATCCTGCAACTGGACTTCCGCAACGAGCTCGCGCTGCGGCGCACCCAGGCCACCGCCGTGCTCTGCGACGCCTGGCCGGGGCTGGCCCGCCAGAACTCGCCGCTCGTCGAGATCGTGCTCGGCGCCCAGTCCCGGGTCGCCGGGTACGAACGCGTCAAGGTCTCAAACCACCTGCGCCAGGAACGGCTGGCGGTGGTCGCCCGGGCCGCCGAACCCCTCGCCATCGCCCTGGCCGAACTGCTGGCCAACGCCACCGCGTACTCGCACCCCGACACCGACGTCCAGATCACCCTCCAGCAGAGCGGCGGCCGGGGCGCGTTCCTGGCCGTCGACGACGCGGGCATCGGCATGGACGACGACGCCCTCGACCGGGCACGGACGCTGCTGGCGGGCCCACCGGAGGTCCTGCTGACCGAGCTGGGCGACCCGCCGCGCACCGGATTCGCCGTGGTGGGCCGGCTGATCGCGCAGTACGGCTTCGACTGCCACATCGAGGCGTCGCCCTTCGGCGGCATGCGCACCATCCTGCGCGTCCCCGCCCATCTGCTGACCGTGCTGGACGAGGAGCACACCCTCTCCGCGCTCGCCCCGAAGCCGGTGGCCAAGCCCGCGGCGGCCACCTCTCCCGCCCCGACCGAGCAGGAGACCGCCCCCGTGCCGCATCCCGTCGGCGGGCAGCAGCCGGCCGCCCTGCCCAGCCGGCGCCGCCGCACCCCGCGTCCGGCCCCCGCCCGCACCCCGTCCGCCGCCGAAGCCGCCGACCTCGCCCGGCCGTCCCGTACGCCCGAGCAGGCCGGGGCCTCCTGGGCGGCGCTCCAGCAGGGCACCCTCAACGGCCGGAGCGTCGCCGGGCGGCCGGCCGCACCGGCACCGGAGGACCACGACCACCCGGACGACCGGGACGAGCAAGGAGACGACCAGACGTGAGCGCCCCCACTTCCACCAACGGCGACCTCGCATGGGTGCTGACCCCGCTGCTGGAACTGCCCGGCGTCCAGCACGCCGTGGTCGCCACCGGCGACGGCCTCGTCGAGGGCGCCTCGCCCGGCCTCGACCGTGCCTCCGGCGAACGGGTCGCCGCCATGACCGCCACCCTGCACGCCGCGGCCCGCGCGTTCACCACCGCCTTCACCGACGTCGAGGCGCCGCTGCTGGCCCAGACGGTCGTCGAGTCCGACCAGGGCTTCGCCATCGTCGTACCGGCCGGGAACAACACCACCCTCGCCCTGTTCGCGGAACCCGGCGCCAAGCTCGGCGACATCGCGTACCAGATGCAGGTGCAGGTCAGCGCCCTGAACCGGGCGATGAACGCGCCCGCCCGCCGCCCGGACACCGACGACCGGCCATGACCGCCGGCCCGGGGCGCCGCCTGATACCCGCCTATCTGGTCACCGGCGGCCGGACCCGGCCCGCCGGTCCCGCGCTCGACCGGCTCGACGTACTCGTGCGCACGGACACCGAACTGCCCCCGGGCACCGGCTCGGAACAGCGCAGGCTGTGCGAGCTGCTGGAACCGGGGGCGCTCACCGTCGTCGAGTGCGCGGCCCACCTGGAGCTGCCGGTCAGCGCCACCGTCTTCCTGGCCACGGACCTCGCGGCCGCCGGACATCTGCACACCCGACCGCCCGTCCCCAGCGCCGGGGAGATCGACCGGTCGATCGTCGAGAGGCTGCTCGTTGGACTCCGTTCCCTCCACTGACCGCACCGGTGTCGGCTATCTGCCGACGGCCGCGCGGACCCTGATGAAGATCGTCGTCACGGGCCCGTTCGGTGTCGGCAAGACCACCCTGATCCGCACGCTGTCGGAGATCGCCACGCTCCACACCGAGGAGGCGATGACCCGGTCCAGCATCCGCTTCGACGACACCGCGGGACTGCCGGACAAGACCACCACCACGGTCGCCGTCGACTTCGGCCGGCTCACCGTCCTGGACGACCTGGTGCTGTACCTGTTCGGCACCCCCGGCCAGCAGCGCTTCCTGCCGCTCTGGGAGGACATCGCGCGCGGCGCGCTCGGGGCGCTCGTCCTCGTCGACACCCGCAGGCTCGGCGACTCCTTCGCCGTCATGGACATGGTCGAGGAGCAGGGGCTGCCGTACGCGGTCGCCGTCAACCGCTTCACCGACGCCCCCGTCCACACCGACGAGGTCCTGCGCCGGCACCTCGACCTCGCGCCCGACACCCCGCTGGTCCAGTGCGACGCCCGCGAGCGCCGGGGCAGCATCGACGCCCTGATCGCCCTGGCCGAGCACGTACTCGCCGGGATGCCCCGCCCCGAGGACCCGTCATGACGCCGTACGCACCGCCCCCGGAGCCCCTCGCCCTGTACGGACCGGAGTTCGCGGCCGATCCGCGCGGCCACTACCGGCGGCTGCGCGAGCACGGACCGCTCGCACCCGTCCGGCTCGCCCCCGGCATCGACGCCCTGCTGGTCATCGACTACCAGGCCGCCGTCGACCTGCTGCGCGACACCCACACCTTCACCAAGGACCCGCGCGCCTGGCAGGCCACCGTCCCCGAGGACTCGCCGGTCCTGCCGATGCTCGGCTACCGGCCCACCGCGCTCTTCAGCGACGGCGAGGTGCACGCCCGCTACCGCGCCGCCATCAACGACAGCCTCGCCCTGATCGAACCGCACGCCCTGCGGGCCGAGGTCGCCCGGGTCGCCCAGCGGCTCATCGGCACCTTCTCCGCCACCGGCAGCGGCGACCTCATCTCCCAGTACGCCCGCCTCCTCCCGCTCCACGTACTCGTCACCTCCTTCGGCGTACCGCCCGGCGAAGCCGACCGGATCGTCGAGGGCGTCGCCGGAATGTTCGGCTCGGGCGCCAACGCCGCGAGCGCCTACGCCGATCTCGTCGAGGTCGTCACCGAACTGGTCGCCGCCCGCCGCCGCCGTCCGCGCCGAGACCTGACCTCGTACCTCCTCGGCCATCCGGCCGGTCTCGACAACGACGAGACCGTGCGTCAGATCACCCTGATCATGAGCGCGGGACACGATCCGACAACGAATCTGATCGGCAACGCGCTGCTCCACATGCTCACCGACCCCCGCTATGCCGGTTCGCTGCACGGCGGCGCGATGACGGCCCACGAGGCGATCGACGAAGTCCTCTGGCAGGACCCGCCCCTGGCCAACCTCGCCGCCCACTACCCGCGGCACGACACGGAGTTCCACGGTGTGCGGCTGCGCGCGGGACAGCTCCTCCTGGTCTCGTACGCCGCCGCCAACAGCCGCTCGGAGCCCGGTGTTCCGGAGGCGTCGGGGCCGGAGCACCAGGACCGGACGGTGCGCTCCGGGGCGGGCGCCCACCTCGCCTGGTCGGCGGGGCCGCACCGGTGCCCGGCCAAACAGCCCGCGCTCCTCATCGCGATGACCGCCGTCGAGCAGATCACCAGTCAGCTGTGCGACGCGGAACTGGCCGTTCCGGTGAGCCGGCTGACCTGGCGCCCGGGACCGTTCCACCGCGCCCTGGTCCGCCTTCCTGTACGGTTCACCCCCGTCGACATGAGCGCGGAGGCGTACCGGCTCAGAACCGCCGGAGACACGGCGGACGAGCCCCCGGCGGTGTCGACCGGCCCTTGAACCGTGTCGGTGTTACGCCGAACGGGTGAGTGGCGAGAGAATTGCCCGATGAACAGCGAGCGCAGCCGGCGCAACGCCAACCGAAGCACAGACGGGGTGGACCGGTGAGCAGGTACGACAGGTACGACGTCACGGACGAGCAGTGGGAGGGGCTTGCCCAGGTCGTGCCCTTGCGCGGTCGCAACGAGTGGCCGTCCAGAGTGGACCACCGCGCGGTCCCCGAGGAGACGCCGGCCGCCGGGCAGCGGCGCCTCGTCGTGCTCCGCGTCCAGGTCTTCGCGGACGCCCGGGAAGTGGCCGAGTACCTGATCGCGCAGGTCCCGGTGCTGCTCGACCTGACCAGTGCCGAGACCGACGTGGCCAAGCGCATCCTGGACTTCACCAGCGGGGTGGTCTTCGGCCTCGGCAGCGGGATGCACCGGGTCGACCGGAACGTCTTCCTGCTCTCCCCGGTCGGCATGGAGGTCGACGGGGTGACGGCGGCGGGTCTGGCCGGCCACTGAGCCCGGCCGGCCCGGATCCGGCCGGCCCGAATCCGGTGGCTGTGATCCGGTTGGCCTGATATGGCTGCCCTGATCCAGTCGTCCCGGTCCGGGCGGAAGGTCCTTAGCCGACCGGGGCGCCGTCCGGCGGGGCTGGACGCCTCAGTACCCCGATCGTAGGAAGGTCGTTCAGGAGGAACGGTTCGCCGGACCGTGGTCCGCCTACCGTCCCGCCCATGACCGCACTCCGACCGGGGGTCACCCCGTCATCGCCCGCCTGCCCCTCCGGGCCCGGCCGCCCGCCCGCCGCCACGCGTCGTCCGGCCGGCCCGGAGGCCGCGCGGCGCTCCGCCGGACCCGTCGTCACCGAACTGCGGCTGTCCGCCTTCGCCGCGCACCGGGGCGCCGTCTTCCCGATCGGCCCGGTCACCCTCTTCGGCGGGCCCGGGGGCAGCGGCAAGACGAGTGCGCTGCGGGCGTACGAGGCGCTGGCCCGACTCGGCGGCGGGGAGCCGCTGGCGGAGGTGTTCCCGGACCCGGCGGGGTGCGTGCCCGAGCGGGCGGCGGCCGACGCGCAGGGGAGGCGCGGCTTCCGGATCGGGTGCACGACGGACGGCCCGGCGGGACCGGTGCGGCTCGACATCGCCGTACAGGCCGAACCGGCCCTGCGGATCGTCGGCGAACGGCTCACCGGCGGCGGCGAGACGCTGCTCAGCACCGCGCTGCGCGACCCGGGCCGCTCCATGGTCCAGGCGGCCTGGCACACCGCGGGCACGGTACCGGTGACCAGGGCGCCGCTCCCCGACGACCGGCTCGGCACGGCCCTGCTGCCGCTGCGCGTCGCGGGCCGGACCGAGGGGCAGTTACGGGTCCTGGCCGCCGCCGAACAGACGGTGGTGGCGCTCCGCTCGGTCTTCGCGTGCGAACCGCAGCCGCAGGGGATGCGGGCCCCCGTACCGGCCGGTGACGGCAGGCTGCGGCGCGGCTGCGACAACCTCGCGGCGGCGCTGGACCGCCACACCCGGTGCGGGCGCCGGCACGCCCGGCTGGTCGCGGCGGCCCGCGCCGGGTGCGCCGGTCCGGTGACGGCCCTGGGCGTGGAGCGGCTCGCGAACGGGTCGCTGCGGGCGACCCTGGGCCGGGACGGGGGAGCGGTCACCCCGGTCGGCCGCCTCGGGGACGGCGAGCTGCGGTACCTGGCCCTCGCCCTGGTGCTGCTGACCGACCCCGGGGCGCTGGCGGTGGACGCGGTACGGGAGGTGCCGCCGGCGATGCAGACCCTCACGGTGCTGGCCGACGGGCTGGACCGGGACCTGGACGGGCGGCAGCTGCGCGAACTGCTCGCCCTGGCCGCGTCGATCGGTGCCGCCGGACATCTCCGGCTGGTCGGCACGGTCGGTGAACCGGGGGCGTCACGGGCCCGGGAGGTGCCCGGAGTGACGGTGGTAGACCTGGGTCCGTGACCGAACTCGATGTACAGACACTGCAACGACGGCTCGCCGCCTTCGCGGCCGCACGGGACTGGGAGCCCTACCACACACCGAAGAACCTGGCGGCGGCGCTCAGCGTCGAGGCCGCCGAACTGCTGGAGATCTTCCAGTGGCTGACACCGGAGCAGTCGGCCCGGGTGATGGAGCGGCCGGAGACGGCGCACCGGGTCGCGGACGAGGTCGCGGACGTGCTCGCGTACCTCCTCCAGTTCTGCGAGGTGCTGGGGATCGACGCCCTCGTGGCGCTGTCGGAGAAGATCGACCGGAACGAGTCCCGGTTCCCCGCGCCGGGGCGCCGGAACCCACCCGAATCCGGCGATCGTCACTCTTCGGAGTGATCGACTTCTCCACAATCGATTTAGTGTCCATAGATTTCCGAATTCCTCTGGCTTTTCGGTGCTGCTGACCTCACTGTGGGTAATGGATGAGGTGAGCGGCTTTTCGCACGGACGGGGGAACGCATGGAAGCGGAAAGGTTGGTGGCGGTCAGCCGGCGTGCCCTGGCGCAGAGCAGGGGGACGCCGGACATCATCGCCGAGGCCTGGCAGGCGCAGGCGCTGGCCCAGGCGATCGGCAGCCGCCTGGCGGCCGACGGGCCCAAGGATTTACGGGGTGAGGCGCTCGGTCTGAGCGAGATCGGCGGCCGCAGCGGCGGGACGCTGGAGCATCCCGCGGCGCGGGCCGGGGTGGCGCGGGCGGCGCAGCTCTCCGCGCTCTCCGATCCCCGGTCGGTGCTGACGGAGCTGTGCACGCTGCTCGGGGAGGTCGGGATGGCCCTGGTCGGGGTGGCCTGCGAGACCGACGACCAGGGGCTCTACTGGCAGTGCATGGAGGCGATCGACGCGGCCGACGAGTCGATGGACCGGGTCCACGGGATGCTCCGCCGTCTCGACGAGCGGGACCGGGAGCGGCAGCAGGATCTGGAGCGCGGCCGGGAGCGCGACGGCCCGTACGGGGTGTACGAGGCGGTCGCCCGTCCCGCGGGTGCGACCACCGCCGGGCGGGGCCGCGCCCGGCTCCGGGAGTGACCGGCCCGGCGGTGACCGGTTCAGGGAGCGGCCGCTCCGGGGCCGGCAGCCGCGGCCGTCCGGTCCCGGGGCCGGTGCGGCCCGGGATTCCGGTGGTGACATCGCCCGGGGGAGGCCGGAGCGCGGCGGAGGGTGGCCGGAGGTGCAGGATGGAGGCATGGATCTCCGCATCTTCACCGAGCCCCAGCAAGGGGCGAGCTACGACACCCTGCTCACCGTCGCCAAGGCGACCGAGGACCTCGGCTTCGACGCCTTCTACCGCTCCGACCACTACCTGCGCATGGGACCGGGGGACGGGCTGCCCGGCCCGACCGACGCCTGGATCACCCTGGCCGGGCTGGCCCGCGAGACCAGCCGGATCAGGCTCGGCACGCTGATGACGGCGGGGACCTTCCGGCTCCCCGGCGTGCTTGCCATCCAGGTCGCGCAGGTCGACCAGATGTCCGGCGGCCGGGTCGAACTCGGCCTCGGTGCGGGCTGGTTCGAGGAGGAGCACAAGGCGTACGGGATTCCGTTCCCGAAGGAGAAGTTCGGCAGGCTGGAGGAGCAGCTGGAGATCGTCACCGGGCTCTGGGCGACCGAGGTCGGCCAGACGTACAGCTTCGACGGCACCTACTACCAGCTCACCGACTCGCCCGCGCTGCCCAAGCCTGCCCAGGCCAAGGTGCCGGTGCTGATCGGTGGCCACGGAGCCACCCGGACGCCGAGGCTGGCCGCCCGCTACGCCGACGAGTTCAACATCCCGTTCGCCTCGCTGGAGGACAGCGAGAAGCAGTTCGGCCGGGTCCGGGACGCGGCGAAGGCGGCCGGCCGCGCGCCGGACGACCTGGTGTACTCCAACGCCCTGGTGGTCTGCGTCGGCAAGAACGACGCGGAGGTCGCGCGGCGCGCCGCCGTCATCGGGCGCGAGGTCGAGGAGCTGAAGGCGAACGGGCTCGCGGGCTCGCCCGCCGAGGTGGTCGACAAGATCGGCCAGTACGGTGCGATCGGCTCGTCCCGGATCTACCTCCAGGTCCTGGACCTGGACGATCTGGACCACCTTGAGCTGATCTCCTCTCAGGTCATGTCCCAGCTGGGCTGAGTCCCGAGGAGGCCGCCCCATGTCCCCCGCCCCTACCGGTCCCACCGGCGCGACGGGCCCCACCGGTCTCTCGGTTTCCGCCGGTCCGTCGGGCTCCGGAGGGGAGCCCCGACCGCCCGGCGCCGCACCGGTCCGTCGGCTCGGCCGGGCCCTGGCGGCGGGGCCGGTGCTCCTCGACGGCGGGCTCTCCAACCAGTTGGAGGCGGAGGGCTGCGATCTGTCCGACGCCCTGTGGTCGGCCCGGCTGCTGATCGACGGGCCGGAGCTGATCGAGGCGGCGCACACCGCCTACGCGCGGGCCGGTGCGCAGGTGCTCACCACGGCCGGGTACCAGGCCACGTTCGAGGGGTTCGCCCGACGTGGGATCGGCCGGGCGGAGGCGGCGGAGCTGTTCGCCCGCAGCGTCCGGCTGGCGCGCCGGGCGGCCGGGGCGGTGGCGCGGGACGTCTGGGTGGCCGGTTCGGTCGGCCCGTACGGGGCGATGCTGGCGGACGGCAGCGAGTACCGGGGCCGGTACGGGCTCTCCGTCGGCGAGCTGGAGCGCTTCCACCGGCCCCGGATCGAGGCGCTGGCCGCGGCCGGGCCCGATGTGCTGGCGCTGGAGACGGTGCCGGACACCGAGGAGGCCGAGGCATTGCTGCGGGCGGTCGAGGGGTGCGGGCTGCCCGTCTGGCTGTCGTACAGCGTGGCGGGCGGCCGGACCAGGGCGGGGCAGTCGCTGGAGACGGCGTTCGGCCTGGTCCGGGGGCGCGGCGACGTGCTGGCCGTGGGGGTGAACTGCTGCGATCCGGCGGAGGCGGGCCGGGCGGTGGAGGTGGCCGCCGAGGTGAGCGGAAAGCCGGTCGTCGTCTATCCGAACAGCGGCGAGCGGTGGGAGCCGGGCGGCCGGGGCTGGGCCGGCGCCCCCACGTTCACCGCGGCGGCGGCGAGCCGCTGGGCGGCGGCCGGGGCCCGGCTGATCGGCGGCTGCTGCCGGGTCGGCCCGGGGACCGTCGCGGAACTGGCCGGTGTGCTCGGGGCCGGGACATGACCAGCGGGCGGGACGGGGGCGTGGGTGTGAGGAAGGGCCTGGGCCGGGGGCGGGCCGGGCTTCCGGGCAGGGGAAAATGCCTGGTGGGGGTGGAACGGGCGACCCATACTCGGATGCGTGTTCCTGACGATCAGTACCACCGGCAATCCGGAGCGCCCGGCGACCGATCTCGGCTTTCTGCTGCACAAGCACCCCGAGAAGGCGCAGGCGTTCTCCACCTCGCATGGCATCGCCCATGTCTTCTACCCCGAGGCGTCCGACGAGCGCTGCACAGCGGCGCTCCTGCTGGAGGTCGATCCCGTCGCCCTGGTGCGCCGGGGCCGGGGCAAGGGCCGGGGCGGCGCTCCCGACGCGGCGCTCGCGCAGTACGTCAACGACCGTCCGTACGCGGCCTCCTCGCTGCTGTCCGTCGCCATGAGCACGGTCTTCAAGTCCGCGCTCAAGGGGGTGTGCCGGGTGCTGCCCGAGCGGGCGCGGACACCGATGCCGCTGCGGATCGAGGTGCCCGCGCTGCCCGCCCGGGGCGGCGCGGAGCTGGTGCGCAAGCTCTTCGCCCCGCTGGGCTGGACGAGCGTGGACGCCGTGGCCGTGCCGTTGGACGAGAAGTTCCCCGAGTGGGGCGACTCGCGGTACGTACGGGTGGTGCTCGAAGGGGAGCTGCGGCTGGCCGACGCGCTGCGGCAGCTGTACGTGCTGCTGCCGGTGCTGGACGACGCCAAGCACTACTGGGTCGCCCCCGACGAGGTGGACAAGCTGCTGCGGGCGGGAGAGGGCTGGCTCGCCGCCCACCCCGAGCAGAAGCTGATCACCAGCCGCTACCTCTCCCGCCGCTGGGGGCTGACCCGGCAGGCGATGCAGCAGCTCGAACTGGTGCGGCTCGCCGAGTCGGACGACCTCGATGTGGACGCCCTCGACAACGCCGTGGACGAGACGGCCGACACGGAGGAGAAGCCGGTCCCGCTCGCCGAGCAGCGGCGCGCCGCGATCCTCGGCGCGCTGCGCGCGGCCGGTGCGGGCCGCGTCCTCGACCTGGGCTGCGGCCAGGGCCAGTTGGTGCAGGCCCTGCTCAAGGACCCGTCGTTCAAGGAGATCGTCGGCGTCGACGTGTCCGTGCGCGCCCTCACCATCGCGGCCCGGCGGCTGAAGCTGGAGCGGATGGGGGAGCGGCAGGCCGCCCGGGTGGAGCTCCGGCAGGGCTCGCTCACGTACACCGACAAGCGGCTCAAGGGCTATGACGCGGCCGTGCTCAGCGAGGTGATCGAACACCTCGACCTGCCGAGGCTGCCCGCGCTGGAGTACGCCGTCTTCGGCGCGGCCCGCCCCCGGACCGTCCTCGTGACCACACCGAACGTCGAGTACAACGTCCGCTGGGAGAGCCTCCCCGCCGGGCATGTGCGCCACGGCGACCACCGCTTCGAGTGGACCAGGGCCGAATTCCGGTCCTGGGCCGCCGAAGTGGCGCGGCGTCACGGGTACCGGGTCGCCTTCGTGCCCGTGGGGACCGACGACCCGGAGGTGGGACCGCCCACCCAGATGGCCGTCTTCACCCGGGGCACGACGGACGAGACCACGGCCACGACCGAAGGAACCGCCGGAGCGACCGGAACCACCGCCGCCGGAGCGACCGGAACCACCGCCGCCGGAGCAACCGCGACCACCGCCGAGAAGGAGGCGAACGCCGCATGACCAGTACCCCGCGCACCCTCCCGGTGACCGACCTCTCCCTGGTGGTCCTCGTCGGGGCCACCGGCTCCGGCAAGTCCACCTTCGCCCGCGACCACTTCAAGCCCACGGAGATCGTCTCCTCGGACTTCTGCCGGGGCCTGGTCGCCGACGACGAGAACGACCAGAGCGCCAGCTCGGACGCCTTCGACGTGCTCCACTACATCGTCGGCAAGCGGCTGGCGGCCGGCCGGCTGACCGTCGTGGACGCGACCAACGTGCAGTCCGAGAGCCGCAAACAGCTGGTCCGGCTGGCCCGGAGCCACGACGTGCTGCCCATCGCGATCGTCCTCGACCTGCCCGAGGAGGTCTGCGCCGCACGGAACGCGACCCGTCCCGACCGCGCCACCCTGCCCCGCCACGTCATCCAGCGCCACCGCCGCGAACTGCGCCGCTCGCTGCGCGGCCTGGAGCGCGAGGGCTTCCGCAAGGTGCACATCCTGCGCACCGAGGAGGAGGCCGCCCACGCCGAAGTGGTGCTGGAGCGCCGCTACAACGACCTGCGCCACCTCACCGGCCCCTTCGACATCATCGGTGACATCCACGGGTGCAGCTCCGAGCTGGAGACCCTGCTCGGCAGGCTCGGCTACGTCGACGGCACGCACCCCGAGGGGCGCACCGCGGTCTTCGTCGGAGACCTGGTCGACCGGGGCCCCGACAGCCCGGGCGTCCTGCGCCGGGTCATGTCCATGGTCGCCTCGGGCGACGCCCTGTGCGTACCGGGCAACCACGAGAACAAGCTCGGCCGGTACCTGAAGGGCCGCGCGGTCCAGCACACGCACGGTCTCGCCGAGACCATCGAGCAGCTGGACCGGGAGGACGAGAGGGACCCGGCATTCCGGGAGCGGGTGCGGGAGTTCATCGAGGGGCTCGTCAGCCACTACGTCCTCGACGGCGGCGGGCTCGTCGTCTGCCACGCCGGGCTGCCCGAGAAGTACCACGGACGCACCTCCGGCCGGGTCCGCTCGCACGCGCTGTACGGGGACACCACCGGCGAGACCGACGAGTTCGGCCTGCCCGTGCGCTACCCGTGGGCGGAGGACTACCGGGGCCGGGCCGCCGTGGTCTACGGGCACACCCCGGTCCCCAACGCCTCCTGGGTCAACAACACCATCTGCCTGGACACCGGGGTCGTCTTCGGCGGGAAGATGACCGCGCTGCGCTGGCCGGAGCGGGAACTGGTCGACGTACCGGCCGAGAAGGTCTGGTACGAGCCGGTCCGGCCGCTGACCACCGGGGCGCCCGGCGGCCGGGAGGGCCGGCCGCTCGACCTCGACGACGTCCGGGGCCGCCGGATCGTGGAGACCCGGCACATGGGCCGGATCGCGGTCCGCGAGGAGAACGCCGCCGCCGCGCTCGAAGTGATGAGCCGGTTCGCCGTCGACCCGCGGCTGCTCGGGTACCTGCCCCCGACCATGGCGCCCACCGCCACCTCGCGCGAGGACGGCTATCTGGAGCACCCGGCCGAGGCCTTCGCGCAGTACCGGGCGGACGGGGTCGCCCGGGTGGTGTGCGAGGAGAAGCACATGGGCTCGCGCGCGGTGGCCCTGGTCTGCCGGGACGCCGCGGCCGCCCGGGAGCGGTTCGGCGTGGGCGGCGACCCGGACGCGTCCGGGACCGCCGGCGGGCCGACCGGGGCGCTGTACACCCGTACCGGACGGCCGTTCCTCGACGACGCGGCGCTGACCGAGGAGATCCTCGGCCGGCTGCGCGCCGCCGTCACCGCGGCCGGGCTCTGGGAGGAGTGGGACACCGACTGGGTGCTGCTCGACGCCGAGCTGCTGCCCTGGTCCCTGAAGGCGGCCGGGCTGCTGCGCTCGCAGTACGCCGCGGTCGGTGCCGCGTCCGGCGCGGTCCTCCCGGAGGCCAACGCGGCACTGGCCGCGGCGGCGGCCCGGGGCGTGGACGTCGGTGCGCTGGCCGCACGCCAGCGGGGCCGGACCGAGGACGCCGCCGCGTTCACCGAGGCGTACCGCCGGTACTGCTGGAGCACCCAGGGGCTGGACGGGGTGCGGTTCGCGCCCTTCCAGGTCCTCGCGGTGCGGGGCCGTTCGCTGGCCTCGGTGGCCCACGACGAGCAGCTGGCCTGGCTCGACCGCCTGGTCGCGCACGACCCGACCGGGCTGCTGCGGACCACCGGCCGGCTGGTCGTCGACACCGGGGACGAAGCGTCGGTGCGCGCCGGTATCGACTGGTGGCTGGAGATGACCGGCGACGGCGGCGAGGGCATGGTCGTAAAACCGCTCGGCGCGCTGGTCCGGGACGGGAAGGACCGGCTCGTCCAGCCGGGTGTCAAGGTGCGCGGCCGGGAGTACCTCCGGATCATCTACGGCCCCGAGTACACCCGCCCGGAGAACCTGGAGCGGCTGCGCGACCGGTTCCTCGGCCACAAGCGGTCGCTGGCGCTGCGGGAGTACGCGCTGGGGCTCGAAGCGCTGGACCGGCTGGCCGAGGGGGAGCCGCTGTGGCGGGTCCACGAGGCGGTGTTCGCGGTGCTGGCCCTGGAGTCGGAGCCGGTCGACCCGAGGCTCTGACCCCGGCCGGTGAGCCGGTCCGGCACCGGTCGCGGCGGTCCACGGGCCGCCGCGACCGGTACCGGGGCGCTGTCGGGGACGGGCCGCCGGTGATTCGCGGGAGTGAACGGGGCCGTCCCCGGTGAGGATGGAGACATGGGATTCCACGTCGACTCCGAGGCCGGGCGGCTGCGCCGCGTCATCCTGCACCGCCCCGATCTGGAACTGAAGCGGCTCACCCCCAGCAACAAGGACGCGCTCCTCTTCGACGACGTGCTCTGGGTGCGCCGCGCCCGCCAGGAGCACGACGGCTTCGCGGACGTGCTGCGCGACCGGGGCGTGGAGGTGCACCTCTTCGGGGACCTGCTCCGCGAGTCGCTGGAGATCCCGGTGGCCAGACGGCTCGTCCTGGACCGGGTCTTCGAGGAGAAGGAGTACGGCCCGCTCGCCACCGAGCACCTGCGGGCCGCCTTCGAGGAGCTGCCCGGCGCGGAGCTGGCCGACGCGCTGGTCGGCGGCATGACCAAACGGGAGTTCCTGGCCGGGCACCGCGAGCCGACCTCCGTCCGCTTCCATGTGATGGACCTGGACGACTTCCTGCTGCACCCGCTGCCGAACCACCTCTTCACCCGGGACACCTCGGCCTGGATATACGACGGGGTCTCCATCAACGCGATGCGGTGGCCGGCCCGGCAGCGCGAGACCGTCCACTTCGAGGCGATCTACCGCCACCATCCGCTCTTCACCGGCCCCGAGGCGGGCCCCTTCCACCACTGGTCGGAGGGGCTGGACGACTACCCGTCCACCATCGAGGGCGGGGACGTCCTGGTCATCGGGCACGGCGCGGTCCTCATCGGGATGAGCGAACGCACCGCACCCCAGGCGGTGGAGATGCTGGCCCGGCGCCTCTTCGACGCCGGTTCGGCCCACACGATCGTGGCGCTCGACATGCCCAAGCGACGGGCGTTCATGCACCTCGACACGGTGATGACGATGATCGACGGCGACACCTTCACCCAGTACGCCGGGCTGGGCATGCTCCGCTCGTACACCATCGAGCCCGGTGACGGCCCCAGGGACCTGAAGGTCACCGACCATCCCCCCGAGCAGATGCACCGGGCGATCGCGCGCGCCCTGGGGCTGGACGCGATCCGGGTGCTCACCGCCACCCAGGACGTGCACGCCGCCGAACGCGAGCAGTGGGACGACGGCTGCAACGTGCTGGCCGTCGAGCCGGGCGTCGTCGTCGCGTACGAGCGCAACGCCACCACCAACACCTTCCTGCGCAAGGAGGGCATCGAGGTCATCGAGATCCCCGGCAGCGAACTGGGCCGGGGCCGGGGCGGCCCCCGCTGCATGAGCTGCCCGGTGGTGCGCGACGCGGTGTGACGGGGCCGCGGCACGGGCCGTGGAGGAGAGCGGAGCGTACGGAGGACCCGGGCGGGCGCGCGGGCGGCGGGACCATTCCGTATAGCGATGCATAGGGTCGTATACACTTCCAGGGATACCGTACGCGCGACCCTCGCCCGACCCAGGAGCCGAATCATGGCCATAGACCTTGCAGGCCGCCACTTCCTCAAGGAGCTGGACTTCACGGCCGAGGAGTTCCGCGGCCTGATCGAGCTGGCGGCCGAGCTCAAGGCGGCCAAGAAGTCGGGGACCGAGACCCAGCGGCTGCGCGGCAAGAACATCGCGCTGATCTTCGAGAAGACCTCCACCCGCACCCGCTGCGCCTTCGAGGTGGCCGCCGCCGACCAGGGAGCCGCCACGACCTATCTGGACCCCTCCGGCTCGCAGATGGGGCACAAGGAGTCGGTGAAGGACACCGCGCGCGTGCTCGGCCGGATGTTCGACGGCATCGAGTACCGGGGCGACAGCCAGGCGGCCGTCGAGGAGCTGGCCGCCCACGGCGGCGTGCCGGTCTTCAACGGGCTCACCGACGACTGGCACCCGACCCAGATGCTCGCCGACCTCCTCACCATCACCGAGCACAGCGACAAGCCCCTGGAGGGGATCTCCTTCGCCTACCTCGGCGACGCCCGCTTCAACATGGGCAACTCCTACCTGGTCACCGGCGCCCTGCTCGGCATGGACGTACGGATCGTCGCGCCGAAGGCGTACTGGCCGGCCGACCACGTCGTCGCCGAGGCCCACCGGCTCGCCGACGCCAGCGGCGCGACCGTCACCCTCACCGAGGACGTCACCGAGGGCGTCAAGGGCGCCGACTTCGTCGCCACCGACGTCTGGGTCTCCATGGGCGAGCCCAAGGAGGTCTGGGCGGAGCGCATCGCGGCGCTGGCGCCGTACGCCGTGACCATGGACGTGCTCCGCGCCACCGGCAACGCCGACGTCAAGTTCCTGCACTGCCTCCCGGCCTTCCACGACCTCGGGACCGCCGTCGGGCGCTCCATCGAGGCCGAGTACGGGATGGCGGAGCTGGAGGTCACCGACGAGGTCTTCGAGTCCGCCCACTCCCTCGTCTTCGACGAGGCGGAGAACCGGATGCACACCATCAAGGCCGTCCTGGTCGCGACGATGGCGTCCCCGGCGGCCGCCTGAGACCGCCCGCCGCGCACTGCATGATCATTCACTCTATTGGGTGAATATGCGGAGAAGTGGCTATTATGGTGCTCTTCGATGGGGTTCGGGCCCGCAGGCCCGAACCCCGTTCTCTTTCCGCGCACCACCAGAGAAGAGCCCGTCCCCGTGAGTCCGCTGCGCCCGTCCGGGCCGCGCATCAAGAGCCCCCACCAGCTGATCGCCGAATCCGGCGCGGACCTGGAGGGGCATGGCCTCAAGCGCACCATGGGCCTCTTCCAGCTGGTCTGCTTCGGCATCGGCGCCGTCGTCGGGACCGGGATCTTCGTCGGCCTCTCCGACAGCGTCGCCCAGGCGGGCCCCGCCGTCGTCCTCTCCTTCGTGCTCGCGGCGGTCACCTGCGTCTTCACCGCGTTCTCCTTCGCCGAGCTCGGCAGCGCCATCCCGGTCTCCGGCAGCTCCTACTCCTTCGCCTACGCCACCCTCGGCGAGCGCGTCGCGTTCCTCGTCGGCTGGTGCCTCCTGCTGGAGTACGGCGTCTCGGTCTCCGCGGTCGCCGTCGGCTGGAGCCAGTACGTCAACGAACTGCTGGACAGCCTGGTCGGGGTCCGGCTCCCCGAGGCGCTCTCGGCCGGGCCCGGCGACGGCGGGGTGGTCAACCTGCCCGCGGTGCTGGTGGTGATGATGGCCGCCACCCTGCTGGTGCGCGGCGTCCGGGAGAGCGCCGGGGCCACCGCCGCGATGGCGATCCTGAAGATCACCATCCTGGTCGCCTTCTGCGCCGTCGCCTTCACCGCCTTCGAGCACGACAACCTCACGCCGTTCTTCGCCGAGGGCGCGGGCGGGATCACCGCCGGGGCCTCGCTGGCCTTCTTCTCGTACATCGGCTTCGACGCCATCACCACCGCGGGCGAGGAGGTCCGCGACCCCCGGCGGAACATCCCGCTCGCGATCATGATCTGCATCGGCCTGGTCACCCTGCTCTACTGCGCGGTCGCGCTCGGCGCGATCGGCGCGCTGGGCCCCGAGGAGGTCGCCGACCGGCCCGCGGCGCTGTCGATCGTCGTCGACCGGGTCACCGGCTCCTCCGCCGGCGGCGGGATCGTCGCGTTCGGCGCGGTCGTCGCCATCGCCTCCGTCGTCCTCGCGGTGATGTACGGGCAGACCCGCATCCTGATGTCGATGTCCCGGGACGGGCTGATCCCCCGGATCTTCGAACGGGTCTCGCCGCGCACCGCGACCCCGGTCGCCAACACCTGGATCGTGGCCGTGGTCTTCGCGGTCCCGGCGGCCTTCTCCTCCCTCGGCATGGTGGTGAACCTGACCACCATCGGCGCGCTGGCCACCATGGTCGCGGTGAACGCGGCGGTGATCGTGCTCCGCCGCCGCAACCCGGACGTCCGGGGCCCCTTCCGGGCGCCCCTCCACCCGCTGGGCCCCCTCCTGGGCATCGTCTTCTGCCTCTACCTGATGTACGGGACCGGCTGGGCGACCTGGCTCCAGTTCGGGGTCTTCCTCCTCGTCGGCTCGGCGGTGTACGCCTGCTACGGCCGCTCCCGCTCCCGGCTGGCCGAGAAGGCGTAACCGAGACGCGATCCCCGGTCGGGGCGTGCCCCGTCGGCCGTCGTTGCGGCAGCCGTCCGGCCCGGCCCGTGCCCCGGATAGGGTCACCGCATGACGCAGACGCCTCCGCCCCTGGGCCGGGCGGTACCGGACGCCGTCGGGCCGGTCCCCGGGGTGGAGTGGGCCGACCTCGTGGCGACGGATCCGGTCCGGGCCCTGGAGTCGTTCGTCCTCGGCTGGTTCCCCGCCGAGGAGACGGAGCCGGCCGAGGAGACGGAGCCGGCCGGGGGCCGGGGTGCGGCGGGCGAGCCGGGCGGCCTGCCGGAGGCGTTGGCCGCCTTCCACCGCCTGGCCCGTCTCCGCCCGGCGCTCCACCGCTTCCACGACCCGGTACTGAGGCGGCCCGAGCGCACCTCCGGACCGCTCGGCGACCGCCTGGTGTTCGCCGTGTGGAACGGGGCCTCCATGGACTGGTCCATCCCGTGGCCACCCGGGGGACCGGACGGAGCGGATCCTCGCGTATGGCACACCGAGGACCCCCGCGGCACGGCCCCGGAGACCATCCTCGAAGAGGAGCCGCTGAGCCGTTTCCTTCTGCAGTTCACCCTCTTCGAGGCCCAGAGCGCCGCCCCGTACCAGGCGCGGACCTACTGCATGCCGACCAAGCGCCTCGACGCGCTGTGGAACATGCTGCGCCCCGTCCCGCTGGGTCCGTTCCTGCCGGCCTACGAGGCGGAGAGGTTCTTCGTGGCCCCGGGACTGCTCGCGACGGTCGGCGGCGACGAGAGCGAGTCGGTCGTGAGCTTCGGCGCGCTCCATCGCGGGACCCTGACGCCGCTGCGCGAACACGGATTCCGGTGGTTCCACTTCGACGGGTGAGGCGAGGGGGCGGGCGCGTGCCGAGGCGTGGGCGCCCTGCGGGGTCCCCCCTCGCGACAGGGCCCGGGGCGGTCGGTCCCGTACCCGGCCGGTATGGACCCCGCGACGTCGCGGGCGTGTGTCAGACGCCCCCCTGAGGCGCGCGCGGCGGGAGCGTGAACCAGACCGCCTTGCCGTGCTCCGTGGGGCGGTGGCCGCAGGAGGAGCTGAGTGCCCGGATCAGCAGCAGCCCCCGGCCGTGCTCCTGCCAGGGGTCCGGCTCGCCGCCGGGGTGCGGGAAGTCGAGGCCGCCCGGCGGGGCGGGGGAGCGGTCGTGCACCTCGACCTGGCAGCCGGTGGGCAGGAGCTCCACCACCAGCTCGATCGGCTCACCGCTCCGGGTGTGCTCGACCGCGTTGGCCACCAGCTCCGCGGTGAGGAGCTCGGCCGTGTCGGTGTCGGCCGGCGCGTCGATGTCCGCGAGCGCGGTACGGATCAGGGCACGGGCGATCGGGACGGCCGCCGTCGAGTGCGGCAGCGTGATCCGCCAGGAGGCGGGGGGAAGGGCGTCGGAGGCGTCGGGGAGCACGGCATGGTTTCCGTTCCTGGACCGGGTCCCAGGGGGTGCGGGGCCTGTGTGGAGTTCGGTACTTCCTGTTTTCAACCTTACGAACCGCAACGAGAGAGACAAGGGACTGCCGACCGGTATGAAAGGGACGTTGGACACTCTTTTTTCCCCGCGCAGCCCTATCGCGCACTCATGACGGGAGTCACGTACGGGTGATAAATTCGGCTCCAGGCAGCAGCCCGACGGCCGAAGGGGAGCCCCCTCGATGAGCCCGTTTCCCAGCTCCGCGCCGCGCACGGACAACTGGCGCCATCTCCGGCTGACCAGGGAGGACGGGGTCGCGACCGTCACCCTCGCCAGACCCGAGAAGCTCAACGCGCTCACCTTCGGCGCCTACGCCGACCTGCGCGACCTGCTCGCCGAACTGTCCCGCGAACGCGCCGTGCGCGCCCTGGTGCTCGCGGGGGAGGGCCGCGGGTTCTGCTCCGGCGGCGACGTCGACGAGATCATCGGCGCCACCCTCGCCATGGACACCGCCCAGCTGCTGGACTTCAACCGGATGACCGGCCAGGTCGTACGGGCCCTCAGGGAAGCGCCCTTCCCGGTCGTCGCCGCCGTGCACGGGGTGGCCGCCGGCGCGGGAGCGGTGCTCGCGCTGGCCGCCGACTTCCGGGTCGCCGACCCCACCGCCCGCTTCGCCTTCCTCTTCACCAGGGTCGGCCTCTCCGGCGGCGACATGGGCGCCGCCTATCTGCTGCCCAGGGTCGTCGGCCTCGGCCACGCCACCCGGCTGCTGATGCTCGGCGAGCCCGTCCGCGCCCCCGAGGCCGAGCGGATCGGGCTGATCAGCGAGCTGGTCGACGAGGGGAGCGCCGACGAGCACGCCGCCGCGCTCGCCCGCCGCCTGGCCGACGGACCGGCCCTCGCCCTCGCCCAGACCAAGGCCCTCCTCACCGCCGAGCTCGACCTCCCGCTCGCCGCCGCCGTCGAGCTGGACGCCGCCACCCAGGCCCTGCTGATGCACGGCGAGGACTACGCCGAGTTCCACGCCGCCTTCACCGAGAAGCGGCCCCCCAAGTGGCAGGGCCGCTAGCGATGCCCGCCCGGCCCTCCGTACGGCGCGTCGCGGTCATCGGCGGCGGACCCGGCGGGCTCTACGCCGCCGCCCTGCTCAAACGGCTCGACCCGGACCGCGAGATCACCGTCTGGGAACGCAACGCCCCCGAGGAGACCTTCGGCTTCGGCGTCGTCCTCTCCGACGAGACCCTCGGCGGCATCGAGCACGTCGACCCCGTCGTCTACCGGGCCCTCGGCGAGGAGTTCGTCCGGTGGGACGACATCGACATCGTCCACCGGGGCGTCACCCACACCTCCGGCGGCCACGGCTTCGCCGCGCTCGGCCGGCGCCGGCTGCTGGGCGTCCTGCGGGAGCGCTGCGCCTCGCTCGGCGTCCGCCTCCGCTTCTCCACCGGGGCGCCGCCCGCCGCCGAGCTGGCCGCCGGCCACGATCTGGTGATCGCCGCCGACGGGGTGCACAGCCGGACCCGTACCGCCCACGCCGAAGCCTTCGGCCCCCGGATCACCGGCCACCGCTGCCGCTACATCTGGCTCGCCGCCGACTTCGCCCTCGACGCCTTCCGCTTCGAGATCGCCGAGACCCCGTACGGGGTGATGCAGCTGCACGCCTACCCCTTCGCCGCCGACGCCTCCACCGTCATCGTCGAGATGCGCGAGGAGGTCTGGCGGGCCGCCGGATTCGACAGCCGCGCGGTCGAGCACTCCACGCTGAGCTGCGCCGAGATCTTCCACCGGGCACTCGGCGGCCGGAAACTGCGCTCCAACAACTCCGCCTGGCTCACCTTCCGCACCGTCGTCAACGACCACTGGTCCCACGGCAACACCGTCCTCATCGGCGACGCCGCCCACACCGCGCACTTCTCCATCGGCTCCGGCACCAAGCTCGCCGTCGAGGACGCCCTCGCGCTGGCCGCCTGCGTCGAGGAACACCCCGACCTGCCGAGCGCGCTGACCGCCTACGAGGCCGAGCGCCGGCCGGTCGTCGAATCCACCCAGCGGGCCGCCGCCGCCAGCCTGCGCTGGTTCGAGGAGCTGGGCACCTACGTCGACCAGCCGCCCCGCCAGTTCGCCTTCAACCTCCTCACCCGCAGCCGCCGCGTCACCCACGACAACCTGCGGCTGCGCGACCCCGCCTTCACCGCCGCCGTAGAGGAGGAGTTCGGCTGCCCCCCGGGCGTCCCGCCGATGTTCACCCCGCTGCGGCTGCGCGGCCTCGAACTCCGCAACCGCGTCGTCGTCTCCCCCATGGACATGTACCGGGCCGAGGACGGCGTCCCCGGCGACTTCCACCTCGTCCACCTGGGCGCCCGCGCGCTCGGCGGCGCCGGGCTCGTCATGACGGAGATGGTGTGCGTCAGCGCCGAGGGCCGCATCACCCCCGGCTGCACCGGCCTCTACACCGATGAGCAGGCCGCCGCCTGGACCCGGATCACGGACTTCGTCCACGCCGACGCCCCCGGCACCGCCATCGGCGTCCAGCTCGGCCACTCCGGGCGCAAGGGCTCCACCCGGCTCATGTGGGAGGGCATCGACCAGCCCCTCCCGGACGGCAACTGGCCGCTCGTCGCCGCCTCCCCGATCCCGTACGCCGCCGGGGTCAACCAGGTCCCGCACGCCCTGGACCGGGCGGGGCTCGACACCGTGCGCGAGCAGTTCGTCGCCGCGGCCCGCCGTGCCGGCGCGTGCGGCTTCGACCTGCTCGAACTCCACTGCGCCCACGGCTATCTGCTCTCCGGCTTCCTCTCGCCGCTCACCAACCACCGCACCGACGCCTACGGCGGCTCCCTGCCGGACCGGCTCCGCTTCCCCCTCGAAGTCTTCGACGCGGTCCGCGCCGTATGGCCCGACGACCGCCCCATGACCGTCCGGATCTCCGCCACCGACTGGGTCGGTGGCGGCACCACCGCCGACGACGCCGTGGAGATCTCCCGTGCCTTCGTCGCCCACGGGGCCGACGCCATCGACGTCTCCACCGGCCAGGTGGTGCCCGAGGAGCGCCCCGAGTTCGGCCGCTCCTACCAGACGCCGTACGCCGACCGGATACGGAACACCCTGTGCGTGCCCGTCGTCGCGGTCGGCGCGATCTCCTCCTGGGACGACGTCAACTCCCTGCTGCTCGCGGGCCGGGCCGACCTCTGCGCCCTGGCCCGCCCGCACCTCTACGACCCGCAGTGGACGCTGCACGCGGCGGCCGAGCAGGGCTACACCGGACCGGGCGCGCCCTGGCCGGCCCCGTACCGGGCGGGCAGCCGCACCCCGCCGACCGGCCGCACCGACGCCCCGAAACCCCGGCTCACCCTCGACTGACCGGCTCCGGCCCCGCCCCGCTCAGGGCTCCGCCACGCCGATCAGCAGCCGGTCCGCGACCGGGCGGTACCCGATCCGGCGGTACACCCCGTTGCTGGTGGGGTTCGTGAGGTCGGTGAAGAGCAGCACCTCCCGCGCCCCCGCCGCCACGGCCGCCCCGCTCACCTCCGCGGTCACCGCCGCCGCGTACCCCAGCCCGCGGTGCTCCGGCGGGGTGTAGACCGAAGACACCCGGACGGTGCCCGCGAGCAGCGGGGAGACCCCGGCCATCGACACCGGGACCCCGTCGTCCTCCCAGACCGTCAGCGCGCCCGAGGCCGTCCGCTCGTCCACCAGCCGCTCGGCGTGGTCGATCGCCGTACCGGCCTCCTGGGCGAAGGCGAAGTGCCAGCCCACCAGCAGCTCCCGGTCGGCCGGTGCGGCCTTCCGGGCCCGGCCGGTCGGGGCGGGGGAGGGCTCCACCAGCGTGCCCAGCCGGTAGAGCCGCTGCTCCTCCTCGATCCGGTGGCCGGGCCAGGAGGCGGCGAGCGCCTCGGCCGTCGCCCGGTCCGCGCTGAGCCGGGTCAGCGGGAGCGCGGCGGCCAGCGGGGCCACCGCCTCCGGGGCGACGGCCCCCAGCACGGGCGGATGCGGCGGCGTCCCGACCAGCGTCCCCGCCACCTCGCCGTCCGCCCCGCGCCACCAGCCCAGCAGCGGGACACCGGCCCCGTAGGCGTGCGGGCCGTGCCGGCGCAGGGTGTCGGTGATGGTCAGGATCAGGGTGTTCTCGACGGGCCGGGCGGCCAGCGAGGAGCCGGCCGCGTCGAGGAAGGCGCCGACGTCGGCGGTGAAGGTCCAGGTCATGCCTCATCCTGCCGCGCCCCCGGCGAGCCCTCCACCCGGATGTCAGCCCTCCCGCAGCCGGAAGCGCTGGAGCTTGCCGGTGGCGGTACGGGGGAGCGCGTCCCGGAACTCGACCACGCGCGGGCACTTGTACGGCGCCAGCACCTCCTTCAGGTACGCGCGCAGCTCGTCGGCGGTCACCGCCGCGCCCCCGCGCACCACCACGTACGCCGCCACGATCTGGCCGCGCAGCCCGTCCGGCCGGCCCACCACCGCCGCCTCCGCCACCGCCGGATGGTGCAGCAGGGCCTCCTCGACCTCCGGGCCCGCGATGTTGTACCCGGAGGAGATGATCATGTCGTCGGCGCGGGCCACGTAGCGGAAGTAGCCGTCCGGGTCGCGTACATACGTGTCACCGGTCAGGTTCCAGCCGTTCGCGACGTACTCCCGCTGGCGCGGGTCGGCGAGGTAGCGGCAGCCGACCGGGCCGCGCACGGCGAGGAGCCCCGGCTCCCCGTCCGGCAGCGGGCGGCCCTCCCGGTCCTGCACCCTGGCCTGCCAGCCGGGCACCGGAAGGCCGGTGGTGCCGGGGCGGATCGCGTCGTCGGCCGCCGAGATGAAGATGTGCAGCAGCTCGGTGGCGCCGATGCCGTTGATGATCCGCAGCCCCGTCCGCCCGTACCAGGCCCGCCAGGTGGCCTCGGGGAGGTTCTCGCCGGCCGAGACGCACCGGCGCAGCGCGCTCAGGTCGTGGCCGTCGAGCCGGTCGAGCATCACCCGGTAGGCGGTCGGCGCGGTGAACAGCACCGAGACCCGGTGCGCGGCGAGCGCGGGCAGCAGCTGGGCGGGACCGGCCTGTTCGAGCAGGAGCGCGCTGGCACCGGCCCGCAGCGGGAAGACCAGCAGGCCGCCCAGCCCGAAGGTGAAGCCGAGCGGCGGACTGCCCGCGAACACGTCGTCGGGGGTGGGGCGCAGCACCTGGGCCGAGAAGGTGTCGGCGATGGCCAGCAGGTCCCGGTGGAAGTGCACGCAGCCCTTGGGCCGTCCGGTGGTGCCCGAGGTGAAGGCGATCAGCGCGACGTCGTCGGCCGCGGTGTCCACCGCCCGGTACGGGCCCGGGTGGGCCTCGGCCAGCCGCAGCAGGTCGTCCGGGGCGCCGCCCCCGTACACCGTGGTCCGCAGCCCGGGGACCTGGGCCCTCAGCAGGTCGTCGACCGAGCGGGCGTCGCAGAGCGCGTGGCCGATCCGGGCCAGTGAGCAGATGGTGGACAGTTCGCCGGGCCGCTGCCGGTCCAGCACCGTGACGGCGATGGCACCGGCCTTCAGCACCGCGAGCCAGCAGGCGGCCAGCCGGGGGCCGGTGGGGCCGCGCAGCAGGACGCGGTTGCCGGGCACGACGCCCAGGTCGGCGGTGAGGACATGGGCGATCCGGTCGACCCGCTCGCGCAGCTCCCGGTAGCTCCAGACCGCGCCGTCCCCGGCGCGGAGGGCCGGGCGGTCCGGGCCGAACCGTTCCGCCGTCCGGTCCAGCAGCTCCACGGCGCAGTTGAGGCGGTCCGGGTAGCGCAGGGCGGGCAGGTCGAAGAGGAGATCCGGCCACTCGTCCCGGGGCGGCAGATGCTCCCTGGCGAAGGTGTCGAGGTGCGCTGAGGTCTTCGGGTCCATGACGGATCGCCCCCTTGTCGCCTCTGGAGCGTATCGTTCGGATGACGGTAGTCAACGGTCCGCGATAGGGCGAGTGGACTGGAAATCGTACGACTGGGCAGACGAGCACGGAACGGACGGGACGACAGGCCGGAGCGCGGATGCGAAGAACGGGTACGGGAAACCGACAGAACAGAACAAGAGGGGTGCTGGTATGACGGCATTCTCGCTCGAACCGGCGCAGACCGCCTGGTGCGAGGAGCTGAGAAGCCTGGCGGAGCGGCACCTGCGCCCGCTCGCCGAACAGGGAACCCCTGGACATGTCAACCGCCCGCTGATCGCCGCGCTCGGCGAGGCGGGCCTCCTCGACCGGATGCTGGACTCCGGGGCCCTCGATCTCTGCCTGCTCCGCGAGTCCCTGGCCCGCGGCTGCACGGAGGCCGAGACGACGCTGGCCCTCCAGGGCCTCGGCACCCACCCGCTGGTCCGCTCCGGCACCCCCGCCCACCGCGCCCGCTGGCTCCCCGAGGTGCGGGCGGGCCGAGCCGTCGCCGCCTTCGCGCTCAGCGAGCCGGGCGCGGGCTCGGACGCGGCGGCCCTCGCCCTGACGGCCGCCCCCGAGGCCGGGTCCGACGGCCGGGGATGGCGGCTGACCGGCGAGAAGTGCTGGATCTCCAACGCGCCGGAGGCCGATTTCTACACCGTCTTCGCGCGCACCGCCCCCGGCACGGGCTCCCGGGGCATCACCGCCTTCCTGGTCCCCGCCGACCGCCCGGGGCTGACCGGCACCGCCCTCGACATGCTCTCGCCGCACCCCATCGGGGCCCTGGAGTTCGACGGCGTCCCGGTCACCGCGGACGATGTGCTCGGCGTGCCGGACCGGGGCTTCCGGGTGGCCATGGAGACCCTCAACCTCTTCCGCCCCAGCGTCGGCGCCTTCGCCGTGGGCATGGCCCGCGCCGCGCTCGACGCCGCGGTGGAGCACACCGCCGCCCGTACCGCGTTCGGCGGGGTCCTCAAGGACCTCCAGGCCGTCTCCCACCAGGTCGCCGAGATGGCCACCCGGACCGAGGCGGCCCGGCTCCTGGTCTACGCGGCGGCCGCCGCGTACGACGCGGGGGAGCCCGGAGTGCCGGGCCGGGCGGCCATGGCCAAGCTGTACGCGACCGAGACCGCCCAGTACGTCGTCGACACCGCCGTCCAACTGCACGGCGCCCGCGCCCTGCGCCGCGGCCACCTCCTGGAGCACCTCTACCGGGAGGTCCGCGCGCCACGGATCTACGAGGGCGCCAGCGAGGTCCAGCGCACCATCATCGCCAAAGAGCTGTACGCGAGCCGGGAGGCTTCCGCATGAGTCCGGTACACCGGATCAACCCCGTCGACCTCGCCCCGCCCACGGGGTTCTCGCACGCCGTCACCGTCACCGGGAGCCAACTGGTCTTCCTGGCCGGGCAGACCGCCCTCGACGAGCGCGGAAAGATCGTGGGCGACTGCCTCACCGACCAGTTCGCCACGGCGCTCGCCAACCTGCTGACCGCGCTCCGCGCGGCGGGCGGCGCCCCGACCGACCTCGCCCGCGTCACGGTGTACGCCACCGACGTCGCCGACTACCGCAAGCACGCCGTCGAACTGGGCCGCACCTGGCGGCAGTTGGCCGGTCGCGACTATCCGGCGATGGCGGTCGTCGGGATCAGCCGGCTCTGGGACGAGCAGGCCCTGGTGGAGATCGACGGGGTGGCCGTACTGCCGTGAAACGCGCCGTGCGGGCCGGGGAGCATCCTCCCGGGCCCGCACGGTCCGCCGGTGCCGCGACCGGTCAGTACGGCTTGACCAGCGCATGGGCGGCGCCCGGGACGCCGACCTTCAGCAGCTCGTCCTCCTCCGGGGTCGTCGCGCTGCCGGTCTCCTGCTTCAGCACCGCACGGGACAGGGCCTGCACCCACATCGCCCGGGGGCGGCGGCGGTCCTCCCACGCGTCGAGCGCCGCGTCCACACCGTCCTCGGCGTCCAGCGACTCGGCCAGCACCAGCGCGTCCTCCACGGCCATCGCCGCTCCCTGCGCGAGATGCGGGGTCGAGGCGTGCGCGGCGTCACCGGCGAGGACGACCCGCCCGACGTGCCACGGCTCCTCGACGGTCACCTGGGAGATCCGCGAGTACACCACCGAGGCCGGGTCGGTGACGGTGGCCAGCGCCTCGGCGACCGGGCCGGAGAACATCGGCAGCCGCTCCGCGAGCTGCTCGTGCGCCCGCTCCGGATCCGGCCGGAAATCCTCGGCCTCGGCGAACACCGCGCCCAGGTACATCAGTTCCTCGGTGATCGGGGTGAGGAGCGCCTTGGCGGCCTGGCCCGCGGTGCCCATCACCACACCGCGCACCTGCGGCTGACGGGGCACCGTCACCCGCCAGTTGGCGAAGCCGGTGTACTCGGGGGTGTACCGGTCGCCGTAGAGCCGGGTGCGCAGCGGGGAGCCGATCCCGTCGAAGCCGGCCACCAGGTCCCAGCGGCCGGTGGAGCCGTCGGACAGGGTGACGTCCACGCCCGAGCCGTCGTCGGCGAGCCCGGTGATCGTGGTGCCGAAGCGGATCTTCGCGCCCGCGGCGGTGGCGGCGGAGTTCAGCACCCGGGCGAGGGCGGGGCGCGGGATGCCGTTGTTGGAGGGGGCGTCGCCCATCCGGGGCTGGGGTATCTCGGCGAGGGTGTTGCCCGCCGGGTCGGCGATGGTCAGCACCTCCCACTCGAACCCCGCTTCCAGGCAGTCGTCGAGGACCCCGATCTCCCGCATCACATGCAGGGCGTTGGACGGCTGGATGATGCCGACGCCGAGCGCGTCCACCTCGTCACGGAGCTCGGCGACCTCGACGGTGTGACCGCGCCGGGCCAGTGCGGTGGCGAGGGTGAGCCCGCCGATGCCGCCGCCGTGAATCAGGACACGCAGGGGTGTTGCCATCTCAGAAGTCTCCAGAACGGGAAAGGGTGCGAAAGGGGCGGGGCGGCCGGCGGTCAGCCGGCCGCCGCGGGCAGGCTCATCAGGTGGTCCACCAGGGCCAGCAGGACGTCCCGGCCGAAGGGCCGCTCGCGGACGTCGCCGACGAGCAGCGGTACGTGCGGGTCGAGGTCGAGGGCGGCCCTGATCTCGTCCGGGGTACGGGTGTTGTGGCCGTGGAAGCAGTTGATCGCCACGACGAAGGGGATGTTGCGGCTCTCGTAGAAGTCGATCGAGGCGAAGCTCGTCTCCAGCCTGCGGGTGTCGGCGATCACCACACCGCCGAGCGCCCCGTTGACCAGGTCGTTCCACATGAACCAGAAACGTTCCTGCCCCGGGGTGCCGAACAGGTAGACCACCAGCTCGGGGCTGACCGTGATGCGGCCGAAGTCCAGCGCCACGGTGGTGGTGTCCTTCTGGCCGACCCCGGCCAGGTCGTCGACACCGACACTGGCCTTGGTCAGGTACTCCTCGGTGCGCAGCGGAGCGACCTCGCTGACCGCGCCCACCATGGTGGTCTTGCCGACGCCGAAGCCGCCGGCGATGAGGATCTTTACGGCGGCGGGTGCCGCCTGACTGCTTGTCATGTTGGTTCAGAGTCTCCGGAGTCCGTCACGAACGGCGGCGAGCATGCCCATGTTGGCCCCGCCCGCCACCCGCGCCACCGAGAGCGGGGCGCGGGCCAGCAGCAGGCCCTGGGCGACGAGGTCGGCCAGCAGGATCTTGGTCACCGACACCGGGAGGCCGAGGTCGGAGGCGACCTCGGCGACCGCCGCCGAGGCGCGGCAGCGCTCCAGGATCATCCGGTGCTCCGGCTGGAGCCGTCCGGGCCGGACCGGCGCGCCGTGCTCGTCGCGGGGGTCCTGCGCGGTCGTCACCACCGTGATCAGGCTGAAGTCGTCCCGCTCGGGAGCGGTCCGGCCCCGGGTGATGGTGTACGGACGCACCATCGTGCCCGCCGCGTCCTCCTCGGGCTCGTCCTCCCAGTGCGGGGTCACGCGCGCTGCCCGTCCCCGGTGCCGAAGGCGTCGAACTCGCCGCGGACCGGCGTGGTCAGCTTCTGGCCGACCTGCTGGACGAGGTTGTGCATGGCGAGCGACATGATCTCGGCGTCCACCTCCTGCGAGGCGATCACGGCGAGGTGGGTGCCCTGGGCGGCCGCGATGATGAAGAGCCAGAGCTCGTTCAGCTCGACGATCACCTGGTGCACGCCGCCGCCGTCGAAGAGCTGGCCGACCCCTCGGGCCAGGCTCTGCTGGCCGGTGCAGATGGCGGCCAGCCGCTCCGCGTCGGGGCGGCTGATGGTCCGCGAATGGCTCACCACGAGCCCGTCGTCGGACAGCAGGACGGCGTTCCGGGTCTCGGCCACCGAGTCCACCAGGCCGTCGAGCAGCCAGTCGAGGTCCTGGTGGGTGGCGGTAGTGCGTGTCATGGCCGTTCTTCTCTCGTGGGCAGGGGGATGGAGGGCGGTGCGGGCCGTGCCGGTGCTTCGTCGCTCGCGCGTGCGGCCCGGGACCGGCGCTGGAACGCCCCGATCGCGGCACCGGCCCGGCGGGGCTCCGTGCGGGGGGTCGGGTGCTCCGGACGGCTCGGCGGCTGCGGGGCTGCGGGCCGGGCGGCCAGCGGGTCGAGCCGCAGTTCGTCGGCCAGGCTGGCCTGCCGGACCCGGCGCGGCAGCGGGGGCTCCGAGCCGGGGGCGGTGGGCTGCCCGGCACCGTGGCCGGAGTCGTGGGCGAGGACCGCGCCCGGGTCCGGGGGCGCGGGATGGTCGGGCTCGGACACCGGCAGCGGGGCGGGGACCGGCTGGGACACCGGGTCCGCGTACGCGGCCGGGGGCTGCCCGTACGCCTCCTGGCCCGGGTACGCCTCCTGGCCGGGGTACGGCGGACCGCCCACGGGGTACTGCCCGGCGGCCGTCATGTACGGCTGCTCGCCGGTCCCGTACGGGGTCTCGCCGGTCCCGTACGGGGTCTCGGGCGCGCCGAACGTTCCGTCGGGCTGTTGCCCGGGCGCCGGGTACGGCTGCTCCTGGGCCGGGTACGGCTCGGCGGGGGCCTGGTAGGGCAGGGGGTCCTGCTCCGGTGCCGGGTGGGGGAGTCCACCGGTGGCGTACGGGGCACCGGCCGCGTTCAGCGCGGTGACCCCGGCGAGGGCCCGGCCCTGTACGCGGGTGGGCAGCGCCTCCCCGGGGCCGGTGGCGGCGGGGACGGGCGGGGCCTGCTGCGCGGCGGGCGCGGCCGGGGCGGGCGCCGGGTCCGGGACGCCGACCGGGCCGGTCCGCGGCTCGGGCACGGTCAGCTCGTCCGGGACGAGCAGCACCACGCGGGTACCGCCGTACGCCGAGGAGCGGAACTCCACCCGCAGACCGTGCTGGTCCGCGAGGCGCGCGATCACGTACAGGCCGAGACGGATGTCGTCGGAGTGGGCGAGCACGTCCATCCGCGGCGGGCTGGTCATCAGCTCGTTGGCCGCGGCCAGCTGCGCCTCGTCCATCCCCAGGCCCCGGTCCTCGACCTCGATGGCCAGGCCGCGGCTCACCTTGGCGGCCCGGACCTCCACCGGGGCGGGCGGCCGGGAGAAGCTGAGCGCGTTCTCGATCAGCTCGGCGAGCACGTGGGAGACGGGGCCGACGGCCCGCTCGGACAGCCAGGGGCTGCCGTCCAGGTCCAGCACCACCCGCCGGTAGTCCTGCACCTCGCCCTGGGCGGACCGCATCACGTCCAGCAGCGGGACCGGCTTGCGCCAGCGCCGGTGCGGGGAGCCGCCGGCGAGGATCACCAGGTTCTCCTCGTACCGCCGCAGGCGGGCGGTGAGGTGGTCGAGGTCGAAGAGTCCGTCGAGCAGCTCGGGGTCCTCGTGCCTGCGCTCCAGCTCGTCCAGCTTCTTCAGCTGCTGGCCGATCAACTGCTGGGTGCGGCGGGCGATCCGCTGGAGCAGCCGCTCGAAGCCGCGGTGCTGGTCGGCCTGTTTGACGGCGGCCGCCAGGGCGCTGGTGCGTGCCAGGTTGAGCGCGTCGCCGAGCCGGGTCAGCTCGTCGCCGCCGCCCTCGGCGTCGTTCTCGATGGCGCCGGCCTCGGCCTCGACGTCGATCCGCTCGCCCTGGGCGAGCCGTTCGACGACGTCCGGCAGGGACTTCTCCAGGGCCTCGGCGCGTTCCTGGAGACCGCTGATCCGGCGACGGAGGTTACGGGTGAGACGCCAGGTGGTCCAGATGACCGCGATGACCGCGATCAGGCCGACGACCGTGGTCAGCACCATCCTGAACAGCAGCGACATCGTGCTGCCCAGACCCTCGTCGACCACGGAGGCGGTGCGCTTCTCCAGCAGCTTCTCGATCTGCGGGTCGAGATCGTCCATCGCCGTGCGCCAGGTCTTCTCCTTGGCGCCGAGCGTGACGAACCCGTCCGAGTCGGCCTCGGCCGGACGCAGGATCTGGTCCTCCAGCCGGGTCTTGGTCTTCCACGCCTCGCCGCGGACGATCGTCTGCCACATGGCCCGCTCGTCCTCGGACAGCAGTGGAACGACCCTGGTGGAGTACCGCAGTTCCTGGCCGGAGACCGCCTCGCGGACCTGCTTCAGGTCCGAGGTGCTCAGCTTCCCCGCGGGCCAGCCGCGCGCCAGCAGGGCGTCCGAACGGGAGATCATCTCCTTGGTCCAGAACAGGTCGACCAGCGGCTGCGAGATGGTGGTGATCCGGCCGTTGTCGACGTGGCTGAGTGCCGCGAAGAGTTCGAGGTCCACCGAGATCAGGTCCGTGTAGTAGCGGTACACGGCCTTCTGCTGCTCGCTGCCGCCGTCGTCGACGAGGGCGCGCTGGGCGGGCAGCTGGTTGATGGCCTCCCGGGCCTTGGTGACCGCGTCGCGGACCTCGCCGGGCGCGTCGTCGGTGGCCACGTCGGAGAGCGACTGGAAGCTCTTGACGGCCTCGTCGGTCTTGGTGCGCTGTTGGCGCAGTTCCTCGGTGACGCCCTTGTGCCGGGCGAGCGCCTCGGCGCTGAGCCGGCGCTCCTGCTGGAGGTTGTAGTACACGATGTTGGACGGCTGGCCGGCCTTCTGCGCCAACTGTCCCTGGGCCGCCATGCGTTGGAAGTCCAGCAGGGTCTGGCCACTGGTCACGGCCCAGAGGGCGGCCAGGGCGACACCGGGAACGATGGCCAGAACGAGCAGGGCTGTCCGCAGCGACATGGGAGTCGACTCGGTCCGCCGTGAGGCGCGCGTGCGCAGGGCGTGCTCCTTGATGATGCCAGCCTCAGGACTGGTCAAATCCGTTGAGAACTTCGACAGATAGATTTTAGTCACAGTGAAAAAATGAAAAGAATCCGGGCTCACCAGTGCATCACCGGTCATGTACGTCCTCGTCACATCCTGGGCGTACAGACCGCGGAGCCGGTGCCGGACCCGTACGGAACGGGCGGGGGCCGGACGCGGGCCAGGTTCCGGCTGTGACCGAATCCAGTAGGTCCCGGCGGACGCGGCGTGCCGTACGGATGGAGCACGGCGAGGGATATATCTCTATTCGGTGCTCTTCGTCCGCTCTGTATCACTCCGGCTCAGGTCCTGCGCCCCGGACCGGCGCGGAACGCCCTTCGGGGCCGTATGACCGCGCTCATCGTCTGCCACTTCGTCCTGGCCGGCTTCGCGCACCCGCTGGTACGGGCGCTGGGCAGACGCGCCTTCGTCGTCCTCGCGCTGCCGCCCGCCGCGACCACCGTGTGGGCGGCCACCCAGTGGGACACCGCGGTCTCCGGCTCCTCGGTCACCTGGTCCTGGCCCTGGATGCCCGCGTACGACGTCACCGTCGTGCTGCGGCTCGACGCCCTCGGCGAGCTGATGGTGCTCCTCGCGGCCGGAGTCGGCACGCTCGTCCTGCTCTACTGCGCCTCCTACTTCACCGACACCACCCCGCGACTGGCCGGATTCGCCGGAAACCTGCTGGCGTTCGCGGGCGCCATGCTCGCGCTGGTCCTCGCCGACGACCTGATCTCGCTCTATGTGTTCTGGGAGCTGACCACGGTCTTCTCCTACCTGCTGATCGGCTACGACAGCGAGCGCAAGCACAGCCGCCGCTCCGCGCTCCAGGCCCTCACCGTCACCACCCTCGGCGGCCTCGCGATGCTCGTCGGCTTCCTGATGATCGGTCGGGCGACGGGCACGTACCGCATCTCCGCGATCCTCGCCCACCCGCCCGCGGCGACCTGGACCGTCTCCGTCGCGTTGGTGCTGATCCTGTGCGGGGCCCTGTCGAAGTCGGCGATCTGGCCGTTCAGCCTCTGGCTGCCCAACGCGATGGCCGCGCCCACCCCCGTCAGCGCCTATCTGCACGCCGCCGCGATGGTGAAGGCCGGGGTCTACCTGGTCGCCCGGCTCGCCCCCGGCTTCGCGGACGTGCCCGTCTGGCGGCCCGTCGTGCTCGTACTCGGCGCCGCGACCATGCTGCTCGGCGGCTGGCGGGCACTGCGCCTGCACGACCTCAAGCTCGTCCTCGCCTACGGCACCGTCAGCCAGCTCGGCTTCCTCACCCTGCTCGCCGGAGCCGGCGACCGCGACACCGCGCTGGCCGCCGCCGCCATGATCCTGGGTCACGCGCTGTTCAAGGCCCCGCTCTTCCTCGTCACCGGCATCGTCGACCACGCGGCGGGCACCCGCGACCTGCGCCGGCTCTCCGGCGTCGGCCGGTCCCTGCCGCACGTCTGCGTGGTCGCGGTGCTCGCCGCCGCCTCCATGGCCGCACTGCCCCCGCTGCTCGGCTTCGCGGCCAAGGAGGCCGCCTTCACCGCCCTGCTGGAGGGCACGACCGCGGACCGGTGGGCGCTCGGCTTCACCGTCGCGGGCTCGGCGCTGACCGTCGCGTACACCATCCGGTTCGTCTGGGGCGCCTTCGCCCGCAAGCCCGGGGTCGACGACACCCCGGTCCACCGGGTCGGCCCGGCCTTCCTCGCACCGCCCGCCCTGCTCGCCCTCTGCGGGCTGGTGTTCGGGCCGGGCGTCGGATGGCTCGACCCGCTGTTCGCCGCCTACGCAGCCGCCTTCGGGCCGGTGGCCCACCCGTACCACCTCGCGCTCTGGCACGGATTCGAGACCGCGCTGCTGCTCTCCGCCGTCGCCCTCGCGGCCGGTGTGCTGCTCTTCCTGGGCCGCACCACCGTCACCCGGCTCTCCCGGCGCATCGCCTGGCCGACCGCAGACAACGTCTTCGGCCACCTCCTGCTCGGGCTGGAACGGTTCTCCCTCCAGCTCACCGGGTTCGTCCAGCGCGGCTCGCTCTCCGTCTACCTCGCCACCACCCTGCTGGTGATGCTGGCCGGCCAGCTCACCGTCCTCGGCGTGGACCAGCCCTGGCGACAGGCCCTCGCCCCCCGGCTCTGGGACGTCCCGCTCCAGGGCGCCGTCGCCGTACTGACCTGCGCCGCCGCCCTGATGTGCCTCACCGTGCACCGCCGGATGAAGGCCGTGGTCCTGGCCGGGCTGACCGGCTACGGAGCGGCGCTGCTCTTCGTCGTCCAGGGCGGCCCGGACCTGGCGCTCACCCAGTTCTGCATGGAGACCGTGTCGATGATCGTGTTCGTGCTGGTGCTGCGGCGGATGCCGGTGCACTTCCAGGAGACGGTCAGCCCCTGGCGGCGGGCCGCGCGCATCCCGGTGGCCCTGGCCGCCGCGGCGACGCTCGGCGTGGTGGTGTGGGTCGCGGCGGCCGCCCGTACGGCGTCCCCGGCGGGCGCGGCCATGGTGGAGGAGGTCGCCCACCACGGACTGAAGGACGTCGTCGCCACCATCCTCGTCGACCTGCGCTCCTGGGACACCATGGGCGAGTCCGCCGTCCTCGCCGCCGCCGCCATCGGCGTCACCAGCCTCCTCTACCTGCACCGCCGCACCGAACCCGCCCCGCTGCCCGAGAGGCCCGGGGGCCGCACCGCCTGGTCGCTGGCGACCCCCGGGATGACCGGACTCCCGCACGGCGACGAAGGGGCCCCGGAACGCGACTGGCTCGCCGCCGGATCCACCCTGGCGCCCGAACACCGCTCCGTCGTCTTCGAGGTGGTGGCCCGGCTGATCTTCCACCCGGTCCTGGTGCTCTCGCTCTACCTGCTGTTCTGCGCCGAGAACATGCCGGGCGGCGGCTTCGTCGCCGGACTCGTCGCCGGACTCGCCCTGATCACCCGCTACCTGGCCGGCGGACGCTTCGAACTGGCCCGGGCCGCACCGCTCCAGCCCGGACTCTTCACCGGCCTCGGGCTCTTCGTCTCCACCGGCGTCGCCCTGCTCGGCCTCGCCGACGGAACGGTCCTGCACGCCTGGACCCACCACGGCCGGCTGCCCCTGATCGGCGCGTACCACATCGGCACCCCCATCCTCTTCGACTTCGGGGTCTACCTCCTGGTCCTGGGCGTGGTGCTGGACATCGTCCGCGCGCTCGGCGCCAAGATCGACCGCCAGATCGAACGCGCGGCGGCCGAGCAGGCGGCCGCCGCGGGCAACGCCCCGCCGCCACCCGGCGGACCCGGCACGGAAGGGGCCCCCGGATGACCACCAGCGCCAGCCTCCTGGCCACCGCCTCGGTACTCTGCGCGGTCGGCGGCATCCTCATGCTCACCCGGCCCCTCACCCGCATCCTGCTCGGCGCGGTGATCGCGGGCAACGGCATCAACCTCTTCGTCATCGCCGCCGGCGGCCGGGCCGGGGCCGAACCCCTCCTCTACGGAGTCCCGCTCGGCCGGGTCACCGACCCGCTCCCGCAGGCGATCGCCCTCACCGCCATCGTCATCACCCTCGCCACCACCGCCTTCCTGCTCGCCATGGCCTACCGGGGCAGCCAGCTGACCGGCACCGACGAGGTCCACGACGACCAGGAGGACCGCCGCATCATCCTGCGCGCCGAAGTACTGGGCGAACGCGCCGAACTCCGCGAGCGCTACCGCGCCACCCCCGGCGCCACCCCCGAGGAACGCGCCCGCTACCGCGCCGAACGCCAACGCCTGCGCGCCCGCCTGCGCGCCGACCGCGCCCTCCAGGCCCGCGGCCGCTACGCCACCGGCGACCTCTGGCACGACGTCCTGGGCGCCGACCCCGAGGACTACGCACCACCGTCCGCACCCGCGGAAGACACCGACCCGGGAGCCACCGGATGAACGCGCTCGTCCCCCTGCCGGTGCTGCTGCCGCTCTGCGCCACCGGCCTCAGCCTCGCCTTCGGCACCCGGCTCAAAGCGGTCCAGCGCCTGGTCAGCGTCGCCGTGCTCACCGCCGTACTCGGACTCTCCGTCACCCTGATGATCGCCGCCGACAGCCACGGCCCGCTCACCGTCCACCTCGGCGACTTCGCCCCGCCGCTCGGCATCACCCTGGTCGCCGACCGGCTCTCCGGGCTGATGCTCACCGTCTCCTCGGCCGTCACCCTCTGCGTACTGGTCTACTCCCTCGGCCAGGGCATGGCCGACCGGGAGGAGGAGACCCCCGTCGCGGTCTTCCACCCCGCCTACCTGATCCTGGTCGCCGGAGTCTCCTGCACCTTCCTCGCCGGAGACCTGGTCAACCTGTACGTCGGCTTCGAGATCATGCTGGTCGCCAGCTTCGTCCTGCTCACCCTCGGCGGCACCGGCCCCCGCATCCGCGCCGGCTCCACCTACGTGATCATCTCGCTGTTCTCGTCGATGCTCTTCCTCACCGCCATCGCCATGACGTACGCGGCGACCGGCACCGCCAACTTCGCCCAGCTAGCGGTCCGCCTGGCCGCCCTCCCGCTCGGCGTCCAGACCCTGATCCAGGCGATGCTGCTCACCGTCTTCGCCGTCAAGGCCGCGGTCTTCCCGCTCGCCGCCTGGCTCCCCGACTCCTACCCGACCGCCCCCGCCCCGGTCACCGCCGTCTTCGCCGGACTCCTCACCAAGGTCGGCGTCTACTGCATGCTGCGCACCGAGACCCTGCTCTTCCCCGGCAACCGCCTCGGCGACCTGCTGATGGCCGCCGCCCTCGCCTCGATGGTCATCGGCATCCTCGGCGCCGTCGCCCAGACCGACCTGAAGCGGCTGCTCTCCTTCACCCTCATCAGCCACATCGGCTACATGGTCTTCGGGATCGGCCTCGCCACCCGGGACGCCTACGGCGGCGCGATCGTCTACGTCGCCCACCACATCACCGTCCAGACCACGCTCTTCCTGGTGACCGGGATGATCGAACGCCGCTCCGGCACCACCGAACTCACCCGCATCGGCGGCCTCGCCCGCGCCGCCCCGCTGCTCGCCGTCCTCTTCTTCGTCCCCGCCATGAACCTGGCCGGCATCCCGCCGCTCTCCGGCTTCATCGGCAAACTCGCCCTGATGCGCGCCGGGGTCGCCGACGGCGGCGCCTGGGCCTGGACCCTGGTCGCCGGCTCGGCCGTCACCAGCCTGCTCACCCTGTACGTCACCGCCAAGGTCTGGAACCTGGCCTTCTGGCGGACCGCCCCGCCCGGACAGGCCGCCGACGGCACCCTCCTGGAGGCCGACTCCGACGAGGACGACGCCGACACCGACGAACCGGGCCCCGACCGCATCCCCGGCACCGGCGACGAACCCGTACGCCCGCGCCACCAGCCCGCCGGACGCGCGGTCGCCGCCACCCTGCACGGGCACGCCGTCACCACCACGACCCGGCTGCCCAGACCGATGACCTGGGCCACCGCCGCGACCGTCGCGCTCGGCCTCGCCTTCACCGTCTTCGCCGGACCCCTGACCTCGTACACCGACCGCGCAGCCGCCGAACTCCTCGCCCGCGCCCCCTACGTCGAGGCGGTGCTCGGCCGATGAGACGCCGGTTCACGTTCTCCTTCACCGACAAGGAACTCCCGCCCTTCGCCTGCGAGTTCGGCAAGCACGGCCGGGTCCTCGACCTCCCCCTGATCGCCTGGCTCACCTTCATCTGGGTGCTCCTGTGGTCCAGCATGAACTGGGCCAACATCCTCACCGGCGCGGTCGTCGCCGTGGCCGTCTGCCTGGCCTTCCCACTGCCCCGCGTCGACCTCGGCCTCCGCCTGCACCCCTGGGGCATCCTGCTGCTCGCCGGATACCTGCTCTACGACATGTACACCTCCGGCGTACGCGTCACCCGGCAGATCTTCGTCGACCACCCGCACCGGGCCGCCGTCATCGCCGTACCCCTGCGCTGCCGCTCCGACCTGATGCTCACGGCCACCGCCGTCGCCGTGTCCAACGTCCCCGGCGGATCGGTCGTCGAGGTGCGCCGCGCCACGGCCACCCTCTTCCTGCACGTCCTGGACGCGGACCGGCCCGCCGTCCTGGACGCCGCCCGCCGCTCCGTCTGGCGCCTGGAACGGCTGACCGTACGCGCCTTCGGCACCGCCGACGAGATCGACCGCGTCGCCGGGCCGTTCCCACTGGTCCCACCCGACAAGGAGAGCCGGTCATGAGCACACCGGAAACCATCGACCGGGCCCTGCTCACCGCGGCCGTCGTCCTGATCCTCATCGCCGGGGCGGCGCTCCTCGCCCGCATCGGACGGGGCCCCTCCATGCTGGACCGGGCCCTCGCACTGGACGTCTGCGCCGCCCTGATCATCGCCGGCCTCGGCGCCAAGTCCGCGTTCGCCCGGGACTCGTTCTACTTCCCGATCATGCTGGTGCTGGCCTTCCTCGGCTTCACCGGCTCGGTCGGCATCGCCCGCTTCATCGCCGTACGCGACCGCCCCCCGCGCCGCACCCCGGCGGACGGCACCGAGGGGGAGCCGCGATGAACCCCTGGCACCAGGCCGCCGACATGGCGGGCGCGGTCCTGGTCCTCATCGGCGCGGCGATCTGCCTGCTCGGCGTGGTCGGCATGCTCCGCCTCCCCGACGTCCTCTCCCGCAGCCACGCCGCCACCAAGCCCCAGACCCTCGGCATGCTCCTGGTCCTCGCCGGGGTCGCCCTGCGGCTGCGCAGCGGCATGGACCTCGCCACCCTCGGCCTGATCGGCTTCTTCCAGCTGATGACCAGCCCGGTCGCCGCCCACCTGGTCGCCCGCTCCGCCTACCGCACCGGCCAGATCGACCACGGCGAACTCCTCTTCGACGACCTGGACGCACAGCTGACGGAGGAGGAGTGAGCGGACCCCGAGCGGCCCCGGCCCACCGCTACTTACCCAAGAGCCGTCCCGTAGCCCGAACGGGTTAATCCCGCCGGGATTCACTCCGGTGCCACATACGGTGGGATCGCTGCGCGTAACCCGCCCGACACGGTGGGAAACCGTGGCGGGCATCGGGCGGTTCGGGACGTGAAGGAAGATCGGGATGACGCAGGCCGTGGTGAGTGAGCTGGACGAACGGGTGCCGGGGCGCCGGTGGACGGTGCGTCTGGACGCCGCCGACCGGGGCGGTGCGGCGGTGCGTGTCTCGTGCAGCCGCCCCGCCTGCGCCGAACAGCGGCTGCCGACGGCGGCGGCCGGACGAGCGGCAGCGGTCGCCCACCTCAAGGCCCATCTGCGCGCCGCCCCCGCCCCCCGCGCCGAGGCCTACTGCGCCTGCCGGACCGACGGGTGCCGGGCGCACCTCCCCGACACCGGCCGGCCGGTGCGCACCGAACCCTGGCGATGCGGCGGGCCGATCGTCCTGGCCGTCCTCACCGACCGGGAGGGGCGCTGGTGGCAGGCGCTGGAGTGCTGCTCACGGTGTGCGGCGGCCACCCCCGGGGCCAGGACCGTGGGCCAGGCGCCCGCGCCCCGGACCGGCGGCCGGCCGGTGCCCGCGGCCACCGGAGCCCCGCACTTCTCCGACCAGCAGACCGCCGCCGCGGGCCCGGTCCCGGCCCCCCGCCCCAAGCGGCCGCGCCGACGGCGCCCCCTGCCTAAGATCGCCCAGCGGATCATCCCGTACGACCTGCGCCCCCTCACCCTGCGGGACGAACTCATCGAGCTGGGCGACCTCTTCCGTTCCTACCAGGAGCGCGACGAGCCCGATCTGGCGCTCCTGGCCGAGCTGCACAGCCGTAAGGCGAAGGCCTTCGTGGCCTGGGCCGACGCCACCGGCGACATCCGCCTGCGGCTGGAGGCGGAGCGGGCCGAGCAGGCTGCCGCGGCCGCCGGCCTCCAGCACCAGCACCGCACCGGAGGCGCCCCGGGCGGCGGGCCCGCGGTGGACCGGCTGCTGCCCGTACCGGCGCAGTGGGAGAACGCGCGCTCCGTCCTCGCCCATGTGGCCGGTCACGCCCCGCTGCCCGGACCGGAAGCGCGCCTGCTGGTCCTGATGCTGACCCTGCGCGCCGCGCACACCGGCACCGGCAACCTCGTCGGCCAGGACCTCACCGGGCTGGGCCTGGCCGACCCGGGGGAGCTGGTCGAGCAACTGACGGGCTGCGGTTGGCTGGAGCTCCCCGGCACGGTCGCCGACCTCCTCGCCTCCCGGCCGGAGAACGCCACTCCCATCACCGTCCCCTCGCTGGTCCCCGAGGAGGACGGGACGCAGCCGTTCGGATTCGGCAGGAAGATGCGGCCCAAGCTCTCCGGCTGGGCCCAGCGGGTCATTTCGGAGAAGAAGCTCCGCAAGTCCAAGCCGCCCGCCGAGGCCCGGCTGTTCGCCCTGACCCTGGCCAGCCGGACCGACGGGTCGGGCCGCCTCGGCCGGGACGGCCAAGGCATCGGCCTCGACGTGCTGACCGCCCAGGTCCCGGTGGATCCCGGCGAGTTCCGGCCCCTGGTCGACCGGCTGACCACCGTCGACTGGCTCACCGACGCGGCCCTCACCGACACCGGCCTCACCGGGCAGCTCTCCGAGCGGATCCTCCCTCTCACCTGCCCCTTCCGGCCGGGTGGCCCGTGACGGCCGCACGGCCACGGGGAAGGGCCCGCCCCCGGACACCGCGCGTGGTGTCCGGGGGCGGGCCCTCGATGCTCCGCGGAAGGTCGGACGCGGAAGGTCAGACGCGGAAGGTCAGACGCGGTCGGCCGCGATGAGGACGTACTGGAAGGACCCGTCCCGGTACGAGTTGATGAACGCCTCCTCGATGCCCGTGACCAGCGAGGACGTGGCCCGCAGCTCCCAGTAGGGAAGCGTGTCGGGGGTGAGGTCGATGACGGCCTGCGGCACGAGGCGGTTGTCGGCCATGGCGCGCAGGTACTCCCGGCGCGAGTGGATGTTGCACTCGAAGTGCGCGTTGATCTGCGAGACCCACTTCGAGGGCTGGCCGTACCGCGGGTTCCAGCAGCCGGTGATGGTCACGTAGCGGCCGCCGACCGAGAGCACGCGGGAGTGCTCGGCGAAGAGGTCCTGCAGATCGACGTACATGCTCGACTCGTTGTTCCACGACGCCGCGGCCGAACCGGTCTCGAAGGGCATGTCGAGCATGTTGCAGACCCGGGCGCGGACGTGGTCCTGGAGGCCGAGTTCACGCGCGCGGCCGTTGGCGAAGTCGGCCTGCTTGGCCGAGAGCGTGACACCTTCGACCTTGCACCCGAAACGCTGGTGCGCCATCACCATCGAACCGCCGCGGCCGCAGCCGGCGTCCACCAGGGTGTCGTCCCGCCCGATCTCGCCGAGGTTCCCCAGGAGGACGTCGGCCTGCGCCGACTCCAGCCGGTGGAGCTCCGTGATCAGCTTCTTCTCGCGCTCGCTGTCCTCGGGGGTGCCGAGCGCGGCGTGGTCGATCTCACCGATGCCGTAGTGGTGGTGGTACAGGCCGTCCACGGCGCCCAGCCGCAGGTTCACGGGCCGGGCCTCCCCGTCCCAGTAGCGGGCGATGTCCCCCTGGTACGGCGTCGCCGGGTTGGGGATGCTCAGGGGAGCGGTGGTGAGTTCGGTGTTGGTCACAGGTGAATCCATTCTCTTTACCAGAAATCGGGCAGGCTGTAGCGGTAGGTGTTGGACTGGTGCCAGTTGTGGTTTCCGTCGACCCAGGCGGCCACCCCTCGCAGGAACCGCTGCACCTGCGGTACGGGGCAGTCGGCGGTCAGAGCGGCGGCCTCGCGCTCGAAGGCGTGCATCAGGTCGTTGTGGACCTCGATCGCCTTCAGATAGGCCGCCCGGTCGGAGAGCCCCTCGCGCTCGGCGATCACCACCGGCAGGTTCAGGTGGCGACCGGGGGTGTTGAGCTCCTTGGTGTAGGAGTACAGGTCGTTCACGATGGTCGTCGCGTTGCCCGCGAGCGCGATGACCTTCTGCATGGCGGGGTGGGCATGCAGGTCGGCGGGGAGTTCGTAGCCGCCGACCGTGTCGGTGATGGTCGGGCAGGGGCGGAAGTTGTTGAACTGGCGCATCGCCAGGTACTCCCACACCTCCGGTACGTGGTCCATCTGGGCCCAGGCCGCTTCGGCGAGGTATCCCATGTGCAGCCGGGCCATGTCGTGCCGGAACCGGTCCGCCTGGGAGGGGCTGGCCGCCCCGACGAAGTACTCCATGGCGGAGCGGTAGGCACGACGGGGCGCGTCCGAGTGGAGCGACCTCGCCCACTGCGGCTGGTACTCCTCCGTCGTGTGCAGAGGGTCGAGGGCGGTGTGCGCGAGCAGCAGCCGTTCCCCGAGACCGTCGGGGGAGCCGCCGTGGTCCTCGCAGTAGCAGTCGTCCACCGCGTTCTCGGCCACCATCAGCCGGGTGGCGAGCATCAGATGGTCGATGCTGGGCGCGTCCGGGTGGCAGCCGACCATGTAGCGGCCCACGGAGAAGCCGTCGAACTCCTCCTCCCAGTCGTCGGGATAGAGCGAGACCTCGTCCAGCGCCCAGGACTTGATCCTCCGGCTGACCTCCTCGACCCGCACCGGGTCGGGCTCGGGCAGCGGGTGGTGGTAGAGGCCCGGAACCGGGGTGCCCTCGGCCGCACCCGCACCCGGTGCGGGCGCCTGCGGCTCCTGCCGCAGGGTCAGGCGCAGGCCCGCCGTGCCCAGCCCGCTCGGGCCGGGCAGCGCCGGCCCCGGCCCGGTGACCGGCCGCGGAGCCTCCGCCGCCGGTACCGGCGGAGCGGGTACGACGGGCAGGGACGGCGCCACGGGCACGGACGGCGCGGCGGCGGGCGGGGAAGCGGAGGAAGAGGCGGGACCGGGCGGCACGGCGGCCGGGCCGATGGCGGCCTTCACATCACGGGCATGGGCCATGACGGCGGCGAGTACCCGCTCCCCGAACTGGGAAGCGGCCTCGGGCAGGCTCGACTGGGGCGGTGGCAGCTCAGGCGCGGGCATCGGTGGCTCCTTGGCTTCGGTGGGTGAGGACGGCTGTTCCCGGCCCCGGGGCATGCGCGACCGCCCCGGGAACCCGGGGTTCCGCGCGAAGTTCCGTGTCGGTGCCGCTACTTGGGCCAGTGGGCGATCTGCACGTTCTCCAGCACACCGACCGCGTCGGGCACGAGGATCGCGGCGGAGTAGTAGGCGCTGACGAGGTAGGACGTCATGGCCTTCTCGTCGACGCCCATGAAGCGGACCGACAGACCCGGCTCGTACTCGTCCGGCAGCCCGGTCTGACGCAGGCCGATGACACCCTGCTTGTCCTCGCCGGTGCGCATCACGAGGATCGAGCTGGTCTTCTCCGGCGTGATCGGGATCTTGTCGCAGGGCAGGATCGGAACCCCGCGCCAGGCCGTGACCCGCTGACCGTCGAGGTCGAGGTGGTCCGGGTAGATTCCGCGGGCGTTGAACTCGCGCCCGATCGCCGCGATCGTCCGGGGGTGCGCGAGGAAGAACTTGGAGCTCCGGCGCCGGCAGAGCAGTTCGTCCAGGTCGTCCGGGGTCGGCGGACCGGCGTGGGGCTGGATGCGCTGCTTGAAGTCGGCGTTGTGGAGCAGGCCGAACTCCCGGTTGTTGACCAGCTCGTGCTCCTGGCGCTCGCGCAGCGCCTCGATGGTGAGCCTGAGCTGCTCCTCGGTCTGGTTCATCGGCCCGTTGTAGAGGTCGGCGACCCTCGTGTGGACCCGCAGCACGGTCTGGGCGACCGAGAGTTCGTACTCGCGCGGGTTCAGCTCGTAGTCGACGAAGGCGCCGGGCAGCTCGTGCTCACCCGCGTGGCCGGCCGACATCGCGATCTCCGCCTCGCCGCGGTGGTTCTGCCGCTGACGGGAGCGGGCGGAGAACGCTTCGAGGTGGCCGTGGAGGCTCGGCGCCATGGACCGCACGGCCGCGAAGTCGGCGCGGGACAGGGTGAGCAGGGTGCCCGAGGTCTCGGCGACGACGGTCTGCTCCCACCGGGCGTCCTCGTCCAGCAGGGCCTTCTCCCCGAACCGGTCGCCGTCGGCGAGTACGTCCAGGACGACCGCTTCGTCGTACGCGCCGACGGCGGTCTGACGGAGGCGCCCGTGCGCGACAAGATGGAGCCGGTCGGCGGGCGCACCGCCCTCGACCAGCGTCTCGCCCGCCCGGAAGTCGCGCTGGACGCACCGGTCGGCGAGCGCGGTCAGCGCCTCCACGTCGTCGAAGCCGCGCAGCAGGGCCAGTTCGCCGAGCTCGCGGGGGATCACCCGGACACGGGCGCCCTCCTGGACGAACTCGACGGTCCCGTCGCCGACCGTGTAGCTCAGACGGCGGTTGACCCGGTACGTTCCGCCCTTGGCGTCCACCCACGGGAGCATCCGCAGCAGCCAGCGGGAGGTGATCTCCTGCATCTGCGGGGCGGACTTGGTCGTGGTGGCGAGATTGCGGGCAGCCGCCGTCCCCAGACTGGACTGCCGGGGCAGCTCCGGCCGTACTTCCGGGCTCGATCCAACCGTCATCGGGCAAGCTCCCCTTGCTGAGGCCGGCGACACGCACGTATGCGGACGTCATTGGGTAACTGGAGGGAAAAGGGGGTATGTGGACGGGAACCCGTCCAGATCCAGGGGAACACTAATAGCCGCTTTGCCCTCCGGGGCAAGGAAAGCCGCTGACATTAACTCGATACGATGATCGTGCCCGCGTGATGTTTGTTCGAGTATCGACGTGTTCCAGCCGTACCGGCCCGCTCTCCCGAACAGTGCGAGAACTGCGGCCTGTTGCCGCGATGGGGGTGTGCCTCCGGTCCCGTGGGCAGGGCCTGCCGATGGCGGAGGTGCGGGTGCCCGGGGCGGACGGGCGCTGACGGCGTATCGGTTCGGGCCGGTGCGGCGGCGGTGTCTCCGGCCTTCGGTGGCGAACGGGGCGCGTGCGGCCCTGTGCTATAGGGCCTCGTCCGCCGGTGTGGGCGATGCTTACGAGGGCCGGATACCGGGGCTGCACCACCGGGGTCCCGGCAATGCGCGGGGCGGAGAGCGCACCGGGCACACACCCCACTGAGCCTTGATCCGACTTCGGTGGCGAACGGTTCAGGTTCACAGGCGGAGGACACGGTGTCCTCACGCTGCACCCCAGCCGCTTGGCGGGGGTCGTCCCCACCGGTGCGTCTACGTCTCGTTCAGTGCGGCGGCGGACGCGCCGACGAAGGGCGTGATCAGCCGGATGTAGGCACGCAACGACTCCTGGAACTCGCGGCGGTTCTCCCGGTTGCCGTGCTCCACCACGGCCGCCAGAGCGGTGGTGAGCGTGCCCGACATGATCAACAAGTTCGATGCCGCGACCTGGACCGTGGAAGGGCCTTCCAGGTCGACCAGTGTCACCGCCCGACGCAACCGCTGATGCCGGTCGCGGTGGGCGGCCAGGGCGGCTTCGGACTCGGTGGTCGAGAGACCGTCGACTCCCCGGAGCCCATCAGCGACGACTTGGGCCTGCTCAATGAGCTCCAGATAAGCAGCCCGCCGGGTCTGACGGGTACCTTCGCGGCGCTGCGCCTCAGTGGTCGCATCGACCTGGACCCGGGCAGCGCGGGCGTTGCCCCTGCTGGTCAGCCAGCTCGCCAGCGAACTGGCCGCGATCGCCGTCACACCAGTGAGGCCGGCGACGAACAGCGAGTTGTCAGACATGCCCAGAAGTCTCTCCGAGAAGACCCCATGACAGCCACCGCTTCCTGAGCACTCACCGACGCCGCATCCGCAGAGCTGGAAATGCATCCCGAACACGATTACTTGAGCAGGGGTGTACCGGCGAGACCCGGATCGGGGCGACCGGGCCCGGCCTGGATCGATGTGACCTCCCGTCCGCCCCTCCCACGACCTCCCCAAGAGGTGATGGGTTCCCGGCATCCGAGGTCAGCGTGCTCGTCATCGGGCTCGGGGTTGCCGCGGCGGCGGCGATGCGGGCGGAAGCGAGCCGTACCCCCCGCGACCTGTCCGACGCACGTTGTGTGTGGGCACACCTGACCAGCGCGGAAGGAGCACCGAGGGCCCTTCGTCCGCATTCCGCCACCTTGAATCAGCCGATACAATTCCGGCCATCGGAAGGGGGGGGCCGACATTTCGCTCGCGCCATCGCGTGAAAGGGACAGCCCTTCCTGCCTCCGTGCCGGGAACCCGGCGCCGCACGCATCCGCGGATCGCCCCGCGCAGCACTCAAGGATCAACGATGTCCCCGTCTCATGCCAGCCGCAGGACCGTCCTCGCCTCTTTCGTGGCCGCAGCCGCGGGTGGCCCGCTCCTGACCGGCCTCGCCACGACTCCGGCCGCCGCAGCCGGTGGTGACCTCTACGCCTCGAACTCGGAGCTGTACACGAAGGCCATCGAGGGCCAGGACTTCGCCCGCCGGTACAAGCGGCACGAGGTCGTCGACAACGACAAGACCGCCACCCCTCTGCCCCGTCTGAGCAGCGTGCTGGCCATCCACGGCGGCGGAATCGAGATGGGCACCTCCGAACTCTGCCTGGGCATAGCGGGTTACCGGCCCGACACCCTCGCCCCCGTCACGGCGGGCGCCCCGGTGTACGACTACTGGATGCTCGAGGGCCTGCGCTCCTCCAACAACGGTGAGCTGCACGTCACCGCGTCACACTGCGACGACACGGTCGCGCGCTCCATGGCCGCCGGCAGCGCCAACGTCCTCAGCCTGCACGGCTGCACTGCCGCTCAGGCCGGTACGCCCACGGGTCAGCCCGAGGCGGTCGTGGTCGGCGGTCTCAACGCCCGCTTCCGCCAACTGCTGGCCGCGAAGCTGAAGGGCGCGGGCTTCCAGGTGCTCACCGGTGGTCCGGACAACATCAACGGCGACCTGCCGGAGAACATCTGCAACCGCACCCTGACGGGCGAGGGTGGCGGTCAGCTGGAGATCACCACCGAACTCCGTCAGAGCCTCTTCGACAACTTCTCCGGCGCGGGCAACCGTGCGGCCACCACCAACGCGGACTTCTGGAAGTTCGCCACTGCCTGCCGTGACGCGATCGCGGCGATGGAGGCCGAACAGCTGGCGCGCAAGAGCCTCTTCGTCTACTGAGAGGAGTCGCGGCGCTTGAGTCCGAGTCCTCCCCGCATCCGGGGAGGGGCAGCCGGTCGCGGTTCGTAGCCGGTGCTACGGGCGGAGCCGGGTGAGCGGGTGAGATTCCGGCCCGGCAACGGCAGACCTCTCGGATCGGACCGCTCGACGCGTTCCCGGCCGCCGCGACGAACTGGAGGACGTCGACGTCGCCCACCCGGCAACGTATGCCGGAACCGAAGCGAAAGCCCAGCGGCCGAACGCGGGTACTGAGGCGCATCGCTACCGGCAGACGGACTCCGTTTGCCACTCCGGACACTTGTGTACGCCGCACGTCCCCGCAGGCGCGAGGTCGACAGGATCTGCCACGTCTCTTCGAGGACCAGACGCGGAGCATCCCTGCAGGCGCGGGGTCGACACTTCTTGAGCTGGGGTTTTATCGGGCGGGGTGGCTGTTTTCATTGAGTTGTTTCTTGGGGCGGGCCGAGAGGATCAGGCCGTCCGCACCGCTGGCTGCCAACGGTCGCGGCCTGCGGTGCGGACGGCTCACCCCTGTTCGTTGGCAGCGGGTTCGATGAGGATGGCCGGGCCGTCGCCGATACGGGTGGCCAGGAGTTACCGGAGACGATCACGGATACGGCGGCGGCTGGGGTTGCCGACGAATACTCCGGCACTGGCTTCGACCATCCAACGACGGCGTCATCACGCGTCTTGTCAGTGATGCTGTACGGCTCCGTGTCCAGATGGCTTGGCTGCCGGCCTCCGTCCCCGGCGCCGACGCCTTGGTCAGGTTGGGCTGGGCACAGCCACGGTTCTTACCTCCCCAATGCAGACGGCGGCGGCGCCGTAGAACTCCGTGTGCCACGCCTTCATCGCCTCGATCGAACGCCCGCCCCCCCGGTACAGGTCTTCTGCGCGTGCCACGTGGTCGCCGTCATCGACGACTGCGCCGCGTTCCCCGCCCCCTCCACACACGCGCGTCGCAACGCACCCTCTTGGACAAGCTGTGTGCGGACGACAAGATCCCCACCCCGCTCAATCGCGGTACTCGCTCGCGGGTCACGGCCGTACCGCACGCGCGCACAGGGGCACGGCACCGCCGCCCCGCACGGTCGAAGCGCATCGCGCCACCGCCGCCACGGATCACCTGCCCGGGACTGACGTGCCCACGGCGCATCACGGCGCATCGCGGGAGGGGGGACCTCATCGCCCCGCTGCTCCGCATGCCGCAGCCGCTGGTCGGGCGGAGGGCGGCGACAGACTCCGCCGTCCGCCCTCCGCCCGGTCACCCGAGGACCCACGCGGAAGGGCGGGGTTAATCTCTGCTTGCCGGAGAGTTTCGGGGGCCGTGAAAGGTCGAAGGTCAGAGGGTATGGATTTTCGTCAGATCCAGTATTTCAGGGCCGTCGTGGAGGCCGGTTCGGTTTCGCAGGCCGCCAAGAACATGAACATGACGCAGCCACCGGTGAGTCATGCCATCGCGAAGCTGGAGGGAGAGCTCGGCGTACGCCTCCTCGAACGTACGGCGAAGGGGGTCCATCCGACCCAGGCCGGGCTCTACCTGCTGTCCAAGGGCGAACGTCTGGTGGCCGACCGGGACCGTGCCGTGGAGACGCTGAAGCTGATGGGCGAGGGCGCGGTCGGGGATCTGCGCATCGGCGTGGAGCCCATGGTCATCAACGAGATCGTCGCCGATGTGCTGGCCGAGTTCCTCGACCAGGCCCCAGGGGCCCGCGTCAGCCTGACCGATGTCACCCCGGACCTCATCGTGCAGGGAATTCGGGACGGCCGACTGGATATGGGGTGCATCCCCTTCGGTCCCAGCCAGTTCGCCGGCTTCGTCACCGATTTCTGCGACTCTTACCCCGTCCTGGGCATCGATATCAAACTCGCCGTTCCCCGGTCTCGCGCACGCGAGGACCACCCCGGCGGAAAGGGGTGGGGGCGTTGGATCATCCCCTACCGCATTCCCGCGTTCGTGGGCATGCCCGAGGTCGTCGAGAACGCACTTGTGGGCGATGAGACCTTCGAGGTGCTGGAGGTCTCCACCCCGCAGACCGCCGTCGCGTTCGTGGCCGCCGGGCTCGGCGTGGCCCCCGTGACCCAGCGGATCGCGGGCAGGACGGATGCGGTGGCCCTCCTCGATCCCCCGCACTGGCTCACTCCGATGCAGGCCACGCTGCTGTGGCGGCGGGACGCCGAGATCAGCCCGCTGATGCGGCACTGGCTGGAGGCGACCCGGGTCGTCGCCGAGCACCGGCGTGCGCTCAAGTCATGAGCCGGGGCGGCGCGACATTCCCTCCGAAGGCCGCCATACAAAAAACTATGGCCCCCTCCCTTGCGCCGCATATGGAACGCGCGGAAAAAAGTGGGGCCACATCTCGCACAACGAGATGAATTCACTGTGACGTACATCACTCCAGGTGTGGCCCGGTCGGCCCGCACTCCGCTCGAAGGCGCGAGAAGTACCTGTTCAGAGGCTGTTTGCCAGCCGTTCGCCCAGCGGCTGCGGCCTCGTCCGCCGCCTTCCTCGCGCCCCTCGCACATCCTGGGAACCATTGCCCGGGACCCACCCCCGTGGAAGCCTTCCGGCAATTCGACGCCGCAGGCAACTTCGGATCGGCAATTCAAATCCCTCTTCGCGGGCAGCTGATCACGCATGACCTGAATCCGGCGTGATCCATTTCCGTCGGGGAGAAGATGGGGTTTTCGTTCCATGAACACGGAAAATGCAAATCAGTCGCCTTCCGGCCGCACCGGCCGTGAAAGCATCCCCTTTACCGGTGCCGAGTATCTGGAGAGCCTGAACGACGGGCGCGAGGTCTGGATCTACGGTGAGCGTGTCGAGAACGTCGCCGAGCACCCCGCGTTCCGCAACTCGGCCCGCATGATCGCCCGCATGTACGACGCGCTGCACGACCCGGCGCGCAAGGACATCCTCACCGCGCCCACCGAGGACGGCGGTTTCACCCACCGCTTCTACCAGGCGCCCAGGACCGTCGAGGAGCAGGTGGCCTCGCGCGACGCGATCGCCGAGTGGCAGAAGATCGCCTGGGGCTGGATGGGGCGCTCGCCCGACTACAAGGGCTGCTTCCTCGGCACCCTGGGCGCCAACGCGGAGTTCTACCGCGGCTTCGAGGACAACGCGCGTAACTGGTACCACAAGGCCCAGCAGAGGACCTGGTACATCAACCACGCGATCATGAACCCGCCGGTGGACCGCGGTCTCGGTGCCGACGCAGGCAAGGACGTGTTCGTCCGGGTCACCCGGGAGACCGACGCGGGCTTCTACGTCACCGGCGCCAAGGTGGTGGCCACGGGCTCGGCCCTGACCCACTACACCTTCGTCGGCCACGTCGGCCAGGTCGCCGTGCAGGACCCGGCCTTCTCCCCGGTGTTCATCATGCCGACGAACTCCCCCGGCGTGAAGCTGCTGTGCCGCACGTCCAACGAGTACCGGGCCGCCGTTCTGGGCAGCCCGTTCGACTACCCGCTCTCCAGCCGGCTGGACGAGAACGACGCCATCCTGGTCCTCGACGACGTGTTCATCCCCTGGGAGAACGCGTTCATCTACAACGACCTGGAACAGGCGAACAAGTACAACATCCACTCCGGATACCTGGAGCGCGCCTCCCTGCACGGCTGTACCCGCTTCGCCGTCAAGATGGACTTCCTGGTCGGCATGTTGTCCCGTGCCCTGGACGTCACCGGGGCCGGCCAGTTCCACGGCGTCATGTCGCAGCTCGGCGAGGTCATCGCCTGGCGCAACACGTTCTGGGCGCTGTCCGACGCGATGGCGAAGAGCGCGGTGCCGTGGAGGGGCGGCATGATCCAGCCCGACCCGCACTTCGCCGGTGCGTACCGGGTGATGAACCAGCTGGCCATGCCGAAGGTCAAGAACATCATCGAGCAGGTCGTGGCCAGTGGGCTGATCTACCTCAACTCGCATGCCGACGACTTCAAGACCCCGGAGATCCGCGGCTACCTGGACACCTATGTACGGGGCACCGGCGGCATCGACGCGGAGGAGCGCGTCAAGGTCATGAAGATGCTGTGGGACTCCATCGGCACCGAGTTCGGCGCCCGCCACGAGCTGTACGAGATCAACTACATCGGCAGCAACGACGTGACCCGGCAGACCAATCTCTTCGGCGCACGCGGCAGTGGCCTCCTCGACTACTGCAAGAACTTCGCGCAGAGCGCCATGGACGAGTACGACCTGGACGGCTGGACCGTCCCGGACCTCGTCGGACCGGACGACGTCAGCATCCTCAGGAAGCGCTGACCACCCCGCGGGCTCCCGGTCGGGGGAGCCCGCCGATGGGTCGTGCGGGCCGTCACACCGCCGCCCCCGCCGCCCGGTCTCCGGCCGTCCGGCCGGAGACCGGACGGCCGAGCCCGGAGGCCGGTGCCCGAGACCGGAGACCGGGTGCCTCACGGCTCCGCCCGACGCGACCCGGCACGGCCCCGGCTCGGCCGGTGCCACCGCATCGCCCGGTCCCGGCACGAAACACCACCGCACCGCCCGGTCCGGGCACGGCCCGGCACCGCACGGCCCATTGGCGATGAACCGAGCGCGCGTCACCGCGCTCCCACCCACCACAGGAGGACCCGTGGCCACGGCAATCGATGCTGCCCACGTCACCTACGAGGCACCCGATCTCGAGGTGATGGAGAAGTTCCTCACCGCGTTCGGCATGACCAGGGCCGAGGGCAGTGACGACCGGACGCTGTACATGCGGGGAACCGGAACCCAGCACCACATCCACGTCACCCGCAAGGCCGCCAAGCAGCGCTTCATCGGCGCCGCGATCGAGGTCGCCGGCTACCAGGACCTGGTCGAACTCGCCGCCGAGCCGGGGTCTTCCGCGATCACCGAGTCGACGGAGCCCGGGGGCGGCCAGGTGGTCTCGATGACCATGCCGGACGGCATCGAGATCCGGGCGATCTGGAACCGCGACAAGGCGGAGCCGATCGCGGACCGGGAACCGTTCGTCATGAACAACATCCGGGACAAGAACCGGGTGAACTCCTTCGTCCGCCAGCCCGTCGCACCCTGCACCATCGCCCGGCTCGGCCACTTCGTGCTCCATGTGAAGGACCACGACGCGTCCATGGCCTGGCTGAACGAACGCTTCAACTTCCTGCCCTCCGACTACTTCCTGCCGCCCGGTCAGGACGGCCCCGTCGTCGGCACCTTCGTCCGGCTCGACCTGGGCGAGCGGCTGGTGGACCACCACTTCATGCTCGTGCTCCAGTCGGACTGGGTGGGCGTGCACCACAGCGCGTTCGAGGTCACCGACATGGACGCCGTGATGTCCTCGCACGACTACCTCCTCCAGCAGGGCTACGGCCTGGACGTCGGAGTCGGCCGCCATCTGCTCGGCAGCCAGATCTTCGACTACTGGAAGGACCCGTTCGGCTTCCGTATCGAGCACTACACCGACGGCGACACCGTGGACGGCAGCCACCGGCCCGGAAAGTTCAACGGCACCGCCAGCGACACCACGCAGTGGGGGAACCGCCCGCCGCTGGAGTTCTTCCAGTGAGCGGCGAGAAGCGCGCGCGGCGCGCCGAACCCGTACCGGCGTCGACGGTGCACGAACCGCGTCCGTCCACCGTGCACGAACCGCTCTCCTCCACCGTCCGCGAGCAGCTGGCGCGGGCCGGCTCGTCCACCGTCGCCAACATGCTGCTCCGGCACGGCCTGCGCAACGTCCTGATGGCCGGAGTCCACCCCCTGACCAGGGGCGCGGCCCCGATGGTGGGACCGGCCAGCACCCTGCGGTTCATCCCGGCCCGCGAGGACCTGGACACCCTCGCCACCTACGCGAGCAGCGAGAACCTGCACCGACGCGCGATCGAGGAGTGCCCGTCCGGGGCGGTGCTCGTGATCGACGCGTTCGGTTCCAGGGGTGGGGCGTCCATGGGCGACATGATGGCCGCGCGGCTCGTCCGGCGCGGGGTGTCCGGTGTGGTCACGGACGGCGGATACCGGGACTCCGGGTCCATCGCCGGGACCGGGCTGCCCTGCTTCCACCGGGGCAACGCCCCCGCCGCGACCCCCATCGCCCTGCACCCGGTCGCGCTGGACGAGCCTATCGGCTGCGGCGGCGTGGCGGTCTACCCCGGCGACGTGGTGCTGGGCGACGAGGACGGGGTCGCCGTGATCCCGCGCCGTCTGGCCGCGGAGGTGGCGGCGCAGGCCGCGGACGCCGCCGCGTACGAGGAGTTCGCGGCGCTGGAGATCCGGCGCGGGCGGTCCCTGTTCGGGCTGTTCCCCAGCACGCCGGAGAGCCGCCAGGAATACGACACATGGGCGGCATCGGGCCGCCCGGGTTGGGAGTGAAACAGTGAACATCGACCCCACGGACCTGAAGTCCCTCGAGGTCCTGATCCACGCCGCCGATCTCGACGACGCGAACTGGATCGACTACCCCGACTACGGGTTCCGCCAGTACTTCCTCTTCAAGAACCCCGAGACCGGCGCCAGCATCGCCCTCCTGGAGTACGAGAAGGGCGGCACGATCCCGACCAAGCACACGCACGCCTCCAACCAGTTCATGTACTGCCTCGAAGGCGACTACGAGTACACCGACTCCGGCCTGCGGCTGCGCCCCGGTTCGTTCTACATGAATCCGAAGGACCACCCCCACGGCCCGACCCTCGCCCACGAGCGCAGCGTGCTGGTCGAGATCTACGACGGCCCGCACTACTACGAGAAGCCCGAGTACCACACCGACGAGACGATCGGGGACTTCCTTGCGAAGGACTGATGTGCCCCAGTGCAGCCAGGAGTTCGCCGGAACCGCCCCATCGGCGGGGAGTGAGGAGAAGTGACGATGACCGAGACCGACCACACGCAGCGCACAACGGGTAGGGCCGGGGCCCTGTTCGACACCGAGAAGGTACTGGCCGCGTTCGGCCTGGACCACGTGCATTCCGGCACCTACACGGACTCCCTCGGCTGGGGTGCCGTCGAGGACCGTCCGATCATCGAGGCGCTCTGCCCCGCCGACGGCACGACCGTGGGACGGATCGCCGCCTCCGACGCCGAGGACTACGAGCGCATCGTGGCGGCGGCCGTCGAGACGCAGAAGAAGTGGCGGATGGTTCCGGCGCCGCGTCGCGGTGAGTTCGTGCGCCGCATCGGTCAGTTGATCGAGGAGAACATCGACGGTCTGGCAGCCGTCGTCTCCCTCGACACCGGCAAGTCGACGATGGAGGCCAAGGGTGAACTGCGCGAGGCCGTCGACATGTCCACGCTGGCCGCAGGTCAGGCGCGGATGCTGTACGGCTTCACCCAGCAGTCGCAGCGCGCCGAGCACCGCATGTACGACCAGTGGCTGCCGCTGGGCGTGATCGGGCTGATCAGCGCGTACAACTTCCCGGCCGCCGTCTGGGCGCAGAACGGGTTCCTCTCCGCGATCGCGGGCAACACCGTGGTCTGGAAGCCGAGCCCCAAGGTGCCGCTCACCGCGATCGCGGTGCAGAAGCTGGTCAACCAGGCGGCGGCGGAGATGGGGTGCGAGGGCGTCTTCTCGCTGTTCATCCCGGCCGACAATGCCGTCGCCGAGCGGCTGATCGCCGACACCCGGGTCGCGATGGTCTCCTTCACCGGCTCCACCGGCGTCGGACGCAAGGTCGCGGAGATCGTCGGGTCGACGCTCGGGCGCCGGTACCAGCTGGAGTGCTCGGGCAACAACGGCTGCATCGTCGACGAGACCGCCGACCTCGAACTCGCCGCCAAGGCGCTGACGTTCGGCGTGGTCGGCACCACCGGCCAGCGCTGCACCAGCACCCGCCGGGTCATCGCGCACCGGAGCATCGCCGACCGGCTCGTCGAGCTGATGAAGAAGTCCTTCGACCAGATCACCATCGGGGACCCGAGGGACCCGGACACCGTCGTCGGCCCGCTGATCGACGCGCAGGCGGTGGAGGACTACCGCGACGTCCTCGCCCGCGCCGAGCTCGACGGAGCCACCGTGGTGTACGGCGGCAAGGTGATGGACCGTCCGGGCCTGTACGTGGAGCCCGCGATCGTCACCGGTGTGGAGCCGCACTTCGAGATCGCCCAGTCCGAGACCTTCGTCCCGATCGTCTCCGTGCTGGTCTACGACGAGCTCGACGAGGCCATCGAGATCCACAACGGTGTGGCCCAGGGGCTGGCCTCGGGCATGCACAGCACCGACCTGAACCACATCGAGACCTTCCTGTCCGCCCGTGGCAGCGACTGCGGCATCGTGCGCGTGAACATGGGCACCACGGGTGCCGATGTCGGCGCCGCGTTCGGTGGCGAGAAGGAGACCGGCGGCGGCCGTACGGCGGGTTCCACCGCCTGGCAGGGATTCATGCGCCGCCAGAGCGTCTGCGTGAACTGGGGCGGAACCTCCGCCTGGGACAGCCGAATCGACCTGTGAGGACCACCGCAACCATGAAGAAGGAACGTTTCTTCTCCGACGCCGTCCGTGAACCGGCGGACCGGACCTGGTCGAACTGTCTCCGCGTCGACGACCTGATCCTCGTCTCCGGCATGACCGCGCGCGGCAAGGACGGCGAGACCCTCCTCGGCGACACCGCCTACGAACAGTCCAGGGTCGTCTTCCAGAAGATCAAGGACATGGTCGAGGCCGCCGGCGGCGCCATGGACGACGTCGTCAAAATGACCATCTTCGTCACGCACATGAGTGACAACGCCCAGGTGTGGAAGGCCCGCGAGGAATTCTTCACCGGCGACTTCCCCGCCTGCTCGCTGGTCCAGGTCGCCGCCCTGGCCAAGCCGGAAATCCTCGTCGAGATCGAGGCCATCGCCATCGCGGGCTGCAGCACGGACTGACCGAATACGGCGACACCCGGCGCGTTCCCCCGCGGAACGCGCCGCGGGCGCCCCTTCTCCTCCGATGGGTAGGAACTGTGTCGTCATCATCAACGAATCTGCCGAGATCCACCGACTCGACGCTGGCCACCGCGGCTGAGGACCATGCCCTGGCCAGCGTCCCGGCGGCCGAGCGCCGGAGCGGCTACCAGCTCGCTCTCAGCCCGGTCAGCGTCGCCACCGCGCTCGTCGTCTTCGCCATCGCGGGCTTCACCGTCGTCCTCGCCGGTTTCACCGTGGGACTGATCGTCGGTGCCCTCGTCGCGGCCCTCGGGGTCTTCCTCGGCAAGGCACTCGGGCGGATGGCCTTCGAGACCGGCATGTCCAGCACCCTCACCTCCCGGTTCTTCGGGTTCGGTCTGCGGGGATCGTCGATCGGCTCGGCGATCTTCGCGTTCATGATCCTCGGCTTCCTCGCCATGGAGTCGGCCCTGCTCTACCAGGGCACCCTGCTGATGTTCGACCTGTCCGATTCCTGGACGACGCGCATCCTGCTCTACGGCCTCATGTCCCTGCTGTGGATCGCGCTCGCCGTCTTCGGGCTCAAGCTCGCCCTGCGCGCGTCCGGGGTCCTGACGGCGGTCACGCTCCTCGTCACGATCTACATGATCATTCACATCTACGTGATCGAGGGCGCCGACCCGATGGATGTGTTCCGCTACGCGGGCGTCGTCCCCGGGGGCCTGTGGCCGAAGTTCGAGGCCGCGATATCGCTCATGGGCGCGACGGCCGGAACCATCGCCCTCGTCACCACGGACTTCGCCCGCTACTGCCGTACGCGCCGCGACGTCACGGTCCTGGCCGCGGCCGGTCCGATCACCCAGAACGTCCTGATGACCGTCCTGGGGTCGCTCGTCGTCATCGGCGGCATGCCCGATGTCGTCACGTACCTCATGAAGCACGACAAGAACCTGACCGTGGAAGCGGCGGGTGCGGCCGGCAGCGACCTCGTCATGCAGAACACCGGCGCCTTCTTCGTCATCTTCGCCGCCTGGATGGGCTTCGTCACCATCTACGCGGCGCAGGCCAAGGCACAGGCCATCAACGCCTACTCCGGCTCGCTCTCACTGGTCAACCTGGTCAACGCCCTCACTGACAGGAAACCCGGCAGAGCGGCGATGGTGGTCGTCGGAAACGTCATCGCCCTGGTGATGATCGGCGCCGGAATCCTGGAGAAGTTCTCCACCTACCTCGCCTACCTCGGCGCCATGACCCTCGGTATGTGCGGCGTGATGATCGCCGACTACTACCTGGTGCGCAAGGCACGGTACGACAGCCGCACCCACCGGGTGGAGAAGTGGAACTGGGCCGGAGTCATCACGCTGATCGTGTCCGCCTGCGTCGGCATCGTCCTGATGGCCACCGATGTCTTCGCCCTCGGCTTCCTGGTGTCGTTCGTCACGGCGCTCCTCCTGTACCCGCTGCTCCGGGCCCGGCTGCCCGAGGGCACCGGCACCACCTTCGCCGCGACCGAGGACGCCGTCGAAGAAGCCCTCTGATCCCTCCTCTCCCTCGGTCGGCGGCCGCGTCCCACACCCCTCCGCGGCCGCCGACCGCCCCCACCCCGACTCCTCCGCCCCCCTCCCCGGCTCCTCCGCACCCCGCGGGCGGGACGCCACGACTCATCCAGAAGGTTCGCCCATGACCGACATCATGTGGGACGCAGAGATCTACGAGAAGGCCGCCGACACCACCCCTCCCGCGTCGGACGCCACGTACCCTCCCCTCCCCGATCCGCGCCAACTCCGCAACACCCTGGGCAACTTCGCCACCGGCGTCGTCGTCCTCACCTACCGGTCGGGCAACGACCACTACGGCGTGACCGTGAACTCCTTCACCTCGGTGTCCCTGGACCCGCCACTGGTGCTGGTGTCCATGCAGCGCACCTCGCGCGCCCTCACCCACCTGCTGGAACGCCCCTTCGCGGTCAACGTCCTCGGGGACAACCAGCTCGACACCGCGCTCCACTTCGCGGGCAAGCCCCAGGACCGGCCCATCGACTGGATCACGGACGGTCCGGCTCCGCGCGTCGGCGGCTCACCCGCCTACTTCCAGTGCACACCCTGGGCCGGCTACGACGGCGGGGACCATGTCCTGGTGCTCGGCCGCGTGACCGCCTACGGCCAGCAGGACGACGCCCGGCCCCTGCTCTTCTACCGCGGCCAGTGGAGCGCACTGGCCCAGGAAACCGAGGACGGCACCGCCAACGGCACCCGTTCGGACAGGAGCTGACCATGACCCGGTCCACCACCCCCGCCCCCTCCGACTTCGCCGACCTCCTCGCGCGGCTGGACGCCATCCGCCCCCTCCTGCTGAACGAGGCCCCCGACAGCGAGCGGCTGCGCCGCCCGACCCCCGCGGTCCAGGACGCCCTGCGCGACAGCGGAATCCTCAGGCTGACCGTGCCCACCGAGCTCGGCGGCCTGGACGCCTCCCCGCTCCAGGTCCTGGACGTCATGGAAAAGCTGTCCCACGCGGACGCCTCGCTGGGCTGGCTCGTCCGTGCCCTGACGAGCGAAACCGCGACGGCCGCCGCCCACCTGGGCGACGAGGCCGTGGCCGAACTCTTCGCCGACGGCGCGGACCCGCTGGTGGCCGGGCAGTCCGCGTCGTTCACCGGCCGGGCCGTGCGCGTCGCGGGCGGCTACCGGGTCGACGGTGTATGGCAGTTCGCCCCCGGCGCCTCCATGGCCACGCACCTCAACCTCGGCGCCACGGTCGAGGGAACCGGCGAACGGGTGGTCTGCCTCGTCCCCCGGTCCGCCGTACGGATCAGCGACAACTGGAACATGCTGGGGCTGCGCGCGACCGCGAGCCTGGACTACCGGGCCGAGGACGTACGGGTCGAGGACGCGTACGTGTACGGCATCGGCCCGGACCACGTCCGCCGCGGCCGCCCCGCGAACCGGCTGAGCCCCGCCCTCTGCGCCGGACTGCACCAGGCCGCCTGGTCGCAGGGGGTCGGCCGTCGCATGCTCGACGAGCTGCGCGAACTGACTCTCAGCAAGGACCCGGCACAGGAGTCCCCGGTCACCAGCGACGAGTTCTTCGGCGAGTTCGCCCGCCACTTCTCCCACGTCCGCGGCACGATGGCGCTGCTCCGCGAGACATGGCGCGAGAACGAGTCGACGCTCTCGACCGGGACGCGCCTCAGCGACGAGCAGGAGACGATGTCGCGTCTCGCGTGCAGCCTCTCCGGCCGGACCGCGGTGGAGATCAGCCAGCTCGTGCACCGGTTCGCCGGAGCACGGGTCATGCGGGACGGCGTGCTCCAGCGCTTCTTCCGTGACAGTCACGCAGGCAGCCAGCACCGGGGCTCCTCGCACATCGTGACGCAGAAGTGCGGACGCATGCTGTCCGGCACCCTGCCCGCCGGTGCGCACTGGGGATTCTTCGACCTGGTCGTCCCCGGACACACCGCCGCCGGCGCCTGAACGCGCCCCGCGGAAGAAAAGGAGGAGAAGATCATGAAACTGGCAACCGTACGCACCGCCGACGGAACGGTCGCGGCCCGCCTGGACGGCGACGCGTTCACCGAGATCCCCGGTTACGCCGACATCGGCGCCCTGCTGCGCGACGAGAACTGGCACCGGCTCGCGGCCGACGCCGACGGGCGGCGCATCCCGGCCGCGGGGGCCGAGCTGGACATAGTCGTACCGAACCCGTCGAAGGTGCTGTGCACCGGCCTCAACTACACGAGCCACATCGAGGAGATGGGCCGGGCCCTCCCCTCCCATCCCACCCTCTTCGCGAAGTTCGCCGACAGCCTGACCGGCCCGGCCGACCCCGTGGCCACCGTCCCGGAGGACCCGGAGATGGACTGGGAGGGCGAACTCGCGGTCGTCGTCGGCTGCACCGCGTACCGGGTGGACGAGCGCGAGGCCGCCGACTGCATCGCCGGGTACACCGTCGCCAACGACATCTCGATGCGCGGCTGGCAGTACCGCACCACGGAATGGCTCCAGGGCAAGATCTGGGCCCGCTCCACCCCGGTAGGCCCGGTCCTCACCACGCCCGACGCCTTCGACCCCGCCACCGCGACACTGCGCACCACGGTCAACGGCACGACAGTCCAGGAACACGCGCTCGACGATCTCCTCTTCACCCCCGCTCAACTGATCGCGTACGTCTCCACCATGCTGCCCCTCCGCCCCGGGGACCTCATCCTCACCGGCACCCCCGGCGGCGTGGGCCGGGCCCGCACCCCCCGCTGGTACCTGAGAGCCGGCGACGTGGTCGAGGTAACCATCAACGGCATCGGCACCCTGACCACCCCCATCACCTGAACCACGCCCCCACCACCGACGGCAGCACCCCCGCAGGCGCGGGGCCGACACTCCTACGGGACAAGCGAGTTACGAGTTGGTGCGTGACAGTGGGTGAGGCGTGCTGGTCCGTTGGAGGACCGCTGTTCAGGACTGAGCGGTGGCCGTGGTGGTCGGGGCTCAGATCGAGGTAGCCGTCGTCGAGGGGAACCTCAACGTTGGGGAAGTGCTGGAAGCAGACGCCGATGCCTTCGTTGCGGGCTGCCGTGGCGTCGTGCATACGTCCGGGCCGCAGAGCATCGGTCCACAACGTGCGGCCCCGCCAGTCGGCGGTCGTGGTGGCCTTCATCGTGTTCCCGGCCTGCCATGGTGCAGCCAACTCCTCGTCCAGAAAAGCGAGATGTCGTCGAGAGATCCCCGTGAACGGCCGATGCGCCGGAACTATCCGATTGACCATGACCGCCACAGATGGAGCAGTTCGCGCCGGTGCCAGTCACGCTGCCCTGGGACGACCCGACTCTGGCCGAGACGCCGGTGGAGGCCAGACACCGGCGGCCTAGGCACTGTCCGGCGGATCACTGGCGGAGCCAGAGCCGGACCGCTGCTGCGGTGACGGTGCCGTGGAAGACGTAGGCCCGCTTGTCGTAGCGGGTTGCGACCGCGCGGGAGTTCTTCAGCCGGTTGATGGTCCGCTCGACCTCGTTGCGCCGTCGGTAGCGCTCACGGTCGAAGCCGGTGGGCCTGCCACCCCGGCTGCCTCTGCGTCGGCGGTTTGCCCGCTGGTCCTTCGGTTCCGAAATCGTGTGCCGGATTCGACGCCGACGCAGGTAGGAGCGGTTTCGACGGGAGCTGTAGGCCTTGTCGCCGCTGACATGGTCGGGTCGTGTCCGGGACCGTCCGCCCAGTGGCCGGGGGACCCGGATCCGGTCCAGGACCTCCACGAACTGCGGGGCGTCGCCCCATTGGCCCGGTGTGACCACGAGGGCCATGGGGCGGCAGCCGCCCTCACCGGCGAGGTGGATCTTGCAGGTCAGGCCGGCCCGGGACCGTCCGAGTCCCTCGTCGGGGCGATGGTGCCGGGGCGTCGTTCTTTTTTCGGGATCCGTGGCCGGGCTTTGCGGGCGCCGGCCGCGTGCTGATGGGCCCGGCAGGACGTCGAGTCGACGCTGACCATCGACCAGTCGATCCGCCCCGCGAGGTCGGCGTCGGC